>NZ_JBDPMF010000001.1:0-1003523 GCF_039871645.1 Mycobacterium sp. B14F4 | reverse complement strand
GTTGCACGTGCACCTTTTCGCAGTTCCATCGCCCCAGCTTTGCGCCACCAGGCTGAACCGACGTTGCGCGACACACCTACCTGTCGCTCGGCCTCGAGCACCGGAGTGCCGGCACACACCAGGTCGAAGAACTGTCTCCGCACCGCCAATGGGACGGGGTATCCAGACGGCATTGCAACCTCCAAACGGCGATATTGCAGTGACCGTATGAATCTGCCCGTCAATTCGCCTGCACAACTTCAGTTTCGGCGGGGAAAAGTCTAGAGGCGCGACTGTTCCTTGATCGCGGTGTCAGTGGTGCGCAGCGGACGGATCAGCGCGTCCTGGGTGAACGACGCGATCAGCTCACCGGACTCGGTGTGGACTGTGCCGCGCACGTAGGACATGCCGGCGCCCACCTGCGTGCTCTCGTGGCTGTAGAGCAGCCACCCGTCCCACGTGAACGGCTCATGGAAGCTGACCGAGACGGTCATCGGCGCGGTCGACACCGTGAGGTGCGACTGCGCCGTGCCGATCCCTTCGTGCGCACGCATCGTCGTCGAAATACCGAGGTGGCCGGTGAAGTACGCGATCAGCGCCTTGGCGAGGTCGTCTCGCGTCGGAATGGGGTCGTAGTGCAGCCAGGCGTACAGCTCCGGGGGCCCGACCTCGTCGGGGCTGTTGACGTCGACCACGTCCACCAGCCGCAACTGCCTGCCGGTCATGGGCATCGCGGAGACGTTGGCATCGGCGGGGGCCGCGACGTCGGGACGGGGCAGCGCATGGCGGATGACGTCGGCGGTCGGCACGTCGGCCAGCACTGTGACGGTGATGCACCGCTTGCCGTTCTGCTTCGCCGCCACAACTGCCGTTGCGGTGGAACGGCCTTCGCTGACGACGTCGACCTCCAGTTCGACCGGTCCGGCACTGACCATCACCGCGCGCGCAAACACCGCATACACCGAGCGCACCGACTTGCCTCCGAATCGCTTGGCCGCTGCGACGATCGCCTGGGCCAGCACCTGGGTGCCCTCCACCACCTGCCGCGCGTCCTCGCCTGCGGGGCCGGTATCGGCGGTGAAGAGGTTCTCGCCGGCCGGCTGCACGTCGAACAGGTCGAGCAGCCCTTGCACGGTCCACGGCATCTGCGCTGAGTCTGTCGTCATGGAACGCAACAGTAACCGAGCTTCTGCAAAAGCGGTAACGTCATTACCAGCGGGTCCCGATGCCGGAAGGTGACGACGATGGCGAAGCCGAGCGGACGTACGGCGAGCACTGTCGGCGCCGATCCCGAGTCACGACCCAAGCGCTTCATGAAATCGGCGCTGGCGATCCTCGGCGAGACCGGGCGCACCGACTTCACCGTTCTCGAGGTGGTCGAGCGGTCCAAGACCTCGCTACGGTCCTTCTACCAACACTTCTCGACAAAGGACGAGCTGCTTCTCGCGCTGATCGACAAGATCATGTCCGAGTCGACGCGGCGGTGGCGCGAGGACACCGCCGACCTGCCCGCCGCCGAAGCGTTGCGGGTGCTCATCGACCGGATCTGCACGCCGGCCGAGACGACCACGCAGGACAAGGTCAACCGCGGTCTGACCTATTACAACGATCGCCTCGCCGAGGCGCTGCCACGCGAGTACGCACGCGTCCTCTCCCCCGTGCACGACTTGATCAAGGACATCATCAACCGCGGCGTGACCGAGGGCGCCTTCCGGACCGACCTCGACGTCGAGGCCACCGCCGCGCTGATCATGCAGTCCGCCCTGGGCGCGATGCGGCTGCAGGTGCTGGGCGCCGAACTCAACGGCGCCCCGGTCGCCGCCGACCACATCTACGACTTCTGCGTCAGCGGCCTGCTCGCCCGCTGACGGCCTGCACCGCGTCTGACCTGCGCTGCACCCCGTGGAGAACGAGCTTCTCGGTGGCTGCTGTTTTCGCTGGTCCAGAAGTGGTAATGTCATTACCACCACGGCACAACAAGACTTCCAGGAGGCGACTATGACGCGCAAGCTTCCCTATCCGGTGTTCGACGCCGACAACCACTTCTACGAGCCGAAGGAAGCGCTGACCAAGTTCCTTCCCGACCGCCGCAAGAACGTCATCGACTACATCGAGGTCCGCGGCCGCACCAAGATCATGGTGCGCAACCAGGTCAGTGACTACATCCCCAACCCGACGTTCGAGGTCGTCGCGCGGCCCGGCGCGCAGGAGGAGTACTTCAAGCACGGCAGCGGCGGCAAGAGCTTCCGCGAGGTGATGGGCAAGCCGATGAAGGCGATCCCGGCCTTCCGCGAGCCCGCCGCTCGGCTCGAGGTGATGGACGGACTGGGCCTGGACTACTCGCTGATGTTCCCGACGCTGGCCAGCCTGGTCGAGGAGCGGATGAAGGACGATCCCGAGCTCATCCTCGACGTCATCCACGCGCTCAACGAGTGGATGTACGAGACCTGGCAGTTCAACTACCAGGACCGCATCTTCTCCACGCCGGTCATCAACCTCGGCATCGTCGACCGCGCACTCGAGGAACTCGAGTGGTGCCTGGAACGCGGCGCCAAGACGGTGCTCGTGCGTCCGGCCCCGGTGCCCGGTCTGCGCGGTACGCGGTCCTTCGGGCTGCCGGAGTTCGACCCGTTCTGGGATGCGTGCGTCAAGGCGGGCATCCCGGTGTCGATGCACGCCTCGGACTCCGGTTACGCCGAGTACCTCAACGACTGGGAGCCCGCCGACGAGTATCTGCCGTTCAAGCCGACCGCGTTCCGCATGGTCTCGATGGGCAAACGCCCCATCGAGGACTCGATGGCCGCGTTGGTGTGCCACGGCGCGCTAACCCGCAATCCCGATCTGCGCATCCTGTCGATCGAGAACGGCGCGGACTGGGTGCCTTATCTGTTCAAGCAGTTCGAGGGTGTGTACAAGAAGATGCCGCAGGAGTTCCCGGAGAATCCCATCGAGGCGTTCAAGCGTGGCGTGTACGTTGCGCCGTTCTGGGAGGACGACTTCAAGCAGATGGCCGATATCCTCGGCGTCGACCGGGTGATCTTCGGATCGGACTGGCCGCATCCCGAAGGCCTGGCCGAGCCGACGCACCTCATCGACGACCTGCAGGGCCTCGACGAGGAGGGTCAGCGAAAGGTGATGGGCGGCAACATGGTCGAGCTGTTCAAGGTGCCCAACGAGATCGTCCACAACCCCGACGTACCCGCGCTCGTCATCCCCGCCTGATCTGAGGGCTCACGTCGTGAACGTGCGTGTCGATCCGTCGGCACGCACATTCGCATCACCACGAAAGCGAGCTGGCGCCAGTGACCGACAGCGCTGAGAACCCCGAGGTACTGCTTTTCGCCTCGACGACGCAATCCTTCCTCGAGAAGGAGACACCACTGGGCCGCATCCGCGAGATGCACGATGCGGGAACCTCTTTCGACGCCGGCTGGTGGCGTCGCGCCACCGAACTGGGCTGGACCAGCCTGCTGGTGCCCGAGGATCTCGGCGGCGGCAGCGTGTTGGGCGACGGCGTGCGGGATCTGGCCCTGGTGGCAGGGATCGCGGGCAGGACCGTCGCTCCCGGTCCGCTGCATCCCGTCAGCACCGTGCTTGCCGGCCTCGTCGAGGCCCCGGACAACCACGGCGACACCATCGAGGCGCTGATCGCCGGCGAACTGGTGGCGTCCTGGGCCGTCTACGAACCGGGTCAGCCGTGGGCACCGCTGAGGCCCTCGGTCACCGCGACGCCGACCGGTGGCGGATTTCGGGTCGACGGGGTCAAGGACCGCGTCGAGGCCGGCGCCGACAGCGGAATATTCCTTGTCACAGCGCAATCCGAGGGTGCGGTGCGCCAGTTCCTGGTTACCGCCGACGCGCCCGGCGTGCAGGTGGAGCGGCAGAGTTCGATCGACATGGTCAAGACCTTCGCCCGGGTGCGGTTCGACGGCGTCGAGATCGACGGCACCGCCGCGGTCGGCTCGGCCGGGCAGACCGAAGCGCTGATCGCCCGGCAGAGCCAGATCGCCGCGATCCTCCAGTGCGCCGAGGTCGTCGGCATCCTCGACACGGTGCTGGACTTCACCATCCAATGGGGCTTCGACCGGCATTCGTTCGGCCGCCCGCTGGGCTCGTACCAGGCGCTCAAGCACAAATACGCCGATCTGAAGATCTGGTTGGAGGCGTGCCGCGCGACGACCACCGCCGCGGTGGCCGAAGTGGCCAGTCGCTCCCCCGGCGCCGAACTCGCGGTCAGCGTGGCGAAATCCTATGTGGGCGAATATGCGCCGGGCATGGTGCAGCAGTGCGTTCAGCTGCACGGCGGCATCGGCGTGACGTGGGAACACGATCTACACCTCTTCCTGCGGCGAGTCACGTTGAACCGCTCGATGTTCGGCACGCCCGAGGATCACAATCTTCGCGTCTACGCGCTCAACAAGGAGTTGGAGCCAGCCTGATGACCGAGACGACATCGGCACCGTCGACGACCGACGAGTCCGTCGCGGACTTCGCCGCCCGCGCGAAAGCGTGGCTGGCCGAGAACATGCCGCCGATCGATCCGAACAACCCGCCGGAACACGACCGCGGCGAAGAGGAGCCGTGGCTGCGCGCGCGCGAGCTGCAGAAGAAGCTCTACGACGGCGGGTTCGCCGGGATTTGCTTCCCGAAGGAGTACGGCGGTCTGGGGCTGCCGATCGCCTACCAGAAGGCGTTCGACACTGTGTCGCGCAGCTACGAATTGCCGATCATCCTCAACACACCGACGTTCACGATCTGCGCCGCGACCATCCTCGACACCGGCAGTGAACAACAGAAACGTCAACACATCTCGGCCGCACTGCGCGGCGAAGAGGTGCTGGTGCAGCTGCTGTCGGAGCCGAGCGGCGGGTCGGACCTCGCCGGTGTCATCACCCGCGCGGACCGCAGGGGCGACAAATGGGTGATCAACGGCGCCAAGACCTGGAGCACAAGCGCATTCGCGGCCGACTACGGGCTGATGCTGGCGCGCACCAATTGGGACGTGCCCAAGCACGAGGGCCTGACGATGTTCCTGGTGCCGATCGACAGCCCGGGCATCACGTTGCGGCGCATCAAGCAGGTCAACGGTTCGGTCGAGTTCTGTGAGGAGTTCTTCGACAATCTCGAACTCGGCGACGACGCCGTGGTCGGGGAGGTCAACGAGGGCTGGCACGTCGCGTCGCGCCAGCTGTACCACGAGCGGCGGGCCGTCGGTGGCGGCTCGGAGTTCGCCAGCGGCATTGGCGCCGAAGGCAAGTCCGACGTGCCGATCAACTACGTCGAGCTGCTGGACAAGGTGGGCCAGCCCGACAACGAGCGCCTCCAGCAGATGGCGGGCCGGGCGCTGGCGCACCGGGCGGTGCAGGAGCAACTGGTCGACCACGTCTATCACGGCGTCCTCGACGGCTCGCTGCCCCCGGCGGCGGGTTCGATCATCCGCATCACGCACGCCGAAGTCCACCACCTGGAGTTCGACACCGTCTTGTCGATCGCGGCGAGCGGCGGCGTCGTCGACGTCGGCGACGACCTCATCCGATACGGCGAGCGGTACCTGTCGCGGCAGACTGCTGCGCTGGGCGGCGGCACCACCGAGATCGCGCGCAACATCATCGGCGAGCGGGTGCTGGGCTTCCCGCGCGAACCGGCCGCCGACCGTGGCGTGCCGTTCAATCAGGTCAAACGCAACAAGGGCTAGGACACCGCGGCGGGCCGCGAATCAGGACACCGCGGCGGGCCGCGAATCAGAACAACGTCGGCTGCAACTCCCGTGCGGGCGCTGCTGCCGGAACATCGGCCGCCCGGAACGAGCGGCGGTCCGGCGCCAGTCCATGCCGAGCGACCAGAGGTGCAGCTCTGTCGTGCAACATCTTTCGGTAGTCCTGCGGCAGGTAGGCCCCACGCCGGTACAGATCCCGGTACACCGCCACGAGCTCGGGGTGTGAGCGCGCCAGCCAGCCCATGAACCATCCGCGCGTCGAGCCGCGCAGGTGCAGCCCGAATACGGTGACACCGGTGGCGCCCGCGGCCGCGATCTGGCCGAGCAGGGAGTCGAGATGCTCCGCCGAATCCGTCAGGTGCGGCAGTATCGGCGCCACCATGACGTGGCAGTCGAGTCCGGCGTCGCGGATCGCGGAGATCAGGCCGAGTCGAGCCTGTGGCGAGGGTGTTCCCGGTTCGACGTCGCGGTGCAGGTCGGGGTCCCCGACGGCCAGCGACACCGCCACGCTGATGTCGACGTGCCGCGCCGCCTCGATGAGCAGCGGCAGATCGCGGCGCAGCAGCGTGCCCTTCGTCAGGATCGAGAACGGCGTACCCGAGTCGGCGAGGGCGCCGATGATGCCGGGCATCAAGGCGTAGCGGCCTTCGGCGCGTTGATACGGGTCGGTGTTGGTGCCCAGCGCGACGGTCTCGTGCAGCCACGACGGCCGGCCCAGTTCCCGGCGCAGCACGTCGGCGACGTTGGTCTTGACGACCACTTGGCTGTCGAAGTCCGTGCCGCAGTCGAAGTCGAGGTATTCGTGGGTGGGGCGCGCGAAGCAGTACCGACAGGCGTGCGAGCATCCGCGGTAACCGTTGACCGTGTACTTGAACGGGAGCATCGAGGCGCTCGGCACCTTGTTCAGCGCCGACTTGCAGAGCACTTCGTGGAAGGTGACGCCCTCGAACTGCGGCGTGCGCACGGTGCGGACAAAGCCGATCCGCTGCAGGCCGGGCAGGGCTCCGTCGTCAACTCCGACGCCCTGTCCTTCCCACCGCATACGAATCATTCGAACGCATGTTCGAGGCAATGTCAAGGACCTGCGGCAAACGGGAGGAGGCCGGTTCGTCGTCCCACTCCAATCTACAGCGCAGGTAGGGGCTTGCGGCAAGGCCGGGGTGATGAGTCAAAATCGCTGGCCGGAGCCGAAATCGACGGGTTCGGTATCGACGAAAGGAGCCGGGACGCGCGTGCCAGGTCATGATCACGCAGCCGAGCTGCAGGCCGAACAGCATTACGTCGCAGCGCTTTACGCGCGCCTCGACGCCGAGCGTGCGCGGGTGAAGGACCGGTACCGCGCCGTCCTGCGCGGTGACGGCGAGTCGCTCGTCGATCGCGACGCCGAAGTCCATGCCCTGGCCAAGCAGATGAACCGGCTGAACGTGGCCGACCACGGGCTGTGTTTCGGCCGACTCGACAGCGTCACGGGCGACCGGTCCTACATCGGTCGGATCGGGCTGTTCGACGAGTGTGACGACTACGAACCGCTGCTGCTCGACTGGCGCGCACCGGCGGCGCGCGCGTTCTACACCGCCACCGCCGCGCATCCGGAGGGCATGCGCCGTCGCCGTCAGTTCCATCCGCTCGGGCGCCGGGTGCTCGACTTCACCGACGAGGACCTTGGCAGGCCCGGCGAAGACGCTCGTGGCGATGCCGCACTGCTGGCAGCGGTCAACGCGCCGCGCGGTGAGGGGATGCGCGACATCGTCGCAACCATCCAGGCCGAGCAGGACGAGATCATCCGGCTGGACCATTCGGGCGTGCTGGTGATCGAGGGCGGACCCGGCACCGGCAAGACCGTGGTGGCGCTACACCGCGTCGCGTATCTGCTCTACACCCAGCGCGAGCGGATCGAGCGGCACGGAGTTCTCGTGGTGGGGCCCAATCCGACGTTCCTCGACCACATCTCGCGGGTGCTGCCGTCACTCGGCGAGACCAACGTCGTGTTCATGACCACCGGCGACCTGATGCCGGGTCAGCGCGTCACGGCGCAGGACGAGCCGGCGGCCGCCCGGCTCAAGGGTTCGCTGAAGATGCTCGACGTGCTCGCCGCGGCGGTCGCCGACCGCCAGCGGCTGCCTGAGGAACCGCTTCTCATCGAGCTCTCGGACGTCACGGTCCGCATCGACGCCGAGACCGCGCAGTGGGCCAGGCAGGAGGCGCGGGACAGCGGTAAGCCCCACAACGAGGCCCGCGCGGCATTCCGCGAGATCGTCACCTACGTGCTCACCGAACGCGCGATCGCCCGGATCGGCAAGGGCTGGTTGACCCGCCGGGATCGCGACGCCTGGGAAAGCCTGCGATCCGACCTGGTCGACGAGCTCGCCGACCACGATCAGTTCGCCGCGGCACTCGACGCGCTGTGGCCGATCCTGACGCCGCAATCGCTGCTGGCGTCGCTGTTCTCGTCCCCCGAGCGACTGGCTGCCGCCGGCGCCGGGCAGGCGCTGTGGCGCGCCGACGGCGACGCGTGGACGGTGTCGGACGTGCCGCTGCTCGACGAACTGGTCGACCTGCTGGGCCACGACGGGCCGACCGATCAGGCGGAGGCGAAGCAACGACGGGCCGAAGAGGCTTACGCCGCCGGGGTCCTCGACCTCATGGTCGCCCGTGAGGACCTGATGGACGACGAGGACCATCTGCTCGCCAGCGACCTTCTCTACGCCGAGGACCTCGCCGACCGTTTCGCCGAACGCGACACCCGGGATCTGGCGGAACGTGCGGCCGCCGACCGGAACTGGACCTATCGCCACGTCGTGGTCGACGAGGCCCAGGAACTGTCCGAGATGGACTGGCGGGTGTTGATGCGGCGGTGTCCGAGCAAGTCCTTCACGGTGGTGGGTGACCTCGCCCAACGCCGGTCCGCGGCGGGGGCGACGTCCTGGGAGTCGATGTTGGCGCCCTACGTGCCCGGTCGATGGCTCTACCGGCCGCTGTCGGTGAACTACCGCACACCGGCCGAGATCATGACCGTGGCCGCGGCCCTGCTCGCCGAGTTCGCGCCCGGGGTGCAGCCACCGGAGTCGGTCCGCGCGTGCGGCGTGCCGCCGTGGTCACGGCGGGTCGCTGCGGACGAGATACCCTGTGCCATCGATGAATTCGTGCGCAAAGAGGCGGGTCGCGAGGGCACCAGCGTCCTGATCGGGCCCGCGGACGTGCCCGGTGCCGTGCCGCCCGCCGAAACGAAGGGGCTGGAGTTCGACGCGGTCCTGGTCGTGGAGCCGGAGCGGATCCTCGCCGACGGGCCGCGCGGCGCGGCGGACCTGTACGTCGCTCTCACCCGTGCCACCCAGCGGCTGGGAGTGCTGCACCGTGAGCCGCTGCCTGCCGTCCTGAGCGGGCTCACCGGGGCGAGCGCACCCGCCTGACCACATGTGGCATGATGCACATCATGCGAAATGCGTCCGGCCCGCGGGCCAGGGCCAAGCAGCAGTCGCTCGACCGGATCCTGGACGCGGCGGCCCGCCGGATCCGCGAGGAAGGCCTCGACGGCGCGGCGATCGTGCCGGTGATGCGCGAGGCCGGCCTCACCCACGGGGCGTTCTACTCGCACTTCACGAATAAGGACGAACTGGCGTGTGCAGCGTTCGCGCGGGCGATCACGACCGGCCGCGCGCAGTGGATCAAGCCGTCTCGGGGCGAGTCCTGGGGCGCCCGGCTGACGAGCCTCGCCAAGCGGTATCTCACGCGCGCCCACCGCGACGACCTGGCGACCGGTTGCGCGTTCGCAGCAGTGGGCTCCGAGACCGCACACGCACCCGAACCGTTCCGGGCAGGCTACGAGCGCGAGTTACGCGCGTCGCTGGCCGCTATCTGCGACGGTGACGAATCCGCCGACCGCCTCGACGACGCGATCGCGCTGATGGCGCTCTGCGTGGGCGGATTATCGCTGTCCCGAGCGGTCGTGGACCGCGATCTGTCGGACCGGATTCTTCGTGCTGCGCGCGAGACTGCGGCAAAACTCGCTGCAGAACAACACGATTGAGGAGGATGTCGTGACCGATCGGCCTTTCGGAGAGCTTCGTTATACCGAGATCAACGGTAAGCGGATGGCCTACGTCGACGAGGGCTCGGGTGACGCGATCGTCTTTCAGCACGGCAACCCGACCTCGTCGTATCTGTGGCGCAACGTGATGCCGCATGTGCGCGACCTCGGCCGACTGGTGGCGTGCGACCTGATCGGCATGGGCGGTTCGGACAAGCTCGACGATTCCGGACCGGACCGTTACCACTACGCCGAGCAGCGCGAGTACCTGTTCGCGCTGTGGGATTCACTGGACCTCGGCGACCGCGTCATCCTCGTCCTGCACGACTGGGGATCGGCGCTGGGCTTCGATTGGGCCAACCAGCACCGCGACCGGGTCGCCGGCATCGCCTACATGGAAGCCATCGCGATGCCGATCGAGTGGTCGGATTTCCCGGAACCCGTGAGCGGGGTGTTCCAGGGTTTCCGCTCCCCCGAAGGCGAAGCCATGGTGCTCGAGCAGAACATGTTCGTCGAAGCCGTGCTGCCCGGCGCGATTCAGCGCAAGCTGACCGACGAGGAGATGGATCACTATCGAGCGCCGTTCCGGAATCCCGGCGAGGACCGCCGCCCGACACTGTCCTGGCCGCGCAACATCCCGATCGAGGGCGAACCGGCCGACGTCGTGGCCATCGTCGAGGACTACGGGGCGTGGCTCGCTCAGTCGGAGGTGCCGAAGCTGTTCGTCAACGCCGACCCGGGTGCGATCACCCGGGGCCGTGTCCGCGACTTCGTTCGAACCTGGCCGAACCAGACCGAAGTCACCGTCGCGGGAACACATTTCATCCAGGAGGACAGCCCGGACGAGATCGGGGCCGCGCTCGCGGCATTCGTACGTTCGGTGCGTGCCGCCGGCTGACGGTCGGTCTAGGCGCCGCGGATCACCACTGGCCGAGCTGGCACTGCACGGTGTAGGGACCGTCTTGCTGGACCGCCACCTGACCGTCGATCGCGATCTCACAGTGGGGGTTCGGCGAGCCCTGCATGGCATGCACGCCGGTGCTCGCGGTGAGGATCGCCCACTGCGGGTCCTCGAGCGTCGTCTCGAAGACCCACGGCACACCCGGCTGCAGGACCAGTTCTTCCTTCTTGAGGAAGGCGTACGCGTCGGCGTTGTACGCCTCCTTGCTCGGAGGCTGAGCCGTGAGGTAGTTGAGGGTGTAGTCCGCAGCACCGGCCGAAACCAGCGTGTAGCGGACGACATGGCCTGCGGGCTGAGCGGTCGCCGTCCCGGCACCGATCACAATCGACGCTGCTGCCAGCATGAACGCAGCCCCGACTCTGGTTGTCGCTGTTCGCATGTCCGTCACATCGCCGCACCGTACCGGATCGTTACACCAGCGGCAGGACGGCACCCCGCGACGGACGAACGGCAAACCAACCACAGGGCAGCGACAGGTTAACCAGTTCGTCACACACAGACATTTCGCAGAAACACCGCCGCTCTAACGTCCCGATTCGACACCTCTGGGGTGTCGCGACTCTCGCACTCGACTCGACTTCGGTCGGGGGCTGTGCGCTGCGGATATATAGGGAAAGGCTGTCATGCGACTACCACGACGCTCGTCGGTGAAACGGTCGGCTCTCGCTGCGGGAAGCATCGTCGCCGCGGCAAGCCTGGTGCTGGCCGGCTGCGGAAGCAAGGCGACCGAGTCGGACTCGGCAAACGCCCAATCGTGCGTCGACACCTCCGGTCCGACGGTCAAGGTCGGCGCGCTGAACTCGCTGTCGGGCACCATGGCAATCTCGGAGGTGACGGTTCGCCACGCCATCGACCTGGCCGTCGAGCAGATCAACGCCGCGGGTGGCGTGATGGGCAAGCAGCTCCAGCTCGTCGGCGAGGACGGCGCGTCGGAGCCCACGGTGTTCGCGGAGAAGGCCGAGAAGCTGATCTCCAGCGACTGTGTCGCTGCGGTGTTCGGCGGCTGGACGTCGTCCTCGCGCAAGGCCATGCTGCCGGTGTTCGAGAGCGCCAACTCGCTGCTGTACTACCCGGTGCAGTACGAGGGGCTGGAGTCGTCGAAGAACATCTTCTACACCGGTGCGACCACCAACCAGCAGATCGTGCCCGCGCTCGACTACCTCAAGGGCCGCGGAATCACGTCGCTGTACCTGGTGGGTAGCGACTACGTCTTCCCGCAGACCGCCAACCGGATCATCAAGGCGTACGCCGGCGCCAACGGCATCGAGATCAAGGGCGAGGACTACACCCCGCTGGGCTCGACGGATTTCTCGACGATCGTCAACAAGGTCCGCACCGCCGACGCCGACGCCGTGTTCAACACGCTCAACGGTGACTCGAACGTGGCGTTCTTCCGTGAATACAAGAACGTGGGCCTGACGCCGGAGGCGATGCCGGTGGTGTCGGTGTCGATCGCCGAGGAGGAGGTCGGCGGCATCGGCGTGCAGAACGTCACCGGCCAGCTCACCGCGTGGAATTACTACGAGACGGTCGACACTCCGGTCAACAAGGCGTTCGTCAAGGCCTATAAGGACAAGTTCGGCGCCGACAAGCCGACGTCGGATCCGATGGAGGCGGCCTACGTTTCGGTGTTCCTGTGGAAGAACACCGTCGAGAAGGCACAGTCCTTCGACGTCAAGGCGATTCAGGACGCCGCCGGCGGCGTGACGTTCGACGCTCCGGAGGGTCTGGTGACCGTCGACGGCGAGAACCACCACATCACCAAGACGGCCCGCATCGGTGAGATCCGGCCCGACGGCCTGATCTACACGATCTGGGAGTCGCCCGGGCCGATCGAGCCGGATCCCTACCTGAAGTCCTACCCGTGGGCCGCGGGCCTCTCCAGCTGATTCGGGGATGGATGTCCTGATCGGGCAGCTGGCAACGGGATTGAGCCTCGGCTCGATCCTGTTGCTGGCCGCTCTGGGGTTGTCGTTGACGTTCGGCCAGATGGGCGTCATCAACATGGCGCACGGCGAGTTCATCATGGCAGGCTGCTACACCGCCTACGTGGTGCAGCAGATCGTGTCCAGTGCCGGTGCGTCACTGCTGATCTCGCTGGTGCTCGGCTTCGTGGTCGGCGGTGCGATGGGCGCGCTGCTGGAGACGACACTGATCCAGCGCATGTACGACAGGCCGCTCGACACGCTGTTGGTGACGTTCGGGGTCGGGCTGGTACTGCAGCAGGTGGCCCGCGACATCTTCGGCGCGCCGGCGGTGAACGTGGTGGCACCGGCCTGGTTGTCCGGCGGTGTGGAGATCCTCGGGGCGGTGGTGCCCAAGACGCGCATCTTCATCCTGGTGCTGGCCGTCGCCTGCGTCGCGGCGCTGGCCGCAGCGCTGAAGGCCAGCCCGATGGGCCGGCGCATCCGGGCCGTGGTGGCCAACCGCGACCTCGCCGAGACCAGCGGCATCTCGTCGCGCAAGACCGACGTGACAACGTTTTTCATCGGTTCCGGGCTGGCCGCGGTCGCCGGGGTGGCGCTGACGTTGATCGGCTCGACGAGCCCGACCATCGGCCAGAGTTATCTGATCGACGCGTTCCTGGTGGTCGTGGTCGGAGGCCTCGGCCAGATCAAGGGCACGGTCATCGCAGCGTTCGCGCTGGGCTTCCTCAACTCGTTCATCGAGTACAACACCACCGCGTCGCTGGCGAAGGTGATCGTCTTCGTGATCATCGTGATCTTCCTGCAGGTCCGCCCGCAGGGGCTGTTCACCGTCCGGACAAGGAGTCTGGTGTGAGAACCATCCTGGGCCGATGGCAGACGTGGGCGGGGTTCGGCGTCGCCGCGGTGGTGCTGTTCGGTGTCGCACCGTTGGTGCTGTCCGATTTCCGGCTCAGCCTGCTGGGCAAGTTCCTGTGTTTCGCGATCGTCGCGGTGGGCATCGGGCTGGCGTGGGGCCGTGGCGGCATGCTGGTGCTGGGCCAGGGGGTGTTCTTCGGCCTCGGCGGCTACATGATGGGCATGCACCTCAAGATCGCCGATGCGCAACTGCGCGGCGACGACGTGCCGGACTTCATGCAGATCGCCGGCGTACGCGAACTGCCGGCCTACTGGGCCCCGTTCGCCTCCCCCACCTTCACGCTGCTGGCGATCGTCGTGCTGCCCGTTGGCATCGCCGCCGCGCTGGGCCTGGGCGTGTTCAAGCGCCGAGTCAAGGGGGCCTACTTCGCGATCCTGTCGCAGGCATTGGCCGCGGCGCTGGCGATCCTGCTGGTCGGCCAGACCGGTCTGGGAGGCAGCAACGGCCTCAACAGGTTTCGCACGTTCTTCGGGTTCACCCTGAACGATCCGGCCAACCGGCGGATGCTGTACTTCATCGCCGCCGGCGTGCTGCTTCTCGTCGTAGCCGTGGTACGGCAGCTCATGCAGAGCCGGTACGGCGAGCTGCTGGTGGCGGTGCGTGACGGCGAGGAGCGCGTGCGCTTCCTGGGCTACGACCCGGCCAACGTCAAGGTTGTCGCGTACACCGCCGCCGCGTTGTCCGCCAGCATCGCGGGCGCACTGTTCGCGCCGATCGTCGGGTTCATCGCACCGTCACAGGTCGGCATCCTGCCGTCCATCGCGTTCCTGATCGGGGTGGCGATCGGCGGGCGCACCACGCTGCTTGGCCCGGTGCTCGGCGCGATCGGTGTCGCGTGGGCGCAAACCCTGTTCTCCGAACGTTTTCCGTCCGAATGGACCTACGCCCAGGGCCTGTTGTTCATCGTCGTCGTCGGCTTCTTCCCCGCCGGCCTGGCCGGGCTGGGCGTGCTGCTCAACCGCCGCGCCCGGGAGCCGAAAGACCGGCCCGATCCGAATCCCGTGACCGAGACCGATCCCGACACCGAGAAGGTGGGCGCCTCCACATGACCACCGAAGCGCAGCCGGTGGCGGGCGGCATCGTCGGCATGGGCTCCGAGTACCTCGAGGTGCGCGGCCTCACCGTCGATTTCGACGGCTTCAAGGCGGTCAGCGACGTCGATCTGACCCTCTTCCAGGGTGATCTGCGGTTCCTCATCGGTCCCAACGGTGCGGGTAAGACCACGGTCATCGACGCGATCACCGGCCTGGTGAGCACGACGGGATCGGTCAACAAGTCCGGCGTCGAACTGCTCGGCAAGAAGGTGCATCAGATCGCCCGACTGGGCGTGGGCCGCACCTTTCAAACGGCCAGCGTCTTCGAGCAACTGACCGTGCTGCAGAACCTCGACATCGCCGCGGGCGCGGGCCGGTCGGTGTGGACCCTGCTGCGCCGGCGCAACGGTGTGCTGCCCGCGATCGAGGAGGCACTGGAGACGATCGGGCTCGCCGACCTGGCGGACAAACCCGCCGGTGTGCTGGCGCACGGTCAGAAGCAGTGGCTGGAGATCGGCATGCTGCTCGTGCAGAACGCCGACGTCCTGCTGCTCGACGAACCGGTCGCCGGTATGAGCCACGAGGAACGCGAAGAGACCGGAAACCTGTTGCGGCGCATCGGTGGTCAGCGGACCGTCGTCGTCGTCGAGCACGATATGGACTTCATGCGCGCGTTCGCCACCTCGGTCACCGTGCTCGCCCGCGGCCAGGTCATCGCCGAGGGATCGGTCGCCGAAGTGCAGGCCAACCCGAAGGTGCAGGAGGTGTACCTCGGCACGGCCGCAGCGGGCGCTTCGGCCTTGGCGGACCAACTCATCGAGGAGAACCCCTGATGCTCCAGCTTGTCGACGTGCGCTGCGGTTATGGCAGGTCGGAGGTGATCCACGGAGTCAGTGTGGAGGTGCCGTCCGACGGGGTGGCCGCGGTGATGGGCCACAACGGCGCGGGAAAGACCACGCTGCTGCGCGCCGCGGTCGGGCTGCTCAAGTGCAGTGCGGGCAAGGTGATCTTCGACGGCGACGACATCACCCGACTGCGGCCGAGCGCGCGCGTGGCGCGCGGGTTGGCCTACGTTCCGCAGGGCCAGCAGTCGTTCGGGCAGTTGACGACGATGGAGAACCTTCAGGTCGTCGCCGACGGGCGCAGGAACGGCAGGCAGCTGATCGACGAACAGCTCGACCTGTTTCCCGCGTTGAAGGAGCTCTTGACCCGGCGCGCGGGGCTGTTGTCGGGCGGCCAGCGCCAGCAGCTGGCGATCGCCCGCGCGCTGATCACCACCCCGAAATGTCTCATCCTCGACGAGCCGACCGAGGGCATCCAGCCGTCGGTGGTCGCCGAGATCGAGGCCGCGATCACCGACCTCACCAGGCGCGGTGACCTCGGCGTGCTGCTTGTCGAACAGCACATCGGCTTCGCGCTGGAGTCGTCGCAGCAGTACTACATTCTGGAGTCCGGCCGGATGACCTCCAGCGGCGCCGGCGGCTCGGCATCCGAAGCCGACGTCCGCGCCGCCATGGCCATCTGACTCCCCCCATCGGCGCGCCTCATCTGCGCGAGTGTGCGTGTTCGCACACGACACGCGGCAACTCTTCGACAGTTCGCGCACGCTCGCCGCGGGTGAGATGGCACGCTGCATGGCGTGAACGCACCTCCTGAGCCCCGGGTACTGGTCGACGCGGGCGGACTCGTCGTCACCGACGACGGTCGGCGGGTCAACGTCATCGACCGGCGCACGGGCGGGCTCGCGGTGACCGCGTTCGTGATCGGGGTGCTCACGTTCGTCGTCGGAGGGTTCGGCGTCGTCACGCTCGTCGCGGGTACGCCATCGCGGTCGGTCGGCGCCGTATTCCTCGCTGCCGGTGTCGCGCTTGCGGTGCTGCTGTTCGCCATGGTGCGCAAGTTCCGTCAGCGTCGGAGGCAGCCGTTGCACGCCTGCCGGTCGGTCGCCGTGCTCGACCGCAAGCTCAACCTGTTCAGTCACGGCGGCGGCGCACTGGTGCAACTGGATCACGTGCGGTTCGCCCGGCGGTTCCAAATCGGTTCCAGCTCACCAAAACTCGTGGCGATCACACCGGACGGCACGAAGGTGCTCAAGCGGGGCAATCCGTTCGACGGCGGGATAGGCAGGGTCGACGAACTGCTGACCGACGTCGCAGGCGGCGCCTGACCGTCACGTGTCCACGACCTCGGGCTCCTTTGGCCGAAGAGCCGAACCGCGTTGTCCGCGAGCGCCGCTCGACCGGGCGCGAACGTGCAGGTCCTGCAGTAATTTCGCGGCGTGTCATGTGCGAACACGCACGCTCAAGCGGAAAAAGGGGAACTAGCCGCGGTTGAGGCGGGTGAGGACTTCGGCCAGCACCGCGCCGACGGGGACGTCGGTCTGCTCACCGGTCGCGAGGTTCTTCACGCCGACGGTGCCCGCCTCGATATCGCGGTCGCCGGCCACCAGTGCGAGCGCGGCACCCGACCGATCCGCCGCACGCATCGCGCCCTTGATGCCGCGATCGCCGTAAGCCAGGTCGACACGCACACCGGCGGCGCGCAAGCGGGCGCTCAGCACCGACAGCGTCAGCTTCGCCTGCTCCCCTAGCGGAACTCCGAACACGTCGACCCGCGCGGTGCCGCCGACCTCCTTGCCCTCGGCCTTCAGCGCCAGCACCGTGCGGTCAACTCCGAGCCCGAAGCCGATGCCCGACAAGTCTTTTCCGCCGAGCTGGTGCATCAGGCCGTCGTAGCGTCCGCCGCCGCCGATGCCGGACTGGGCGCCCAGGCCGTCGTGCACGAACTCGAACGTGGTCTTGGTGTAGTAGTCCAGACCACGCACCATGCGCGGGTTGATGACGTAGGGCACGTCGAGGGCGTCCAGGTGCGCCAGCACGGTGTCGAAGTGCTGCTTGGCGACATCGGAGAGGTGATCCAATATCACAGGTGCATGAGCGGTCATTTCACGTATGGCTGGACGCTTGTCGTCGAGCACCCGCAGCGGGTTGATCTCGGCGCGCCGGCGGGTCTCCTCGTCGAGGTCGAGCTTGAACAAAAAGTCCTGCAACAACTCTCGATACTGCGGCCGACAGCTGTCGTCACCCAGCGAGGTGATCTCCAGCCGGAACCCGTCGAGGCCGAGCGAGCGGAAGCCCGCGTCGGCCACCGCGATCACCTCGGCGTCCAGCGCGGGGTCGTCGACCCCGATGGCCTCGACACCCACCTGCTGCAGCTGGCGGTAGCGGCCGGCCTGCGGACGCTCGTAGCGGAAGAACGGCCCGGCGTAGCACAGCTTCACCGGAAGCGGCCCGCGGTCCAGGCCGTGCTCGATGACCGCGCGCATCACGCCGGCCGTGCCCTCCGGGCGCAGCGTCACCGACCGGTCGCCGCGGTCGGCGAAGGTGTACATCTCCTTCGACACGACGTCGGTCGACTCGCCGACACCGCGCGCGAACAACGCGGTGTCCTCGAAGATCGGCAGTTCGATGTCGCCGTATCCCGCCCGGCGGGCGGTGTCGAGCAGGCCGTCGCGCACGCCGACGAACTGCGCCGAGTCGGGCGGCAGATAGTCCGGGACGCCCTTGGGCGCCTGAAACTCACTCACTAGGTCAAGCCTTCGAGGAACGGGTTGTGCCGGCGCTCGAATCCGATCGTGGACTTGGGGCCGTGCCCCGGTAGTACCACGGTGTCGTCGTCGAGCACCAACAGTTTTGTCAGGATCGAGCCGAGCAGGTCGCGTCCGCTGCCGCCGGGCAGATCGGTGCGGCCCACGGACTGCCGGAACAGGGTATCGCCCGTGAACGCCACCGAGCCGGGCCCCGCCCCGATGGCCGCATCGACCCGGAACACCACCGACCCGCGGGTGTGGCCGGGCGTGTGGTCGACGGTCAAGGTGATGCCGCCCAACTCGATCTTGTCGCCGTCGCGGTCCAGCTCGACGACCTGCTTGGGTTCGCGGAACAAGGCCCCGAACGCGAGGCGGCCCAGGCCGGCGAAGACTCCCTGCCCGAAGTCCTTGATCGGGTCGGTGAGCATGAACCGGTCCTCGGGGTGGATGAAGGCCGGGCAGCCGTACATGTCGGCCACCTTCTGCGCCGACCAGATGTGGTCGATGTGCCCGTGGGTGAGCAGCACCGCCGCCGGGGTCAGGTGGTTCTCGTCGAGGATCCGGCGCAGCGGAGCCATCGCCCGCTGTCCCGGGTCGACGATGACGGCGTCGGCGCCGGGCCGGGGGGCCAGCACGTAGCAATTGCACGCCAACATGCCGGCCGGGAAGCCGGTGATCAACACGACGTCCAGTTTCCCACCCCGCGATGGTGTGGGGTGCGGCGCCACACTCAGCTACGCCTGGCACACTCGTTGCCGACCGATCAACTCACCAGGAGGACACCGGCGGTGCCGACCAACGAACAGCGGCGGGCGACAGCGAAGCGCAAACTCGAGCGGCAATTGGAGCGGCGCGCCGAAAAGGAACGCAAGCGGCGCCTCTGGACGATCGTCGGGACGGCGGTCGGCGCCATTCTGGTGGCCGCCGCCATCGTCGCGACGTTCGTCGTGACCAACAAGGACTCCGACAGCCAGAACGCGGCCGCCACCGGCACCTCGAGCACGGCGGCCGCCCCGTCGGCGCCCGGGGGGCTGCCCGCGTTCGCCGCACCCGCCGGCCTTGGCGAGAACTGCTTGTACCCGGCTTCGGCCGAGAAGGCGAGCAAGGACGTCACGCCGCCGCGGACCGGCAAGGTGCCGACCGATCCCGCCGAGATAAGCGCCAGCATGTCCACCGACCAGGGCAACATCGGGCTGCTGCTCGACAACGGCAAGACGCCGTGCACCGTGAACAGCTTCGCCAGCCTGGCTCAGCAGGGCTTCTTCGACGACACCCCGTGCCACCGGCTGACCACGGCGGAGTCGCTGTCGGTGCTGCAGTGCGGCGACCCGACCGGCGAGGGCACCGGCGGGCCGGGCTACTCGTTCGCCAACGAATACCCGACCAATCAGTACCAGCCCGACGACCCCAAGCTGCTGGAGCCGGTGCTTTACCCGCGCGGCACCCTGGCCATGGCCAACGCCGGCCCGAACACCAACGGCAGCCAGTTCTTCCTGGTGTACGGGGACTCGCAGTTGCCGCCGGGCTACACGGTGTTCGGCACCATCGACGAGACCGGCCTGGCGACACTGGACAAGATCGCCGCGAAAGGGGTCGCCGGTGGTGGCGACGACGGCGCCCCGGCCACCCCGGTCAAGGTCAAGTCGATCCTGCTGGACTGACGAGGTGAGCACCCCGCCCCCGCCGTACGGCGAGTATTCGCCGCCGCCCGCCGGCGGATATCCGCCGCCGTACGGCTACCCGGCGGGGTACCCGGGCTACGGCTATCCGCAGCCCAAGCCGACCAACACGATGGCCATCGTGGCGCTGGTGTGTGCGTTCGTGTTCGCGCCGCTGGGCATCGTGTTCGGTCACCTTTCGCTGTCGCAGATCAAGAAGACCGGTGAGGACGGCCGCGGGCTGGCGATCGCCGGGCTGATCATCAGCTATCTGGTGTCGGCGCTGACCATCCTGGTGATCGTGATCAGCGTCGTCTTCGTGGCGACTGTGGCCCGCGATCTGGAATCCTTCGACGGCATGGTGCCCAACGATCCCGGCATCACGGCGCCGCCGGGCACCGCGCCCGACGAACTGCCCGAGTTCAAGCCGCCGCAGACCCTCGGTTCGAACTGCCAGTACCCGGCGACCACCGAATCGCCCGGCAAACCCGCCAAGCCCCCGCGCACCGGGCGGGTGCCGACCGATCCCGAGTTCGTCAGCGCCAGCATGACGACGAACCAGGGCGACATCGGCCTGCAACTGGACAACGCGAAGGCGCCGTGCACGGTAAACAACTTCGCCAGCCTGGCCCAGCAGGGGTTCTTCGACGACACGCCCTGCCACCGCCTCACGACGGGCGACCTCGCGGTGCTGCAGTGTGGCGACCCGACGGGTTCGGGCACCGGCGGACCGGGTTACCGGTTCCCGAACGAGTATCCGACGAACCAGTACCGGCTGAGCGATCCCGCGATGAAGACCCCGGTGCGCTATCCGCGCGGCACGCTGGCCATGGCCAACGCCGGTCCCGGGACCAACGGCAGCCAGTTCTTCCTGGTATACGAGGACTCGTCGTTGCCACCGACGTACACGGTGTTCGGCACGATCGATGAGACCGGTCTGGCCACGCTGGACAAGATCGCCGCCGAGGGCGTCGCCGACGGTAGCGGAGACGGCGAACCGTCGGCTGACGTCCGGATCGAATCGGTCCGGCTGGACTGAGGCTTCCCGCTACTTGGCGGGTGCGGTCTCGATGTAGAACTCGACGTCGTCACCCTCGACCTTGGTGACGCGCATGTTCGCGGTGTACTCCACGTTCTCCGGTCCGGTGAACGTGCACTCGAACTTCGTGCCCTCCTTGGCCTCGACGCCGTCCGGGCACTTGACGTCCGTGGGCTTGAATCCCGTCTGCTCGTTGACCAGGTCCACGACGGACTGTGCCGCACCTTCCGACTTGATCGTGGAACTGCATCCGACGATGACCATGGCGAGCGAAGCGAGCAGGACCACCACCCCAGTGCGCATCGTCGCAGTATTGCAGAGATGGCAAATATTGACGCTCTGAACACTTAATTCGGGCACGCCGGCTTGCGCCGGCGTCTCATGCTGCCGACGTGACGCGGTAGACGTCGTAGACGCCCTCGACGTTGCGCACCACGTTGAGCACGTGACCCAGGTGCTTGGGGTCGCCCATCTCGAAGGTGAACCGGCTGATCGCGACCCGGTCGTTGGAGGTGGTCACCGACGCCGAGAGGATGTTGACCTTCTCGTCGGCCAGCACCCTGGTCACGTCGGACAGCAACCGGTGCCGGTCGAGCGCCTCGACCTGAATCGCCACCAGGAACACCGAGGAGGGCGACGGCGCCCACTTCACCTCGATGATGCGCTCCGACTGTTGTTGCAGCGACGCGGCATTCGTGCAATCGGTGCGGTGCACGCTGACCCCGCCGCCGCGCGTGACGAAGCCCATGATGTTGTCGCCGGGTACCGGGGTGCAGCACTTGGCCAGCTTGGTCAGCACACCCGGCGCACCGGGCACGGACACCCCGACGTCGTCGTTGGTGCGGTGCCGCACAGGCATGGTCGCCGGAGTGGAGCGCTCGGCGATCTCGTCGGCGGCCTCCTCGTCGCCGCCGAGCTGGGCCACCAGTCGCTGCACGACGTGCCGCGCGGAGACGTGGCCCTCCCCGACAGCGGTGTAGAGCGCCGACACGTCGACGTACCGCAACTCGCGCGCGAGCGCCGCCATCGACTCGCCGTTCATCACGCGCTGCAACGGAAGTCCGCCGCGACGGACTTCGCGGGCGATGGCGTCCTTGCCCGCCTCGAGCGCCTCCTCGCGGCGTTCCTTGGCGAACCACTGCCGGATCTTGGCCTTCGCCCGCGGCGACACCACGAAGGTCTGCCAGTCCCGCGACGGGCCCGCGTTGGGCGCCTTGGAGGTGAACACCTCGACGACTTCGCCGTTTTCGAGCTTGCGCTCCAGCGCGACGAGCCTGCCGTTGACCCGCGCGCCGATACAGCGGTGACCCACCTCGGTGTGCACCGCGTAGGCGAAGTCGACCGGCGTCGACCCGGTGGGCAGGGTGATTACGTCACCCTTCGGGGTGAACACGAAGATCTCCTGCACCGCAAGGTCGTAGCGCAGCGACTCGAGGAACTCGCCGGGGTCGGCGGCCTCCCGCTGCCAGTCCAGCAGCTGACGCATCCACGCCATGTCGTCGATCTCGGCGGCGGCGTGTCCGGCCGGTAACCCGTTACGCCCCTTGGCTTCCTTGTACCGCCAGTGCGAGGCGATCCCGTACTCCGCGGTGCGGTGCATGTCGCGGGTGCGGATCTGCACCTCCAGCGGCTTGCCCTCCGGTCCGACGACCGTGGTGTGCAGCGACTGGTAGACGCCGTACCGCGGTTGGGCGATGTAATCCTTGAAGCGGCCCGCCATCGGCTGCCACAGCGAGTGCACGACGCCCAGCGCCGCGTAGCAGTCCCGGATCTCGTCGCACAGGATCCGCACGCCGACGAGATCGTGGATGTCGTCGAAATCGCGACCCTTGACGATCATCTTCTGGTAGATCGACCAATAGTGCTTGGGCCTGCCCTCGACGACCGCGTTGATCTTGGAGGCGGTGAGCGTGGCGTTGATCTCCGCGCGGACCTTCGCCAGGTACGTGTCGCGCGACGGCGCGCGGTCGGCGACCAGGCGCACGATCTCGTCGTACTTCTTCGGGTGCAGGATCGCGAATGACAGGTCCTCCAGCTCCCACTTCACGGTCGCCATACCCAGCCGATGCGCAAGCGGGGCAATGACTTCCAGCGTCTCGCGGGCCTTGCGCGCCTGCTTCTCCGGCGGCAGGAACCGCATGGTGCGCATGTTGTGCAGCCGGTCGGCGACCTTGATCACCAGCACGCGGGCGTCGCGGGCCATCGCGATGATCATCTTGCGGATGGTCTCGCCCTCGGCGGCCGTGCCCAGCGCGACCTTGTCCAGCTTGGTGACGCCGTCGACCAGATGGCCGACCTCGGTGCCGAACTCCTCGGTCAGCGCCTCCAGCGTGTAGCCGGTGTCCTCCACGGTGTCGTGCAGCAACGCCGCGATCAGCGTGGTGGTGTCCATGCCCAGCTCGGCCAGGATGTTGGCCACCGCGAGTGGGTGGGTGATGTAGGGGTCGCCGGACCGGCGCAACTGGTCGGCGTGGCGCTCTTCTGCCACCTCGTAGGCGCGCTGCAGCAGCTGCAGGTTGGCCTTCGGGTAGAACTCCTTGTGCACGGCGACCAGCGGTTCGAGCACCGGGTTGATGGCGCTGCGCTGCGACGTCATCCTGCGCGCGAGCCGGGCGCGCACCCGCCGCGACGCGCTCGCCGAGGTCTTGTGTTGCTCCTGCTCCTCGCGTCCGCGGGGTTGTTCCTGCTCCTCGCGTCCGCGGGGTTGTTCCTGCTCCTCGCGTCCGCGGGGTTGTTCCTGCTCCTCGCGTCCGCGGGGCGGCTCCAGCGGCGGGGTCTCGGGCACCTGCGCGCCAGGCGGCGATTGCACGGCCTGGCCCGTGCCGGGCTCGTCAGCCATGGTCACCTCCCCGAGGGATAGTCGGTAGCCCTTCCGAGGATATCGCTCAGACCCGGTGCAGCGACGTGACCGGTAGAGGGTCGAGCACGTCGCGGCCGTTCAGCGCGGTGAGTTCGAGCAGCACCGCCGCCCCGGTCACCGCCGCCCCGGCGTGCCCGAGCAGTCTGACCGCCGCCGCCGCGGTGCCGCCGGTGGCCAGCACGTCGTCGATGATGAGTACGGTCCGGCCGGTGAGATCGATGCCGTCGGCGGGGATCTCCAGCGTCGCGGTGCCGTACTCCAACGCGTAGCGCTCGCTGTGCACCGGTGGCGGCAGCTTGCCGCCCTTCCGGATGGCCAGCACGCCGGTGCCCAGGCGCAGCGCCACCGCCGCACCCAGCAGGAAGCCGCGCGCATCGATGCCCGCAACCAGGTCGACGCCGCTCGCGGACTCAGCGAGCGCATCGGTGACGGCGGCCAGCCCGCGCGCGTCGGCCAGCAGCGGGGTGAGGTCCTTGAACTGGATGCCCGGTTCGGGGAAGTCGGGCACCTCCCGCATCATCGACGCGATCAGCGCCGAGATACCGGCGTCGTCCGAGCTCACTGCTCCAGCACCCAGCGGTCCATGTTCCACCCCGCGCCCCATCGCGTCGGATTACTGCTCACCGCATACATCTTCGTCGATGCGAGCAGCGTCCGCTGCTGACGGTAGAGCGGCAGCGTCGGCATGTCGGCCCACAACACCGGGCCGCCCTCGCCGAGCAGGCGCGCCAGTTCCTTGGGATCCGAGGCGACGGCCATCGAGGCGATGATGCCGTCGATCTGCGGGTTGGAGTACCGAGGCAGGTTGTTGCCGTTGCCGGTGTACAACTCGTAGGCGTCCATCGCCGACGAGCCGGTCGACCCACTGCCCGCGGCTCCCCCGGTGCTGGCGATCAGCACGTCGATCTCGCTGTTGCGCAGCGTCAGCGGGCCGACGGTCTCCGACGCCGCGTCCTGCACGGTGATTCCGGCCGGCGCGCACGACTTGGCGATGGCGCCGACGGTGGCGGCCAGCCGGGCGTTGGGGCTCTGATAACCGATCCGCACGGTCAGCGGCTTCGCGCCGAGCGCGGCACGTGCGGCGTCGGGGTTCGCCGCGACGAACTGCCCGGCCTCGGCGGCGCCTTCGGCCGCGCTGTAGGCGTCCTCGCTCGCGGGGTTCAACCGCGAGTTGGCGATGGGCACCTCGGCGTTGCGGGCGATCACGTCGCGCGGCGTGCAGTGGGCCAGCGCACGGCGGGCCGGCGGTCCGGCCATCACGCCCTCGGGCGCGAAGATGAGCTGCTCGATGCCCGCCGACGCGGAGTCGGTGCGCACGTAGTCGTCGGGCAGGTTGAGCGTGCCCGAGGAGCCGGCGGCGACATCGACCACGTCGTAGGCGCCCTGGTTGATGCGGTCCTGGATGTCGGCTCCGCGCGGCCACACGGTGACCCGCTCGGTGACCGGTGCCGCACCCCACCACTTGTCGTTGGCGACCAGCACGACGGCACCGTCGTCGGTCACCGAGTCGAGCTTGTACGGGCCCGACGACGGGAACTTCTTGAGGTCCCCGATGTTCATGCCGGGCTTGAGCTGCCAGCCGGTGTTCCAGACCCGGGCGATGCGCTCGACCGCCGGACCGTCGTTCTCCAGGATCGCGGTGGTGACCCCGCCGTCGCCGAGTCCGAGCTCGTCGGCGATGACGTGCGACGGCATCATCGAGGTCGCCGCGAACAGCTGCCCGAAGTCGGTGAACCCGCGGTCGGGAGCGAACGACACGCGTGCCTTCTTCTGGCCCGGGGTGCAGTCGACCGTGGCGATGTCGCTGTAACCGGCTCGGCTCGCGGCGTCGAAGGCCGGGAAGCGGCCGGCCTGCGCCGCCCAGCTCAGCACCATGTCGTCGCAGGTGATCGGTTTGCCGTCGGAGTAGACGGCGTTGGCGTTGATCTCGTAGTCGAGGACCAGTGGTGCGCGTCCGACGACGGAGATGGTGCCGAAGTCGTGGTCGCCGACGACCTGGCCGTCGGGTCCGTGGTAGTTGAAGCCGGTGAGCACCCTGGCGAACGCCTGTGGCCCGCCCGATGCGGCGCCGGCCACCGTGTTGGTGTTGTAGGTGATCAGCGCGCCGTCGACGGCGTAGTCGATGGCGTCGGCGGGACTGGCCGTGCACGCCGAACCCGTCGCCGCGATGGCCACCAGCACCGTCGCCAGGACGCCTCCGCGCCCGGCATTGCGAGGCGACATGTGTGTCTACCGCCGCCGCGTGTCGCGCTTACCCGACGGTCGCCCGGTCCGACTCGTGGTGGGCCGCACCGGCCGTGCGCCCGGAGCGGGCTTGTCCGGCGGCGGGGTGGACTCGGCCCGCGCGATGGCGCCGACGGTCTCCTGCTCTTGGTCCGCCGGGGCGTCGGCTGATTTCGCCGCGGCGCCCTTGCGGCGGTTCATCACCCGGCGGGTGTGCGTGCGGACCAGTTCGGTGCGTTCGCGCAGCGTCACCAGCAGCGGGGTCGCGAAGAAGATCGACGAGTAGGTGCCGACGATGACGCCGACCAACTGCACCAGCGCGAGATCCATCAGGGTGCCGACACCGAGCAGCCAGACTGCGACGACCATCAGTGCCAAGATCGGAAGCACCGAGATCAGGCTGGTGTTGATCGAGCGCATGAAGGTCTGGTTGACGGCGAGGTTGGCCTGTTCGGCGAAGGTGCGCCGGGTGGTGTGTTCGAAGCCCTGCGTGTTCTCCTCGACCTTGTCGAACACGATGACGGTGTCGTACAACGAGAAGCCGAGGATTGTGAGCAGGCCGATCACCGTCGCCGGCGTCACCTCGAACCCGACGAGGGAGTACACCCCCGCGGTGACGACCAGGTCGAAGACCAGCGTGGTCAGGGCCGCGACCGCCATGTAGCGCTCGTAGCGCACGGTGATGTAGAGGGCCGCGAGCACCAGGAACACCACCAGGGCGATCAGCGCCTTCTGGGTGATCTGCCCGCCCCAGGTCTCGGACACCGCCGAGTCGCTGATGGCCTGCTTGCTCGGTTGGCCGTCAGAGCCCCGGGGCTGGAACGCGTCGAACAGCGCGGTGCGCAGTTCCTCGATCTCCTGATTGTCGAGGGTCTCCGAGCGGATCTGCACCGTCGCGGAATCACCGCTGCCGACGGCGACCACCGACTGCGGCGGGGCCCCCACGGTGTCGCTGAAGACGGTCTCGACCTGCTCGACG
The DNA here is from genome assembly GCF_039871645.1 of Mycobacterium sp. B14F4. Classification (NCBI taxonomy): domain Bacteria; kingdom Bacillati; phylum Actinomycetota; class Actinomycetes; order Mycobacteriales; family Mycobacteriaceae; genus Mycobacterium; species Mycobacterium sp. B14F4. Next base: position 976,614 of record NZ_JBDPMF010000001.1, on the reverse strand, counting down.
GTGACCGTGCCGGACGGCGTGACCGCAGGCATCGAGACCTTCGTGCCGCCCTCGAAGTCGATCCCGAAGGTGAAGCCGCGCAACAGGATACTGGCCAGCGCGACCGCGACGATCAGTCCGCTGATCGTGTACCACAGCTTGCGCTTGCCGATGACCTCGAACGCGCCGGTGCCGGTGTAGAGCCGGACGAAGAAGCCGTGCTTCGGCGTTGCGGCGTCGAGGTCGGGCGCCTCGACGGCGCTGGTCTGCGGTTCCTGACCAGAGTGCTTGGCCGCCATATCAATTCCGTCCCATCGCATGCGCGGCCGCTCGCCGTTCGCGGGCGATCTGCTGAACCGCGCCGAGGCCGTTCAGCGACGGCTTGGCCAAGAGCGTCGACTTCGACGCCAGGTACACCAGCGGCCAGGTCACCAGGAACACCACGACAACGTCGAGGACCGTCGTCAGCCCCAGCGTGAACGCGAAGCCCTTGACCTGACCCACGGCGAGCACGTAGAGCACCACGGCGGCCAGCAGCGTCACCGCGTTGCCGGACACGATCGTCTTGCGGGCACGCGCCCAACCGCGCGGCACCGCCGAGCGGAACGAACGTCCTTCCCGGATCTCGTCCTTGATGCGTTCGAAGAACACCACGAACGAGTCGGCGGTCATACCGATACCGATGATCAGACCCGCGATACCGGCCAGGTCGAGCGTGTAGTTGATCCATCTGCCGAGCAGCACCAGGATCGCGAAAACCATTGCGCCGGAAGCCACCAGCGACAGCGCGGTCAACACCCCCAGAACCCGGTAATAGAGCAGGGAGTAGAGCAGCACGAGGGCCAGCCCGACGGCACCGGCGATCAGGCCCGCCCGCAGCGAGGACAACCCCAGGGTGGCCGAGACGGTTTCGGCCTCCGACGACTCGAACGACAGCGGCAGCGAACCGTACTTCAGCACGTTGGCCAGTTCGCGCGCCGTGCTCTGGGTGAACTGGCCGGTGATCTGTGTGCGGCCGCCGGGAATGGCTTCCTGAATCTCGGGCGCGCTCATCACCTTCGAGTCGAGGACGAACGCGGTCTGCGTGCCGACGTTGGCGGCGGTGAAGTCCGCCCAGGTCTTCGACGCGTCGCCCTTGAACTGCAGGTCCACGACGTACTCGCCGCGCTGCTGGTCGAGCCCGGAGGTGGCGTCCTCGATCTGCTCACCGTTGATGATCGACTTGTCTAGCAGGTACACGTTGCCGTCCTGTCCGCAGGTGATCAGCGGCAGGTTCGGATCGTCGTTGCCGGCCAGCACGTCTTCCTCGTCGCAGCGGGTCGCCTGGAACTGCAGCGCGAGGATCTGGATCTGCTGGTCGTTGCTCTGGCGCAACTGTTTCTCGTCGGCGATGCGCTGTTGCAGCGGGACGTCTTCGGGATTCTGCGGCGCCGTGGGCGCGGGCGCTCCCGGCGTGGGCGCTGCCGGCGTCGGCGCCCCCGGCGTGGGCGCTCCGGGCGTGGGTGAGGGCTCGGGAGCCGGCTGAGCCGGGGGTTCCTGGGGGAACGGGCGGGGCTGCGGGGCCGGCGGTTGCTCACCAGCAGGAGGCTGCGCTCCGGCGGGCGGCGCGGGCTGGCCGCCGGGCAGCGGGGCGCCGGGCTCGGCCGGAGCGATCGGCGGCAGGCCGGGCACCGCGGGCGGCGCTCCCGGTGGCGCGCCGGGCGGGGCTTCGGTCGGCGGCTGTTGCTCCGCCCCCTGCGACGGGATGACGTGGATGACCGGCCGGATGTAGAGGCGCGCGGTCTGGCCCAGGTTGCGGGCGTCGCTGCTGTCGCTGCCGGGCACCGTGATGACCAGGTTGTTGCCGTCGATGATCACCTCGGACCCGGACACGCCGAGGCCGTTAACCCGGTCGTTGATGATCTGCTGGGCCTGGTTGAGCGCGTCACGGGTGGGCGGGGACCCGTCCGGGGTGCGCGCGGTCAGGGTGACGCGGGTGCCGCCCTGCAGGTCGATGCCGAGTTTGGGCTCGGCGATCTTGTCTCCGGTCAGGAAGACCAGGCAGTAGGCGCCGACGAGCAACACCAGATAAAGCGCCAGGTAGCGGGCAGGGTGGACCGGCGTCGAAGACGATGCCACGTTTCCTCAGGTCTCCTCGAGATCAGTTCGTCAGCACCGCAAAGAGTACGTGCTCTTTCTGTGCAGTTGCCCCTCGGACTCAGCCGTCGGTCTTGGTGTTCGGCCTGTCGGTGAGCTCGGTCGCGGTGGACTCGGGCTCGACGTCGTCGAAGTCGTCGTCGTCGGTGATGCGGTCGCGCACGGCCAGCTTCATCCAGGTGGTGACGACGCCCGGCGCGATCTCCAGGTCGATGCTGTCGTCGGTGATGCCGACGATCGTGCCCTCCAGGCCCGAGGTGGTGTGGATGCGGTCGCCGATCGTCAGCGATTCGTGCAGATCGATGGTCGCTTGCATCGCCTTCTTCTGCTTGCGCGATGCGAAGAACATGAATGCGCCCAGCACGATGAGCAGGGGCAGGAATATGACCAGATCCATGGCAACAACTGTCTTTCGTTTGGTCGGGTAGTCCGGCGCACCCGCCAGCGGGCCACGCGCCTCGTAAGTGACCAGTGTGCCATTGCGGTGTTCCGCGGTTATGGGCCCATGGCCGGCGTCGCCGCGCGGGCCGCCGGCCTTTCGAGCCCGGCCCGCCGGCGACGACGGATTCCGTCGCCGCGTCGCTTGGGAATCGACCATCTCGTCACAGCCTGTCCGCGATGCCGACCGGATCGGTGCTTTCCCGACTAGGCTCACAGCGATGAGCACTCCGGAGCAGAGCCGCCATCTCGCCACACCGCTCCCGGGGCCACGCTCGCAGAGCCTGATCGACCGCAAGGCCGCCGCGGTGGCGCGCGGCGTCGGGAACACCATGCCGGTGTACGCGGCCCGCGCCTTCGGCGGCATCGTCGAGGACGTCGACGGCAACCGCTTGATCGACCTCGGCTCGGGTATCGCGGTCACCACGATCGGCAACTCCGCGCCGCGCGTGGTCGACGCCGTGGCGCGTCAGGTCGCCGACTTCACCCACACCTGCTTCATGATCACGCCGTACGAGGGCTACGTCGCGGTCGCCGAAGCGCTCAACCGACTCACCCCCGGAGCCCACGAGAAGCGCACGGCGCTGTTCAACTCGGGTTCGGAGGCCGTGGAGAACGCGGTCAAGATCGCCCGTTCGTACACCCGCAAGGCGGCCGTCGTGTCCTTCGACCACGCCTACCACGGCCGCACGAACCTGGCCATGGCCCTGACCGCCAAGTCGATGCCCTACAAGCACGGGTTCGGCCCGTTCGCGCCGGAGGTCTATCGGGCGCCGCTGTCGTACCCGTTCCGCGACGCGGAGTTCGGCAAGGAGTTGGCCACCGACGGCGCGCTGGCCGCCAAGCGCGCGATCACCGTAATGGACAAGCAGGTCGGTGCGGACAACCTGGCCGCGGTGATCATCGAGCCGATCCAGGGCGAGGGCGGGTTCATCGTTCCCGCCGACGGGTTCCTGCCCGCACTGCACGACTGGTGCCGGGACAACAACGTGGTGTTCATCGCCGACGAGGTGCAGACCGGCTTCGCGCGTACCGGCGCGATGTTCGCCTGTGAGCACGAGGGCATCGAGCCCGACCTGATCGTCACCGCCAAGGGCATCGCCGACGGCCTGCCGCTGTCCGCGGTCACCGGGCGCGCCGAGATCATGGACGCTCCCCACGTCAGCGGGCTCGGCGGAACCTACGGCGGCAATCCGCTCGCCTGTGCCGCCGCGCTGGCGACGATCGAGACGATCGAGTCGGAGAACCTGGTTGCCCGTGCCCGCCAGATCGGGACGCTGATGAAGGACCGGTTGGGGCGGCTGCAGGCCGAGGACGGGCGGATCGGCGATGTGCGGGGCCGCGGCGCGATGATGGCGATGGAGTTCGTCGCGCCCGGCACGCTCGAATCCGATCCCGACCTGGTCAAGGCGTTGTGCGCCGGGTGCCACGCGGCGGGCGTGATCGTGTTGTCCTGCGGCACCTATGGCAACGTGCTGCGCTTCCTGCCGCCGCTGGCCATCGGCGACGACCTGCTCGTCGAGGGCCTCGACGTGCTCGCTTCCGTGCTCAAGAACCTGTAACCGGCAAGGAGATAACGATGACCAGCCAACTGACCGCTGTTCAGAACTTCATCGGCGGCGAACTCGTCGACTCGGTCAGCGGTGCGACGATGCCGCTGGTCGACCCGGCGACGGGTGAGAAGTACGCCACCGCGCCGATCTCCAACGAGGCCGACATCGACAACGCGTACGCCGCGGCCGCCAAGGCCTTCGCGGACTGGAAGCGCACCACCCCGTCAGTGCGGCAGAAGGCGCTGCTGGACTTCGCCGACGACGTCGAGAGGAATGCGCAGGCGCTGGTCGAGGCCGAGGGCCGCAACACCGGCAAGCCGAATCACGTGACGATGGCCGAAGAGATCCCGCCGATGGTCGACCAGATCCGCTTCTTCGCCGGTGCCGCACGGATGCTGGAGGGCAAGTCGGCAGGCGAGTACATGGAGAACCACACGTCGTGGATCCGGCGCGAACCGGTCGGCGTGGTCGGCCAGGTCGCGCCGTGGAACTACCCGATGATGATGGCGGTCTGGAAGTTCGTGCCCGCCGTGGCCGCGGGCAACGCCGTCGTCATCAAGCCCAGCGACACCACCCCGGTCACGACGGTGATGCTCGCCGAGATCGCGGCGCGTCACTTCCCGCCAGGCGTGCTGAACGTCGTTTGCGGCGACCGCGTCACGGGCGCCGCGGTGGTTGCGCACCCGACGCCGGCGATGGTGTCGATCACCGGATCGGTGGCCGCGGGCCGCGCCGTGGCGGTCAGCGCGGGCGGACACCTCAAGCGCACACACCTGGAGTTGGGCGGCAAGGCGCCGGTCATCGTCTTCGATGACAGCGACATCGCCACGGCGGCAGAAGGTATCGCCACGGCGGGCTACTTCAACGCCGGCCAGGACTGCACGGCGGCCACGCGGGTGCTGGCGACGGCGAAGGTCGCCCCGGAGTTGACGGAGGCACTTGCCGAGCAGGCGCGCGGGGCGACCACGACCTACGGCAAGCCGGCCGACGACGAGGACGCGTGGGTGCCGCCGGTGAACAACTCGACGCAATTGGAGCGGGTGCTCGGCTTCCTAGGTGATGTGCCCTCCCATGCGACGGTCGCCGTCGGCGGAGAACGCCAGGGCGACAGGGGTTTCTACGTCGAGCCGACGGTGATCGGCGGGCTGCGTCAGGACGACCGGTTGATCCAGCAGGAGATCTTCGGCCCCGTCATCACGGTGCAGTCGTTCTCCGATGAGGACGAGGCGATCGCCTGGGCCAACGGCACCGAGTACGGGCTGGCGTCGTCAGTGTGGACCAAGGACGTGTCGCGGGCGTTGCGGGTGTCGGCTGCCCTGGATTTCGGCTGCGTGTGGATCAACACCCACATCCCGCTGGTGGCCGAGATGCCGCACGGCGGGTTCAAGTCCTCAGGCCACGGCAAGGACCTGTCGATGTACGGCTTCGAGGACTACACCCGCATCAAGCACGTGATGGCCTACACCGGCTGACTTGTGAAGCCTCAGCCGCGCTGAGCGCGGGTGCAGCTCCACAACTCGCAGAGCAATGCCAGGATTCGGCCGCGGTCGATCAGCAGCGGCGAGACATGACCGGTGCCCGCGACGTCCTCGACACGACAATCGTGGATGACGCCGCAGGTGCGACTGGCCTCGTCGGGACGCCATCCGGTGACGTCGTCGCGCACCGACATCACCAGTGTCGGCACCCTGATGTCGACGAGCAGATGCTCGATGCCGGTGCGGTGCAGCATCATCGACCGCATCGCGTGGTACATGCCGTCACGGTCGGCGTCACGGAACGACGCCATGACGGTGGCCGCCTGTTCGGGCGCCGCCGCGATGGCGTCACTGCCGATCAGGGAGTCGAACAACAGCTTGACGACGAACCGTCTCGGCCCCACCGACCGGTAGAAGGCCACCAGCGGCCACGCCTTGGTGAGCTTCTCCCCCAACGTGAAGCCCTGAATCGGGGTGCCGATGGTGGTCAGGGTGCGCAGCCGCTTACCCGTCGCGAGACGGATGCCGACGTGCCCGCCCCACGCGTTGCCGATCCAATCGACCGGCTCGGTGATGCCAAGCCCGTCGAGGGCCTGCTCGGCGGACGCCACTACTTCTTCGAAGGTGAAGTCGCGCGGCACCGGGTCACTTCTGCCGTGCGACGGTCCGTCAATCGTGAATGCCGTTCGGTGCTGCGCGATGTCGTCGATCAAGGGACCCCAGGACCGCGAGTCGACAAACAGGCTGTGCCACAACACGACAGGCGGACCCGTGCCGGTGCGACGGACGTGCAGCCGGCCGAGGTCGGTCCCGACGAATCGCGCGCTCGGCTGGTTCATGGCGGGCCTCCCCAAATACTTCGGCAACCGAAACTTCGGTAACCGTAGTATCCTCGTGAGCCATGGGTTCGTCAAGGAATCGGTCACCCGACCAATTGGCCATCGGACAGCTTCTGGTGAGGCTGCTGCGCGAGTTCCGTGAGGATCTCGGTGCGCCGCGCGCCGACGCCGGTTACGGCGATGTCCGCGAGCCGCACTTGCAGATCTTCGGCAACATCCGCATGGGCGGCACGCGGCTGACGGAGTTGGCGGACCGCGCGCAGCTGAGCCTGGCGGCGACCTCGGAGCTCGTCAACGACCTCGAGCAGTTGGGGTATCTGACGCGTCGGCCGGATCCGGCCGACGGGCGGGCGAAGTTGATCGACCTGACGAAGCGGGGCCGTGCGTTGATGGCCGACGCCGGCGCGCGTGTCGCCGACATCGAGCAGCGCTGGTCGGCCATCGTGGGAGCACGGAACTTCAGGCAGATGTGCCGGACCATGCAGCGCTTGCTCGACGAGCTCGACCCCAAGGACGCGCGAAGCTAGATTCCGCTGGCCTGACTCGCGGTACGCACCTAGATTGTCGGCACGGTGCCGCCGTCGACAACCACGTCGGCGCCGACGATCGAGGATGCGGCATCGGACACCAGGAATCCGACCACCTCGGCGATCTCGGCCGGCATGGCGGGCCGGCCCAGCGGGATCCCGCCGAGGGCGGACATCAGTGATTCCAAAGCCGCGTCGCGGCTCCCATCACCGACTGCGGCGATCCGGTCGATGAGCGCATCGGCGGCGCTGGTCTGGATGAATCCCGGCGACACCATGTTGACGCGAATTCCCTTGGGCGCCAGCTCATTGGCGAGGCCTTTGCTGTATGCCCGCAGAGCCGCCTTGGCTGCTGCGTAGCCGAGAGTACCGTCGTAGAGCGGCATGCGGCCCTGTATCGATCCGATGTGCACCACAGCGCCCGCGGCCGATTCGATCATCATCGGCAGCAGCGCACGGTCCAGCCGAACAGCCGCCAGCAAGTTGAGGTCGAACTCGTCGCGCCAGTCTTGATCGGACAGCGCGGCGAACCCACCCGACGGCGCGCCGGACCCGCCCGCGACGTGAACCACGATCTGTGCGCCACCGACATCAGCGACGTGGGATGCCACCGCTTCGACGCCCGCCGCGGAGGTGAGGTCCGCGGCGACGAAATCGTCTGCGGCGGAGTGGTCGTCGGCGGGGTGTTCGCGAGCCACCGCGGTCACCTGCGCCCCCGCCGACTTGAGCCGTGCGACGATCGCGGCTCCGGCGCCCCTGGTGCCGCCGGTGACCACCGCGCGCCGACCCTCCAGCGCACTCATGCGTCGGCCCGAAAAATCGGCCAGCACAACGCCGTCACCCATTGTTCGGATTCGCCGGTGTCCCATGAGAATCGCTCGTAGTACTCCCGAAGCGGACCTTCGATGCTGATCTCGTGCCGCGTCGCATACTCACCAAGAGCGCTGTAGGCGAGGTCGACGTCGTCATGCGAACCGTTGTGCAGTATGACTGCGAGCTCGGCCGCCGGGATCGTCACCGGCCCCACCCGCCCAACGGAGCGAACGACGCCGTCGACAGGGATGAAGACCGTCGCGGTGCCGTGGTCCCGAGCGAAGATGTCGAATCCGAACAGTGCCCCGGGCGCGCCGGTCGGGGTCAGCGCGTCGTCGGCGGTCACCGTCGCTCGCAACTCCCCGACAGCACCCTGCCACCAGGGCAGCAGATCGTCACGCTCGACGGTCGCGGTGATCGCGGCCGCCGGTGTGGCGGCGACACTGCGGTGTTCGATGCCTGAGCTCTGGGCCGGCCGCTTGAGGATGGCCCGCAGTGACTCGACGGCACTGCGGGTTGCGGCGAGCTGGCTCTCCAACCGTTGCAGATGGCCGCTGATCAGCTCATTGCGGGCGGACGGCGCCGAGGTGAGCACCGCACGTACGTCGGCGATCGGCATGCCGAGTTCGCGAAGCCGTCGCACCACTTGCGCGGTGGGCACCTGGTCGTGCGCGTAGTAGCGGTAGCCGCTGGCCGGGTCGATCCGGGCCGGCTCGAGCAGGCCCACCTCGTGGTAGTGCCGCAGCGTCTTGATCGACAATTGCGTCATTCGGGAGAAGTCACCGATCGACAATGCAGTGCTCACCGGCTCAGTGTGCAGTCTCCCTCTGGAGGAGGGTCAAGACCGGAACGTCGGTTTGACTCTCCGGTGACCGTCGGGTCGATGCTGGCGGCATGTTCACCTCAATCTCTCCGGCCGCGCGGCGATATGTCGACGCGGTCAACGCCTTCGACGTCGATGCGGTGCTGGCCACTTTCGCACCCGATGCGGTCGTCAACGACAACCACCGAGAGTTCGCCGATCCGGACTCCATCCGTGCGTGGGTGACCGCCGAGATCGTCGGTGCACGCGTCACGATGGAGATCACCGAGATCATCGAGCGGGCCGGCATCACCGTGTTACGGGCCCGATACGACGGCGCCTATGACAAGACCAATCTGCCCGACGAGCTGATCCTGACCAACTACATCCTCATCCGCGAGGATCGGATCGCCGCTCTGTTCATCACCTTCAACAACACGTGACGCCCCGATGCGCGCGGACCGTTCACGCCGGCCGGGGTCGAATGAAGTGCGGACAACGGGCAAAATCCCTTGCATTACCATAATTTTCCGGACTCGATACCCACAGCCGGAATCACGTGACCATGCACCAAAACGGCGCACGGACTGTGACGGCGGCGCCGGTGGAAGTCGACTCTCCCACGTTACGTGCGACAAGACGCACGGTGCCCCGAACACCCGGGGTGTCGGGGCACCGTGCGCCTGTGGGACTTAGTGGCGCGCGAGCCGGTCTCCGCGGTTGCCGCCGCCGCGGAGCTTGTCGCGCCAGCTTCGACGACGCGGCTGAGCTTCGGCTGTCGGTCCGATGACCTCGGTCCGCTGCTCGGCCGTCGCCGGCATCGGCTCGCCGGTCGCGGGAGCATTAGCCCCGGTCGAGGGAGCAGTAGACCCAGTCGCGGGAGCAGTAGCCGGAGCTGCAGCGGCGGCCGGCGCGGTAGCCGGACGCTCCTCCCAGGTGATGTCGCGGACACTGCGAACGGAGGTCCGGCCAAGCGCGGCGGCGCCGAGGAACACGATCAGTGCGCCGAGACCGTAGAAGTACACCAGCTCCAGCACAACTCGCTTGCCTTCGGTCGCCGCGGCTGGCGTGCCCGCATCGCCGATCCCCAACGGACCGGCCAGCAATCGCCCGACGATGAACCACGCGCCGCCTGCCACGGCCAGCCAGCCGCCCAGCTGGGCCGTCGCGCGGTTTTTCGACATCAGCAGAAGCAGCCCGCCCAGTACGGTCACGGCACCGGGCAGCACCTCGAGCCAGCCTCGGCCGGTCGTCCAAGTCCACGGCTGATCCGGGGTGAATGCGAAGTCGAAATAGGGGCCCAGGAAGGGGATGAGCGCACCCCAGAGTCCCAGCAAGATCAGCAGGAAGCCGCTCGTCGCACCACGGCTGCGCGGCATCTTCATCCGGCCGCCGCGAGGGTGAACACGTGTCTCGGTCATGGTTGATCCTCCTAAGTGGATGCGCGACGAGTACCCGTATGAATCTCTGCATAACCGTCAATTACGTGCTGACCGGGTTGGCGTTATGCGCCTCGACGGAGATGCGGCCCGACAGGTACTGGCCGACGCATGCGAGCCGTGGGCTCGCCGGTGCGCCGACTTCACGGCTAGCCCGCTTCTGGCGCCGTCACGCCCCGGCCCGCACCCGGTCGACCACCGCAACGATGTTGTCCGCCACGAACTCCGGCTGATACAGCATCATGTTGTGCCCACTGCCCACGGAGACGACGTTCGTCGTACCCAGCGCAGCGGCCAGGAGGTGGTTCGCCTCGTGAATCTGCTCCAGCGTGTAGTTGTCCGGCCTGACCGCCTCGGGCGGCGGGAACTTGTCGGCGCTGAGCACGATGGCCGGGACCGTCGGCAGCGGCGGCGCGGCCCTGATCCGCGCGAACGCGTCGTCCATCAGCACGGCTTCGCCGCCGGGTTCGGGCGCCGTCGCGCTGTCACGTTGGAATGCCGCGTTCTGGGCGGGAGTGCCGACGGCGGGCAGGAACTCCGACGTGCCATCGACCATCACGATGCCGGCCACCAGGTCCGGATGGGTCCTGGCGAGCAGGTCGAGGACGAGCCCGCCGTAGGAGTGCGCGGCGAACACGAACGGCGCCTGCAGCTGCGCGGCGGGGATCAGCGCCAACACGTCGTCGACGTCCTGCTGAACGTGGTGCGGCTGCGGCACGGGTGTCGACCGGTCCGGCCCGTCGGGTCGCGTGTCGGGGCGGTCGTACACGCAAATCCGCGTCGTCCTCGCCACGGTGGGCTGCACGGCCCGCGGGCTCGCGACGAACTGCGCCTGCTCGATGAGGTCGTAGGGCGAGGAGCGGATCGGATCGTCCGGCGGAACAACGACATTCCACGCCTCGGCATAGCTGCCCTTGCCGGGGATGACGAACACGGTCGGCGCTCCCGTGCCCTGACAGTTCAGGAACAGCGCGCGACCGCCGCCGATGTCGACGAGCCGCGTATCCGGGGCGGCGCCACTGGACGCACACCCCGCCGCCACGACGAGGGCCACGAACGCCACGACCCATCGCCGCCCCACCCGGCGACGCTACAACGTGACGGCCACCCCCAGCAGGACTACGGCGATCAGCGGAAAAATTCCCTGGATCACGGCGGCCCGCGCCTTGTCGGGCGACGACACCAACAGCACGACGGCCGCGGCCAGCATCGACCCGACACCGGCGAAGATCAGCGCGATCCCGATGTAGTTGTAACCGAGTCCGCCGATCACGATGCCCGCAGCCGTGATGATCGCCAGAAACAGGTTGTAGAACCCCTGATTGAACGCCAGTTCCTTGGTGGCCAGCGCCTGCTCTTCGGTGATGCCGAACGTCGCGCGGGTGCGCGCCGACGTCCACGTGAAGGACTCCATCACCCAGATGTAGACGTGCAGCAGCGCCGCTAGCGTCGCGAAGAACAGCCCGGCGAAACCCATCACACACCGACACTCTCGACGCGGACCACCGGCGGTATCGCCAGCATCCCAAGGCCGGTGATGCCGACCCACGCGAGGCTGCTCAGCGCAGCGGGCAACGGGATCCACGTATGAAGCAGCGGCAGCACACCCAGGATCGCGCCGGCCGCCCACCATTTGGGCAGGACACCCGTCCGCCAGATGCCGAAGGAGGCCGCGAAAATCATTATGGCCGCGCCGATCTGACAGTAGTGGTACAGCCATACCGCCAGTGCGAGCAGCGGTTGAGTGAACTCGGTGACGGTCTCGTCACCGAACCGGACGATGGCCGCTGGATAGGCCACCTCGGCGGCGAATCCCGCAGCCGTCAACGCGAAGAAGGTCACTCCGCCGGCCAGCGCCGCATACACCTCACTGTTGGGCCCGCACGCCGAGCGCAGCATCGACACGAGAACGGCGAGAAAGAGCAGGCCGAAGAAGATGTGCAGAAGCGGGACAATGCCGTTGGCGGTGACGAAGGAGGAACCGCTGTCGTAGTACTCAACCGCCTGTTGGGCCGTCCGCGGCGCGTCCGGAGTGCCCACCACGTACGCCGGGATCATCGCCAACGCCGAGACCGCTCCACACGCGCCACCGAGCCTGATTGTGCCGCTTCCCATTTCGTTCCCTCCTCAGTCGAACAAGCCGGCTTGCCCCAGACCGCCGACCCCGGGCGGCGGTGTCATCCCGAGGTGCGTCCAGGCCTGCACGGTGGCGACGCGACCGCGCGGAGTGCGGGCGATCATCCCGGCGCGCACCAGGAACGGTTCGCAGACCTCCTCGACGGTGGTCGCCTCCTCCCCGACCGCGACGGCCAGCGTGGAGACACCGACCGGTCCACCACCGAAACTCTTGGTGAGCGCGGACAACACGGCACGGTCGAGCCGATCGAGCCCGAGCTCGTCGACGTCGTACACCTCGAGTGCCGCCTTCGCGATGTCGCGGGTGATGATGCCGTCGGCGCGCACCTCGGCATAGTCGCGCACGCGGCGCAGCAGGCGGTTGGCGATGCGTGGGGTGCCGCGCGAGCGCCGCGCGATCTCCGCGCCCGCGTCGGCGCCCAACTCGATGCCAAGGATGCCCGCCGATCGCGTCAGCACCCGTTCGAGCTCGCCGGGTTCGTAGAAGTCCATGTGGGCGGTGAACCCGAACCGGTCCCGTAGCGGGCCGGTCAGCGCACCGGACCGGGTGGTGGCCCCAACGAGGGTGAACGGCGCCACCTCCAGCGGGATCGACGTCGCCCCGGGCCCTTTGCCGACGACGACGTCGACGCGGAAGTCCTCCATCGCGAGGTAGAGCATCTCCTCGGCGGGCCGGGCGATGCGGTGGATCTCGTCGATGAAGAGCACATCGTGTTCGACGAGGTTCGACAACATCGCCGCCAGATCGCCCGCCCGTTCCAGCGCCGGCCCCGACGTGACCCGCAGCGAGGAGCCGAGTTCGGCGGCGATGATCATCGCCAGCGACGTCTTGCCCAGCCCCGGCGGGCCCGACAGCAGGATGTGATCCGGTGTGCCGCCGCGGTTCTTGGCGCCCTCGATCACCAACTGCAATTGTTCGCGCACGCGCGGCTGGCCGATGAACTCGCGCAGCGAGCGTGGGCGCAGGCTGGCGTCGATGTCGCCCTCGCCGACGGTCAGCGCGGGTGTGACCTCGCGGTCGTCGGATTCGTCGGTGAAATCGGACTCCGTGAACCGGCTCATTTGTTGCCCAACATCGACAGCGCGGCCCGCAGCGCGGTGGACTGCGTGGCCTCGGGATCGTTGGCCAACACCTTGTCGGTGGCCTCCTCGGCCTGTTTGACCGCGAAGCCGAGGCCGACAAGCGCTTCCACCACCGGACCGCGCACGGAATGACCGCCCACCGAGAACCCGCCGGACGCGCTCACGGTGCCGACCTTGTCGCGCAGGCTCAACGCCATCAGTTCGGCGGTCTTCTTGCCGACCTTCGGTATCCGGGTGAGCGCGGTGATGTCGCCCTCGCCGATCGCCTGGCGCAGCGTGGGCCCGTCGTACATGGCCAGCGCGCCCAGCGCGATGCTCGGTCCGATGCCGCTCACGCCCAGCAGGGTCAGGAACAGGTCGCGTGCGTCGGCCTCGACGAAGCCGTACAGCGTCTGGGAGTCCTCGCGCACGATCATCGCGGTGATCAACCGCGCTTCGCTGCCGCGCCGCAGCGTCGCCAGCGTCGACGGGGTGGCGATCACCTTGTAGCCGACGCCTGCGGCTTCGATGACCACATGGTCGAGTGCGATGTCGAGAACCTCACCACGGACGGATGCGATCATCGTGCCGCCTTCGCTTTCGCCTTCTGGGCCTTGAGAGTTGCCTTGTACTTCCGTTGCTGTTCGGCGGCGAGGGCTTCGGCCGCGGCCATTCGCGCGATCATCGGCGCCCGCCAGCAGTGGCAGATGGCCAGCGCCAACGCGTCGGCGGCGTCGGCGGGCGTCGGTTTGGTCTGCAGCGCAAGGATTCTGGTGACCATTGCGGTGACCTGGGCCTTGTCGGCGTTGCCGTTGCCCGTGACCGCGGCCTTGACCTCGCTGGGCGTGTGGAAGTGCACGTCTATGTCGCGTCTGGCCGCGGCGAGCGCGATGACGCCGCCCGCCTGCGCGGTGCCCATGACGGTCGAGACGTTCTGCTGGGAGAACACGCGCTCGATCGCGATGACATCGGGCCGGTGGGTGTCCATCCAGTACTCGACGGCTTCGCTGATCGTCAGCAGTCGCCGGTGCAGCGGGTCGTCGGACGGCGTACGGACCACGTCGACGTCCAACGCGATGACCTGCCGGCCCCTGCCGCTCTCGATCACCGACAGGCCGCATCGCGTCAACCCGGGGTCGACACCCATAACCCGCACGTCAGGACCCTTCTGTGAACACTTGTTCGAGAGCTTAACCGCCAGGCCGGACAGCTCCCGGCAGGACACGCGACCTCAGATGGTGAACTGCCCGCCGCGGCCGCCCGCCGTCACCTCCACCAGGATCTCGTTGACGCGACACTTCGACCCGGTCCACCCGCGGACCAGCTCGCGCCCCACTTCGTGCCCATCGCGCTCGATCACCACCGCCCAGCGCACCCCGACGAACTTGCCGATCAACCAGAACGGCCACAACGCGACGAACAACAACCCGACCAGGACGGCGAACAGGTCGGTGAAGTCAGCGAGGTCGCCGGGAAACGGCCACCAATCGCGATACACCGACCACGCCCTGCCATGCCTGTCCACGACCACTACCATCGGCCTATTTTGCTTGTCTCAGCACCGAATCCGCGTCGCGACGCCCCGGCGCCGATGTGACGTCGGCGCACAATCTCGCTAACGTCGCGCGAGGAACTGACCTCGATCCGTGGGAGCTGAACTCACCCGATGCCGGAAGACCAGGAACTTCAGTCCGCGACCAACCTCGCCGTCACCCTGACCTGGGCCGCAGGGGCCATGGTGGCCGCCTACCTGGCGGGAGTGGTGCTCAGCTGGGTGCTGGCCCGGTTCGGGCGACGCAGCGGCGCGCTGTGCGACATCGCGACGCTGACCCGCATGCCGGTGCGCACGGTGCTCATGGTGTTCGCCGCATCGATCGCGGTGAAACAGACCTCCGACGCGTCCGACTCCTGGCGCGGCTGGGTCGACCACACCCTGCTGATCATCCTGATCGCGGCCATCACCTGGCTGGTCACCAGCCTGGTACGGGTCGTGGAACGACGCATGATCGCCGCTTACGGCGGCGGCGCCGAGGAGATCTCCGACGCCGACCGCAAATGGCGCCGGGTCCGCACCCAGGTGCAGGTGCTGCGCAGGCTCGCCATCGCGGTCGTCGTCATCCTCGGCGGCGCGGCGATCCTGACGACCTTCCCGTCGTTCTCCGACATCGGCACGACGGTGTTCGCCTCGGCCGGTGTGCTCTCCGTCGTCGCGGGCCTGGCGGCGCAGACCTCGCTCGGCGCGGTGTTCGCCGGCATGCAGATCGCGTTCTCCGGCGCCATCCGAGTCGGTGACGTGGTGCAACTCGAGGACGGGCAGTGGTGGGGCCGCATCGAGGAGATCACGCTGAGCTACGTCGTCGTGCGCCTGTGGGACGAGCGCCGCCTGGTGCTCCCGTGTACGTACTTCACCACCGAACCGTTCGAGAACTGGACCCGCAGCGCCACCGAGCTGATGGGCACCGTCGAGTTCGACGTCGACTTCTTCGTGCCGTTCAACGACATGCGTGCCGAGCTGGACCGGCTGCTGGCCGAAAGCGACCTCTGGGACGGCCGCCGTGGCGTGCTGCAGGTCACCGACGCCGTCGGCGGCGTGGTGCGCGTGCGGATCGTGGTCAGCGCCGACAACGCAGGCGCGCTGTTCGACCTGCGCTGTGCAATCCGCGAAGGCATGGTCAACTGGGTGCAGCGCACCAGCGGCGCGGCCCCGATGCAGCGCATCGAGCCGGCGACGCCGTCGGAGCACGCCGCGGACCAGGGCCGCGAGCGGGAGGCGCCCCGCGTATCGCCGGGCATGTTCTCGGGCAGCCCTGAGGCCGACGAGCGCGCCCGCGCCTTCGACCATTCCGACGACCACGCCGACCAGTTAGCCCGCACCAACGGCCGCGGCTGAGCGCGGCGCCAACGCGACGCCCCGATAGCGCGGGGCCAGCGCGGCGCCCGCGGCCAGCAGCGGCTCGGTGCTGCGCAGGGTGCGGGCGAGCACGAACGCCCCCTCCAACGCCGCGATCAGGGCCAGCGTCACCTCGCGGGCCTGCGTGTCGGGGAGCCCGCGCGTGACGAAGTAGGCCGCGCCGCCGTCGATCCAGCCGCCGAACACCGACGCCGTCGTCTGGCGGAGGTCCTCGACGGTGTCGGCGACCTCGGCCGCGACGCTGGCGACGGGGCACATGTTGGCGAAGCCGGTGCCTGCCATGTCGTCGGCCGCCTGGCGGAACACACCGTCGATGGCGGCGCCGAGATCGGCGTAACCGTCGACGATCGACGGGATGAGCAGGCCGTACGCCGCCCCGGCGTTGAGCAGCGCCTCGCGCGCGATCTGCGCCTTCCCGCCGCGGAAGTGGTGGTACAGCGATCCGATCGGAGCGCCGGACGCCGCGGCGATGTCCTTCATGCCGACGGCCGCGTAGCCTTTGTGGCGCATCAGCTCGGCCGCGGCGGTCAGGATCGATTCCCGGGTGGATCTTGCCATCGACGCCTCCTACGGACAGACTAGAGCATACGTTCTAGAATCAGCGTTCTAATGAGAGGCCGCCATGCCGACCGTCGACGTCACCGCCGGAACCGTCCAGTACCGCGACGAGGGTGACCCGGGCGGTCCGCCCGTCGTCCTGCTGCACGGCCTGCTGATGAACGACACCCAGTGGGATCTCGTGCTGCCACTGCTGCCGCCGGAGTTCCGCTATCTGCTTCCCGTGCTGCCGATGGGCGGCCACCGCATTCCCATGCGCGACGACGCGGACCTGACCCTTTCAGGCATGGTCAACATCGTCGCGGACTTCCTCGACGCACTGAACCTGTCCGACGTCACCCTCGTCGTCTCCGACTGGGGCGGGCCCCTGTTTCTGACCGACATCGGCCGCGACAAACGGGTTGCGCGGCTGGTCATCTGCCCGTCGGAGGCCTTCGACAACTTCCCGCCGGGCTTCCCCGGCAAGGTCGCGTGGTTGGCCAGCCGAACGACTCAGACGGTGTCCCTGGCGATGCGCCAACTGAGAATCGGCTGGCTGCGCAGGCAGTGGTTCATGTTCGGCCAGATGGCGAAGAAGCCGCTTCCGCAGAGCATCGTCGACAACTGGATGGCGGCGGGACTCACCGACGCCAGGATCCGACGCGACCTCGTCAAGTACTGCCGAACCAGATTCGACGGCGCCGACCTGATTCGGGCCACCGAACGACTGCGTGAATTCGACGGTCCGGCGCTGGTGTTGTGGAGCCGCAACCCCGTGATGCCGACCGATCACGCGGATCGGCTGAAAGCGTTGCTGCCCCGGGCAACGGTGCGCTACGTCGACGACGCATATGTACTCGTGATGCTCGATCAGCCGCAGCAGACGGCCACGGCAATCGGCGAGTTCCTCACTGGCTAGGCAGAATCCGCGGCGTACTGCGCGGCGCCGGACTGTATGGACGCCGCCTTCCAGCCGCGCACCTTCTCGCGGCCGACCACCGTGCCATCCCGTTCGACGCGGATCTCCCAGGCCACCCCGAGCCATTCGAGGGCGAGCCAGAACCATCACCTTGGCCCATGGGAGCGGTCTCCGATCTGTCGCCGATGCCGGTTAGCAGATAATCAAGCGATGCCGTTCCGGGGTCCCGCCGAGGACAGACAACTCATTCGCGAGCGTTTCGAGGTCTACAGCGATGCAGTGATCCGCCAAGACCTCGACACCTATCTGGCGTGTTGGGCCGACGACTGCCGTCGCACCGGATCCGGCGGCGAGTGCGCCGGTAAGGACGCCCTGCGCGCGCACTGGCATCAGATCTTCGGCGCCGTCGAGCAGATGATGTTCTTCACCCAGATGGCCTCGCTGACCGTGGAGGCCGACCGGGCGAGCGCGCGGTCGTACTGCCTGGAGATCCTGCAGGTGCGCGATCAGTCGACCCGACGGCTGGTCGGCGAGTACACCGACGAACTCGTCAGGGTCGACGGGGACTGGCTGTTCGCCCATCGCCACTACCGCGTGGCGATGACCTTCTAGTCCTCGCTAGTCCTCGTTGTCGAGTTCGGCCGCGACGTCGTCGGGGATCTCGATGTTGGTGTAGACGTCCTGGACGTCGTCGAGGTCTTCGAGCGCGTCGACGAGCTTCATGATCTTGCGGGCCCCGTCGGCGTTGAGCGGAACGGTGACCGACGGCTCGAAGCCGGCCTCGGCCGACTCGTAGTCGATCCCCGCATCCTGTAGCGCGGTGCGCACGGCAACGAGATCGCTTGGCTCGCAAAGGATCTCGAAGGTATCGTCGAGATCGTTGACGTCTTCTGCGCCGGCCTCGAGCACGGCCGTCAGCACGTCGTCCTCGGTGAGGCCGTTCTTCTCCAACGTGATGAGGCCCTTGCGGGAGAACAGGTAGGCCACCGATCCCGGGTCGGCCATGTTGCCGCCGTTGCGGGTCATCGCCACGCGCACCTCACCGGCGGCGCGGTTGCGGTTGTCGGTCAGGCACTCGATGAGCACCGCGACGCCGTTGGGTCCGTAGCCCTCGTAGGTGATGTTCTGATACTCGGCGCCGCCGGCCTCCTCGCCGCTGCCGCGCTTGCGGGCCCGTTCGATGTTGTCGTTGGGCACCGACGACTTCTTCGCCTTCTGGATCGCGTCGTAGAGCGTCGGGTTGCCCGCCGGGTCACCTCCGCCGACGCGGGCGGCCACCTCGACGTTCTTGATCAGCTTGGCGAACATCTTGCCGCGGCGTGCGTCGATGACGGCCTTCTTGTGCTTGGTGGTGGCCCACTTGGAATGGCCGCTCATCAGGTATGACCTTCTTTCGCTGACTGCAAAGTCCGGTCAACGAGTCTACGTGGACTCGCTCGGCCTACCGAACCGCGTCGAGCGGGGTGATCGCGACGACCCGGTAGCCCGCCGCGGCGGGCCAGCCGATGTGGCCCTGAACGTGGATCTGGATCCAGGTCGGCGCACCGGACGGGTCGTCGGTAAAGGTCGCCGCGGCGTCGACGATCGCGCCCGTCTCTCCCGAGGCTTGCAGGACGACCGACACGGACAGCGTCGGACCGCCCAGCGTGGCCCGGTTGTACGCAAGACTGTCCGGGATGAAGAACGATGCCGAGAAGTTCGGCGTCCGAATACCTTTCGGCGCGTTCGGCGCCCTGCGCAGCATGAGGCCGGAAACGATGGGTTTGCCGTCGAACCAGGCGGTGCCGGTGTATTCGGTGCGGCGGGCCTCACCACCGGCCGCGAGGCGCACGATCGTATCGATGCGCGGCTGCGGCTCGACCTCGACCATCGTCATATCAGCGTCCCATCGATGTAGTGCTGGAGGTTGGGCGCCACCGCCCTGACAAGGTCATCTTCGCTCATCGAGGCGACTGGTTCGATCGCCCACACGAAGCGCATCATCGCCAGCCCCATGATCTGCGAGGAGATCAGCCCGCTGCGCTTTCGCCGGTCGGCCTCGTCGACGCCGAGTTGCGACACCCCCATGAGGCCGCTCTCGACGACGCGGCGCAGCTTCTCGCGCGTCGTCTCGTCGTGCGCCGCGGTGAGCAGGACCGCCCGCAGCACCGGGCCGATCTCGTCGTCGCGCCAGGCCGCGAGCATGCGCCGCAGCAGGGCGGCGCCGAGGTCGCTGGTCGACGTCGTGGGCGAGATCGAGCTGCGCCTCGTCGCCTCGGCAACCGCGGTCGACACCGCGTGGATCGCCACCCTTCAAGACGTCGCGCCCGATGGCGAGGTGACCGATGTGACGGCGGGCTGGCTGCGCGCGAGCCTGCGCGGGGTCGACGAGTCGTCCAGCACCCCCGGGGCGCCGGTGCTGCCGTGCCGGTCGCCGATCGCGGTGCCGATCGGTCACGACGTGGAGTACCGGATACCCCTTGTGCCCAATGCCCGCCGCTTCGCGGCGGGACACCGGATCCAGTTGGTGCTGACGAGCGACGACCAGGACCCGTCGATGCCCGCGATCATGAACTTTCGGCATGCCAGCGTCGGCACCAGCAGCGTGAACACGGTGCGGTCGTCGTCCCGGCTGCTGCTCCCGGTACAGGCGTGACTGCTGTTACCGCGGACACAGCACTAGCCGACCTAACTTACTCTGAAGTAAGATCCGTCCATGTCGTTCTCGCTTGAGCTGCCGCCCGATCTCGTCCACATCCGCGACTGGGTGCACGAGTTCGCCTCCGACGTGATCCGGCCGGCCGCGGCCGAGTGGGACGAACGCGAGGAGACACCGTGGCCGATCATCCAGGAGGCGGCCAAGGTGGGCCTCTACTCCATGGAGTTCTTCGCCGAACAGTCCGCCGAGCCCTCGGGCCTGGGCATGCTGACCGTGTTCGAGGAGATGTTCTGGGGTGACGCCGGTATCGCGCTGTCGATCCTGGGCACCGGCCTGGCGGCGGCGTCGCTGGCGGCCAACGGGACACCCGAGCAGATGGGCGAATGGCTGCCGCAGATGTTCGGCACCGTCGACGACCCGAAGGTCGCGTCGTTCTGCTCGTCGGAACCCGGCGCCGGTTCGGACGTCGGCGCGATCCTTACGAAGGCGCGCTACGACGAGGCCAAGGACGAGTGGGTGCTCAACGGCACCAAGACGTGGGCCACCAACGGCGGCATCGCCGACGTGCACGTCGTCGTCGCGTCGGTGTATCCCGACCTCGGCACGCGTGGGCAGGCGACGTTCATCATCCCGCCGAACACCCCGGGCTTCCGGCAGGGCCAGAAGTTCCTCAAGCACGGCATCCGGGCGTCACACACCGCCGAGGTGGTGCTCGAGGATGTGCGCATCCCCGGCAGTCTGATCGTCGGCGGCCGCGAGAAGTTCGAGGAACGCATCGCGCGGGTGCGCGAAGGCAAGAGCGGCAAGGGCCAGGCCGCGCTGGCGACGTTCGAACGGACCCGGCCCTCGGTCGGGGCGATGGCGGTCGGCGTGGCCCGCGCGGCGTATGAGTACGCGCTGGACTACGCCCGCCAGCGCGAGCAGTTCGGCCGCAAGATCGGTGAGTTCCAGGCCATCGCCTTCAAGTTGGCCGACATGAAGGCCCGCGTAGACGCGGCCCGGCTATTGGTGTGGCGGGCCGGCTGGATGGCGCGCAACGGGGTGCCGTTCGAGAACGCCGAGGGCTCAATGGCCAAGCTGGTCGCCAGCGAGACGGCGGTGTACGTCACCGACGAGGCCATCCAGATTCTCGGCGGCAACGGCTACACCCGCGAGTACCCGGTCGAGCGGATGCACCGCGACGCCAAGATCTTCACGATCTTCGAGGGCACCAGCGAGATCCAGCGATTGGTGATCGGCCGTGCGGTCACGGGCCTGGCAATCCGCTGACCCCGGGGCGATTTGTGCGTGAAATCGTGCGGTGAGCGCACGTTTTGACGCACAAGTCGCTAGAGCAGGTCGACGAAGAGCTTGTGGATGCGGCGGTCGCCGGTCATCTCCGGGTGGAATGCCGTCGCGAGCCGCTGCCCCTGCCGCACCGCGACGATGTGGCCCGCGGCCTCACCGAGCACCTCGACGTCGGGGCCCACGCGTTCGACCCACGGCGCCCGGATGAACACCGCGTGCACGGGTCCGGCGACGCCGGCGAACTCGATGTCGTCCTCGAACGAATCGACCTGACGGCCGAAGGCGTTGCGCCGCACGGTCATATCGATCCCCCGCAACGGCGCCGCATCGCGCCCTTCCACGCCGGCGTCGAGGATCTCCGAGGCCAGCAGGATCATCCCCGCACACGAGCCGTAGGCCGGCATGCCCTCGGCCAGCCGGGCCCGCAGCGGCTCGAGCAGATCGAGCTCGCGCAGCAGGTGACTCATCGCGGTGGACTCGCCACCGGGGATCACCAGCGCGTCGACGGCGTCGAGTTCACGCAGCCGTCGCACCGTCGACGCCTCCGCGCCGGCCTCGCGCAGCGCCGCCAGGTGCTCGCGGGTGTCGCCCTGCAGCGCCAACACGCCGACGTGCGGCGTGCTCATGGCGTGTAGTCGCGCTTGTAGCGGGTCAGTCCCTCCTGCATGACCGCCGCCACCATCTCGCCGTACTGGTTGAAAAGCTTGCCCTGCGTGAGCGATCGGCCGCCCGACGCCGAAGGTGACGACTGGTCGTAGAGGAGCCATTCGTCGGCCCGGAACGGCCGCATGAACCACATCGCGTGGTCCAGTGACGCCACCATCAGGTGCTTGCGCTCCTCGGTGTGGTTGACCTGCGCCGAGCCGAGCAGGGTCAGATCGCTCAGGTACGCCAACGCACAGATGTGCAGGACGTGGTCATCGGGCAGCGGATCGCGGTGGCGGAACCAGACCTGTTGCTGGGACGCCTTGCCGGGCAGCAGCGTCATCTGGTCGCGTGGAACGATGCGGACATCCCACTCCGCGAACTGCGCGAAGCCCGCGTCGTCGAACACGCTGCCCTTCCTGATGAAGTTCGGCAGATCGTCGGGCGGCGGCGCGACGGGCATGACGTCCTGGTGCTCGATGCCACTCTGGTCGGTCTGAAACGACGCCGACATCGAGAAAATGGTCTCGCCGTGCTGAATCGCGTTGACACGACGGGTGACGAACGACCCGCCGTCCCGCAGTCGCTCGACGATGTACACCGTCGGAGCCTTGGCGTCCCCCGGGCGAAGGAAGTAGCCGTGCAACGAATGCACCTGGAATTCCGGCTTGACCGTGCGAACGGCGGAAACCAGCGACTGTCCTGCGACGTGACCGCCGAAAGTGCGCTGCAGAAAGCCGGATTCGGGGCTGAAAACGCTGCCTCGGTAGATGTTGACCTCGAGTTGTTCGAGGTCAAGAATCTCTTCGATCGCCATGGGTTGAAGTATTACCAGCCTCGTTCGGCGAGCCGGTGCGGGGCTGCGACGTCCTCAACGTTGATGCCGACCATGGCTTCGCCCAGTCCGCGCGAAACCTTCGCCAGCACATCGGGATCGTCGTAGAACGTGGTGGCCTTGACGATCGCGGCGGCGCGCGCGGCAGGGTCGCCGGCCTTGAAGATGCCCGAGCCGACGAACACGCCCTCGGCTCCGAGTTGCATCATCATCGCCGCGTCGGCCGGGGTGGCGATGCCGCCGGCGGTGAACAGCGTCACCGGCAGCTTGCCTGCCCGCGCCACCTCCACGACCAGGTCGTAGGGCGCCTGCAATTCCTTTGCCGCGACGTACAATTCGTCTTCCGACAGCGAGGTGAGCCGGCGGATCTCGCCGCCGATCTTGCGCATGTGGGTCGTCGCATTGGACACGTCGCCGGTGCCCGCCTCGCCCTTGGAGCGGATCATCGCCGCACCTTCGGTGATGCGGCGCAGCGCCTCACCCAGATTGGTCGCCCCGCAGACGAACGGCACGGTGAACTTCCACTTGTCGACGTGGTGGGTGTAGTCGGCGGGGGTCAGCACCTCGGACTCATCGATGTAGTCCACACCGAGGCTCTGCAGGATCTGCGCCTCGACGAAATGGCCGATGCGCACCTTGGCCATCACCGGGATGGTCACCGCGGAGATGATGCCCTCGATGAGATCGGGATCACTCATTCGCGCGACGCCGCCCTGGGCGCGGATGTCGGCGGGCACCCGCTCGAGCGCCATGACGGCCACCGCCCCGGCGCCCTCGGCGATACGGGCCTGCTCCGGCGTGACGACGTCCATGATCACGCCGCCCTTGAGCATCTCGGCCATGCCACGCTTGACCCGGGCGGTTCCGGTCTGAGACCTCATCTCTCCGACCCCGTTTTCCGGTGCGGTATTCACTGCTATCTCCTCCGAATCGCTACTGATTCAGTTTAAA
Organism: Mycobacterium sp. B14F4; assembly: GCF_039871645.1. NCBI lineage: Bacteria > Bacillati > Actinomycetota > Actinomycetes > Mycobacteriales > Mycobacteriaceae > Mycobacterium > Mycobacterium sp. B14F4. The sequence goes on along the minus strand of NZ_JBDPMF010000001.1, from coordinate 952,689 downwards.
GGCGGGTGCAAATGCATTGAATCCGCACTTCAGCGGATCGACTGCAACTCTCGCCGCGGGACACCGCCGCGCGCGTCGGCGATGGCGTTGGCTTGTTCCAGCAATTCGCCGAGTTGCAGCGGATAGACGGTTTCGCCCGTGGCGACCAGCTCGTCGATCATTGTCGCATCACACCAGCGATGGCCGTGAATCGTGCGCCGCTCGAGCGCGGTGTGGCCACCGGTCGACGGCTCGAACCGCGCGGTGCGGTGAACGAAGAACAACTCTTCACTGCGGATCATCGCGCCGTCGAACTCGAACACCGACTCGCGCCGCCACAGGGGGCCGACCAGATCGGCGGTCTCGACCCGCAGCCCGGTCTCCTCGGCGATCTCTCGTGCCGCGGCGTCGGCCAGCGACTCTCCGGGCTCCACCGCACCACCGACGGTGAACCACCATCGCGGCGCGTCGACGAGGGCCGGGTCGGAGCCGCCGAACAACAGCACCGCACCGGACTCGTCGAGCAGGACCACCCGGGCCGACGTCCGCCAGCTCATCGGTGTTCGACTCCGGGCGGCGACACCTCGACCCGTTCGACGATCTCGAAATACGTTGGCAGCGCGGCCGTTCCCCCGAGTCGCAGGATCCGCACCGCCGGCCGTTCGCGCAGCGCGAGCGTGTCGCGGACCGCGTCGTTGTGGAAGCGGCGGGCCAGCAGTACCCGCGCTTCGGCGTCGGCCATCTCGGCCACCAGCGGCAGCGGCAGCGCCGCCGGGTCCACCGCCGCCAGCGCCGCCGACAACTCGTTCTCGGCAGCCTCGCGCGCCGGCCGCGGCGCACGCTCGGCGACGGCGGCCAGCGCCGCGAGCCGCTTGCCCTCCGGAGCAGCGCCGTAGGCGTCGACGGCGACCGCGCGGGCCACCACGGCGCGCCGGGCCAGGGCCGCGTCGAGCGCCTGCCAGGACAGGTCGTAGCGCACATGCAGCCGGTCCAGGCGGTTCGCGGTCTGATATGCCCAGCCACCGACCGCGAGGATGACCACGACCAGCACCGCCAGTGCGATCACCACGATCCAGGTGATCACCGCACGCCTCCGCTCATCCGGCGGGCCTTGGCCCTGGTGCCGCCCTCACCGGCCACCGTCACCTTGGTCCCCGAACCGGAGACGGTCTCGTACACCCGCATGATCTCCCGCGCCACCACCGACCAGTCGTAGCGCCGCACGGCATCGGAGGCGGTCGCGATGTAGCGCTCGCGTAGCGCGTCGTTGCCGAGCACTTCGATCAGCCCGTCGGCCAGCGCCTCGGCGTCGTCGACCGGTACCAGCCGTCCCGCGTCCCCCTCGGCCAGCACCCGCCGGAAGGCGTCCAGGTCGCTGGCCACCACCGCCGTGCCCGCGGCCATCGCCTCGACGAGCACGATGCCGAAGCTCTCGCCGCCGGTGTGCGGCGCGCAGTACACGTCGGCACTGCGCATGGCCGACGCCTTCGCCGGGTCGTCGACCTGGCCGAGGAATCGCAGGTGCTCGGCCAGTTGCCCTGCGCTGTCGCGTAATTCGTCCTCGTCGCCGCGGCCCACCACCAGAACCTCGACATCGGGGAACCGCTCGACCAGCCGCGGCAACGCGCGCAGCAGGACGGCCATGCCCTTGCGCGGTTCGTCGTAGCGGCCCAGGAACAGCACCGACTTACCGGCCCTCGGGTACCCCTCGAGTGGTGGCGCCTCGGCGAACGACGCCACGTCGACGCCGTTGGGTATCTCGACGGCGTCGCTGCCCAGCGCCTCCATCTGCCAGCGCCGCGCCAGGTCCGACACCGCGATGCGCCCGACGATCTTCTCGTGCATCGGGCGCAGGATCGGCTCGAACACACTGAGCGTCAACGACTTCGTGGTCGAGGTGTGGAACGTCGCCACGATGGGACCCTCGGCGATGTTGAGCGCGAGCATCGACAGGCTCGGCGCGTTGGGCTCGTGCAGGTGCAGCACGTCGAACCGGCCGTCGGCCAGCCACCGTTTCACCAGGCGGTGGGTGGCGGGCCCGAACCGCAGCCGCGCCACCGAGCCGTTGTACGGGATGGGCACCGCCTTGCCGCCCGAGACGACGTAGTCGGGCAGGTCCGCGCCCGGTGACGACGGCGCCAGGACACTGACGTCGTGGCCGCGGTCGTGCATCACCGACGCGAGCTGCAGCACGTGCGACTGCACTCCCCCTGGCACGTCGAAGGAGTACGGGCAGACCATGCCGATGCGCACTAGCCGGCCTCCAGTGCGGCGCGCCGCGCCGCAGGCAGGTCGGCCAGCCACTGCGGCTGCATCATGTGCCAGTCGGCCGGATGCGCGGCGATGTTGCGCGCGAACCGGTCCGCCAGCGCCTGGGTGAGGACGGTGACGTCGCCCGCCGAGGCGTCCACCTCCGGGTACACCTGCATACCCCAGCCGTCGCGGTCATACCAGCAGTGCACGGGCAGCAGCGCCGCGCCCGTCGCGATCGCGAGCTTGGCCGAGCCCGCGGGCATGCGCGTGGGTTCGCCGAAGAAGTCCACCTGCACCCCGTTGCGGCTGAGGTCGCGGTCGGCCATCAGACACACCACGCCGTTGTCGCGCAGTCGCTCCGCGAGCACCTCGAACGGCGGCCGCTCACCGCCGGTCAGCGGCACGACCTCGAAACCCAGACTCTCCCGGTAGGCGACGAACCGGTTGTACAGCGACTCCGGCTTGAGTCGCTCGGCGACGGTGGTGAACGTGCCGTAATTCTGTACCAGCCACACCCCGGCCATGTCCCAGTTGCCGCTGTGCGGTAGAGCCAGGACCGCACCGCGTCCGGCATCGAGCGCCGACCACACGCGGTCGATGTCGTGCACGACGAGTTCACGGCCGAGCGCTTCGTGGTCCATGGTCGGCAACCGGAAAGCCTCCCGCCAGTACCGGGCGTAGGAGGCCAGCGAAGCACGAATCAGCCCGTCCGGCACCCGCTCGGGCGGTACGCCGACCACCCTGGCGAGGTTCTTGCGCAGCTGCTCCGGCCCGCCGTCACGCGCCACGTAGTGCGCGCCCGCGTCGAAAGCGTTGCGCGCCAAGAGTTCCGGCATCGCACGCACGAGTCGCCAACCCGCGGCATACCCCCAGTCCGAGAATCGGCCACCCAGCGGGTTGGCGCGATCCGCCGTCGGCCCCGAGGGCGTGGTCGTCACGGCTCCTCCGCCTCGCTCTCACCATCGGTGTCGGGTTTGACGAGCCGGTCCATGGCGCCCGGCGACGTCCGCACGCTGTGCACCCGCTGTCCAAGCGTGATCAGGCTGGTCACGGCCAGCAGCCACATCGCCGCGTGCAACAGCCACGGCACCGAGAACAGACCGGACAGGCCGGCGCCGAGCAGCACGATGATCAGTCGCTCGGGCCGCTCGATCAGCCCGCCCTCGGCGGACAGGCCGCTGGCCTCGGCGCGCGCCTTGATGTAGGAGATCACCTGGGAGGTGACCAGACAGATCGCCGTGGCGACCACCAGCGACGCGCTTTGCATGCCGAACGCCGCCCACCACAGCAGGCCGCAGAAGATGGCGCCGTCGCTGATGCGGTCGCAGGTGGCGTCGAGCACCGCCCCGAAGCGGGTGCCGCCGCCCCGCTGACGCGCCATCGCCCCGTCGAGCATGTCGGCGAGCACGAAGATCCACACCGCGAACGCGCCCCACCAGAGCTGACCGATGGGGAACAACGTGAGCGCGCCGAGCACCGATCCGGCGGTGCCCAGGATCGTGATGCTGTCGGGCGTGAAGCCGGCTTTCAGCGCGCCCTTGGCGATGGGCGTGCTCAGCTTCTCGTACGCCGCCCGGGTCATCAGATAGAAGTCGCTCACTTCTGTTTGGTCCACTCCGTCGCCAGCAGTTCACGGGTCTCACGCAACAACTGCGGCACCACCTTGGAACCGCCGATGATCGTGATGAAGTTGGCGTCGCCGCTCCAGCGCGGCACCACGTGCATGTGCAGATGCTCGGCCAGCGAGCCGCCCGCCGACCTGCCGAGGTTCAGCCCGACGTTGAACCCGTGCGGATTCGACACCGCCTTGATCACGCGAATCATCTTCTGCGTGAACGACATCAACTCGAAGCTTTCGTCGGCGGTGAGGTCCTCCAGCTCCGATACCTGGCGGTACGGCACCACCATCGAGTGGCCGGGGTTGTACGGGTACAGGTTGAGCACCACGTAGACCGACTCACCGCGCGCCACCACCAACCCCTCCTCGTCGGGCATGGTCGGGATGTCGGTGAACGGCTGCGGGGAGCCCGCCGAGCCCCCCTTCAGCGGACCCTCGGCGATGTAGCTCATCCGGTGCGGCGTCCAGAGCCGCTGCAGGTGATCGGGGTCACCGACGCCGCGGTCGATGATTGTCTGCTCCTCGCCCGAGCCCTCATCGGCGGTTGCCTGCTCTTCGCGCAAGCGCTCATCGGCGGTTGTCTGCTCTTCGCGCAAGCGCTCATCGGCGGTTGCCTGCTCTTCGCGCAAGCGCTCATCGCCGGTCACGGGTGGGTGCCCACCTTCACTAGTTCAGCTGTGGGAGCAGCGTTTTCGCGGGAATCGATCCAGCTGGCGATGGCCTCGACGGCCTCGTCTCGCGGCACACCGTTGAGCTGGGTGCGGTCACCGAAGCGGAAGCTGACCGCGCCGGCTTCCACGTCGCGATCGCCGGCCACCAGCATGAACGGCACCTTCTGGTTGGTGTGGTTGACGATCTTCTTGGCCATCCGGTCGTCGCTGACGTCCACCTCGGCGCGGATACCGCGCATCTTGAGTTGCGTGGCAAGGCCGTTGAGGTACGGGATGTGGTCGTCGGCGACCGGGATGCCGACCACCTGCACGGGCGCCAACCATGCGGGGAACGCGCCGGCGTAGTGCTCGGTGAGGATGCCGAAGAACCGCTCGATCGACCCGAACAGCGCGCGGTGGATCATCACCGGCCGCTGCCGCGAGCCGTCGGCGGCGGTGTACTCCAGCTCGAAGCGCTCCGGGAAGTTGAAGTCCAGCTGGATCGTCGACATCTGCCAGCTGCGGCCAAGCGCGTCCTTGACCTGCACCGAGATTTTCGGCCCGTAGAACGCCGCGCCGCCGGGATCGGGCACCAGGTCCAGACCCGACGCGGCGCCGACCTCCGCGAGCACGCTGGTGGCTTCCTCCCACAGCTCGTCGGAGCCGACCGACTTCTTGGGGTCCTTGGTCGACAGCTCGAGGTGGAAGTCGGTCAGGCCGTAGTCGCCGAGTAGGTCGAGCACGAACCGCAGCAGCGACGTCAGCTCGTCGCGCATCTGCTCGCGGGTGCAGTAGATGTGCGAGTCGTCCATCGTCAGGCCTCGGACCCGGGTCAGGCCGTGCACCACACCGGAGAGTTCGTAGCGGTACACCGTGCCGAACTCGAAGAGTCGCAGCGGCAGTTCGCGATACGACCGCCCGCGCGACCGGAAGATCAGGCAGTGCATCGGGCAGTTCATCGGCTTGAGGTAGTAGTCCTGTCCCGGTTTGCGCACTGTGCCGTCGGGGTTGAGTTCCGCGTCGAGGTGCATGGGCGGGAACATGCCGTCGGCGTACCAGTCGAGGTGTCCCGAGATCTTGAACAGCTCGGCCTTGGTGATGTGCGGGCTGTTGACGAACTCATAGCCCGCCTCGCTGTGCTTGCGCCGCGAGTAGTCCTCCAGTTCGCGCCGGATGATGCCGCCCTTGGGATGGAAAACCGCCAGGCCGGAACCGATCTCGTCGGGGAAGCTGAACAGGTCCAGCTCCGCGCCCAGCTTGCGGTGGTCGCGCCGCTGGGCCTCCTCGATGAGCTCGAGGTGCTTGTCGAGGGCGTCCTGCGACTCCCACGCCGTGCCGTAGATGCGCTGCAGGCTGGCGTTGCTCTGGTCGCCGCGCCAGTATGCCGCCGAGCTGCGGGTGAGCTTGAACGCCGGGATGTACTTCGTGGTCGGGATGTGCGGGCCGCGGCACAGATCGCCCCACTCCCGTTCGCGGGTGCGGGGATTGAGGTTGTCGTAGGCGGTCAGCTCGTCGCCGCCGACCTCCATCACGTCGGGGTCACCGGACTTGTCGTCGACGAGTTCGAGTTTGTACGGCTCGTTGGCCAGTTCCTCGCGCGCCTGGTCCTTGGACTCGTAGACCCGCCGCGCGAACAGCTGGCCCTCCTTGACGATCTGGCGCATGCGCTTCTCCAGCGCCTCCAGATCCTCCGGCGTGAATGCGCGCTCGACATCGAAGTCGTAGTAGAAGCCGTCGGTGATGGGCGGGCCGATTCCCAGCTTCGCCTCCGGGAACAGATCCTGCACGGCCTGGGCCAGCACGTGGGCGGTGGAGTGCCGGATGACGCTGCGGCCGTCGTCGGTGTCGGCGGGCACCGGCGTCACCTCGACGTCGGCATCGGGCGCCCACGACAGGTCGCGCAATTTGCCGTCGGCGTCGCGGACGACGACGATCGCGTCGGGCGCTCCCCTGCTCGGCAGGCCCGCCTCGCGAACCGCCTCACCCGCGGTGGTCCCGGCAGCGACCCGGATCGGGGCTGCGGGGGCGGGGCTGGCGGCGGCACTCATCGTGGACTCTCCGATTTCGGTTTCGACGGACGGTAGGACGCGACCATGCTATCGGTGCGAGTCGTCAGTCCCCGATGCCGATCGGACTGTTCAACCACTCGAATTCGTAGCCGAGCAGTTCGGCCGTCCAGTCGAGCGCACCCAGCACCCAGAGCGTCAGTGCCACGATCAGCGCGGTGAAGACGCCGCCGAGGATCTGCACGACGGCGGGCTGACGGTGAAACCAGTCCATCACCTTGTCGTAGCGCTCCTTGGCGTAGCCCAGCAGGCGTCGCGCCCAGTCGAATTCGGTGGCCAGGATGCCCAGGCCGACGAACACGATGGCCCACCCCGGGCCCGGATACGGGATCGCCAGCACGCCGACGACGAGTACCGCCGTGCCCACCACGCCGACCGCGATGCGGTAGCCGAAGTCGACCGTCGGGCGCTCGCGCAGCCGGTCCCGCCAGCGTGCCCACCGCCGTTTGACGTCGGACGCCTTCATGGCTGACCGGGCTTGAGCTTGACGAACAGCGCATGCGACTCAGCGAGCACCGTGTCGCCGTCCAGCAGCCGGCCCTCGACGAAGATCTTGCGGTCCTCGATCCGGTCGATGCCGGCCTCCACCCGATACTCCTGCTCGACGAGCGCGATCTTTCGGTAGTCGACGTGCAGGAATGCCGTGCGCTGGGCCTTGCTGCCGCTGAGCATGAACGCGGTGAAGCCCAGGATCGAGTCGAACAGCATGGCGACCGTGCCTCCGTGCGCGGCGCCGTTGCGGCCGAGGTGGAAGCGGCGAAACCGTGCGGTGCCGCTGACCCGCTGCTCCCCGGTGACGTGCAGGTCGAGGGGAACCGCGAGGATGTTGCCGCGGTTGGGCAGATCCATGCGCCGGCCCGACGGCGACGCCCATTCGTCGGCGTAATAGGGCCCGAGCAGCTGCGACACCTTTTCCACCAGGTCGGCCGCTTCGGTGATCACGTCGTCGGGCGCGTCGGCCGCGCGGGCGTGGTCCTGCAGGGTGCGCACGGCGTCGATGAAGCGGCCGTAGTCGGGTCCGCCGCGATCGGTCGGGACCGGCGGGTTGAACCCGCCACCGGGATGCGCTGCGACGGGCTGCTCTGAGCTCACCCATCCCACCGTATTGCCTGGCTCACCGGCTGGCCGACCCGGCTTTGCTCAGCGTCTCAAATTCGGCGTCGGACAACTCGATCCCGGCCGCGGCGACGTTCTCCTCGAGGTGGGCGACCTTCGAGGTGCCGGGGATCGGCAGCATCACCGGCGAGCGCTTGAGAAGCCACGCCAGCGCCAGTTGCGACGCGGTGGCGTGGTGTTCGTCGGCGATGCGCTGCAGGGGGCCGTCGGGCGCGGCCAACGGCCCGGCCGCGAGCGGGAACCACGGGATGAAGCCGATGCCCTGGGCTTCGCAGGCGTCGAGCAGCGGTTCGGCCGTGCGGACGGTGATGTTGTACATGTTCTGCACCGAGACGATCGGCGCGACCTTCTGCGCGGCCTCGAGGTGTTCGGTGGTGATCTCCGACAGGCCGATGTGGCGGATCTTGCCCTCCTGCTGAAGCTGCCTGAGCTCACCGATCTGGTCCTCGGCGGGGAACTTGGCGTCGATGCGGTGCAGCTGGAACAGGTCGATGGCGTCCACACCGAGACGTCGCAGGCTCATCTCGCACTCCTGACGCAGGTACGCCGGGAAGCCGAGAGGTGTCCAGTCGTCGGGCCCGGTGCGCAGCAGCCCGGCCTTGGTGGCGACGACCACGCCGTCGTAGGGGTGCAGCGCCTCGCGGATCAGTTCCTCGGAGACGTACGGTCCGTACGAGTCGGCGGTGTCGATGAAGTCGACGCCGAGGTCGACGGCGCGCCGCAGCACGCGCAGGCATTCGTCGCGGTCAGTCGGCGGTCCCCACACCCCCGGCCCGGTCAGCCGCATGGCGCCGAAGCCGAGGCGGTTGACCGTGAGGTCGCCGAGGGTGAACGTGCCCGAGGCCTGTGCGACAGGGGAGGTCATTTCACCGACCGTACGCCGACGATGACAAGGTGAGCGGATGAAGCTGAGCGACCTCGCCGCACTGCCGCTGACGTATCCCGAGGTCGGCGCCACCGCAGGTGAGCTGCCCGCCGGATATCACTATGTCCGCAAGTCGGCCGTCATCGGCCGCGGCCGCGCGCGCTTCGAACGCGCCGCTGCCGACGGCATGCGGTGGGGCATGCTGCGCGGTGCCGGCATCCGGGTCGAGGCGACTACGGAGGTCGCCGAGGTCGGCTCGGAAGTGGTCGTGCACCTGGGTCCGGTGGCGGCGCCGTGCCGAGTGGTCTACGTAATCGACGACGCCGATCGCCGGGGTTTCGCCTACGGCACGCTGCCCGGCCACGCCGAATCCGGTGAGGAGCTGTTTCTGGTGCGCTACGACCCCGCCCGCGACGAGGTGCTGGCCGAGGTGACGGCGTTCTCGCGCCATGCCACATGGTGGGCCCGATTGGCCTCGCCGGTCACGTCGCTGATTCAGCGCGCCGTCACCGATCGGTACCTGCGGGCGCTGTAGAGCGGCGCGGGCGGCGCGGGCGGCCTGGCGGGGAAATTGCACCCACGGCTGTGGACCGGTCGCCATCGCGACGCTGGCTGCATTAACGGGACCGGGAGCCCACCCGAGCGCGTGACAATCCGCGTTGTCCTCGTCGCGGGGAGCCATCCCATCTCCAGTTCGGCCGGCGAAGCGTAAATTAGGGAAACTCAGCGAAGGGCATTCGGATGGTGATGGTGAACGAACCCAGCGGGCTGGAGGGCACGCACCTGCGCATCGCAGAACTGGTGCGCGGTTTGCACAATCGACCCGACACCGACTCGGACACCGTCATCGCCGAACTGGTGGAGCACGCGGCGGTGGAGATTCCCGGCGCGCAGTACGCCGGAATCACTGTCACACGCAGCGCCAAGCACATCGAGACGCCCGCCGCTTCGCACATGTATCCAGTGCTGTTGGACAAGATCCAGCAGCGTCACCGGGAGGGGCCCTGCCTCACGGCGGCGTGGGAGGAGAAGACCATCCACGTCCCCGACCTGGAGACGGAGAACCGGTTCCCGAACTACCGCCGTGACGCCCTGGCCGAGACGCCGATTCGCTCGATCATGGCGTTTCAGTTGTTCATCGCGGGGGAAACGATGGGTGCGCTCAACGTCTACGCCGAGGACCCCAACGTTTTCGACGCCGACGCGAGGAGCATCGGGCTGATCTTCGCGGCGCACTCGTCGATCGCATGGAACTCCGCACGCCGCGACGAGCAGTTCAAGCGCGCCCTGGCCAGCCGCGACATGATCGGACAGGCCAAGGGCATGATCATGGAGCGCTACGGGGTCGATGCGGTGCAGGCCTTCGACGTCCTGCGCAAGCTGTCTCAGGACTCCAATGTGCCGCTGATCAGGGTCGCCACCGAGCTGGTCGAGAACTCGAACTCCTCACAGGCCGCTAGTCCGCAAGACTGAGCGTCTTCTTCAGCCAGTCGAGCACCGGCGGGGCGACGTCGTCGACGGCCGAGCGCGCGATGATCCAGTGCGGCAGATCGCGGTGTACATGGTGCTCGGCGTGGTAGCGCGCCGCGATACGCCGTGAAATCCATTGTGCGACATTGCGATCAGCGCCCGCGCTGACGCACAGCACCGGACAGGTGATGTCTTTGGCGCTCACCCGCGTCGATGACGCGCCCATCGACATCTCCCGGAAGACCCGGCCGGAGTCGCGCACCAGCCGGGGCAACAGCTCGTCCTGCTCGGTGGTGGACAACGTGTTGAGCGGCACCGCGCGCATGGTCCGCTCCGACGGAAAGAAGGGCTTGCCGGCCAGGATCTGCGATAGCAGCGGGAACAGGTGCGGCAGCGCCCGCAGCTGCGGCCACAACACCCCCGGCGGGATCGACGCGAGCAACACCGCGGCCGGTGGTCGGCGGGCGGCGGCGATCTTCTGGGTGAGCAGTCCGCCCAGGCTGTGGCCGATGACGATCGGCGCGGCGCTCAGTTGGTCGTAGGCGGCGAGGGCTACCTCGAAGCAGTCCTGGATGCCGGTCCGCGCGAGCACGTCGTCGTCGGTGGGATCACGGCCCGGCAGCACCGGTGCGTGGCAGTCGAATCCGGCCGCCTCGAAGAACTGGGTCCACGGCTCCATGAGGGCGGGCCGGCCGAACACGCCGTGCACGAACAGGACCGGTGGCTTGGCTCTGTCCGTTCGCTCGGGCCGCACCCGGCCAGTATGCCGGTCATCCCCAGTCGCGCCGACCCAGATCCGGTTGGTTGAGGACGCTGGGAGGTGCGTCCGCACCCGACTTCGACGCCGACCAATCGGCGCAGATCATGTCCGTCGGCATCGGAACGCCGTTCGGCACCGGCACGGGAACGCCCGGCACGTCCGGCACCGAGAACGTCGGCGGCGACACCAGATTCGAGGTCACGGTCGCCAGCGGTCCGGTCAGCGGATCCATCGGCGGCAGGCCCGCGGTCGCGCTGCTGACCGCGCCCGGCGCGCCCGGTGCCGGCGGCGGCAGGACACTGGTGAACGACTTCACCGCGTCCTGGGTGGTGCGGACGACGCCGGGGGGCGACAGCAGATCGGTCAGCGTGAGCTCCTGCGGCCCGGCACCCGGCGTGGGCGGAGTCGTCGCGCCGACATTCGTCGTGACGTTCCCGGGCGGCGTGCCCGGCGACGGCGGCGTCGCCACCGGAATATTCGTCCCAACCGACGCGGGCGGCGTGCCCGGCGACGGCGGTGTTGCCGCGGGCACGTTCGTCCCGGCCGACGCGGGCGGCGTACCGGGCGACGGCGGCGTCGCGGCAGGAACATTCGTCCCGGCCGACGCGGGCGGCGTACCCGGCGACGGCGGCGTCGCGGCAGGAACACCCGTCCCGACCGACGCCGGCGGCGTGCCCGGGGCCGGTGGGGTCGCTGCGGGCACCACAGTGCCGGCGGGAGCGCCCGGCGCCGGTGGCGCGGGCGGTGCCGCGAGCCCGGCCGCATCGATCGCGCCGGCCGGAGGGGCCGGCGGGGCCGGCGGCGCCACATTCGCCGCGGCGGCGTCGATGGGAGCGCCGGGGCCGGGAGGCGCCGGGGGGACGAGATTGGCGGCCGCAGCCTCGACCGGAGCACCGGCGCCCGGTGGCGACCCGGCTCCAGCGGCGCCGGCACCCGGCGCGCCGGCGGCCGGCGGACCGGCAGGCGCGGCGAGACCGGACGCCGCATCGACCGGTGCACCCGCGGGCGGCGGACCGGCGGGCGCGGCGAGACCGGACGCCGCATCGACGGGTGCGCCCGGCGCGGGCGGGGCAGGAGGTGCGGCGAGACCCGATGCCGCGTCGATCGGAGCGCCCGGCACCGGCGGCGCAGGCGGAGTCGCGGCGGCGACCGGCACGGCAGCAGGACCACCCGGAGCCGGCGGCCCCGGCGGCGTCGCGACCTCGACCGGCACCGCCGCAGGACCACCCGGAGCCGGCGGCCCCGGCGGGGTCACCGCTTCCACGGGAACAGCGGCGGGCGCACCGGGAGCCGGCGCCCCCGGCGGGGTGAAGACCTCGACGGGCACGGCCGCGGGGCCACCGGGAGCGGGCGGCCCGGGCGGGGTCACCGCTTCTACGGGAACGGCGGCGGGCACACCGGGAGCGGGCGGCCCGGGTGGCGTGACGACACCCGCGGACGCGTCGACGGGCGCACCGGGCACAGGTGGTGCGGGCGGGGTCGCCACATCGATCGACGTCGCCGCGGGAAGGGTCGGATCGGGCGTGATGGGCGGCGTCCCCGCGCTCGTCGAAACCTCAACGGGCACACCGGGAGCCGGAGGAACCGGTGGCACTGCGTTGCTCACCGAGCCCTGCACCGGCGGGCCGGGCACGCCGGGAGTCGGAGGCAGCGCCGCCTCGGCCGAGCTGACCGTGGGCGGACCCGAGATCGGCGGAAGGTCCGGCGTCGGCACCTCGACCATCTCGATCGAGGGCACGCTGTTGGCCGGCGGTCCCGGCGGCAACACCGTCTCCACCGAGTTGACGCTGGGGTTGCCCGGCGTGCCGGGCACCGGTGGCGTGGCCACGTTCGTATTAGCCTCGGCGGGCCCGCCTGGCGTCGGTGACACCGGCGGCGAGAACCGCTCGACTGAACTGGCGGCCGGTTCGGCCGGTGCGGGCGGCGCCGGCGGCGAGAACGTCTCAACCGAATTCGCGGCGGGCACGCCCGGCGCGGGCGGTCCGGGCGGCGTCGCGGCCCCCGACGAACCGTCGACGGGCGCACCGGGAGTCCCCGGCGCGGGCGGGGTGGCCGCCTCGACGGAGTTCGCGGCGGGCACGCCCGGCGCGGGCGGTCCGGGCGGCGTCGCGGCACCCGACGAACCGTCGACGGGCGCACCGGGAGCGGGCGGCGTGGGCGGCGTCGCCGCGGCGGCGGGTACTGCGGCGGGTGCTCCGGGAGCCGGCGGTGCAGGAGGTGTCGCCAGACCCGAGGCATCCGCGACGGGCGCCCCCGGCGCGGGCGGTGCGGGCGGTGTCGCGGCGGCCACCGGCGCGGCGGCCGACGCAGGCGGCCTCGGTGGCGTGCCGGGAGTGAGCGCGTCGCCGAGAATCAGATCACCGATGTTCGGTGCCGGCCGCCCCGAAGGGGCCGATTGCCCGGCCGCGCCCTGGCCACCGGCGCCCGGAGCGGGCGATCCCGCCGGAGGCGAGGCCGCTCCGGCGGCGTCGGCGACAGGCGCCCCCGGCGCGGGCGGTGCGGGGGGTGCGGCAAGCCCGGCCGCGTCGGCGATGGGCGCCCCGGGTGCGAGCGGCGCAGGAGGCGTCGCAGCGCCGACTGGTACGGCGCCGGGCGCACCGGGCGCCGGAGGTGCGGGAGGCGTCGCCAACCCGGACGAACCGATCAGGGGCGCGCCCGGGGCGGGCGGAGCGGGCGGGGCGGCCACACCGACCGGGGTACCGACGGACGCGCCCGGAACAGGCGGCGTCGGCGGCGTCACCGCACCGACAGGGGACCCGGCGGCCCCACCCGGCGCGGGCGGCGCGGGCGGGCCCGGCACACCGACCGTGTTGGCGACATTGGCGCCGGGAGCCGGCGGGATGGGAGGCGTCGCAGCGGCCGCGGTGTCGACCACCGACGCGGGCGGCAGTGGCGGGCCGGGAGGGGTCGCGGTCGCGATATTCGTTGCCGGGGGAATCACCACGGGCGGCTGCGCCGGCGGCGTGCCGGTGGAGATCGACGTCGTGGCGTTCTGGAAGGCCTGCGGGAGCGTGCCCGGAGAGGTGATCGCCTGCTGAAGGATGTTGAGGCACTGCACGCCGCCACGGCCGGTGCTGGCTTGCGCAGGTGAACTCGCCATCGGAGCGGAGAGAAACACTCCGGCGGCGCCCATCGTGAAGACGACCATGAACTTCTTGGTCTTCGACATTCAACAATCCCCAGTCTTTTGGCGCCGCGGCGAGGTCCGATGCGCGTTGTCCTGGGTTTACTGAAGCGACAATTTGCCGAATCACCGACGCGACAAATCCGGCGTTATTGAACCGTTGCGAGAGAGAAGTGTTCTCGTCATCGCTTATCAAGATCGGCTTGAATACATTCCGCGGCGGCTTCGGGTGTTTCGGGGCGGCGGTGCCAGGGCATCACTGTCGCGACAGGTAGGGCGAGCCAGAGGTTGGTATGCGATGAGTGTGCAGTCCAAGCCTTCCGCGGATGCGTCGATCGGCGAGTTGATGAGCCAATTGTCGACGCAGACGTCTCGGCTGATACGGGACGAATTGCGGTTGGCGCAGAAGGAGTTTCAGGAATCTGCCAGGCACGCCGGGATCGGCGCGGGGTTGTTCAGCGTGGCGGGTCTGCTCGCCTTCTTCGGCGCGGCGACCTTCATCGCCGCGGCGGTGGCGGCGCTGTCGCTCGTGCTCCCGGTCTGGGCGGCGGCCCTGATCGTCGGGGCGGTGTTGTTCATCACGGCGGGCATTGCGGCCCTCATCGGCCGAAATCAGGCTCGCGAGGCCACTCCGGCGGCGCCGAGGACCGTCGAGACGGTGAAAGCCGACATCCAAGAGTTGAAGGACGCGCGCTCATGACCGCACCCGATTCCCGTCCGGAGCCGGGCCCGGACGCCGGCATCCAGGACATCGAGGCCGACATCGAGCAGACACGCGCCGAACTCGGCGAGACCGTCGAGGCGCTGACCGCGAAGATGGATGTAAAGGAGCGTGCCCGCGAGAAGGTCGACGAGACCAAGGAGCGGGCCCGTGAGAAGGTCGACGAGACCAAGCACCGCGTCGTCGAGAAGGCCGACGCGGTACGACACACGGCCATCGACAATCCGCAGCGGACCATCCCGGTGGCGGCCATCGTGTTGGTCAGCGCGTTGGCCATCGGCATCGTGATCTGGCGACGTCGCCACTGAGTTTGAAGGTGGTCCCGGCTGGTTTCGAAGCAGCGGGTGTGGTGTTGCCCTGCTGGCCGCCGAACTAGATGAGCGCAGCCATTGGCCGCTTCACGTCCGCCACCTCGGCGAAGGCCTTCGCAACCTGCCGAAGTGTCGCAACCAGTTGACGGCGTTTCTGAGGGCGTTCGCCTGGCCTGGCCAATGGTTTGCAACCGCTTCAGAACGGGATCTACTACCAAGTCAGATCGAACTTCTTCGGACAACCAGGGCGAAGCTTGTTGGTTAGGGGCATGCATCCAGCTACAGGGACGATCCCCGTCCGGCCCGCACACCAAACGCGAACGGCAGGCTGAGATTAGCGTCCCGCAACGCTAGAGCCTGCCCAGGCATAGAGTTAAGCTGAACACGAGGAATACGGTCCGGATTTGAGCGTCGACTCAATGACTCGGTCCTACGTTGGCCACACAGCGTGGATCAAATTGGTTCCATGTGTTCGAAGGCAATCCGCCCTCATCTGCATCATCAAGATCCCCGCCGCGCGGTAACCCGCACCGGCATCACCGACGGCTATTCGCGCCGGTTACCACGGATTAAGTGAGGGAATGGGGCAGGCTGCGTCCGCTCCCTTACCAGGCGGACCCAGGGAGCAGCCCTGTGGTTGAGCAGACAGCTCAGCTCGAGTTCGCCGCCCCAGGGGCAATTGAGGGGTGCCCCTGGGGTGTCCTTGGTGCGCACCGGCGGAATTTACCGCCGTTGCAGTGCATCCGATCATCCTCAGTAAAACTGAGAAGAATAACGATTCCTTGGCTACGTCGTGTCCGCGCCGGATGAGGCCAGGTCGGTGCCGCAGTACCTACACTTGCTCGCCGCAGCCGGAAGATCATCGGACAAGCACGCGGGGCAGCTCCTCGTCGGCCCCGGCTCACCGAACACCGTCACGCCTCGCCTGGCTGAAATGTGCTTGTAGGGCAACACGATCACGAAATAGACGACTGCCATGAACACCAGGAAATAGATGATCGCGGAGATGAACGCCCCGACATCGAGGAAAGTCGCTTCATTCCCTTCGCTGCCAAGCTGCCAGCCCAGCCCGGGGGAGTTGCCGCCCTGCGCGGCGGCCACGAGCGGGTTGATTATCGAATCGGTAAATGCCTTGACCAGCGTGGAAAACGCCAACGCCACGACTAACCCGACCGCGATGACAATGACATCACCGCGCAGAAGGAAATTCCTAAATCCTTTGACCATGCGTTGCTCCTAATCCTGATGGCAACTGTCGCCAAATAGGCGGCTGCTTTTGCGACTACTCCTCGACGACCAGTTGGTCACTGTCAACGAAAATCAGATCGCCGGCGTCGAGGACGACCGCCTATCTTCGCGCGGGGCCAGCTATGTGGTTCTCACCGATCTCCACCGCCTGACCAGCCGTATCACCGAATCTTCGACTACAGTCCCCGGACCTCAGCATCCGGTCCCGGATACACACACCCTGGACCTGGGAAAAATTCTCCACATAAATCGGGGCGGTCTGGGCTTGTGCCTTAGGAAAGGGTCCCATCAAATGACAGAGGAGTTCTGAAAATCCCCGAGAAAACGGGTTTGTTGGCTACATAGATCGCACACAGATCGCAAGAGGGTGCGAGCGGGGAGTGGTAAACAGCCGCTGAGCTGCAGCGATGGGTGTGGTCCCGGCTGGTTTCGAACCAGCGACCTTCCGCGTGTGAGGCGGACGCTCTCCCACTGAGCTACGAGACCGGGGAGTTCGGCCGAAGGGCCGATCGACGTCGAAGACTAGCACGGTGAGCAGTGCGGTCCCGAATCCGCCGGACCCCCGGCTTGGATCGTTCGCCGGGGCCCACGAGCGGTCTCCGAGCTATCGTCACGCCATGGCTCGGCTTCCTCGACGTCGGGCGGCGCTGAGCGCCGGGCTCGCCGCCACGATCGCACTAGGCGGGTGCGTTACGCCACCGGAAGCGACGCCGGCGCAGTCGCCGGCCTCATCCGGCGCCCCGCAGACGTCGGCACCGGCGGAGCAGGAAAGCGACGAACTGCTGGGCTTCATTGCGCCGTCGGGCAACGTCGCCTGCATGCTCGACACCGGATACGTCCGCTGCGACATCATGGACCGCGACTGGTCTCCCCCGCCTCGTCCGGCGGACTGCGGGTTCGACTACGGCCAGGGCGTCTCGATCAGCGAGTCCGGGCCTGCCGAATTCGTGTGTGCGGGCGATACCACGTTCGGAAGCGACCAGGTGCTGCCGTACGGCGAGTCGATGTCGGCTGGGGCGATGCGCTGCGAGAGCGCCGAGCCCGGTGTCACGTGTCGCAACAGTCAGACGGGCCGCGGGTTCTTCCTGTCCCGCCAGTCGTATCGGTTGTTCTAGCGATGGCGCGACCGCGAATCGGCGGCCGTCATGGAGATTTGTGCAGCTCCGCGTTCGTGGACTATCGTCGTCCTTCGCGACGGGCGGCAATGTCGTTCGTGGCGCGCGGATGTAGCGCAGTTGGTAGCGCATCACCTTGCCAAGGTGAGGGTCGCGGGTTCGAATCCCGTCATCCGCTCGAAGGTGCAGTGGCATCAACCCCAGCGGTGGAGTGGCCGAGTGGTGAGGCAACGGCCTGCAAAGCCGTGCACACGGGTTCGATTCCCGTCTCCACCTCAATGAGATGACCCCGCGCGATTAGCTCAGCGGGAGAGCGCTTCCCTGACACGGAAGAGGTCACTGGTTCAATCCCAGTATCGCGCACCAAAGTTCTCTTCTCCTCCCCGCGCGGCGTAGCGATCGCATGCGGTGAACTCGAAGAACTCGGACCGCCTCACCGAAACGTAGGGAATCACCGGATTTCTCCGACCGGTTGCCCGCCTTAACATCTAAATCGCCTCGGGCGGGAGCGACTACCAAGTCGGGCCTCCTCGAGAGACGGGCTGCAGCGTGCCAATGGGGGGCGAGTCGGCTTCAGCCCCCTCGTCCGAGGCCCCCGAGGTGTCGCTCCACCATGGCGCGCCACCGGAACCCTGCAAGAAAGTCACCCTCTCCCCTTCACCGGTGCGGATTTGCCAAGATCACCATTCCCGTGCGACTTCCCACCAGCCCGCACCACGGATCACGAGGCGCGCCAGCTATGCATCCAGTACGTTCGGAAGATGCGTCTGACCGCGGCATTCTTTGCCAACCACGCGGAGGTCGTCGGTGGCATGCTCAATCTGCAGGGCGGGTTCTGGGCGAGCACCACGGTCGCAGCCGATGCGAACGGCTTCCGCACCAATGCGGTGGTGCTGTGCGAGGTCGACACCGAGGACTTCGACCGAGCGTTCACGCTGGCCATCGACGCCGAGGGTCCCACGGGACAGCGACTGCTCGTAACCATCTCGAAGTTCACCATCGAGGTGCCGAGCCTGTTCATGTGCCTGCCCAACCTGGTACTCCCGATTCAGCGAGGCGGCGGCTTCCACACCTATAGCTTCCGCATCGACGGCCAGCACGAGCGCATCGACGTGCGCCTCGCGGTGCGACAGGCGTTGGGCTGACTAGAAAAACACCCGTCCCTCCCGTCGCACACACTAGGCTCAGGCCAAGTCAGTCGGGGCCACGACCTAGGGGTGAAAATGCTTCGCCAAGTTCTCGCTGCCGCAGCGATCGCCGGCGCCGCCATCTGCGCGGCTCCTCTCGCGTCCGCCGACCCCGAGACCGACTACCCCGACACTCCCGGCCGCTACGCCACCGACGTGCCGGGCATGAACTACGACGCCCACCTCGCCGGGCCGTGCTTCAATCTCGAACTGTTCACGTTCGGGCGCGGCCCCGGCGGCGAGGCGTTGCAGTGCCGCTGGATTCCGAACCAATGGCCACCGGTCCCGACGAATCAGGGCTTTTGGCAAGCCACCTACGAGCTGTTCGGGGTGCAGGAGGTCGGCGCGCCGTGCCCCAAGCCGCAAGCCGCCGCCCAGGCTCCCGATGGGCGACCGATGCTGTGCCTCGGCGCGCGCGGCTGGCAGCCCGGCTTCTTCACCCGCGAGGGCTTCTTCCCCAGATAGGCCGCGCTAGTGGCGAAGCGTCTCGCTCGGAGGTGCTCCGAACGTGCGCTTGTAGACGCTGCTGAACCGGCCCGCGTGAGTGAACCCCCAACGGCCCGCGATCGCCATCACCGTGTCGACCCGCGGATCCGCCGCCAGCAACTCGCGATGGGCGCGGTCCAGCCGCACGCGACGCAGGTACTCCAACGGCGTCGTGCCGAGATGCCGACGAAACGTGTACTGCACCGATCTGGGGGTCAGGTTCACGGCCGAAGCGATGTCGCCGAGCGTGATGTCCCGGTGTGCGTTGTCGTGAATGAACTCAGTCGCCCGACGCAGCGCGGTTGGCTGCGTGCGTGTGGTCTGAACGTGTTTGCGCATACCGTTCGTTCAATACCCCTACTGCATAGCTCGAAACCGATTCCGTGCCGCTTCGCTGCCCCGAGAGGATTTGCCCATGACCGACCGCATTGACGTGCAACGCACCATCGCCGCACCCGCGGCGGACATCTTCGCGGTGCTGTCCGATCCGCAGGGGCACGTCGCGATCGACGCCACCGGCATGCTGCAGGACGCCACCGGTGATCCGGTCCGCGCCGTCGGAGACAGCTTCGTCGTGCACATGGACCGCGAAGCGCTGGGCGACTTCCCGCTCGGCAAGTACGACGTCACCGTCTCGATCCGCGAGTTCGACCAGGACCGCCTCATCGCCTGGACGATCACCGGACAGATCAAGCCGCAGATCGGTCACGTCTACGGCTACCGGCTCGAACCCGCCGACGGCGGCACGCTGGTCACCTCGTTCTACGACTGGTCCGACATCGACCCGCACTGGCGCGACGCCGGCATCTTCCCGGTCGTCTCCGAGGGGGCGTTGCGCGCCACGCTCGGCATCCTCGAGCGCACGGTCCGCCGCGGCTACCCGAGAGCGTCAACTCGCGGTTGACGACGACGCGTCGTCAACCTAATGTTGACGGCATGACGCAACCCGCCAAGATCACCAACCCGGTCCGCCTCGACGACCTCATCGACGTGATCAAGAAGGTGCACTCCGAACCCCTCGACCAACTCACCGACGCGGTGCTGGCCGCAGAGTCGCTCGACGAGATCGCCGACCACCTCATCGGCCACTTCGTGGACCAGGCCCGCCGCTCCGGCGCGTCGTGGACCGACATCGGCCAGTGCATGGGCGTCACCAAGCAGGCCGCGCAGAAGCGTTTCGTGCCCAAGAGGCCCAACGACGCCGACGCGCTGGACCCCAACGCCGGCTTCGGCCGCTTCACCCCCCGCGCCCGCAACGTCGTCGTCGACGCGCAGAACCGCGCCCAGCAGGCCGGCAACCCCGAGATCGGCCCCGCACACCTGCTGTTCGCGATGTTCACCGACCCCGACGCCCTCGCGGTCAAGTTGCTGGCCGGACAGGGTGTCGACCTCGATGCCGTCTCCGAGGCGGTGACACTGCCTCCGAAGACCGACGGCGACGTTCCGGCGCTGATCCCGTTCGACGGCGCCGCCAAGAAGGTCCTGGAACTGACGTTCCGGCAGGCACTTCGGCTGGGCCACAACTACGTTGGCACCGAGCACATCCTGCTCGCACTACTGGAGGGCGAGGACGACGACGGCCCCCTGCACCGCCTCGGCGTCGATCGGGACCGCTTCGAACGTGAACTGGCCGCGGCGCTGGAGCCGTTCACGAAGAACTGATCTCACATCGGCCGGCGCCGCGGCGTCTTCCAAGATGTGAGGGTGCGTCCGTTCGAAGAGGTGGTGACCGAACACGGGCCGACCGTGCTGCGGGTGTGCCGCGCGGTGGTCGGACCCGTCGACGCCGAGGACGCCTGGTCGGAAACCTTCCTGTCGGCCCTGCGCGCTTACCCCGACCTGCCCGCCGACGCCAACGTCGAGGCCTGGCTGGTCACCATCGCGCACCGCCGCGCCCTCGACGTCGGCCGGGCCCGCTCGCGCCGACCCACCCCCACCGACCCGATGCCGGATACCCCTTCGGCTCAGGCCGATCCGGCCGGCCGTGACCCCGACCTCTGGGACGCGCTGCGGCGACTACCCACCAAACAGCGCCAGGCGGTGGCCTACCACCACCTCGCCGGTCTGCCGTTCGCCGAGATCGCCCGAGTGCTCGGCAACTCCCCCGACGCCGCCCGCCGCGCGGCCGCCGACGGCATCAAGACACTGCGCAAGATCTACCGTGAGGACGAAACATAATGAGCGTCAACATCTTCGACGAGCTGCATGCCGACGAACCGACCCTGGACCGGCTACACCGGCAGCTGGAACGCGAGGCCGACCAGGCCGGCGTGCTCGATGTCGGCTACCGCACCGTCGACTCACCCGTCGGCATCCTGCTGCTCGCCGCCACCCCGGTCGGACTGGTGCGCGTCGCCTACGACATCGAGGACCACGACGCCGTCCTCAGCCGATTGGCGAACGCCGTCAGCCCCCGCATCCTGCGCGCGCCCGCCCGTCTCGACGCCGTCGCCCGGCAACTCGACGAGTATTTCGCCAAGCGCCGCACCGTATTCGACGTCACCGTCGACCTGCGCCTCGCCGACGGTTTTCGCCGCAGCGTCATCGAGCATCTGCGCGATATCGGCTACGGCCGCCGCGAGAGCTACGCCGCCGTGGCCGCAGCCGTCGGCAAGCCCCGCGCCGTGCGTGCCGTCGGCACCGCCTGCGCGCACAATCCGCTGCCGGTGGTGATCCCATGTCACCGCGTCGTGCGCTCCGACGGATCGACGGGCCAGTACGTCGGCGGGCCTCGGGCCAAGTCGACTCTGTTGACCCTCGAGGCCGCCTGAGTGGCGACCCTCTGACCCGTGAGCGGCCGGAAGCGGCTGTAACACGTTTCAGTCTGTGCGATCATTCCGGGATGCGCCGCTGCTTCGTGCTCCTCGTCGCCGTGATGGCGACCGTCGCCGGAATCATGGTCGCGCCCGCATCGGCCGCCACCGCGCCGATCGGCCGACTGGGTGAGACGCTGCAGGTGAAGTTCAAGAGCCTGATCGCCGACATCACCGTGCACAGCGTCGACCCGTCGCCGATCCCGCCGGGCTTCGGTTATCCCCCGCGCCCGCCCCGCAACCAGGTGTGGCGTGCCTGGGTGACCGTGCACCCGATCCAGGTGCCGACGCCGTACGCGCAGGCGATCACCTACAGCTTCCGCGGCGTCACCGCGACCGGCGACGCGTACGAACCCCGCAACACCGACGCCCCCGATGCGTTGCAGTTCGCGCTGAACAACGCGCCGGCCGGGTCCACGGTCAGCGGCGCGGTGTTCTGGGACTGCTACCGCGACCTGGTGTCCAACGTGGTGCTGATCGACAAGATCACCGGCCAGCACCTGGCGCAGTGGAACGTGTGACCGCCCTTGGGCGTTGACGTCGCCGCGGCCGTCGACACCGACCTTGCCGAACTGGCCGACGTCGCCGCCCGCACGTTTCCGCTCGCCTGCCCGCCCGGGGTGGCACCCGAGAACGTCGCCGCCTTCATCGACGAGTACCTGTCGGCGGACCGGTTCCGCGGCTACCTCGCCGACCCCGACCGCACGGTGCTCGTCGCGCGTGACGAGGGCCGAATCCTGGGCTACGTCATGCTGATTCGCGGTGTGCCCGAGGACGACGACGTGCAACGCGCCGTCACGCTACGCCCGGCCGTCGAGGTATCGACGATGTACGTGCTGCCCGACAGCCACGGCGCAGGCGCGTCGGCGGCGTTGATGACCGCGACCGTGCGGGCGGCCCGCGATTCCGGCGCCCGCTCCGTCTGGCTGGGCGTCAACCAGCACAACCGTCGCGCACAACGGTTCTACGCCAAGCACGGCTTCGCCGTGGCAGGCACCAAGACCTTCCGGTTGGGCGCCGCCGTCGAGAACGACTACGTGATGGTGCGTCCGCTCTAAGCGCCCTCGCGGGACAACGCCAGCAGCCGCGACGTCGCGCGCAGGTACTTCTTGCGGAAGCCACCGGCCAACATCTCGTCGCTGAATATGGTGTCGAGCTTGGCCCCCGACGCCACCACCGGGATGCCGGCGTCGTAGAGCCGGTCGGTCAGCGACACCAGCCGCAGCGCCACGTTCTGATCGTCGAGTGGATGCACACCGGTGACGAAGACCGCCTTCACGTCCTCGATCAGCGTCAGGTACCGCGACGGGTGCATGGTGGCCAGGTGCGCGCAAAGCGCGTCGAAGTCGTCGAGGGTCGCGCCGGCCACCTGCGCGGCGCGTTCGGTGACCTCGGCGTCGCTCAGCGGCTCCGGCGCGGGCGGCAGGTCACGGTGCCGGTAGTCCGGCCCGTCGATGCGCACGGTCTCGAAAATGGCTGCCAGCGTGTGGATCTCGCGCAGGAAATCCTGCGCTGCGAACCGGCCCTCGCCGAGTTGTTCGGGCAGCGTGTTCGACGTCGCGGCCACCGACACGCCGCGCTCGACGAGCTGGGACAACAGCCGCGAGATCAGGGTCGTGTTGCCGGGATCGTCGAGCTCGAACTCGTCGATGCACACCACGACGTGCTCTGCCAGCAGGTCGATGCACTCGACGAAGCCGAAAACGCCTGCCAGTTGCGTCAATTCGCCGAACGTCGCGAACGCCTTGGGCCCGGGGAGCCGGTAGTACGACGACGCCAGCAGGTGCGTCTTGCCGACGCCGAACCCGCCGTCGAGGTACAGCCCGACCCCGGGCAGCACCTCACGCCGGCCGAACAGCTTCTTCTTGCCCGCCCGGCGCTCGGCGGCCTGATCGCAGAACCGCACACAGGACCGCACCGCCGCCGCCTGCGACGGCTCGCCCGGGTCGGGCAGGTAGCTGTCGAAGCTGACCTCGGCGAACGTCGGCGGCGGAATCAGTTGGGCGATCAACCGCTCCGGCGTCACGCGGGGATACCGGTCGGTCAGACGTCCCACCCCGCTGGACCCGTGCATGCAGGCACCTTAACGGCGTGCTCCAATCGTCAACATGTCCGATACCGCACCTGCGGCGCAGTTCACAGTGCTGGGACCCGACGGCCCCCCGGTCGACGGCGCCGACAGCCGGATCGCCGACTTCTACGCCTACCCCGACGGGCTGCGGTCCTGCTGGGTGCGCGGCAACATGATCGCCAGCGTCGACGGCGGAGCCACCGCCGACGGCAAGACCGCCGACCTCGGTGCCGCGGGCGACCGCTCGGTGTTCACGCTCATGCGCCACGCCGCCGACGTCATCCTGGTCGGCGCCGCCACGGTGCGCACCGAGAACTACTCCGGCGCGCAGGTGCCCGTCGCGCAGCGCCGAGCCCGGCAGGACCGAGGCCAGGCCGAGGTGCCGCCGATCGCCGTGCTCACCCGCTCGGGCAACCTCGATCCCGACACGCTGTTCTTCACCCGCACCGAGGCGGCGCCGCTGATCTTCACCTGCACGGAGGCGGTCGGCGAGACGCGGGTCCGGCTGGGGTCGGTCGCCGACGTGATCGACGCCTCGGGGCCGAGGCCCGACGAGGTCGACGCCGCGACCGTGCTCGAGATCCTGGCCGAGCGCAGGCTGTTCCGGGTGCTCAGCGAGGGCGGCCCGCTGATCCTGGGTCTGCTGATCGGCGACGACCTGCTCGACGAGCTGTGCCTGACCGTCGCGCCGTTCCTGGTCGGCGGCGCCGCGGGGCGTATCGCCACCGGTCCGGGCGAGGTGCTGACCCGGATGCGCCCCGCCCATCTGCTCTGCGACGACGACGGCTACCTGTACACCCGTTACGTCCGGAGTTCGTGAGCCGCGCATCAGTACTGTGGTCAGCATGCATCGGCGTGGTCAGCTGGTCCGGGCCCTGAGCCTGGCAACCGTCGTGGCGTTCGTCGCTGCGTGTGCCCCCGGTCTGGCCGCCAATCCCCGCTTCGCCACCGACTCCGGCGCCGGGGCGCAGGGCGAGCCGCCGTCGGCCAAACCGGCCGGCGGTCCGCCCGCGATCGAGGCGCCGAAGAACGACCTGTCCTGGCGTGACTGTACGTCGCGGGTGTTCAGCGATGCGGCCGTCGCGCCGATCCCGGGTGTCACCCTGGACTGCGCCAGCTACGACGCCGACCTCGACCCGATCAACGGCGCGGCCGGTTCGGTGAGCATCGGCGTCGTGCGCGCGCGCGGTCCGCAGACCCCCGCCGACGCCGGACCCCTGGTGATGACCACCGGGTCCGACCTGCCGTCGTCGGTGCAGCTGCCGGTGTGGTTGTCACGCTCGGGCGCCGACGTCCTGGGCGCCAATCCGATCGTGGCCGTCGACCGGCGCGGCATCGGGATGTCGGGCGCCCTGGACTGCCGCGATCTGTTCGACCGCCAGGAGATGCTCGACCAGGCGCAGTTCCAGGCCGGCGACGACCCGGTCGCCAACCTCACCGCGATCGCCCAGACCGCGACGACCAGTTGCACCGACACCATCGCCCCCGGCGACTCCGCGTACGACAACTCGCACGCCGCCGAGGACATCGAGCGGTTGCGCAGCACCTGGGATGTGCCGACGCTGGCGCTGCTCGGCGTCGGCAACGGCGCGCAGGTCGCGCTGGCCTACGCGGGATCGCATCCCAACAAGGTCGCGCGCCTGGTGCTCGACTCGCCGCTGCCGCTGGGCATCGCGGCGGAGGCCGCGGCCGAACAGCGGGTCAAGGGGGAACAGGTAGCACTCGACGCCTGGGCCGCCCAGTGCGCCGCGGCCAACTGCCCGGTGGGCCCCGACCCCAAGGGTGCGGTCGACGCGCTGCTCTCCGCCGCCCGCGACGGGCGCGGGCCGAACGGCGCGTCGGTGGCGACGGTCGCCAACGCGATCGCCACGACGCTGGCCTATCCGCGCGGCGACCGCGTCCAGTCCGGCAACACGCTGGCCGCCGCGGTGGCCGGGGCACGCTCCGGCGACTCCGGCCCGTTCACCGACCTGATCACCGAGGCCGAGGCGCTGCGCGACACCGACGGCCAGTTCGTCAACGGCTGCAGCGACTCGCTGAACCGCCCCACCCCGGACCGGGTCCGCGAGCTCGTCGTCGCCTGGGACAAGCTGTATCCGCAGTTCGGCACCGTCGGCGCGCTGAGCCTGGTCGACTGCCTGAACTGGCCCAGCGGCACACCCCCGCAGGAACCGAAGAACCTGAAGCTCCCGGTCCTGCTGCTCGGCACGCAGAACGACCCGATCGTCGGCAACGAAGGTGTCGCCGCCGTCGCGGCCACCGTCATCAACGCCGGGTCGGCGAACCGGCGGGTGATGTGGCAGGGCATCGGGCACGGCGCCTCGATCTACTCGCCGTGCGCGCTGCCACCGGTGATCGGCTACCTGGACTCCGGCAACCTTCCCGAGACCGACACGTTCTGCCCGGCCTGATGTCCGGCCCCGAGGGGGTCGGGTACCGTGCGGTCGTGCGCGATCTTGTCCTCACCGCTTTCCGGCCTCGCACCTCCCCGCCCGGCGTCGCGACGTTGTTGCGATCGATCCTGTGGCCGCTGGCGATCCTGTTCATCATCCACCGCAGCTACGTCCTGGCGACCAACGGCTACATCACCGACGACTACGGGCCCGTCTACCGCGCCGTCGTGAACTTCAAGATGGGCTGGGACATCTACAACGAGCACTTCGACCACGTCGACCCGCACTACCTCTACCCGCCGGGCGGCACGTTGTTAATGGCGCCGTTCGGCTATCTGCCCGTCGACGCATCGCGGTACTGGTTCATCACCTTCAACACGATCGCCATCCTGTTGGCCGCCTACTTCCTGGTGCGGCTGTTCGGCTACGACTACCGGTCGGTGGCGCTGCCCGCGCTGCTGGCCGCCATGTTCTGCACCGAAAGCGTCATCAACACACTGGTTTTCGGCAACATCAACGGCTGCATCCTGCTGCTGGAGGTGCTGTTCTTCCGCTGGCTGCTCGACGGGAACCGCAAGCACGAGTGGTGGGCGGGCATCGCGATCGGCCTGAGTCTGGTGGTCAAACCGATCCTGGCCCCGCTGTTGTTGCTGCCGCTGTTGAATCGACAATGGCGGCCATTGGTGGCCGCGGTCGCGGTGCCGGTGGTGTTCAACGCCGCGGCGTGGCCGTTGATCAGCGACCCGATGAGCTTCATCACGCGGACCGTGCCGTACCTGCTGGTCACCCGTGATTACTTCAACAGCTCCATCGCGGGCAACGGGATCTACTACGGCCTGCCGATGTGGCTGATCATGTTGCTGCGCATCGCTTTTGCCCTTCTGGCGGCGTACACGCTGTGGCTGCTCTACAAGTACTACCGCGCGCGCGACCCGCTGTTCTGGATGATGACGTCGTCGGGTGTGCTGCTGATCGCGTCGTTCCTGGTGCTGTCGCTGGGTCAGGGCTACTACTCGATGATGTTGTTCCCGTTCCTGATGACGGTGGTGTTGCCGAATTCGGTGCTGCGCAACTGGGTGGCGTGGGTGGCGATCTACGGGTTCATGAGCGCCGACCGTTGGTTGCTCGGCCACTGGCCGACGACGGGCCGCTTCCTGGAGTACATGAAAATCACCTACGGCTGGGGCTTGATGCTGGTGGTGGTGTTCTCGGTGCTGTACTTCCGCTACCTGGACGCCAAGGCCGAGGGACGTCTTGACGACGGCATCGACCCGGTGTGGTTGAAAAAGCAAGAACCTTCCGCGCCTTCGAAACCGGTCGCGCCGCCGATCAGTTGACCGTCGCAGGTGCCGCCGAACGCGGCTAACGTGGAACCATGACGACACCGGCCCCCAAGTTGCAGCTGTCCGACGACGAGTGGCGCCAGAAGCTCACCCCGGAGGAATTCGCCGTCCTGCGCCAGGCCGGCACCGAGCGACCGTTCACCGGCGAGTACACCGACACCAAGACCGAGGGCGTCTACGAGTGTCGCGCGTGCGGGGCCGAGTTGTTCCGCAGCACCGAGAAATTCGAGTCGCACTGCGGCTGGCCGTCGTTCTTCGATCCGGCCGACAGCGACGCGGTGATCCTACGCAGCGACGAATCACTGGGCATGCGCCGCGTTGAGGTGCTCTGCGCCAACTGCCACAGCCACCTCGGCCACGTCTTCGAGGGCGAGGGCTACCCCACCCCGACCGACAAGCGGTACTGCATCAACTCGATTTCGCTGCGCTTGGTTCCCGAGGCGTCGTGACCGTCCGGTCGGGCGAGAACAGCAGGTCGAGGATCCCGACCGGGGTGAGCGGCGGGCTGTAGAGGTACCCCTGCACGACGTCGCACCCGTAGGAGCGCAGCCGCGCCGCCGCCTCGCCGTTCTCGACGCCCTCTGCGACAGTGACCGCGTTGAGGGCATGGGCCAGGTCGATGACGGCGTGGATGATGGACGCCGACCGCCAGTCGACCAGCACCGGCGCGACGAACTGCCGGTCCAGTTTGATCTCGTCGATCGGCAGCTCCCGCAAGTACGACAGCGCCGAGTAGCCGCTGCCGAAATCGTCGATGGAGATGCGGATTCCGTGGTAGCGCAGCTTGTCGAGGATCTTGCGGGTGCGGTCGAGGTTGTTGAGCAGCAGGTGTTCGGTGATCTCGACGGTGAGCGTGTCGGTGGGCAGGTTGCGGGCCGTCAATGCGTCGACGATCTGCGAGGGCAGCCGCGGATCCTCCAGCGACGGCGCGAACAGGTTGATCGCGATCGGCAGGCCGACACCCTTCGATCGCCACCAGGCCGCGTCGTCGAGAGCCCGCGCGACCACGAACTCCGTCATCGACCCCATCAGGCCGTGGCGGCGCACCAGCGGCAGGAAGTGATCCGGACCCAGCAGCCCGCGCTCGGGGTGCGGCCAACGGATCAGCGCCTCGACGCCGACGATCTCACCGGAGGCGAGGTCGAACTTCGGTTGGTACACCAGGCTCAGATCGAAGTTCGCGATCGCCTGGCGCAGTTCGCCGAGCATCCGCACGGCCATGGCGCCCCGGCGCTTGACCGCCCCGTTGGGCGCCGACTGGAACAGGTACATGTCGGGGCTGAAGGTGTGCACCCGGCCGGTTCCGGAACGCTTCGCCGAATACATCGCTGCGTCAGCCTGTTTCAGCAGCACCTCCGGCGTCGTGTCCCGACCGTCGGTGCCGGCGAGCGCAAGGCCGACGCTGGGACGGATGGCCAGGTCGTGCCCGTCGATGGCGAACGGGTCATCGAACGCCTCGACCACCCGGTCGGCGACGACCCGCACGTCCTCGATGCCGCCCTCCATGAGCACCGCGAGCTCGTCACCGCCGACGCGGGCGACGGTATCGCTCTCCCGCACCGATGCCGACACCCGTGAAGCGGCCTCGACGAGCACCGCGTCGCCCACCCAGTGCCCGAGACTGTCGTTGACGAGCTTGAAGTCGTCGAGGTCCAGCGACATCACCACAACCGACTGACCGTCGCCCCGGTGCAGCTGCAGGGCATGCGTCAGGCGGTCGTAGAACAGGGTCCGGTTGGCTAGCCCGGTGAGCGGATCGCGCAACGCCTGGGCGGCCGCGGTCGCCAGCAGCCGCCGGTTCTCGCCGACGACGAGCACTTGGCGCGCCAGCAGGATCAACACGATGACCACCGAGGACACCACCAGCGGGCCCAGCGAGTCCATGGGCATGAGCTCGGGCATGCACACCACCGCGGCGATCACGACGGGCACATACGGCAGCCACAACTCCGGCCGCGTCGGGACGTATTCCACCGTCAAGTCGCTCTGCGACACCCGAGAGCCGTGCAGGCCGGCCAGCGCCAGCAACAGCAGCCCACCGACCCACCCGACGTCGACCAGGCTGCCGGCCTCATACGCGCCGCGCGCGCTCAAGTAGGTGAACAGCGTGTCGGACAGCGCATTCAGCACGTTGCCCGCGGTGAGCAGGACCAGCGTGAGGCGATGGGCGGTGCACGCGCGCATCAGTACCAGCACCGCCACCGTGATGATCATCAGGTCGGTGATCGGGTACGCGAGCGAGACGCTCAGCGCCAGCGGCCCCTGCACTCCGGCCGACGGGTAGACGTCGCGGAGCAGCACAAGCCAATAGACCTCGAACATCGCGGCCGCGACGAGTAGCCCGTCGAGCACGATCCGTGCCTGCGACCGATTCGAATAGCCGACGGGGAACAGGATCAGCGCCATGATGGCGCCGACCGGATACAGCAGGTAGCCGATGTCCGCGACCGACGGAGTCGACACCTGTCCCAGCACGAGGTAGAGGAGCGCGCAGAGGATCTCGCCGAACGTCCACCCGCCCAGCCCGACGGTCATCCAGGTCCACGCCTGCCGCTGCCGGCCCTGAGCGGACCGCGCGGCCAGGGCCGAACAGACGGTGGCGAAGACGGCGAACCCGATCATCCCGAGCGAATCGACGACGCGCACCGTCGACTCGCCACCCCAGCCGCCGATCAACCAGACCGTGAATACGATTGCTGCGCCCGTGGCGATACTCGCAACTCTGGCGAACGTCGACACCGCACCGAGGCTAGCAACAAATGAGCACGGCTAAGTGGCGAGCGGGAGACCCTACGCGGGGTAGACGGCGAACTCGGCGCGGTCGGCGGTGTCGGCGACGCACTGGAACAACAACGGCGCGGTCATCGCGTTGCCGGAATAGCAGGTGAACGGGCCGATCACCTGAAACTTGTCGCCGTTCAGGTCGTACTGGACGGCGAAATCCGACGCCGTGACGCAGTCGATGTCGCCGGCGGTGATCTCGATCTGCTGGCCCGCGCGCGGCGGGCACTGGAAGCCGTTCTGCGCCTGCACGACGCCGACGGACCCCGCCGCCACCGCGGCGACCGACACCGCCGCGGCCCCCCATGCCTTCATGCTCATGGACTCATGATGAACGGGCACCACCGTTGCCACGGCGTTTGCGGTGAATCGGGCTAAGGCAACCGCTCGATCAACTGCTCGGCGCCGACCCGCGGGCCGGTGAAGAACGGCGTCTCCTCGCGCACATGGCGCCTCGCGTCGGTGGCCCGCAGGTCCCGCATCAGGTCGACGATGCGATGCAGTTCGGGCGCCTCGAACGCCAGGATCCACTCGTAGTCGCCGAGCGCGAACGCCGGCACCGTGTTGGCTCGCACGTCCTTGTAGCCGCGGGCGGCCATGCCGTGTTCGGCCAGCATCCGCCGACGCTCCTCGTCGGGCAGCAGATACCAGTCGAGCGAGCGGACGAACGGGTACACGCAGATGTAGTGGCCGGGCTCCTCGCCGGCCAGGAACGCCGGGATGTGGCTCTTGTTGAACTCGGCCGGGCGGTGCAGCGCGACGTTGCTCCACACCGGCGTACTGGCCCGCCCCAGAGCGGTCGTGCGACGGAAGTCCGCATAGGTGGCCTGCAACGCCTCGACGGTCTCGGCGTGCGTCCAGATCATGAAGTCGGCATCGGCGCGCATGCCCGCGATGTCGTAGAGGCCGCGGACCACCACGCCGCGCTCCTCCTGCTGCTTGAGGAACGTCGCGGTCTCGTCGACCACCGCGGCGCGCTCGTCGCCCAGCTCTCCCGGCCGCACCGAGAACACCGAGAACATCAGGTAGCGAATGGTGGCGTTGAGCGTGTCGTAGTCGAGCTTGGACATAGGCCTATCGTGCCACGCGCGTGGTGACGAGTGAGGCCGCCGCCCTGGTGGCCGCCGACACACACGCGGGCACGCCGATGCCGTCCAGATACCCGCCCGCGACGGCGATCGTCGGCGGCAGCCCTGCCCGCAGTTCGGCGACGAGCCCGGCATGCCCGGGGCCGTACTGCGGCATCGCGTCGATCCACCGTTGCACACGGCAGTCGACGGGCTCGGTGGTGACGCCGAACAGCGACTTCAGGTCCTGCGCCGACCAGTCCAACAGGTCCTCGTCCCCCGCGCTGCGAGCCAGGTCGTCACCGAACCGGCCGAACGACAGCCGCACCAGCTCGACGTTGCCGCGCTGCCCCCATTTGCGAGTCGTCAGCGTGATCGCCTTGGCGCGCAACCGTTCTCCGCTGGCCATCAGCACACCGGACTGCTCCGGCACGGGGGTGCCGCCGGGCAAAGCCAACGCCACCAGTGCGGTCGACGCCACCGGAATCCGGCGGGCGGCCGCCGCCGTCCGCGGCGCGATACCGGCGACCAGTCGTGCCAGCCGCGGCGCGGGGACGGCCAGCACCACCGCGTCGGCGTGATGTCGCACGCCCTCGTCGTCGACCAGTTCCCAGCCGCCGCCGGCGGTCGCGCCGGGCCACCGGTTCACCTGCTCCACGGCCACCTGCAGCCAGCGCGCCCCCGCACGCCGGACGAGCTCGTCGACCAGCACCGAGTAGCCGCCGTCGACCGCGCCGAAGACCGACCCGGTGCTCGGTGGCGGCAGCGCTTCGCGGACCGCCTCGGTCAGGCTGCGCGCGCCCCGATCCAAGACCACCGCCAGCGTCGGGACCGCCGAGCGCACCCCGATCGTGGCCGCCGATCCCGAGTAGACGCCCATCAGCAGCGGTTCGACCGACCGGGTCACCACCTGCGCGCCGAACCGGTCGCCGACCAGCTCGGCCACCGTCGGGTCCGCGCCCGGCCGCCACGAGAACGGCCGGTTCGGCTCGTCGTACATGCGCGCGATCGTCGCGTCGTCGACCAGCCCCGCCAGGGCCGACGGCTGCGCCGGGATCCCCTGCAGCGTGCCGACGGGCAGCGGGTGCAGCCGCGCCTGGCTGTAGATCAGCGGCCGCGCACCCGTCGTCCCGACCTGCCTGTCGGCCAGCCCCAGTTCGGCCAGCAGGGCGGGGACCTCCGGGCGCCGCGCCACGAACGCCTCCGCCCCCACGTCCATCGGCTGGCCGCCGATCCGCTCGGTGCGCAGCACCCCACCCAGCCGGTCGGCGGGGTCGAACAGCGTGATCGACGCATCGGGTCCCGCGGCCACCCGCAGCCGGTAGGCGGCGACGAGTCCTGAGATACCGCCGCCGACAACGCAATACGAGATGCTCACAGCGAATGCACCAACGCCACCACATCGGTGATGATGCCGGGATCGGTGCCGGGCAGCACTCCGTGGCCGAGGTTGAACACGTGGCCGGCCGCACCGGCGTCGACCGCGCGTCGGCCCTCGTCGACGACGGTGCGCGCGGCCTTCTCGGCCACCTCCCAGCCGGCCAGCAGCACCACCGGATCGAGGTTGCCCTGCAGTGCGGTGCCCGCTTGCACCCGGGCGGCGGCGTCGGGCAGCGCGGTGCGCCAGTCGACGCCGACGACGGGCGGGGCGCCGTGCCCGGAGACGGCCTGCGACATCGCGCCCAGCAGTTCGGCGGTGCCCACCCCGAAGTGGGTCATCGGCACGCCCGCGGACGCCAGCGACGCGAACACCCTGGTGCTGTGCGGCAGCACGTGGGCGCGGTAGTCGGCCAGCGACAGCGTGCCTGCCCACGAGTCGAACACCTGGATCGCGTCCACCCCGGCGTCGACCTGGGTCCGCAGGAACGCGATCGTCACGTCGGTCAACGCCGTCATCAGCGCGTGCCAGGTGTCGGGTTCGCCCAGCATCATCGCCTTGGTGTGCTCGTGATTGCGGCTCGGACCGCCTTCGACGAGGTAGGAGGCGAGCGTGAACGGCGCACCGGCGAACCCGATCAGCGGTACGTCACCGAGTTCGCTCACCAGCATCCGCACCGCTTCGGCGACCGGTGCAACCTGTTGGCGCTCGAGCGGTTTCATCGCCTGTACGTCGGCGGGACAGCGGATCGGGTGCGCGATGACGGGGCCGACGTCGGGCACGATGTCGAGGTCGATGCCCGACGCGCGCAGCGGCACGACGATGTCGGAGAACAGGATCGCGGCGTCCACGCCGTGCCTGCGGATCGGCTGCATCGTGATCTCGGTGATCAGTTCGGCGTCGAAGCAGGCCTGCATCATCGTGTTCTTGGCCCGCAAGGCGCGGTACTCGGGCAGCGAGCGGCCGGCCTGCCGCATGAACCACACCGGCACGCGGGTGGGTTTGCGGCCGCCGGCGGCGGCCAGGTACGGCGACTCGGGCAGGTCACGGCGGTTGTTCATCGGCTTCAATGCTGCCATGCGCGCGCGGTGGGCCCCCGTGTCGCCTCCGCGGCGGCCCCGGGACCGGCGAATCGGCGCGCCACGCGCACAGACCTGCCCAGATGGGCTAGCGTCAAACGTCGTGACCACCGCCGAACCGGCTCAGTTCCGCGAAGCGGTGGCGGCGATGAACGCCACCACCGTGCGACCGGAGATCGAGCTGGGCCCGATCCGCCCGCCGCAGCGGCTGGCGCCGTACAGCTATGCGCTGGGCGCCGAGGTCCGCCACCCCGAGACGGCGATCGTCCCGGAGCGCTCGGAGGGCGACGCGTTCGGACGCCTGATCCTGCTGCACGACCCCGAGGGCGCCGAGGCGTGGGACGGCACGATGCGGCTGGTCGCCTACATCCAGGCCGACCTCGACTCCAGCGAGGCCGTCGACCCGCTGCTGCCCGAGGTGGCGTGGAGCTGGCTCGTCGACGCCCTCGAGCAGCGGGCCGAGCATGTCACCGCACTGGGCGGAACGGTCACCGCCACCACGTCGGTGCGGTACGGCGACATCTCCGGCCCCCCGCGCGCCCACCAGCTCGAGCTGCGAGCGTCGTGGACGGCGACGACGCTGGAGCTGGGCCCGCACGTCGAGGCGTTCTGTGAGGTGCTCGAGCACGCGGCCGGCCTGCCGCCGGCCGGTGTGACCGACCTTGGCTCCCGCACCCGCGCCTGACGATGTCGGACGCATCCGAAACCACCGAGGCATCCGAGGCGCCCGAGGTGTCTGAGGCCGGGCAGGCCGAGTCGGATGCGCAGCAGCCCGAGCCGGAGGCCACCCCGCTGCTGGCGCCGCGTGACGGCGTGCCCGAGCTGTCGATCAGCACCAGCGAGATCCGCAAGGCCGCCGAGTTGCTCGATTCCGGGCACGGGCCCTTCGCGGTGGACGCCGAGCGTGCGTCGGGCTTCCGCTATTCGAACCGGGCGTACCTGATCCAGATCCGGCGGGCCCGCGCGGGCACCGTGCTGATCGACCCGGTCAACCACGGCGGCGATCCGGTCGCCACCCTGGCGCCCATCGCCGAGGTGCTGGCCTCCGACGAATGGGTATTGCACGCCGCCGACCAGGATCTGCCGTGTCTCGCCGAAGTGGGGATACGGCCGGTCACGCTGTACGACACCGAACTGGCGGGCCGGCTTGCGGGGTTCGACAGGGTCAACCTCGCGGCGATGGTGCAGCGCCTGCTCGGCCTGCAGTTGATGAAGGGACACGGGGCCGCCGACTGGTCCAGACGGCCGCTGCCCGACGAGTGGCTGAACTACGCGGCACTGGACGTCGAGGTGCTGCTCGACCTGCGTCACGCGATCGACGCGGTGCTCGAGGAGCAGGGCAAAACCGATTGGGCGGCACAGGAATTCGAGCACCTGCGGACCTACGAGGCGGCCCCCACCCGGCGCGACCGGTGGCGCCGCACGTCGGGCATCCACAAGGTTCGCGATCCGCGCGCATTGGCGGCGGTGCGCGAGATGTGGACGACGCGCGACAACATCGCCCAGCGCCGCGACATCGCGCCGGGCCGCATCCTGCCCGACGCGGCAATCATCAACGCCGCCACCGTCGACCCGGACTCCGTCGAACAACTGACCGCGCTGCCGATCTTCGGTGGCGCCCGGCAGCGCCGCAGTGCCAGGGTGTGGCTGGACGCGCTCGCGCGGGCCCGGACGACGCAGGATCCGCCGACGGCCCAGGAGTCGCCGAACGGTCCGCCGCCCGCGTCGCGCTGGGCCAGGCGCAAACCCGAGGCCGCCGTCCGGCTCGAAGCAGCCCGCGCCGCGCTTTCCAAACTGTCGCAACGGGTTTCGGTGCCCGCGGAGAACATCCTGTCCCCCGACACCCTGCGCAGGCTGTGCTGGGACTGGGAGCCCGTCGACGACAGGGCGACCG
Organism: Mycobacterium sp. B14F4; assembly: GCF_039871645.1. Classification (NCBI taxonomy): domain Bacteria; kingdom Bacillati; phylum Actinomycetota; class Actinomycetes; order Mycobacteriales; family Mycobacteriaceae; genus Mycobacterium; species Mycobacterium sp. B14F4. The sequence continues at coordinate 916,901 of NZ_JBDPMF010000001.1, read as the reverse complement.
TGATCGAGGCGTTCCTGCGCGGGGCGGGCGCGCGACGGTGGCAGCGCGAGTTGGCGGTGCCGGTGCTCACCGAGGCGTTGACCACCGCCGACGCTCAGCTCGAAGCCCAGATGAAATAGCGAGGCTCCGGTGGCAGAACAAGACGAAACCGAAAACGAAGAGGACCGGCAGCGGTTCGCCGACCGGGTCCTGAGCTTCGCCGAGGACGCCGTCTACTGGGCCATCGCCGTCGTTCTGCTCACCGGGTCGGTGGCGCTACTGGTCGCGCAGGTCAACACGGTCTTCCGGGGACTGGGCGAAAGCCCGACCAGCGCGGTCATGCTCGAGGTCCTCGACGGCCTGTTGTTGATCTTCATCTTCGTCGAGTTGCTCTACGCCGTACGCACCTCGCTGCGCTCACACGAGATCGTCGCCGAGCCGTTCCTGATCGTCGGCATCCTGGCCTGCATCAAGGAGATCGTCGTGATGTCCGTCGAGGCGGCCAAACTGGTGCCGAGCGGTCCGGAATTCGCGCGCGCCATCGTCCAGGTAGGCGTGCTGGGCGGCCTCGTGCTGATCCTGACGGTATCGATCTTTGTGCTGCGGGTGCAGCGCCGCGGCGCCAGCGACGAAGCCGCCGAGGTCGCCGACGAGAACTAGTCCAGGCGCTCGCTGACTTCGTTCTCGCTGGCCTCGCTGACCGGGGTGCCCTGGGCGGCGACCCAGCCGGTGATCTGGCGGGCCACGTTGCGATCGGTCAGGCCGACCTCGCTGAGCACCTCACCGCGCGACGCCTGTGCGAAGAACTCCTGCGGCAACCCGAGGTCGCGGCACGGCACGTCGACCTCCGCGCGGCGCAGCGTCGCCGACACGGCCGACCCGACGCCGCCGTTGACGCCGTTGTCCTCGAGCGTCACCACGAGCTTGTGCCCGCGCGCCAGGGTGGCCAGCACCTCGGGCACCGGCAGCACCCAGCGCGGGTCGACGACCGTCACGCCGATGCCCTGGTTGCGCAGCAGTTCGGCCACGGACAGCGCCATCGCCGCGAACGGTCCGACGGCCACCAAAAGCACGTCGTCGGACACGCCTTCCCCGGGGACGGCGAGCACGTCGACGCCGTCGCGGCGTTCGACGGCCGGGATGTCTTCGCCCACATCGCCTTTCGGGAAGCGGATGGCGGTCGGGCCGTCGTTGACGTCGAGGGCCTCGCCCAGCTCCTCACGCAGCCGCGCACCATCGCGCGGCGCGGCGACCCGCATGCCCGGCACGATGCCCAGCATCGACAGATCCCACATGCCGTTGTGGCTGGCGCCGTCGGGACCGGTGATGCCCGATCGGTCCAGCACCATGGTGACCGGCAGCTTGTGCAGCGCGACGTCCATCATGACCTGGTCGAACGCGCGGTTGAGGAACGTCGAGTAGACCGCCACGACCGGATGAAGACCACCCATCGCCAGGCCGGCCGCCGACGTCATCGCGTGCTGCTCGGCGATGCCGACGTCGAAGAACCGGTCGGGGAACCGCTCGCGGAACTTCGTCAGCCCCGTCGGGCCGGGCATCGCGGCGGTGATCGCCACGACGTCGCGGCGCCGGGCCGCGTAGCTGATCAGCGCCTCGGAGAACGTCGACGTCCACCCCGGCCCGGGCACCGACGTCGCGAGCCCGGTCTCCGGGTCGATGACGCCGCACGCATGCATCTGGTCGGCCTCGTCGTTCTCCGCGGGCGGGTAGCCCATGCCCTTACGGGTGACGACGTGCACGATCACCGGCAGGTTGAAGCCGCGCGCGTGCCGCAGCGCGGACTCGACCGCCTGCTCGTCGTGGCCGTCGATCGGGCCGACGTATTTCAGCCCCAGGTCGGTGAACATCACCTGCGGGGACAACGCATCCTTGATGCCGGCTTTCATGCTGTGCATGAACTGGTAGCAGATCTCGCCGATGAGCGGCATGCCGCGCACCGCCCTGCGGCCCTCTTCGAGCACCCGCTCGTAGCCCGGCTGCAGCCGCAGCCCGGCCAGGTGTTCGGCGAACCCGCCGATCGTGGGCGCGTAGCTGCGGCCGTTGTCGTTGACGACGATGACGACCGGGCGGCGCGCCGCCGCGATGTTGTTGAGCGCCTCCCAGCACATGCCGCCGGTCAGCGCGCCGTCGCCGACGACGGCGACCACGTGACGGTTGCGGTGCCCGGACAGCTCGAACGCCTTGGCCAACCCGTCGGCATACGACAGCGCGGAGCTGGCGTGGCTGGACTCCACCCAGTCGTGCTCGCTCTCCTCGCGGGACGGATAGCCGGACAGCCCGCCCTTCTTGCGCAGCGAGTCGAAGTCGTGGCTGCGGCCGGTCAGCATCTTGTGCACATAGGACTGGTGCCCGGTGTCGAAGATGATCGGATCGTGCGGCGAGTCGAACACCCGGTGCAGGGCGAGCGTGAGCTCGACCACGCCGAGGTTCGGGCCGAGATGCCCGCCGGTTGCAGCGACCTTGTGAATCAGGAACTCGCGAATCTCGCGTGCCAAATCGCTTAGCTGCGACTGTGTCAGGTGCTGCAGATCGGCGGGCCCGCGGATCTGTTCAAGCATCCCGTCAGTCTACGCACGCATGTCGTAGTCAGTCGTGTCGAGCCTGGTAGATGTCGGGCACACCGTCGAGATCGGAATCGGCGGTCTCCTGCTGCCAGATGGCCCGATATTGCCTGTTCCGCAGGCGTAGCAGCACGGCGGCGAGCAGAGCGGCCAGGACCGATCCGGCCAGCACGCCGACCTTCACAAATTCGTCACGCTCGGACCCCTGTCCATAGGCGAGATCGCCAATGAGCAGCGATACCGTGAACCCGATCCCGGCCAGCATCGAGATGCCGAGCACGTCGACCCAGCGCAACGCCGAGTCCAGCTTCGCGCGCGTGACGGCGGCGAGGATCCGCGTGGTGAGGAAGATGCCGACCGGCTTGCCCACTACCAGACCGAGCACGATGCCGATCGTGATCGGATCGGACAGCGCCCGGGTGAACCCGCTGAACCCGCCGATGTGCACCCCGGCGGCGAAGAATGCGAAGACCGGTATAGCGATCCCCGCCGACAGCGGGCGCAGGAGATGTTCGAAGTGCTCGGCCAGACCGGGCCCCGCCTCCGGGCCACCCGCAGCGGCCGAGCGCAGCACCGGCACGGTGAACCCGAGCAGCACCCCGGCCACCGTCGCGTGCACACCCGACTCGTGCATCAGCGCCCACGTCGCGGCTGCCAGTGGCAGCAGCAACCACCAGGACCGAATCCGGCGCTGCACGCAGAAACCGAACAGCGCCAGCGGGACCAGCGACAACAGCAACGCCGTCGCGTTGATGTCCTGGGTGTAGAAGACGGCGATCACGGTGACGGCCAGCAGGTCGTCGACCACCGCCAGCGTCAGCAGGAACGTGCGCAGCGCGGCGGGAAGGTGGGTGGAGATGACGGCGAGCACCGCCACGGCGAACGCGATATCGGTCGCCGTCGGAATGGCCCAGCCGCGCGTCGCCCCGTCGCCCACCGGAAGGGTCACCGCGACGAAGATCAACGCAGGAACCACCATTCCGCCGACGGCCGCCGCGATCGGCAGCGCCGCCCGGCCGGGGTCGCGCAGATCGCCGGCGACGAATTCCCGCTTCAGTTCCAGGCCCACCACGAAGAAGAACACCGCGAGCAAACCGTCCGCCGCCCAGGTGCCCAGAGACAGATCCAGGTGCAGACCGAAGGGCTCGCCGCCGACCTTCAGGTCACGCAGTGAGAAGTACGCATCCGACCACGCCGAATTCGCCCACACCAGCGCGACCGCCGAGGCGACGAGCAGGACCGCGCCACCGACCGTCTCCTTCCGCAGGATGGACGACACGCGGCTGGTCTCCGACCAGGAACCGCGCGTGAACAACGCACGCTGCGTGAGTCTGCGGAAGGGGTTGGTGGTCATGGTCTGCCCTACAGGGTTGTTCGCGGTCGGTCAGTACGCGCCGACCAGACTTCCCGGCACACCATCGACCACCACCCTATTGCATGCAGCCCCGCTGCGCGGAGTTGCGGTGCGCGCGAGCGATTTGCCGACTCGCGGCGCAATCGCAGGTGCCGTCGACTACGATCGCTAGCTGGCGCGCCGGGAAGCCTGGTCGGCAACTGTCTGTCGCACACCCTGATTCGGGTTGTGCGGCAGATGTGTCGTCGATCAGGAAGGCCGCCGGTGCACGCAGCCACATCACCGCCCCAGGGCTCGATCCGGACGCGCGGCCGCAAGCGTGACGACCTCATCTACCTCATTGCCCCGAGCGGCAATCCGAACTACGGCGACGAATTCATCGTGCGTGCCTGGCTGCGCCACCTCGCCGTCGTCCGGCCTCACGCCGACGTCGTCGTCGACTGCCACACGCCCGGGCAGGCCGCCGTCCTGCTGCAGGGCAGTCATCCGCGGTTGACGTTCGTCGACACCATCTGGCGGATCTGCTTCCAAACCGCTCACCTTCCGCCTGCGGAAGCCGCCGCGGTCAGCCAGGACGTCATCGGCAATCCGGGTCGCATGCCGAGGATCGTCTCCGGGATCGAACTGCTCGCCCGCGCGGACACGGTGCACCTGGTCGGCGGCGGTTACGTCAACGCCGTGTGGTCCCACCACATGGCGCTGTTGGCCGCGGCCGCCGCAGCGGCCGACCGGTCCGGGGGCCGGGCACTGGCGACCGGGCAGGGACTGGTCCCCGTCGGCGAGGACGACCGGCTCACCCTGCTTCGCGAATTGCAGTCCCGTTTCGCGCTGTTCGACGTCCGCGACGGCCCGTCGCTGGAATCGATTGCCGGAGCCGGTGGTTCGTCCACGTTGACCGGCGACGACGCGTGGCTGGGCATCGGTGAGGACGGTGTGTACGACACCGTTTCGGAGGCCGCGAAGCGGCCCGTCGTGTTCTGTCTGCAGTCCGACCTGATGGAGGACTTCGCCAAGGGCGAGGGCACCGAGGGGCTCACCCGGGCGATCACCCGGCTCATCGAGCAGTGGGGCGTGGCCGGCGACGACGTCGCGGTGATCGAGGGCATTCCCGGCGCGGACCGCATCGTCTTCGACCGGGTGTCGCATCTGCTGCCCGGCGCCCTCTTCGTGCCGTTCACGACGATCTGGACCGACGGGTTGCCGGCCACGGCGAAACAGGTGTGGGTCAGCACGCGGTTTCACCCGCATCTCCTTGCCGCCGCGGTGGGGGCCAGTGGGTTGGCGTTGTCCGGCCGCGCGGACTATTACCCGAACAAGCACCAGTCCCTGGTCGAGGCCGGGTCGCGCTGGCGGATCGCGGACTCCATGGAACTGCCACCCACCCCGGTGCACGACGGCGGCTTCACCCCGGAAGCGGTGATGCTGCAACGCGGCAGGAAAGCGGCCCTGGCGGCCGAGATCTATCCACCCGAGCAGTCCCCGATGCGGCGGGCGCGCAACAGCCTGCGACTGACCATGCGCCGGTCAGCGGGCAATCCGCGGCACCGGCCGGGCGGCTAGCCTGTAGTCGTGGTTGCCGCAACCGCGCAACGACGGCTCGCGGAGGTGCGCGCTGACTGATCGCGAACGTCCGGGTCTCGACGCGTCGGCGATCGCCGACACCGCCGCCGCGAACGCGGACGCGACCGACGCCGGTCATCTCGCGGGTTTCGTCGAGATGCTGCTGGCCGTCAGCGCGACCGGCCGCAGGCTCACGCCCGGGGAGGTCGATTCCCGAAGGGCGCTCGGGGCCGCCGGGGCGGAGCGCAACGTCGCACTGCGATGCCTCATCGACCTGTACCTCAACGCCACCTGGCTCACCTGGCGCGAACTGCCCGCGATCAGAGGAGCCAGCGGCGAGCAGGTACGCGATATCGCCGAATGCGTCCTGCGTGCCGCCGATGACGCCATCGTCGCGCTGGCCGACGGCTACGACGAGGCTCAGCGGGCCGTACTGCGGGAAGAGGAGGCGCGCCGACGGGAGTTCGTCGACGACCTGCTTGCCGGGCGCAGCGGTCTCGGCCGGCTCGCGGAGATGGCCGAGCGGTTCGGCCTGCGGATCGCGGGGCAGTTGATCGTCGCCGCGGTGCAGTCCGACCGCGACTTCGTCGACGGCGACGCCGTCACGCGGTCCATCGAGTCGGCGATGCTGGAGCAGTTCGGCCCCCGCGACGTCCTGGTCACCACCAAGGACGGCATGCTCATCTGCGTCGCCTCGGCGGCCGTCCACGAGCCACTCGCCGCGCTCGCCGGCCATGTCGAGACGACACTCGCCGATTCCGGGCACTGGCGCATGGGCGTCGGCCGTCCCCATCCCGGCCCGGGTGGCGTCGTGCGGTCCTACGAAGAAGCCAGGGGCACCATCGAGTTGGCCGCGGCGCTCGGCCTGCCCGCGCGGGTCGTGGACACGGCCGATCTGCTCGTCTTCCAGGTTCTGCTTCGCGACCGTGCCGCCATCATCGACCTGGTCGACACCGTCCTCGGGCCGCTGGTGCGCACGCGCGGTGGAGCCGAACCCCTGTTGCAGACGCTGGAGGCCTACTTCTCGGTGGGCGGCGTCACGGCCGCCGCAGCCCGTCGCCTCTACCTCAGCGTGCGTGCTGTCACCTACCGCCTCGACCGGATCCGGAGCCTCACCGGCAAGGACGTCAACGACCCGACGGATCGGTTCACGTTGCAGGCCGCCGTGATGGGAGCCCGGCTGCTCGGTTGGCCGGCCGTCGCCCTGCCGCGGACGGAATGAATGGACTCCCGCGGCCAGCTTGCCGGAATCCGGCAGTGTGAGTGCGGTCAGACTGGCAGGCGGCACACCTTGAAATCGGCGTCCGCGGGTGACGACGATGGTCGTATCAGTCCGCTACCGGGACTGTTCAATTGACGTCGCCTCAGACCGATTCGTGAACATCGCGCCCCGGGACGGGTCGCGAACGAAGCACTCGAGGTGGAGCACCGATGGGGACAATTTCGACCGGCGACTCCTCCTCGGGAAAGCGGCCACCGCCCAAAGTGCCGCCACTGACCAGACGCTCCCGTTTGATGTTGCGCGCGGGCGTGGTGCTGCTGGTCGTCCTGCTGGCCGGTCCACGACTGGTGGAGATCTACGTCGACTGGCTGTGGTACGGCGAGGTGGGCTACCGCGCCGTCTGGCTGACGGTGCTGATGACCCGCCTGCTGACCTTCGCCGCGGTGACGACGATGGTGGGCGGCATCATCTTCCTGGCGATGGCACTGGCCTACCGGTCACGACCGGTGTTTGCGCCCGTCACGCGCGGCAACGATCCGCTCGCGCCGTACCGCGCCGCGGTGATGGGCCGGACCCGGGCGGTCGGATTCGGGGTCGCCGGCGTGGTCGGCGTGATCGCGGGACTGATCGCACAGTCCAACTGGGCGACCGTCCAGATGTTCCTGCACGGTGGTTCGTTCGGCGTCGACGATCCCGAATTCGGCCACGACATCGGCTTTTTCGTGTTCGACCTGCCGTTCTACCGCTCGGTGCTGAACTGGCTCTTCGTCACCGTCTGCCTGGCCCTGGCGGCGAACCTGGTGACGCACTACCTGTTCGGCGGTATGCGGCTGGGTTCGGGGGACGGTCTGTTGACCTCGGCGGCCCGCGTCCAGTTGGCGGTCCTCGCGGGAAGCGTAATCCTGCTCAAGGCCGTCGCGTACTGGTTCGACCGCTACGACCTGTTGACCGCCTCGCGCAAGGAGCCGACGTTCCGCGGTGCCGGCTACACCGACATCAACGCGGTACTCCCCGCCCGGCTGGTGCTGCTGGCCATCGCGGTGCTGTGCGCCGCGTCCTTCTTCGCCGCGATCTTCCTGCGCGACATGCGGATACCGGCGATGGCCGCCGCGCTGCTGGTGCTGTCGTCGCTGCTGGTGGGTGGCGGGTGGCCGCTGCTGATGGAGCAGTTCTCGGTGCGCCCGAACGCCGCCGACGTCGAGCGCCCGTACATCCAGCGCAACATCGACGCGACCCGGCAGGCGTACCGGCTCGACGGCGACCGCATCGAGTACCGACCGTATCCCGGGGTGGGAACCAAGAATCCACGCGAGGTGCCCGCCGATGTGACCACCATCGCCAACGTGCGCCTGCTCGACCCCAACGTGCTGTCGCGGACCTTCACCCAGCAGCAACAGCTCAAGAACTTCTACAGTTTCCCCGACGAACTCGACATCGACCGCTACCGCATCGACGGGGAGCTGCAGGACTACATCGTCGGAGTCCGGGAGCTCTCACCGGACAGCCTGACCGGTAACCAGACCGACTGGATCAACCGGCACACCGTCTACACGCACGGCAACGGTTTCGTCGCCGCCCCGGCGAACCGGGTGAACGCGGCGGTGGGCGACGCGGCGGAGGCCGCCGAGAGCAACAGCGGCTACCCGATCTACGCGGTCAGCGACATCGCGACCCAGACCGCCGACCGGCAGGTCATCAAGGTCGAACAGCCGCGGATCTACTTCGGCGAGGTCATCGCGCGGTCGGCACCGGACTATGCGATCGTCGGCGGCGGGGTCGATGCCCCGTCGCGCGAATACGACACCGACACCTCGACATACACCTACACCGGAACCGGCGGGGTGCCGATCGGCAACTGGCTGCACCGCACCGTGTTCGCGGCTAAGTTCGCCGAACGCAACATCCTGTTCTCCAGGGCGATCGGCTCGCGCTCGAAGGTCCTGTTCCATCGCGATCCGCAGGACCGGGTGCAACGCGTCGCTCCGTGGTTGACCACCGACTCCAATTCGTACCCCGCCGTCGTCGGCGGGCGGATCGTGTGGATCGTCGACGCGTACACCACGCTCGACAGTTATCCCTACGCACAACGCAGTTCGCTGGAGGGAGCCGTCACGACGGCCACCGGCACCGTGCGCCCGGGCAGGCAGGTCTCGTACGTGCGCAACTCGGTCAAGGCCACCGTGGACGCCTACGACGGCGCCGTGACGCTGTATCAGTTCGACACCGAGGACCCGGTGCTGAACACCTGGATGAGCGCCTTCCCCGACGCGGTCAAGCCGGAGAGTGAGATCTCCGACGAACTGCGCACCCACTTCCGCTACCCCGAGGACATGTTCAAGGTGCAGCGGGACCTGCTGGCGAAGTACCACGTCGACGAGCCGCGAGAATTCTTCACCACCAACGCTTTCTGGTCGGTCCCCAGCGACCCCACCAACGACGCCAATCCGGCCCAGCCGCCGTTCTACGTGCTCCTGGGCGACGAGGAGACGGCACGGCCGTCGTTCCGCCTCGCCACCGCCATGGTCGGCTACAACCGCGAGTTCCTGTCCGCATACATCTCGGCGGACTCGGACCCGCAGGACTACGGCAAGCTCACGGTGCTGCAGTTGCCGACCGACACCCTGACCCAGGGGCCGCAACAGATTCAGAACTCCATGATCTCGGACACCCGGGTGGCGTCGGAGCGCACGCTGCTCGAACGCTCCAACCGCATCCACTACGGGAACCTGCTGACGTTGCCGATCGCCGACGGCGGTGTGCTGTACGTCGAACCGCTCTACACCGAACGCATATCGACCAACCCCAACAGTTCGACGTTCCCCCAACTGTCGCGAGTGCTGGTCAGCTTCCGAGAGCCCGGGGCCGGCGGCGTGCGCGTCGGCTACGCGCCGACGCTCGCCGAAGCACTCGACCAGGTGTTCGGGCCCGGCACCGGACGTGCGGCCACCGCCCCGGGCGGTGACGCGGCGAACGCGCCGCCGCCGGCCGCCCGGCCGGGTGCCGCGCCGCCGGCCTCGGCTCCCGCACCGGAGCGCCCTCCCCCCGACGGGGCCATCCCACCGGCCACCGGCGGTGACTCCCCGACTACGGCGGCCGAACTGCGCGAGGCGCTGGCCGAGATCCGCGCCGCGCTCGACCGCATGGAGCGTGCGGTCGACGCGATCGAATCCCCTGGCCCGTAGTAGCCGGCGCCCGCTATCGTCGTTCGGTGATCGTCGAGCGGCGAAGCGTCGTCGATGCCCCCGTCGAGCAGGTCTGGCGGCGCGTCGTCACGCCCGAGGGCATCAACCACGAGTTGCGTCCGTGGCTGACGATGTCGATGCCGCGCGGCGCGAAGGACCTCACCGTCGACACCGTGCCGGTCGACGAACCGGTCGGCCGCTGCTGGATGCGCCTGTTCGGCGTACTGCCGTTCGACTACGACGACCTGACGATCGCCGAACTGTGGCCAGGCCGCGGGTTCGACGAGCAGTCGACGATGCTGAGCATGCGCTCGTGGCGCCATCAACGCACCCTCGAACCCGAGGACGGCTCGAAAACCGTTGTGCGCGATCGGCTCACCTTCGAGTTGCGGGCACCGCTGCGGTGGTTGACGCAGGTCGTCGGGGCCGGCATCGGCGCGTTGTTCACCCACCGCCAGCGCCGACTGCGACGTTACTTCGGCGGTTGACCGTCGAGCGCGACGCGCCGCGACCGGTCGGATCCGGGCCAGACGTAGGACAGGTCGTCGGGGACGTCGGGGAAGAACGTTCGGTAGTGCCCGGGGTCCTTGCGCACCAGCACCGACTGGTGGCTGCGGTGAAACGCCGGATCGCCCAGCCACGGCGGTAGTTCGCCCGCCGCCGCCAACTCCTGCTGGCTGCGCGGGACGCCGAGACCGGTCGCGTCGGTCAGGTCGGCGACCATCGTTGTCGCGCAGGTGTCGGCGTGGCCGAGCCGGCACCATGCGGCGCAGACGTCGAGCCCGTAGCGGACCAGCGCCTCCTCGTAGCCGGCCCACATCGCCGCGGCCGGATGGTGCCGCCACCCGTAACCGGGTCTGGTCAGCGCGCGCACCACCTGGATGGTTTCGACGCGCTGCTTGCCCAGCCGTTTGACGTCGAGGACACGGGCCGAGTCGTCGAAACCCGGGCACGGCAGGAATGTCTGCATCGGAAGTGGGATACCCGTTTGTGGGCGTTCACTCTGCGGTCGGGGTCGCTTCGAGGATCGCCTTCAACCGTTCGAGGTCCTTGCCGGTCGCCCGCTTCATCGCCGCGCCGATCATCGGCGCCGCGAGGCCGGAGAACCCCAACGGCTCGCCCCGGTTGCGCAGCGTCATGCGCGTGTGCCCCGGCCCAGCGTCGTCCCACTCGTAGACGGTTTCCATCGGGAAGGGCCCTTCGGCGGTGCGCATGACGAAGCGGCGGTCGACGGTGAACTCGACGACCTCGTAGGTGTAGGCCATCCGGCGACCCAGGAACTTCGCGACGAAGGCGAACCGCGAGCCCACCGCCAGCGGGGGCGTCGTCTCCCACCGCACGCTGACGATGTTGGCGTACCACTCGGTGGCGTTGTCCGGATCGGCGGCGTACGCCGCCACCACCTCGCGCGGTCGGCGGATGACGATCTCGACGCTGACGTCCACAGGTGGCAACGGAACTCCCTCGACGAGATCGGAGTCTACGGCTCACCGGCACAGCACCGCCACGCACTCGACGTGGTGGGTCAGCGGGAACGAGTCGAACACCCGGACGTCCTCGACCGTGTACCCGTGACCGCGGTACAGCCCGATGTCGCGCGCGAAAGATGCTGCCTCACAGCCGATATGGACGACCCGCTGGACGTCGGCGGCGGCCAGTAGGTCGATCACCTCGCGGCCCGCACCCGCGCGCGGCGGGTCGAGCACCGCGACGTCGGCCCGTCGGCGCTGCGCGGCCAGTGCGCGGCGCACCGAATCGGTGACCACCGACACCTGCGGCAGGTCGGCCAGCGCGGCGCGGGCCGCTCGCGACGACCCCCGCGACGTGTCGACGCTGACGACCTTGCCGCGGTCGCCGACCCCTTCGGCCAGCACCGCAGCGAAAACCCCTGCGCCGCCGTACAAATCCCATGCGGTCATCCCCGCCGACAGCTGCGCCCAGCCGGCCACCAGCTCGCTGTAGCAGCGGGTCGCGTCGCGATGGGCCTGCCAGAACGCCGTCACCGGCACCCGCCAGACCCGCTGTCCGACGCGCTGGACCGCCTCGTAGTGACCCTCGACCACCTGGGTGAGGCCCTTGCGTGCGGTGCGCGGACCGGTCTGCACGACGTGCCGGTCGCCGTCGTCGTCGAGCGCGACATGCACCTGGGCGCCGGGTGGCCACCTGCGCGACTCCAGCCCGTCGAGCATCCCGTCGGGCAACTGGGCGCAGTCCAGGTCGGTGACGAGCTCGGCACTGTGGAAGCGGTGGAAACCCGCGCGGCCGTCGCCGGCGGTGTCCAACCGCACGCGGGTGCGCCATCCCGTCGCGCCGACATCACCGACCGGCTCGGCGGCCGCGTCGGCCTCGTCGCGCCACACGTACCCGCCGAGTCGGGACAGCTGATTGGCGACGACGGCGCCCTTGAGCCTGCGCACCGCGGCCGGCTCGGCGAACGCCAGGTCGCAGCACCCCGCACCGTCGACACCGGCGATCGGGCAGATCGACTCGACCCGGTCGGCGGACGGCTCGACCACCTCGACCGTGTCGGCGTTCCAGTAGGACCCGTGCTCGGCGACCACCCGGGCCCTGACCGTCTCCCCCGGCAGCGCGTAGCGCACGAACACCACGCGGCCCTCGTGGCGGGCCACGCAGCTGCCGCCGTTGGCGGGCGGTCCCACGGTCAGCGTGAGTTCGGACGGCCCGCCCGAGCGGTCCGTGGCGGCGGTCAATCCAGGAAACCCCTGCGCGCGTCGCCCGGAGCCGACTGCGGCTGCAGGGTCTTGAGGCGCTCCGACGAACTCAGTTGCCACGGAACGGAAGTCACCATCACGTTCGGTTCGAACAGCAGCCGTCCCTTGAGCCGCAGCGCGCTCTGGTTGTGCAGCACCTGCTCCCACCAGTGCCCGACGACGTACTCGGGGATGAAGACTGTGACAACGGTGCGCGGTGAGTTTTTCGTGATTCGCTTGACGTAGTCGAGCACCGGACGGGTGATCTCCCGGTAGGGCGACGCGATCACCTTGAGAGGCACGTTGATGTCACTTGCCGCCCATCGGTCCACCAGAGCGCGGGTCTCGCCGTCGTCGACGCCGACGGTGATGGCTTCGAGCGTGTCGGGTCGGGTTGCCCTGGCGTAGGCCAGAGCGCGCAGCGTCGGCAGGTGCAATTTGCTCACCAGGACAACGGCGTGGTTGCGGCTCGGCAGCACCATGCCGTCGTGCTCGGCCTCCTGTTCCTCCAGTTCGCGGGCGACAGTGTCGTAGTGGCGGTGGATCATCTTCATCAAGATGAACAGCGCGCCCATGGCGAGGACGGCGATCCATGCACCGGCCACGAACTTCGTGATCCCCACCACCACCAACACCGAGCCAGTGGCGATGAAGCCGACCGTGTTGATCATGCGCGATCGGACCATCTTTCGGCGGACGGCGACGTCGGATTCAGTGCGTAGCAGCCGCGTCCAGTGCCGGACCATCCCGATCTGGCTCAACGTGAACGACACGAACACGCCGACGATGTACAGATGAATGAGCGCGGTGACCTCCGCGCGGAACGCGACGATGAACGCGACGGCGGCCAGGGCCAGGAACACGATGCCGTTGGAGAACGCCAGGCGATCGCCGCGGGTGTGAAGTTGACGGGGCAGGTAGCGATCCTGCGCCAGGATCGAGCCCAGCACCGGGAAGCCGTTGAAGGCGGTGTTGGCCGCAAGCACGAGAATCAGCGCGGTCACGCCGGTGATCAGGTAGAGCCCCAGCGGGAAGCCGTGGAATATCGTCTCGGCCAGTTGGGCAACCAGCGTCTTCTGCTGATATCCCTCGGGGGCACCGATCAACTGCTCCTCGGGGCGCTCCGCCACCTTCACACCGGTCGCCATCGCCAACAGGATCATGCCCATGAACAAGGAGACGGCGATGACGCCCAGCATCAGCAGCGTGGTGGCGGCGTTGCGCGACTTCGGCTTGCGGAAGGCGGGTACACCGTTGCTGATCGCCTCCACACCGGTCAGCGCGGCGCAGCCTGACGAGAATGCCCGGGCGACGAGGAACACCATCGCGAATCCGAACAGGTCCTCATGTTCGGCGGCCAGCTCGAACGAGGCGGATTCGGCTTGCAGCGGCTCGCCTAGGAAGTAGATCTGAATGACGCCCCAGGCGATCATCACGTACATCCCGAACAAGAAGGCATACGTCGGTATCGCGAATGCGGTGCCCGACTCCCGGATCCCGCGCAGATTGATAGCCGTCAGCAAGAAGACCGCCGTAACCGCGAACAGCACCTTGTGGGTGTCGACGAACGGGATGGCCGAACCGATGTTGGACGCGGCCGATGAGATCGAGACCGCGACCGTGAGGATGTAATCCACCAGTAGCGCGCTGGCGACAGTCAAACCCGCCGTCGGCCCCAGATTGGTGCTCACGACCTCGTAGTCGCCGCCGCCCGACGGATAGGCGTGCACGTTCTGCCGGTAGCTCGCGATCACGATGAGCAGCACGACCGCCACCGCGACGCCGATCCACGGGGCCATCGAGTAGGCGGCGAGCCCGGCCACCGACAGCATCAGGAAGATCTCTTCGGGCGCGTAGGCGACCGAAGACATCGGGTCGGAGGCGAATACCGGAAGTGCTATCCGCTTGGGGAGCAGTTGATGCGACAGCTTGTCGCTCCGGAATGGCCGGCCAAGAACCAGTCGCCGGGCGACGGTCGAAAGCTTGGACACGAGTGCCAAGGTTAAGCCCAGGAGCGCATGCTTGTAGCGTTCCGGGTGCTGGATGCGACGAACAGCCGTATGACGCCGGGTTGTGGAGGCTGCGGCGGGAAGGGGCCGTCACGTGCGTGTGGTGGTGATGGGTTGCGGTCGAGTCGGGGCATCCCTGTCCGACAGCCTGGCTCGAATTGGTCACGACGTGGCGGTCATCGACCGCGACGGCACCGCGTTTCACCGCCTCAGTCCGGACTTCAGCGGGGAGCGCGTCCTCGGGATGGGCTTCGACCGCGAAGTCCTGCTGCGCGCAGGAATTGAGGAGGCCGGGGCGTTCGCCGCAGTCTCCTCGGGCGATAACTCCAACATCATCTCCGCCCGGGTGGCTCGCGAGACGTTCGGGGTGGAGCGCGTTGTCGCGCGGATCTACGACGCCAAACGCGCCGCCGTTTACGAACGGCTGGGCATACCGACTGTCGCGACGGTCCCGTGGACCACGGACCGGCTTCTCAACGTGCTGCTCCGCGAGACCGAGACGACCAAGTGGCGCGACCCCACGGGCAATGTCGGTGTGACGGAGCTCGCACTGCACGAGGACTGGGTCGGTCACCGGATCACGGACCTGGAACGTGTGACGGGTGGCCGGGTGGCTTTCCTCATTCGCTTCGGAGCCGGGCTTCTGCCGGAGCCCAAGACAGTGATACAGGCGGGCGATCAGGTCTACGTCGCCGCAATCGCCGGCCGCATCGCCGAGGCGCTGGCCATCGCGGCGCTGCCGCCCGGTGAGGAGGTCGAAGGCTGATGAAGGTCGCCATTGCCGGTGCGGGTGCCGTCGGCCGGTCCATCGCCCGGGAACTTGTCGACTCGCACGAGGTCACCCTGCTGGAGCGCAATCCCAGCCACATCGACGTAGACGCCGTTCCCGCCGCGCAGTGGCGTCTCGGCGACGCCTGCGAACTGAGCCTGCTGGAGTCGGTGAAGCTCGAGGAGTTCGATGTGATGATCGCCGCTACCGGCGACGACAAGGTCAATGTCGTGGTCAGTCTGCTGGCCAAGACCGAGTTCGCTGTGCCTCGGGTGGTGGCCCGCGTCAACGATCCGCGCAACGAGTGGTTGTTCGACGAGAGCTGGGGCGTCGACGTCGCCGTGTCCACTCCGCGAATGCTCGCCTCTCTGGTGGAGGAAGCAGTGGCCGTCGGTGATCTCGTGCGCCTGATGGAGTTCCGCCACGGAGAAGCCAACCTGCTGGAGATCACTCTGCCCGACGACACCCCCTGGGGCGGGCAGCCCGTTCGCAAGCTCGAACTGCCGCGCGATGCGGCCCTCGTGACGATCTTGCGTGGCTCCCGTGTCATCGTGCCCGAAGCGGACGTCCCTCTGGAGGGGGGCGACGAACTGCTCTTCGTGGCCACCGCGGAAACCGAAGACCAATTGCGTGACCTCCTGCTGCACCGGCACGGATAGCCTCGACGCCGGCTTCCCGCACGACGCAGCCAGACCGGGGACGTAGCATCTGGCCGTGATCGCCAGCGCGGAGAAGGTACGGCCCGGGCGGGTCATCGTCGCAGCCTTCGCCGTTGCTATCGCGGTGGGCAGCGCCTTGTTGTCCATGCCGATGGCCACCGAATCGGGCCAACGTGCTCCATTGCTGGACGCTGTGTTCACGGCTACCTCCGCGGTCTGTGTCACCGGTCTCGTGACCGTCGACACGGGCACCTACTGGTCGACATTCGGCGAGCTCGCGATTCTGGCGATGATCCAGATCGGCGGACTGGGAATCATGTCGGTCGCATCACTGGTCGTCGTGTTGCTGTCACGACGACTGGGCTTGCGCGCTCGGCTGGTCGCCCAGGCGCAGACCCGAACCCTCACCGTTCACGACGTCGGCCGCGTCATCCGCAATGTTGCGATATTCAGCGTGGTCTCCGAATTGGTGGTCGCCGCGATCCTGGTGGCACGGTTCGCCGCGAAGTACGACATGCCGCTCGGGGAAGCATTGTGGCAAGGCGTTTTTCACTCAGTGTCCGCATTCAACAACGCCGGGTTCTCGCTCTACGCCGACAGCCTGGTCCGCTATGTCGGCGATCCGACCGTGATGCTGACGATCTCGGCAACCGTCATCGTCGGCGGTCTGGGGTTCCCGGTCGTCTTCGAACTGGCGAAGTCGTGGCGCCGGCCCCGCACCTGGTCGGTGACGACGCGGATCACGGTGAGCGTCACCGCGGCGCTGCTGATCGCAGGCACCCTGGTGATCGCGATCGTCGAGCACCGCAATACCGCCACCCTCGGCGACCTGCCTGCGAACCAACGGTTTCTGGCCGCCGTTTTCACCGCCACGATGCCGCGGACAGCAGGCTTCAACGCGATCGACATCGCCGCGATGACGCCCGAAGGGCTCCTGTTCACCGATGTGCTGATGTTCATCGGCGGCGGGAGCGCGAGCACCGCCGGAGGCATCAAGGTGACCACCCTGGGGCTTCTGGCCGTCGTGTTGTGGGCGGAGATCCGCGGCGAGAGCCGCGTCAACGTCGGCGTGCGCCAGGTGCCGGTGGACAACCAGAGGCAGGCGCTCGCGGTCGCGGTGCTGTTCGGCGCCTTGGCCAGTGTGGCCACTTTCGCGCTGCTGCGGATGACCGACCTGCCGCTCGAACCGGTGATGTTCGAGGCCGTCTCCGCTCTGAGCACAGTCGGGCTGTCGACCGGCATCACCGCGACGCTGCCCGATGAGGCGAAGTGGCTGATTACCGTGTTGATGTACGTAGGCCGTCTTGGCCCGCTCACGCTGGCGTCCGCGCTGGCGCTACGGCAACGGGAACGCCGCTACGAGCGGCCTGTGGAGAGGACGATCGTTGGCTGAGAGACGTGAGCCCGTCGTCGTGATCGGACTCGGCCGATTCGGAAGCGCGATCGCGCTGGAGTTGACGCGGCGGGGCACCGAGGTCTTGGCGATCGACGAATCGCACAAGCTCGTGCAGAGCCTGTCCGGTCAACTGACCCAGGTCGTCGCCGCGGATTGCACCGACATGGACGCGCTGCGCGAGCTCGGCGTCGACGAGTTCTACCGCGCGGTGGTCGGTGTCGGAACCGATATCGAGGCAAGCATTTTGATCACCTCGCTGTTGGTCGAACTCGGGGTCGAAGACATCTGGGCCAAGGCCATCACCGCGCAGCACGGCAGAATCCTCGAGCGGGTGGGTGCCACGCATGTGGTGTTCCCCGAGCGCGAAGCCGGCGAGCGGGTGGCGCACCTGGTGTCGGGACAGTTGCTCGATTACCTGCAGGTCGACTCCGACTTCGCCATCGCGAAAGTCAGGCCGCCACACTTCACGGTGGGAAATCCGCTGGGGCAGACCAAGGTGCGCTCGAAGTACGGCATCACGGTCGTGGCGGTCAAGAGTGGCGACGGCGAGTTCACCTACGCCTCCGCTGAGACGGAGCTTTCGTACGGCGATGTCATCCTGATCACCGGGCGGAGCCGAGATATCGACCGCTTCGTCGGAGTCGATTGACTTACAAGCTTTTCGAGTGTGGCACCCGCAGCACTGACCTCAGCGCGCGGCGTGTGCCGGTGGCGGGGCGGCGCGGTCGTGGCAACCCGCGGCGCTCTGGGGCGTCACTCGTGCGGCGTCGCACTGCTCGTTGCGGATGCCCACTGCCGAGACGACCCCCGCGAGCGCCAACAGCGCGGCGGTGATCAGGGCTCCGCGGCGGAAGCCGTCGAAATCGACTGCGCCCCCGACGATCACACCGGCAAGCGCCACCGCGATCAGCCCGGCGATCCGCGAGACCGCGTTGTTGACCGCCGACCCGATGCCGCTCTGCGAAGGGTCGACCGCGGCCCACTGCGGCCGTCAACGGGGACACGGTGACCGCGAGGCCCAAGCCGAAAACCACCACCCCGGGCAGCATCTGGGTCCACAGGTCGACCGGTTCATGCGCCGTGGCCGGCAGCAGGAAACCCACGGCGGCCAGCAGCGGGCCCGCGGCCATGAACATCCGCGGACCGTACCTGCCCGACAACGTCCCGAAGCGGCGCGCCAACAGGAACGACAGCACCGGGATGGGCAGCGTCACGAGCCCCGCCTGGGTGGCCGACAGGCCGGCGGTCTCCTGCAGGAACAGCGCGACGATCAGCATGCCGAGTGACACTGCGGCGTAGAGGAACACGGTGGCGAGATTGCCGACGGCGAAATTGCGGGTGGTGAAGATCTGCAGGGGCATCATCGGGTGGGCCGCGCGGTGCTCCCACAGCGGGAACGCCAGCAGGCACACCGCGCCGACCAGCAGGGCCGCCAACACCGCTGGGCTCCCGTAACCGAGGCACTGACCCTCGATCAACCCGTAGACGACGCCTGTGAGTCCGACGGCGTTCAGTGTCGCGCCGACGACGTCGACTCGGCCCGCAGACCGCGCCCCGAACTCGTCGGCGGGCAGTTTCGACGCCAGGTACAGCGTCACGGCCAGCGGCACGAGGTTTACCCCGAAGATCCACCGCCAGTTGAGCGCGTCGACGAGCAGGCCGCCGAGCAATGGACCGATCACGAAGGCGGTGCCCGTCCACGTGCCGATGGCGCGCGCCTGCGCCGCGCCGGAGAACCGGGCGTTCAGCATCGCCAGCGAACTGGGCACCAGGAACGCGGCGCCGACACCTTGCAGCAGGCGTGCGGCAACCAACACACAGCCCACGGGGGCAAGCGCGCACAGCACCGACGACACCGCGAACACGACGAGGCCCATGCGTCAGCACCGCGAGCCTGCCGAACTGGTCGGAGACCGCACCCGCCACGAGGATCAGCGCACCGAGCGTGAGCAGGTAGCCGTTCAACACCCACTGTTGCAGGGCCAGTCCGCCACCCAGGTCACGGCCGATGGCCGGCAGCGCGAGGTTGACCACGGAACCGTCGAGGAAGGCCACGAACGAGGCCAGTACGGCAACCGCGATCAGCGACCGATCGGTGTCGCCCCTCAGTGGGCATCGGACTGAGTCACGTCGCCGTGCTCGGTGCGCCCCTCGTCGACGGAATCGTGTTGCGCGGCTTGCTCATCGGTGTGGAGGGCACGTTGCGCGGCCCGGATCGCCAGATAGGTCACCAGCGCGGCGACCGCGGTCAGCGGCCAGCCCATCGCGATGCGCGCGACCCCCAGCCAGCCGGTCTGGTCGGCGTCGTAGAGATGCTGCTGCACCACGAAGCGGGAGGCGAAGACGAGCACCCAGAACACCGTCGCGATGTCGAACGCCGTCACCGCCTTGCGCACCCGGCGCCAGTCGCGGCCGTGGCCGTTGACCCAGCTCCAGACATAGCCGACGACGGGGCGGCGGATGAGCACCGACAGCGTGAACACCGTCGCCCACAGCAGCGACATCCAGATGCCCCAAAGGAAGTAACCCTTGGACTCCCCCGTTACGTAGGCGATCAGGGCGCAGATGCCCACGCCGACGAAACCGGAGATCGCGGGCTGAACGGATTCCCGGCGGGCCAGCCGCCACACCAGGATCAACGCGGCCACACCCAGCGCCGCGACGATGGCGGGCAGGAGGCCGAAGAGTTGAGAGACCGGAACGAACGCGACGACGGGCAGCGAGGAGTAGACCAGGCCGCTGAAGCCGCCCATCTGGTCGAGGACAGCTTGGGCCTTCGAGTTTCCGATCGTGGTCCCCGGTTCGGTTCCGGGTTCGCTCACTTCTGGATCTCGTAGTGCGGGTTGTAGATCGCCTTGGAGCCGTTGTCGAGCTTGCCGACGCGGCCGTGCACCTTGAGGGTGCGGCCCGACTCGATACCGGGAATGCGCCGCTGACCGAGCCAGACCAGCATGACCGAATCGGTGCCGTCGAACAGCTCGGCCTTCACGCCCCCGGCGCAGCCCTTGCCGTTGCACTCCACGCTGCGCAGGGTGCCGACCATCGTGACTTCCTGACCGCGCTGACAGTCGATCGCCTTCTGGGCGCCGGTCATCGCGGCTTCGTCACTGAGCTCTTCCACGTCAAGTTGCTCGGGGTCTTCTGTCAGCCGCCGAGTGAGCCGGCGCAGATACCCTTCGGCCGTTGCCATGGCCTCTCCTGACTCATCGCAGATCCACCATGGATCTACCCAATCCAACGCCACGGTAGACCTGTTGGTTCCGATCTGCCACGCGGGGTCGGGTCGGCGCGCCGGGCCGATCTTCGGCCGGGCACGATCGAAGCATGGCGGTCAATCTGCGCGGCGTCACGACGGTCCTGCTCCCGGGCACGGGATCCGACGATGACTTCGTCTACCGGGCGTTTTCGGCGGCCCTGCACGACGAGGGCGCCATCGTCGTCACCCCGGCGCCGCAACCGCACCGGCTCGTCGAGGGCTACCGCGACGCGCTCGACGACGCGGCGCGAGCCGGGCGCATCGCCGTTGGCGGGGTGTCGATCGGCGCCGCCGTCGCGGTCGCGTGGGCGCTGGCCCATCCCAGCCGGGCCGTCGCCGTCCTCGCCGCCCTGCCGGCGTGGACGGGGGCACCACAGTGGGCGCCCGCTGCCGCGGCCGCGCGGCACTCGGCGGAGGTGCTGCGCCGCGACGGTCTGGCCTCGGCCACCGCCGCGATGCGGGCGTCGAGCCCCCCGTGGCTGGCCGACGAGCTGACCCGGTCGTGGCTGGGTCAGTGGCCGTCGCTGCCCGAGGCCATGGAGGAGGCGGCCGGCTACGTCGCACCCAGCTGCGCGGAACTGGAGCGGCTCGCCGTCCCGATGGGTGTGGCCGCGGCGGTCGACGACCCGGTGCACCCGCTCGAGGTCGCCGCCGAGTGGGTGGCCGCGGCGCCGCGGTCGGCGCTGCGCACGGTCACGCTCGACGCGATGGGCACCGCCCCGTCGGTGCTCGGCGCCGCGTGCGTGGCGGCGCTGCGCGATGCGGGCTAGTCAGCCGCCGGTGATGGTGCGCAGCTGCTGCATCGCCGAGCCCTGGGCGCTACGGCGCGCGGCGGGCTGGGCGGGCGGCTGCTGACCTCCCTGCTGAGCCTGCTGGGCCGCGGCCTGTTCGGCCGCCGCGCGCAGCTGATTGGCCATCGGCTCCGGTAGCTCGACGGCCAGCGGCGTGCGCACCGGAAGCGGGGTGTCACCGCGGCGAACAACCGTGTCCGCCAACGCCTCTCGCGCTTCAGCGGTAAGCGCTTCGATGTGGTCCTGCGGGCCGTTGACGACGCAGCGGATCATCCACCGGTAGCCGTCGACGCCGATGAACCGAACCACGCCGGGCTGGACTTCCTGGTTCGGCGGTGTCGCGGCCACGCCGACGACCTCACGCCCCCACGGTCCGTCCTTGATCGACACCTGGGCGCCGTCCTTGCGCAGCGAATCGGCCAGTTCTCCTGCGATGTCGCGCCACAGGCCGCTGGTCTTGGGCGCGGCGTAGGCGGCGACGGTGAACCGCCCGTGCGGCGTGACGACCCAGACCGCGCTGGGCACGCCCTGCTGGGTGAGCTCGACCTGCACCTGTCCCGCTGCGGGCAGCGGGATCAGCACCGAGCCGAGGTCGAGCCGGCCCGTGGCGGCGGCCGACGGGTCGTCGAAGTCCTCGATGTCGAACGGGCCCTCGAGGTCACCGTCGCCCGGATCGACCGTTTCCTGCTGCGCGTGCCTGCCGACGTCCTCGCCGGGGACCTCGCCGACGTCGCCCGCCTCGTCGTTGCCTTTACGCCTACCGAATGCCATCACAAACTCGCATGTCCGCCGGAGGAACCGTGGCCGCCGTCGCCACGGGAGGTGTCACCCAGACCGGCCTCGTCGAACGACGTGACCTCGACCAGTTCGGGCAGCTCGACCCGCTGCACCAACAGCTGCGCGATCCGGTCACCCCGGTGCACGACGATCGGTTCTTGCGGGTCGAGGTTGATCAGCGCCACCTTGATCTCCCCGCGGTAGCCGGCGTCGATCGTGCCTGGGCTGTTGACGATCGAAAGCCCTGCGCGCGCAGCCAGACCCGAGCGCGGGTGAACGAGGCCGACCATCCCGTGCGGGATGGCCACCGCGACACCGGTCGGCACGAGGGCGCGTCGACCGGGCGCCAGTTCCAGGTCGAGCGCGCTGTAGAGATCGACGCCGGCATCGCCGTCATGGGCACGGCCGGGCATCGGCAGCTCCCGGTCCAGGCGCACGACCGCCAGAGAGGTGGACACGACGTCAGAGATTACTCTTGGCCGCGTGTCCGACACGCGCGCCACGTCGCAATCCGTGCGCTACCGCGAACGGCTGTGGGTGCCGTGGTGGTGGTGGCCCCCCGGTCTGGGGCTGGCGGGGTTGATCGCACTCGAGGTCAATCAGGGCGTGCCCGGGCTGCCGGTGTGGTTGCCGTACGCCGTGCTGCTCCCGGTCGCCGTGGTGGTGCTGCTGTGGCTGGGCCGGACTGAGGTGCGCGTGGTCGGTGGCGCAGGCGCGACCGAACTGTGGGTGAATGCCGCCCACCTGCCGGTCGACGTGGTGTCGCGGTCGGCGGAGGTGCCCCGCAGCGCCAAGTCCGCGGCGCTGGGGCGCCAGCTCGACCCAGCGGCCTACGTCGTGCACCGGGCATGGGTGGGCTCGATGATTTTGCTGGTACTCGACGATCCGGACGACCCGACGCCGTACTGGCTGGTGAGCTGTCGTCACCCGGACAAGGTGCTCGCTGCGCTGCGCAGCTGATCGAGCGCGCCCGGTCAGGCGGCGCAGTCCGAGCAGATCATCACGCCGTTCTTCTCGCTGGCCAGCCGGCTGCGGTGGTGCACCAGGAAGCAGCTCGAGCAGGTGAACTCGTCGGCCTGCTTCGGGACGACGCGCACCGACAGCTCCTCGCCGGACAGGTCGGCGCCGGGCAGTTCGAAATTCTCGGCCGACTCGGATTCGTCCACGTCGACCACCGCCGACTGGGCTTCGTTGCGCCGGGCCTTCAGTTCCTCGAGCGAATCTTCAGAGACGTCGTCGGTCTCACTACGCCGCGGGGCGTCGTAATCGGTAGCCATCCTCGTCCCCTCCGATATAAAGCTTGTGCAGCAGAGGTTTGTACCAGCGTGGAACGCATCCGCCAAATGATTCGTGCCCGCATTGGTACGCGTTCCACTGTGATTTATGTCACACCGGCTATCGTGCCACCGGCAGGCGGCGGCAACCGGGGCTTTAGAGTGCATTCGTGGTCGCGCAAATCACAGAGGGCACCGCGTTCGACAGGCACGGTCGCCCGTTTCGTCGCCGGAACTTCCTGCCGGCAATGCTGCTGTTCGTCGCGCTGTCGGTGGTGACGCTGTTTGTCTGGGTCATCGCGCTCAATCAGCCGGCCGATGTCGAGGAACTGGCCGCGTGCAATCCGCCGCCCGCGCCCGCAGACCCGAATGCGCCGCCCCCGACGCTCGGCGAGCAGGTCTCGCGCGCCGACATGAGGGAGGTGACCCCCGCCCGGCTCGCCGACACGAAGATCCAGGTGCTCAACGCCAGCGGGCAGGGCGGCCAGGCCGCCGAGGTCGCGGGCGCGCTGAAGGATCTTGGTTTCGCGGAGCCGACCGCGACCAACGATCCATTGTACGCCACCGCGCGCTTGCAGTGTCAGGGCCAGATCCGGTTCGGGGAATCCGGGCGCGCGGCGGCCGCCGCGATCTGGCTGGTCGCGCCGTGCACCGAACTGTTCGAGGACGACCGCCCCGACGACACCGTCGACCTGGCCCTGGGCACCGACTTCAGCGAGCTGGCCAGCAACGACGACATCGAGGCGGTGCTCGCCAGCCTGCGCCCGGACGCCACCCAGGCCGCCGATCCGGCGTTGGTGGTGAAGGCCCACAGCGCCGCGTGCTGACCCTAAGCCGTTGCCGCGCAATCTGATCGGTCACAGGGCACCCGAGCACCGCAGCGCGGCGTCCAGCGCGGCGGCCACCCCCGGCGCGGCCGCCACGATGAACCCGGGACCGCCGGCCGCCCCGTCCCCCGGCGGCAGGCGCAGGACCGCGCCGGCTTCGGCCGCGATCAGCGCGCCGGCCGCCCAGTCCCAGACGTGCACGCCGTCCTCGTAGTAGGCGTCGAGTTGACCCCCGGCGACCATGCACAGATCCAGCGCGCACGACCCCATGCGCCGCACGTCGCGCACCTCGGGCAGCATCTCGATGAGAACCTGGGCCTGCCGTTGCCGCTGCTCGCGGGCATAGGAGAACCCGGTGCCCACCAACGCCATCGACAGGTCGGCCGCCGCGCTGGCCTGCAGGGGTGACACCACACCGCCGCGCCGGACCCGGGCGCCGTGGCCGAGGGCCGCGGAGTACAGCGCGCCGGTGGGCACGTTGGCCACCGCACCGGCGACCGACGCGCCGCCGCGCTGCACCGCCACCGAAACGGCGTAGGTGTCGAGGCCGTAGACGAAGTTCACCGTGCCGTCGATCGGATCGAGCACCCAGGTGAGCTCGCCGTCGCGCCCGGCCGGCGTGCCACCCTCCTCCTCGCCCATGACGTGGTCGCCGGGGCGCAGCACGGCCAGGCGGTCGCGGATCAGCCGTTCGGTCTCGGTGTCCACGACGGTGACCGGATCGGTCGGTGAGCTCTTGGCCCGCACCTCGGGCGAGTCGGACGTCGCGTCACCGAAGACCTCCGCGCGGCGTCGCAGCACGAACTCCGCCGCCTCGGCGGCCAATTCCTCGGCGACGGAGCACAGCTGGGCGGCATCGGGCTCGGTTTCGGTCACCGCTCCATCGCAGCACAGTTCGCGCTAACCGGTTGCGCGACAGCCCCGCATCGGGTTTGCGGAACTACTAGTGTGGGGCGCACCGCACCCGTCGGCCGCCTGTGAGGAGCGCTGAATGACCGCCACCGATTCACCCGCCGCGGACCCGAGCGTCGACGGCGGCCCGCAGCGCCGCGGGTTCGGCATCGATGTCGGCGGAAGCGGAGTCAAGGGCGGCATCGTCGACCTCGACACCGGGCAGTTGATCGGTGAGCGGTTCAAGCTGCTGACCCCTCAGCCGGCGACACCGGACGCGGTCGCCAAGACCATCGTCGACGTCGTCGCGCACTTCGGATGGGACGGCCCACTGGGCGTGACGTATCCGGGTGTGGTGGTCGAGGGGATCGTGCGCACGGCCGCCAACGTCGACAAGGATTGGATCGGCCTCAACGCCAAGGAGGTCATCAGCGGTGCGCTCGACGGGCATCAGGTGACGGTGCTCAACGACGCCGACGCCGCCGGACTCGCCGAGGAGAAGTTCGGCGCGGGCCGGGACAACACGGGCGTGATCGTGCTGCTGACCTTCGGCACCGGCATCGGTTCGGCCGTGATCCACAACGGCGTGCTGCTGCCCAACACCGAGTTCGGCCACCTCGAGGTCGGCGGCAAGGAAGCCGAGCACCGCGCCGCGTCGTCGGTCAAGGAACGCAAGAGCTGGAGCTACGAGCGCTGGACCGTCGAGGTGACAAAGGTGCTGGTGGCGATCGAGAACGCGATCTGGCCGGACCTGTTCATCGCGGGCGGTGGCATCAGCCGCAAGGCCGACAAGTGGATTCCGTTGCTGAAGAACCGCACGCCGGTGGTGGCCGCGGCGCTTCAGAACACCGCCGGGATCGTCGGCGCGGCCATGGCCGCTGAGGTGGACGTCACAGCTACCGCCAAGTAGCCACGCCCGACCCCGTCGAATTTGCCGCTCAGGACGGCGTCCCCTCACACTGTCGTTACAATGGTCGACGGCGGACGCAGGCCGGATAGCGGCGATCATCACCGCCAATATCCGACAGCCGACGCTTTTCGATGGGGCGCGCCCTCCCCACATGCATGGGGGGCCCCAGCCCGCGATGAGTAGCAAGACGAAAGGGTGTACGTGGCAGCGACAAAGGCAAGCCCGGCGACCGACGAGCCGGTGAAGCGCACCGCCACCAAGGCCCCCGCCAAGAAGGCCGCGGCGAAGGCCGCCAACGGATCGGCGCCGGCGAAGAAGGCCACCAAGGCGGCCACCGCCCGCGCGACGAAGGCCGACACCGGCACCACGCCCGCGAAGAAGACCACCAAGGCAGCGGCCAAGGCGCCCGCCAAGCGTGCGACGAAGGCCAAGGCCGCGGGACCCGCGCCGCGCGGCCGCGCCAAGAAGGGCACCGCTGCCGAGGCGGACGCGACCAAAGCCGCCGTCGAAACCGACGAACTCGCCACCGACGACGACCTCGAAGCCGAGCCCGGCGAGGATCTGGCGGTCGAGGACGCCGATCTGGACCTCGAGGATCTGGTGGTCGACGACGAGCCCGCCGAGGAGGCCGCCGAAGGCGACACACCTGCTGGCAGCAAGAAGGTCAAGGTCGCCGAGCCCGCGACCGCCGAGGACGACGAGATCGCCGAGCCCTCGGAGAAGGACAAGGCCTCCGGCGACTTCGTGTGGGACGAAGAGGAATCCGAGGCGCTGCGCCAGGCCCGCAAGGACGCCGAGCTCACCGCGTCGGCCGACTCGGTGCGCGCCTACCTCAAGCAGATCGGCAAGGTGGCGCTGCTCAACGCCGAAGAGGAGGTCGAGCTCGCCAAGCGCATCGAGGCCGGCCTGTACGCCACCCAGCTGATGAACGAGCTCACCGAGAAGGGTGAGAAGCTGCCCGCCGCGCAGCGTCGCGACATGATGTGGATCTGTCGTGACGGCGACCGCGCGAAAAACCATTTGCTGGAAGCGAACCTGCGTCTGGTGGTGTCGCTGGCCAAGCGCTACACCGGCCGCGGTATGGCGTTCCTCGACCTGATCCAGGAAGGCAACCTGGGCCTGATCCGCGCGGTCGAGAAGTTCGACTACACCAAGGGTTACAAGTTCTCCACGTACGCGACGTGGTGGATCCGGCAGGCGATCACCCGCGCGATGGCCGACCAGGCCCGCACCATCCGCATCCCGGTGCACATGGTCGAGGTGATCAACAAGCTCGGCCGCATCCAGCGCGAGCTGCTGCAGGACCTGGGCCGCGAGCCCACGCCCGAAGAGCTGGCCAAGGAAATGGACATCACGCCGGAGAAGGTGCTGGAGATCCAGCAGTACGCGCGTGAGCCGATCTCGCTGGACCAGACCATCGGCGACGAGGGTGACTCGCAGCTGGGCGATTTCATCGAGGACTCCGAGGCCGTGGTGGCCGTCGACGCGGTGAGCTTCACCCTGCTGCAGGATCAGCTCCAGTCGGTACTCGAGACGCTGTCCGAACGCGAGGCCGGCGTGGTGCGGCTGCGGTTCGGCCTCACCGACGGTCAGCCCCGCACTCTCGACGAAATCGGCCAGGTGTACGGCGTGACGCGCGAGCGCATCCGTCAGATCGAGTCGAAGACGATGAGCAAGCTGCGCCACCCCAGCCGTTCCCAGGTGCTGCGCGACTACCTGGACTGAGCACGCCGCCGCGTGTGGTCGGACTGGTGGTCGCTCCCGCTGAGCATCGCGGCCGGAGTGCTGCTTCTCTGGCTGGTGCTGGTGGCCGTGCTGTGGTTCACCCGACCGGACGACACCGGCCTGCGCGACGTGCTGCGATTGCTACCGGACATCCTGCGCCTACTCAAGAGACTGGCCGCCGACGCGACGCTGCCCAGACGCGTCCGGGTTCAACTGGCTTTGTTGCTCGGCTATCTCGCGCTGCCGATCGACCTGATCCCCGACTTCATCCCGGTACTCGGTTATGCCGACGACGCGATCGTCGTCGCGCTGGTGCTGCGTTCGGTCACGCGCAGCGTGGGTTCTGAGGCACTGGAGCAGCACTGGCCCGGCACGCCCGACGGATTGGCCGCCGTGCGTCGGCTGTGCCGGCTGCCTCGTTGAGCGCAGGACCGGCGGCGAACCGGTAGTGTCTCGGGCCGTGTCCGACAAGCCCACCCGAGTTCCACCCATGCCCGTCGTTCGCGCCATCGACCGGCTGCGCGCGGGGCTGCAGAGCCTGCACCGGTCGACGGCGCCACCCAGCGTCGCCCTGCTCGAGATGGCCACCGGCGCCTGGACCACGCAGACGATGTACGTCGCCGCCAAGCTGGGTGTCGCCGACGAGCTGGCGGGCGGCCCGGCCCGCGCGGCCGACATCGCGCCACGCGTTGGCGCCGACCCGGATGCGCTGTACCGGTTGATGCGCGCGCTGGCGGCCAAGGGCCTGCTGCGCCATCGCCGCAACGACACCTTCACCCTGACCAAGGTGGGCGAGGCGCTGCGCTCCGGCGTACCCGGGTCGATGCGCGACATGGTGCTGTTCATCGGGCACCGGGCGCGGTGGGAGGACTGGGGCGGCCTGTTGCACTCGGTGCAGACGGGCGAGCCGTCGGTGCTCAAGCTGCGCGGCATGCCCTACTGGGACTACCTCGAGACGGATCCGGAACTCGCGCAGGTCTTCAACGACGCGATGACCGCGACGAGCGGCATGACGAACGAAATCGCGCTCAGTGCATACGATTTCAGCGACTTCAAGCTGATCGTTGATGTCGGCGGCGGCCACGGCCTGCTGCTGTCCACCATCCTGCACCGCGCGCCCGGCGCTCGCGGGCTGCTCTTCGACCTTCCCGCCGTCGTCTCCGGCGCCGACACGGTGCTCGCGGCCGCGGGGGTGGCCGACCGTTGTACGGCCGAGGGCGGCTCGTTTCTCCAAGGGGTGCCCGCGGGGGGTGACGCCTACGTGATGAAGAACATCATCCACGACTGGGACGACGAGTCGTCGTCGACGATCCTGCGCAACATCCGCACGGCGATCGCACCGAACGGCAAGCTGCTGTTGCTCGAGATGGTGCTGCCGGAGCGCACCACGTCGTTCATCGGGTACCAGCTCGACCTGGAGATGCTGATCACCGTCGGCGGCCGCGAGCGCACCCGCACGGACTACGCGAAGCTGCTGAGCCGCGCCGGTTTCCGGCTGGACCGGGTCGTCGACACGGTCACCCCGCTCTCGATCGTCGAGGCCTCACCGGTCTGAGCCCGCCCGCTCACCGCTTCTTGTCGCGCACCTTGTATGTCGAGGGCCACGACTCGCGGGTCTCGTCGCCGGTCAGCGGTATGCCCTTGCTGCCAATCTTGATGTCGTAGGCCTCCTTGCCGGGACCCACTTCCCGGTTGGCGTGTTCGGTGGCGAGGTAGATCAGCTGATCGATCTCGGCCTCGGCGAACGCGACGAAGGACGTCTTGCGGACGATGTCGTCGGCGCCCGCGGCGATGCGGTCGGGCAGCACCCTGGTCGCAAATGCCGCGCCGGCCAACAACGCGAACGGGACGACCCAGTAACAGATGAACGACAGCGGCGTCTTGGTGTCGAGGATCGTCGCGTCGCCGTAGACGATCGGCGGGATCGCCGACGACACCGTCATGCCGCCGAAGACGCCGACCCAGATCCAGGTCAACAGGTTGGTGATCCTGGCGAAGAGGTCGCTGTTGACGACGTGCGGCGGTTGACCGACTTCGGCGAACTCGCGCACGAACGGCCTGCCCATCAGCACGCCGACCAAGGTCACGAGGAAGATCCCCAAGTTGCTCAACGGCTGCATCCACCGTTCCATGAACGACTGGTCGAGCGTGAAGGTCAACACCGTCAATACCAAAAATGTTGCGAGAGCGCCGACTTCGAGCGTCCGCCCCGGTCCTCCGCGGAACCGGCCCACCGCGAACGCCACGACGGCGACTGCCAGGGCGATCAGGACGGCGACGGAGAACGGCACGTTGCCGACGAGCACCCAGTACACGATCCACGGCGCGAGACCTAACAAAATGCCCACGATCTGTAAGTGTACGTAGCGGGGTGCCCGCCGTCGGCGTGCCCTACTTTGTAGCCATGTCGCCGCGCCGCAACGTGTCTTCGGGGTCGCCCTTCGAGGCCGTCGTCGGCTACTCGAGGGCCGTGCGCACCGGCTCCCACGTTGCGGTGGCGGGCACCACCGGCACCGGGCCCGACGTCGCCACCCAGGCACGAGACGCCCTGCGCCGCGTCGAGGCAGCGCTGCAGGAGGCCGGAGCCTCACTCTCCGACGTGGTGCGGACACGCATCTACGTCACCGACATCTCACACTGGCAGGACGTCGGGGCGGTCCATGCCGAGGTGTTCGGCGACGTCCGTCCGGTGGCGACAATGGTCGAAGTATCGGCGTTGATCGCGCCCGAGTTGCTCGTCGAGATCGAAGTCGACGCGTACGTCGCCGATTAGTCCGCGAGCGGAGCGAACCGGCCGTCCACCCCGGGCTGGTACGGCGTGACGTTTATCACAGCCGTTAATGGCAAAGCTCCATACAGATGTGGGAACACCATCCCCGCGGGATCGGCGGGGACACCGGGTTCCCAGCGAACGGGAGAGGACAGTCGTGCGGCATCGATGCGGAGCAGCACCAGATCGGTCCGGCCGGCGTACAGCCGGTTGGCCGGCAGGTGCACCTGCTCGGGCGTCGACAGGTGCACGAACCCGTTCGCGGTCAGCGAAACCGGGCGGTGCTCCCCTAGCGCTTGCGCGGTCCGCCACTCCTCTTTGCTGCACAAGTGGACCAGCACGGCATTCTGCGAGGTCATACCGCCAGCCTGCCGTGCCGGCAACTCGACGTAACGGTGAGACACGACACACCGGTAAACAGCTTGGGAACAAGGCCGGAAGCCAAAACGTCTGAGACAGTGGATGCACGCGAACAGTACGGAGGTCGCAATGACACAGGCAACGCTCACCAGTCCCCCGTTGACTCGGGCCGACCGCTGCGATCGTTGCGGTGCCGCGGCTCGCGTTCGCGCCAAGCTGCCGTCAGGCGCGGAGTTGCTGTTCTGCCAGCATCACGCCAACGAGCACGAGGCCAAGCTGATCGAGCTGGCCGCCGTCCTCGAGGTCAGCCCGGTGGAGGCATAGCACCCGACACGGTCACCCGGCGCGCTGGGCGCAAGGACGCTCTGTCAGGGATGCTGGACTGGTCATGACTGACCAGTCCCAGCCGCTTCCGCTGCGGCCGTCGCGCCACCACCTTCGCCACATCGCGCGGCGCACCCTGTCGAAGAGCTGGGACGACTCGATCTTCTCGGAGTCAGCTCAGGCCGCGTTCTGGTGTGCGCTGTCCCTGCCGCCGTTGCTGCTCGGCATGCTCGGGAGCCTGGCCTACGTCGCGCCCCTGTTCGGCCCGGAGACACTGCCGACGATCGAGAACCAGATCATCAGCACGGCGAACAGCTTTTTCTCGTCGAACGTGGTGCGCGAGATCATCGAGCCCACGGTCCGCGACATCGTCAGGGGCGCCCGCGGCGAAGTGGTCTCGCTCGGTTTCGTGATCTCGCTGTGGGCGGGGTCGTCGGCCATCTCGGCCTTCGTGGACTCGATCGTCGAGGCGCACGACCAGACGCCGCTGCGACACCCGGTCCGACAGCGGTTCTACGCGCTGGGCCTGTACGTGATCATGCTGATCATCGCGATCGCGGCGGCGCCGTTCGTCGCGCTCGGCCCCATCAGGGTTGCGGCCTCGATCCCGGACAGCTGGGACCATGTGCTGCGGTTCGGCTATTACCCGGCGGTGTTCGTCTGCCTGGGCCTCGCGGTGCTGGTGCTGTACCGGGTGTCGCTGCCCAAACCGCTGCCGACACACCGACTGCTGCTCGGCTCGCTGCTGGCCGCGGTGGTCTTCCTGCTGGCCACCTTCGGGCTGCGCGTCTATCTGACCTGGATCACCGCGACCGGCTACACCTACGGCGCGCTGGCGACGCCGATCGCTTTCCTGTTGTTCGCCTTCTTCCTCGGCTTCGCGATCATGATCGGCGCCGAACTCAACGCCGCGATCGAGGAGGAGTGGCCCGCTCCGGTCACCCACGCCAAGCGGTTCCGGTGGTGGTTGGCGGAGAAGGCGGAATCGCTCAACGGCGGCGGGGTCGAGCCGCAGGCGACCGCCGGGCCCGCAGCCGCGGCGGCCAAGGCCGACGGCGCTACTTCTTGAGCTGCTCGTAGATCCGCTTGCAGTCCGGGCACACCGGCGATCCGGGCTTGGCGGACTTGGTCACCGGGAACACCTCGCCGCACAGCGCGACGACGTGGGTGCCCATCACCGCGCTCTCGGCGATCTTGTCCTTCTTGACGTAGTGGAAGTACTTGGGAGTGTCGCTGTCGGTCCCGTCGTCGACGCGTTCGTCGGTGTCAGTGCGCTCGATCGTCTGGGTCTGCATCTGCCTATTGTGCCCGTAAGAAATCCGACCCGTACAGCGGTGGACAACTGTGGAACAGTGGAGGTATGAAACAAAGCCCCGAGCTGAGTTTCGACGACGACGGCCGGCCCGTCCTGATCACGCGCGCCGCCCCCGCCTACGAAGAGCAGCACCGCCAGCGGGTCCGCAAGTACCTGACCATCATGTCGTTCCGAATCCCGGCTCTCATTCTGGCCGCGATCGCATACGGCATCTGGCACAACGGCCTGATTTCGTTGGCGATCCTCGTGGCCTCGATCCCCCTGCCGTGGATCGCCGTGCTGATCGCCAACGACCGTCCGCCGCGACGTCCCGAGGAGCCGCGCCGCTATGACGCGACGCGCCGCATCCCGCTTATCCCGACGGCCGAGCGCCCGGCACTGGAAGGTCGCATCGTGTCATCGCCGCAACCGGACGCCGACGGGCCGAAGGGCGATGTTCCCAGCTGAGGAGCTTCTGGTCCTTTTCTAAGGACATTCTCAGGTCGAGGAAGAAAAACCGCTGATCAGAACGTGTGAACCGGCCCATGGCCGGGAACTCTTTGAACCTCGTGGGCGTTGTAGCTCATGACAGTTCGACTTGATCAGGAGGCCGTCATGGCAAATGCCACCACCATTCGCGTCGACCACGACCTGGACGCCCAGAGTCCGGCCGCGGATCTCGTGCGCGTGTACCTGAATGGTATTGGCAAAACGGCCTTGCTCAACGCCGCGGACGAGGTGGAACTCGCAAAGCGCATCGAGGCAGGGCTTTACGCCCAGCATCAGCTCGACACGCGGAAGCGCTTGGGCGAGAACCGCAAACGTGATCTTGCCGCGGTTGTGCGCGACGGCCAGGCGGCCCGCCGCCATCTGCTCGAGGCCAACCTCCGGCTGGTCGTGTCGCTGGCTAAGCGTTACACCGGCCGCGGCATGCCCCTGCTCGACCTGATCCAGGAAGGCAACCTCGGTCTGATCCGCGCGATGGAAAAGTTCGACTACACCAAGGGATTCAAGTTCTCGACGTACGCCACGTGGTGGATCCGGCAGGCGATCACCCGCGGCATGGCCGACCAGAGCCGCACCATCCGGTTGCCGGTCCATCTCGTCGAGCAGGTGAACAAGCTGGCCCGCATCAAGCGGGAGATGCACCAGAACCTGGGACGCGAGGCCACCGATGAGGAACTGGCCGCCGAGTCCGGCATCCCGGTGGAGAAGATCAACGATCTGCTCGAGCACAGCCGCGACCCGGTGAGCCTCGACATGCCGGTCGGCAGCGACGAGGAAGCGCCGCTCGGCGACTTCATCGAGGACGCCGAGGCGATGTCGGCGGAGAACGCGGTGATCTCCGAGCTGCTGCACACCGACATCCGGCACGTGCTGGCCACGCTCGACGAGCGCGAGCAGCAGGTGATCCGGCTGCGCTTCGGTCTCGACGACGGCCAGCCGCGCACGCTGGACCAGATCGGCAAGCTGTTCGGGCTCTCCCGCGAACGCGTCCGCCAGATCGAGCGCGAGGTCATGGTGAAGCTGCGCAACGGCGAACGCGCCGACCGATTGCGCTCGTACGCCAGCTAGACCAGCCAGACCCCCCACACACGATCCCCGCCGGACGCCCGGCGGGGATCGTGTCCTGTCGTACGCGTCGGCGTCGGCGATGTAACAACGCAGTTCAGGCCCTCAGCCCGGTAGACTCGCCCCAGACGAAGGGTTGGCTAATGAATGATCTTGTCGATACCACCGAGATGTACCTGCGGACCATCTACGACCTCGAGGAAGAGGGCGTGGTTCCGCTGCGTGCGCGCATCGCAGAGCGGCTTGATCAAAGCGGCCCGACCGTCAGCCAGACCGTATCCCGGATGGAACGCGACGGCCTGCTGCACGTCGCGGGTGACCGCCACCTCGAGCTGACCGAGAAGGGTCGCGCACTGGCCGTGGCCGTCATGCGCAAGCACCGGCTGGCCGAACGGCTGCTGGTCGATGTCATCGGCCTGCCGTGGGAGGAAGTGCACGCCGAGGCCTGCCGCTGGGAGCACGTGATGAGCGAGGACGTCGAACGCCGTTTGGTGCAGGTCCTCAACAACCCCACCACCTCCCCGTTCGGCAATCCGATCCCGGGCCTGTCCGAGCTCGGCCTGATCAGCACGTCGGGCAACCCCGACCAGATGAACCTCGTCCGGCTGACCGAGCTGCCCGCCGGCATGCCCGTCGCGGTGGTAGTCCGCCAGCTGACCGAGCACGTCCAGGGCGACGCCGACTTGATCAGCAGGCTCAAGGACGCCGGCGTGGTGCCCAACGCCCGCGTGACCGTGCAGGCCAACGATCACGGCGGCGTGATGATCGTGATCCCCGGCCACGAGCAGGTCGAGTTGCCCCATCACATGGCGCACGCCGTCAAGGTCGAAAAGGTCTGAGCCAGCGGATAACTCGGCCACCGCGGGTAGGTCATCCGGCCCGCCGGCCGAACACCTGCCGCGGCGGTAGCCGCACCCCCAGCCGGTCCGCCAACCGGTAGCCGGTGATGGCCAGCTCGCGTATTCGCTCCGGGCGCATCCCGGATTGCAGCGCGGTGTCGAGCATGCCCGCCATGCGGTGCGTGCCGTCGCACCGCAGCGCCGCCTCCAACGACGCACCCGCTAGCGGCCCATCGCCGCGGACGTAGGCCGAGAACGCCAGCAGCACCAGGGCCTCGACCCGCCATGGCGCGGGGAGGCGCCGCGACATCTCGGCCCACAGCGACTCGGCCTGCCCGGCGGTCTCCCCGACCGCAAGGGCGTACAACGTGTCGCGCACCTGCAGATCGGTCAGCGCCCGGGCCAGGCGCGCCAGCGTGCCGTCGGGAAGTTCCTCGCCGTCGGCGACTCGCGCGGCGGCCGCCATGGCGGCCTCGATGTCGTCGCGCGCGTCGGCGTCCGAGCGGTCGCCGGGAGCGTCGTCGATGAGGCCGGCCAACGCAGCGGTGCGGGCCGGATCGGTGATCGCGATGACGTCCTGCAGTTCGGAGCGGCGGCGGTAGAGCCTGCGCCCGTCCAGGACGGCAGCCATGGCCAGCGGTGACGCCGACGGGTCTTCGACGGTGCCGCCGTTGCCGCAGCCGTCGACGCAGTGCCACCGCCCGCCGGCCGCGACCCTGTCAACGACGTGGGCGGCGAGCAGTTCGATTCCCCGGTCGGCCAGCGTCGTCTCCAGCGTCGCCACCAGGTCGCGATATTCGTCGTTGCACATCCGGCAGCCGGCCCCCTCCTCGTCGACGACGACGACGATCGCGGCGTCGGGCCTGGCCGCGGCGGCCACCTCGGCCATCTGCGCGACGGTGTCGGGCAGTTCGTCGTTGAGGTCGACGCGCATGACGCACCCCAGCGAGCCGTGTTCGACCGTCACCAGCACCAGGGATTTCTCCGGGACGAAGCCGAGCACGGCGGGCAGCGCGGCGATCAGCACGCCTGGGCGGTTGAGCTGGAAGTCGGGTGAATGCGAAGTCGTCATGGCCCGACCTTGTCCACCCGAGGTGACCGCGATGCGCACGTCGGCATCCGCAGCGCCGGGAGTGTGGATGAATTCGCGATTGGGGACAAGCCGACCGCGCGTCGGCGCGAGGAGAACGCCCGATTAATTCACATGTCGTTGCTGCCGGTCGGCGTGCGGGATCGACGCAATGGGCGTACACCTTTTGCCATGGGTTCCATGCTGGAGTACGACCTGGTCGTCATCGGTTCCGGTCCGGGTGGCCAGAAAGCCGCGATCGCGGCGGCGAAGCTCGGCAAGACCGTCGCGATCGTCGAGCGCGGACGGATGCTCGGCGGGGTGTGCGTGACCACCGGCACGATCCCGTCCAAGACGCTGCGCGAGGCCGTGCTCTACCTCACCGGAATGAACCAGCGCGAACTCTACGGAGCCAGCTACCGCGTCAAGGAGAAGATCACCCCGGCTGATCTGTTGGCGCGCACCACGCACGTCATCACCAAAGAGCAGGACGTCGTCCGTTCGCAGTTGATGCGCAACCGCATCGACCTCATCCAGGGGCACGGGCGGTTCGTCGACGCGCACACCGTTCTGGTGGAGGAACCGATGCGCGGCGAGCGCACCACCGTCAGCGGGGATCACGTCGTGATCGCCACCGGCACCAAGCCCGCGCGGCCGGCAGGCGTGGAGTTCGACGAGTGCCGCGTGCTCGACTCCGACGGGATCCTCGACCTGAAGTCGCTGCCCGCCACGATGGTGGTGGTCGGCGCGGGCGTGATCGGCATCGAGTACGCGTCGATGTTCGCCGCGCTGGGAACCAAGGTCACCGTCGTGGAGAAGCGCGACAGCATGCTCGACTTCTGCGATCCCGAGATCGTCGAAGCGCTGAAGTTCCACCTGCGCGACCTGGCGGTGACGTTCCGGTTCGGCGAGGAGGTCACCGCCGTGGATGTCGGTTCGGCCGGCACCGTGACGACGTTGGCCAGCGGTAAGCAGATCCCGGCCGAGACGGTGATGTACTCGGCGGGGCGCCAGGGCCAGACCGAGCACCTCGACCTCGGCAACGCGGGTCTGGAGGCCGACAGGCGCGGGCGCGTCACCGTCGACAGCAACTTCCAGACCAAGGTCGACCACATCTACGCCGTCGGTGACGTCATCGGGTTCCCGGCGCTGGCCGCCACGTCGATGGAACAGGGCCGACTGGCCGCCTACCACGCGTTCGGGGAGCCGGCGAAGGGAATGACCGACCTGCAGCCGATCGGGATCTACTCGATTCCCGAGGTGTCGTACGTCGGCGCCACCGAGGTGGAGCTGACCCGCAACGCCATCCCCTACGAGGTCGGGGTGTCGCGCTACCGCGAGCTCGCCAGGGGCCAGATCGCCGGCGACTCCTACGGCATGCTCAAGTTGCTGGTGTCCACCGACGACCTCAAGCTGCTGGGCGTGCACATCTTCGGCACCAGCGCCACCGAGATGGTGCACATCGGCCAGGCGGTGATGGGCTGCGGCGGCACCGTCGAGTATCTAGTCGACGCGGTGTTCAACTACCCCACGTTCTCGGAGGCCTACAAGGTCGCCGCGTTGGACGTGATGAACAAGCTGCGCGCGCTCAGTCAGTTCCGCGGCTAGCCGTTACGCCGTCGGCAAACATTGTCGGGCGACGGCATGGGTTGAGCAGCAACGGGAACGCAACGTGCGCGACACTAGTTGTCACTGGTACGGACGTAACCGTTCTGGCACCACGGCGAGGAGGCAGACAGATGGCTGACAACGCTGGTCACCCCGAGCAGCACTACCAGCCCGAGCAGTCCGGCATGTACGAGCTGGAGTTCCCCGCGCCGCAGCTGGCGTCGTCCGACGGTCGTGGTCCGGTGCTGATCCACGCGTTGGAAGGGTTCTCCGACGCCGGCCACGCCATCCGGCTGGCCGCCCAGCACCTGAGGAACACCCTCGACACCGAACTGGTGGCGTCCTTCGCCATCGACGAGCTGCTGGACTACCGCTCACGGCGCCCGCTGATGACCTTCAAGACCGACCACTTCACGCAGTACGAGGATCCCGAGCTCAACCTCTATGCGCTGCGCGACAGTGTGGGCACGCCATTCCTGCTGCTCGCCGGACTGGAGCCGGACCTGCGCTGGGAGCGGTTCATCACCGCGGTGCGGTTGCTGGCCGAGCGGCTCGGGGTGCGCCGAACCATCGGCATGGGCACCATCCCGATGGCGGTGCCGCATACCCGCCCGATCACGATGACGGCGCACGCCAACGACAAGGAGCTGATCGCCGACCACACGCCGTGGGTGGGCGAGGTGCAGGTGCCCGGCAGCGCGTCGAACCTGCTCGAGTACCGGATGTCGCAGCACGGGCACGAGGTCGTCGGGTTCACCGTGCACGTCCCGCACTACCTGGCGCAGACGGACTATCCCGCGGCCGCCGAAGCTCTGCTGGCCGAGGTGGCGCGCAATGGCTCGCTGCAGATCCCGCTCGACGCGCTGGTGGAGGCGGGCGCAGAGGTGTTGACGAAGATCAACGAGCAGGTCGACGCCAGTGCCGAGGTCGCCCAGGTGGTCGCCGCGCTGGAGCGCCAGTACGACGCCTTCGTCGCCGCCCAGGAGAACCGGTCGTTGCTGGCCAGCGACGAGAACCTGCCCAGCGGCGAGGAACTGGGCGCCGAGTTCGAACGGTTCCTGGCCCAGCAGGCCAAGGACAAGAACAAGGACCGGTTCTCCGACGGCGACGACAACCGGTAACTCCCCCGCCGGCCGTCCTCGCGAGACGTACACCAGGGCCGTGGTGGGCCTCGGAATCACGACCCCCGTGTAGCTCTCGCGAACGCGGGGAAGCTCGGCGTCGAGAATTCGCGCGATTCGCGAAGGCCAGCTAAGTTGTCGCAATGGCAGCGCGAAAGCCCAACCTGCGCCCCGTGCGACAACTCACCCCGTCGTTGCAGTTCCGCACGATTCACGGGTACCGGCGCGCGTACCGGGTGGCGGGTTCCGGTCCGGCGATTCTGCTGATCCACGGCATCGGGGACAACTCCACGACGTGGGAGACGGTGCAGTCGAAACTGGCCCAGCGGTTCACAGTCATCGCCCCCGACCTGCTGGGCCACGGCAAGTCCGACAAACCCCGCGCGGACTACTCCGTGGCCGCGTACGCGAACGGGATGCGTGACCTGCTCAGCGTGCTCGACATCGACCGGGTGACGGTGATCGGTCACTCCCTCGGCGGTGGGGTGGCGATGCAGTTCGCCTACCAGTTTCCCCAGCTGGTCGACCGGCTCGTGCTGGTCGGCGCCGGCGGGGTCACCAGGGAGGTCAACATCGCCCTGCGCTTCGCCTCGCTGCCGATGGGTAGCGAGGCGCTGGCGCTGCTGCGTATCCCCTTCGTGTTGCCTGCGCTGCAGATGGTGGGCCGCGCGACCGGCGGGCTGTTCGGGTCCAGCGGCCTGGGCCGCGACATCCCCCAAATGCTGCGGATCCTGGCCGATCTGCCCGAGCCGACGGCGAACTCGGCGTTCGCCCGCACGCTGCGGGCAGTGGTCGACTGGCGCGGTCAGGTGGTGACCATGCTGGACCGCTGTTATCTGACGCAATCGGTTCCGGTGCAATTGATCTGGGGCACCCGCGACTCGGTGATCCCGGTGAGCCACGCCCGCATGGCGCACGCGGCGATGCCCGGCTCACGGCTGGAGATCTTCGACGGCTCCGGCCATTTCCCGTTCCACGACGATCCCGACCGCTTCGTCGAGGTGGTGGAGAAGTTCATCGACTCGACCGAACCCGCCGAGCACGACCAGGACTACCTGCGCGGGTTGCTGCGCGCGGGCGTCACCGAGGGCGCGATCAGCGGCTCGGTTGACACGCGGGTCGCGGTGCTCGACGCGATGGGCCACGACGAGCGCAGCGCCACCTGACACCGACGCCCCTGACATCGGGCCCACCGCCGCATCGGGCACACGAAGTAGCATCGGCGGCATGGCTATCGACGTGACGGTGTTGCGTGTCTTCACCGACCCTGGCGGCAACCACGGAAACCCCCTCGGCGTCATCGACGCCAGCACCGTGGACTCCGATGACCGCCAGCGCATAGCCGCCGAATTGGGTTACAGCGAAACAATTTTCGTTGACCTCCCGGCCCCAGGCACCAGTACCGCGCATGCCCGCATCCACACGCCCGTCGTCGAGCTGCCCTTCGCGGGTCATCCGACCGTGGGCGCATCGTGGTGGCTGCGCGAACGCGGCACGCCGATTCATACGCTGCGCGTGCCCGCAGGTGTCGTGCAGGTGGGCTACTCCGACGGATTGACATCGGTGAGCGCGCGCGCGGAGTGGGCGCCAGAATTCGCCATCCACGACCTGGCCTCGACCGACGAGCTGTTCGCCGCTGACCCCGACGACTATTCCGACGACATCAACCACTACCTGTGGACGTGGACCGACCGGGACCGGGGCGTCATCCGATCGCGGATGTTCGCGACCGATCTCGGCGTGCCCGAGGACGAGGCCACCGGTGCCGCGGCCGTGCGCATCACCGAGTACCTCAGCCGAGACCTCACCATCGTTCAGGGCAAGGGGTCCTACATCCACAGCGAGTGGAGTCCCGAAGGCTGGGTGCGCATCGCCGGTCGCGTCGTCAACGACGGCGCCAAGCAGATCGACTGACAAGCGGCGGTGCGCCGCGCAGCTCAGTTCGGCGCCGGCTGTGGCGACGCGCGGTGCTCTCGAAGCGCCTCGATCTCGCGTTCGAAGTCTTCGGCCGAGGTGAACCCGCGGTAGACGGAGGCGAAGCGGAGATAGGCCACCTCGTCGAGATCGCGCAGTGGGCCCAGTATCGCAAGGCCGACCTCGTGGCTGGGCACCTCTGGCGACCCCGCGGCCCGCACGGCGTCCTCCACCTGTTGAGCGAGCAGGTTCAACGCGTCGTCGTCGACCTGCCTGCCCTGGCACGCCCGCCGCACGCCCTTGATGACCTTCTCCCGGCTGAACGGCTCGGTCACGCCGCTGCGCTTGACCACCGCCAGCACGGCGGTCTCCACCGTGGTGAATCGCCTACCGCATTCGGGGCAAGAGCGCCGGCGTCGGATCGCCTGGCCCTCATCGGTTTCGCGGGAGTCGACCACGCGCGAATCTGGATGACGACAGAACGGACAGTGCATCACCGCTCCTTCGCCGCGCCAACATCCGACCAACTCGAACGTCTTCGAGCCTACCTGCGCGGACTGCCGACAGCCCAGGCCCGGGCTGATTGGCACGTGTGCGGCCGACCTGTCGGTGAACATGATTGTGCAGCTGAGCTTTCCGCACCACCAGCGCGGTCAGCCGACGGGCGCGATGAGGGTCTGGCCGGCGTCGAGGGCGGCGGAGTCGAGCCGGTTGAGCTCGCGGATCCGGTCCGCAACCTCGCCGACCGGCGCTTCAGGTGCCACCCGCTGCGCGACCTGGTGCAGCGTCTCACCGCTCTGCACCTGGACCACGGCGAGCCGGTCCGGGACCGCGGCGGGCGTACTGCCGACGACTCCGCCGAACTGGGCCACCAGGCCCAGCCACACGGTGATGCCGGCGGCGATGAGCGCGAGGATCACCGTCGTGCCCGGCGTGATCGGCCGGCGCCGGTGCGATGCGCGCGACATCAGCACCCCCGCGCCCCGGTGGCGCATCGGTGCGCCGCCCGGCCGCTGCGACCGCGGCCGACGGGCGCTCACCGGCCGACGCACCGGCCTGACCTGGGGCGCTGCCTCAAAATCCCGGGTGTCGAGGATCGTCATCTTCCTGCCTCCTAGTCCGCTGCTTTCGCTCTTGTGTTCGAACATACTCGATCATGTGTTCGATTGATAGAACATGTGATCGAACTGTTGCGAACCATAGAACACCCCACCGACAAAAAATCCCGCCGCTTCTCCGCCGTCCTGCGGGGGGCGACACGCGTCGAACACATGTTTGATTAATCGGTCGCAGCGAGCTACATTCGGCGCCATGGACGACAGCAGCGATACCCCGGCCAGCACCGGCGGGAGCCGTGCACTCGACCCGGGTCTCACGGAGCGCCAGCGCACCATCCTCGAGGTCATCCGCGCATCGGTCACCAGCCGCGGCTATCCCCCGAGCATCAGGGAGATCGGCGACGCGGTCGGCCTGACGTCGACCTCATCGGTGGCGCATCAGCTGCGCACACTCGAGCGCAAAGGCTATCTGCGCCGGGATCCCAACCGTCCGCGAGCGGTTGATGTGCGTGGCTCCGACGAGACCCTGACGCCGATCGTCGCCACCGACGTCGCCGGTTCCGACGCGCTACCGGAGCCCACGTTCGTCCCGGTGCTGGGCCGCATCGCGGCCGGCGGGCCCATCCTCGCCGAGGAGGCCGTCGAGGACGTCTTCCCGCTGCCCCGCGAACTCGTCGGCGAGGGCTCGCTGTTCCTGCTCAAGGTGGTGGGCGACTCGATGGTCGACGCGGCGATCTGCGACGGCGACTGGGTGGTGGTGCGTCAGCAGAACGTCGCGGACAACGGTGACATCGTGGCGGCGATGATCGACGGCGAGGCGACGGTCAAGACGTTCAAGCGCACACGCGGTCAGGTGTGGCTGATGCCGCACAACCCGGCGTTCGACCCGATACCCGGCAACGACGCCGCCGTGCTCGGAAAGGTCGTCACCGTCATCCGCAAGATCTAGTCGCCGCGGACGAAACCGTTCGTTACCGCGAATTCCTCGCTGGCGAACCAAATTTCGGCTTGAGCATCCTCGTAGCCGAGGCCACCCGGCGCCCAGTACCGCCCGGACTGAGTGTCGGCCTTGATCGGATAGCCCTCCGGCGCCTCTGTCGCGTCCCCCGTCGGCAAGCGGAACGACGTGCGACCCAACTCCGGTTCGTCGTCGATCTCGATGCGCGCATGCCTGCCGGTGTCGGTGAGCGGATCGCGATCAGGCGTCGGCTCGGCGATGCTCGCCACCCGCGTCGGTGCGGTGTCGACGGTATCGGGATCCTCGTCGGGGTTCTCGTCGTGGTTCTCGTCGTGGTCCCGGGCTTCCGCGTGCGCCTCGTCCTCACCGCTTCGCGGCGCTTCCCAGGGACTGGTCGGAGCCGCGGGCGCCGACAGCGCTTCGAGTCCCTCGCTCGCGTACCGATCGCCGAACATCGCCGCGGAGTAGTCGTCGGCCGTCGTCGGTGTCTCCCTCGCTCCGACCGCGCTGTACACGCGTTCGACGTCGCTGCCGAACCCATCGTCGAAGCGCTCGCTCCGGAAGGGATCGTCGTCGTACGCGCGGCGGTCGTCGCCACCGCCGCCACGCCTGCTGCGCATCGTCGCGAACACCACCAGGCCGATGAGCACGAGCACCGGCACCACCGCGAGCAGCCACCACCAGCTCGGCTCAAACCAGCCGCCGTCGGAGTCGGAAGCCTGCGGGGCCGCGGGCGGTTCGGGCGCCTCCTGCGCGGGCACCTGCAGGTCGGACAGCTGGCCGGCGAGATTGGCCGGCTCCGTGGTGAACTCACCGGTCGACCGGTCCCAGTTGAGCACGCCTCCGCTGAACCGCTGAGTGACGACGCCGCCGTCCTCGGTCTGGTCGGCCATCGGCGCCCCGAGCGGACCTTTGGCCCGGTCCAACTTGTCCCAGGCGGCGTTCATAGCCCCGCGCACGATCACCGCGCCGTAGTCGGGCGTCCAGAAGATGACCGGCTTGTCCTCGGCGGCGAACGTGGTCATCCGGCTCTCGGTGGCCAGGCCTCCGTCGACCTCGCTGGTGGTCGGGAAGCCGAGATCACCCTCCGGCCCGCCGACGCTCTCGTACTTGGCGAGCACCTGCCCGGTGACCACCCGGGCGCCGGTGGCCGGGCTGTAGAAGATCTTGCCGCCGGCGAAGTTCTGCCCCAGCCCGTCCTTGCCGATGGGATACGACCCGCCCTCGGCGGCGCCGAGCGGGCCCAGCGGGCCGCCTGCCGCGCGGCGCGCCGCTTTGATGGCGGAGTCCGGGTCGTCCGGCACCGCGAGGCCGGCGAGCTGACCGGCCAGGTCCGGCGGCACCGTGGTGAAGGTCTTGTCGCGCATGTTGTACGACAGCTCGCCGCCGGTGAACTTCTGGGTGACGACGTCGCCCCGGTAGGTCTCGTCGCCGGCGGGCACGCCGAGGGTGCCCGATGACCCGCCGAGCTTGTCCCACGCCGCGTTGATCGCCCCGCGCACGACGCGCGCACCGGTGCCGGGGGTCCAGAAGATGACGGGCTTGTCGGCCGCGCTGAGTGTGGTGTTGCGGCTGTCCGGAGCCCGGCCGGGTCCCTCGTCGATGGTCGGGAAACCGAGGTCGCTGTCGGCCGGACCGCCCAGCGACTCGTACTTCTCCAGGATCGCGCCCTGCATGAAGTGGGCCCCGGTCGCCGGGGTGAAGAACATCTTGCCGCCGGTGTAGTTCTGCGCGAAGCCCTCGCCGGCCTTGTACACCTCGCCCTGCTTGGGCCCGAGCGGTCCGCCGGGGCCGCCACTGGCGTCGTACGCCGCGGTGATGGCGGCATTCGCGTCGGCTTCCGGCTGTGCCGCCGCGACAGGCACCACCAGCAGGGCCGCCGCAATCGCCAGCAGACCGGTCGCCATCCGGCTCATCACCGTCGTGCGCCGGGTGTCACGCCCGCTCATTCGCCCTCCCGCGGTCGGCACGAAATTCCGTGGAGTTTCCCGCGCCCGTCAACTGTCCGCCAGCAGAAGTCAATAACCAACGAA
Organism: Mycobacterium sp. B14F4; assembly: GCF_039871645.1. NCBI lineage: Bacteria > Bacillati > Actinomycetota > Actinomycetes > Mycobacteriales > Mycobacteriaceae > Mycobacterium > Mycobacterium sp. B14F4. Next base: position 872,107 of record NZ_JBDPMF010000001.1, on the reverse strand, counting down.
CACGGTTGAATCTTTGGAGAGAAAATACCCGCCGCCGCGGCGGATGTCGGCGATAACCCTCGCGCCGCGCCGATCAAGGCCGATTAGACACCCATGCTGCGGCCGATGATCTCCTTCATGATCTCGGTGGTTCCGCCGTAAATGGTCTGCACGCGAGCATCGAGATATGCCCGCGCGACGGGATATTCCCGCATATAGCCGTAACCCCCGTGCAATTGCAGGCAACGGTCGATCAAATGGACCTGCTTCTCGGTGGCATACCATTTCGCCATCGCCGCCTGCTCGGCGGTGAGCTTGTCGTCGAGATGCAGCCTGATGAACTCGTCGACCATCATCCGCACCACGGTCGCCTCGGTCGCCAGTTCGGCGAGCAGGAACCGGCTGTTCTGCTGGCTGCCGATCGGGCGTCCGAAAGCCTTGCGTTCCTTGGCATATTCGAGCGTGGACTCGAGGACCGCCTCCATCGCCGTCGCCGCCATCACCGCGATGCCGATCCGCTCCTGCGGGAGGTTCTGCATCAGGTAGATGAAGCCCTGCCCCTCCTCGCCGAGGAGATTCTCCGCGGGCACCGTCACGTCGGTGAACGACAGTTCGGCGGTGTCCTGGGCGTCGAGGCCGATCTTGTCGAGTTTGCGGCCGCGCTCGAAGCCCTCCATGCCGCGCTCGACGACCAGCAGCGAGAACCCCAGCGCGCCCTTGTCGGGGTCGGTGCATGCCACCACGATCACCAAGTCGGCGTTGATGCCGTTGGTGATGAAGGTCTTTGCACCGTTGAGGATGTAGTGGTCCCCCTCCTTGACCGCCCGGGTCTTGATCGCCTGCAGGTCGCTTCCGGTGCCCGGTTCGGTCATCGCGATCGCCGTGATCAACTCCCCGCTGCAGAACTTCGGCAGCCAGCGCTGCTTCTGCTCCTCGGTGGCCAGGCGCAGCAGGTACGGCGCGACGACGTCGTTGTGCAGCGTGAACCCGATGCCGCTGTAGCGGCCCGCGGTGGTCTCCTCGGTGACGATCACGTTGTAGCGGAAATCGGGGTTGCCCCCGCCGCCGTACTCCTCGGGCACGGCCATCCCCAGAAAGCCCTGCTTGCCGGCCTCCAACCAGACGCCCCGGTCGACGATCTTGTCCTGTTCCCACTGCTCGTGGTGCGGCGCGACGTGACGCTCCAGAAACGCCCGATAGGACTCGCGGAACAGATCGTGTTCGGGTTCGAAGAGAGTGCGCTCGTAGTGGACGACGCCGCCCATGACATGACCTCCGGGATTGGTACGAGGAATTACCAGCCAAGGTACCCCATCCAACCGGATGGTTGGTTGACGGGCGGGCCGCAACGCCCGAAAGTGCATTTCGGGCCGCTGAACGGCGTACACCACGACCGGGACCGTTGCTTCGGCGAGGATGGGGTGATGAGCGAGACGCTGACAGTCGAAGAAGACGGGCGTCTCCTGGAGTTCGCGTTCGACGATCTGATCCGCTACCACGGGCCGCACTCCCCCGGCGGCGTCGCGGTGGCGTTCAAGGCCATGCACCGTGCGTTCCCGCTGTTGACCCCCGGCGGGCCGCCGCCGCGCCGACGAATCGAGGTGCGAACGGCATTTCGCGGCCCGGGGGCCCGCGACGGCTTCGAAGCGGTCACCCGCGCGGTCTCCGACGGCCGGTACCTCGTGGACCGTTCGCTGCTGCGGCCCGACCGCGGCTACCTGCTCGAGGACTTCGTCTTCGCGATGCGCATCGCCGACAAGACGGTCACCGTGCTGCTGCGAGACGGTTTCGTGACCCCCGAGTTCATTGCGCTGGCGCGTGCGCAAACCCGCTCTGAGGCCGACGAACGGCGGCTGGACGAGATGAAGCTCCAATTGGCGCACCGGGTACTCGAACGCCCTTCTGAGGATGTCTACGACGCGATGTGAGCTATCGCACTCTTCGTTTGACGGATCGCCGATTCAGGGAAGTCCTGCCCCATCACCGAACCGAGTGGAGGACATGCATGTCGAACAACAGTGGTCCCGAGGAAGCCGTCAAGGGCGTCGTCGAGGGCGTGAAGGGCAAGGCCAAAGAGGTGCTCGGCGCCGTCGCGGGTCGTGACGACCTGTACCGCGAGGGCCAGGCCCAGCAGGACAAGGCCGAGGCACAGCGCAACGCCGCACAGAAGGAAGCGGAAGCCGAAAGCGCCCGCGCCGCGGCCAAGACCGCCGAGAAGCGGCAGGAATCCGAGCAGTAACAAGCTTTCCCACAGCGCGAAGGCCCCGAACCGAGCGGTTCGGGGCCTTCGGCCTGTGAGGCCGTCAGAACGTCGCGTAGTCGCGCAGGCTGGCCGCCAGCGGGATCGGCACTCGCGCCTTGATCCTGGTGCCGTCGGCGGTGTGCTCGGTGGCGTCGACACGACCGTCAGCGTGCACACGGTTGACCAGATCGCCGCGGTCGTACGGGATTGTCACGTCCACCGTCGTGTCGGTCGGCGCGATCAACTCGGCCATCCGCTGCTGCAGCCGGTCCAGGCCGTCACCGGTGCGCGCGGAGACGAACACGGCATCGGGCAGGGCTCGGCGCAACTGTGCCAGCGTCAGGCCGTCAGCGGCATCGATCTTGTTGACCACCAACAGTTCCGGTGCCGGCGGGCCGTCGTGCTCGGCGATGACGTCGTTGATCACCGCGCGGACGGCGTTGATCTGGGCCAGCGGGTTGGCGTCGGACCCGTCGACCACGTGCACCAGCAGATCGGCGTCGACGACCTCCTCCAGCGTGGAGCGGAACGCCTCCACCAGCTGGGTCGGCAGGTGTCGCACGAACCCGACGGTGTCGGTCAGCACGAACGGCCTGCCGTCGGTGAATTCGCCTCGGCGCGTTGTCGGTTCGAGCGTGGCGAACAGCGCATTCTCGACCAGTACCCCGGCTCCGGTCAATGCGTTGAGCAGACTGGACTTGCCGGCGTTGGTGTAGCCGACGATGGCGATCGACGGGATCTCGCTGCGCCGCCTCCCGCTGCGCTGCGTATCGCGAATCTTCTTCATGTCCTTGATTTCGCGGCGCAGCTTGGCCATCCGCTCGCGGATGCGACGGCGGTCGGTCTCGATTTTGGTCTCACCGGGACCGCGCGTGCCTACTCCGCCGCCTGCGCCACCGGCGCGACCGCCGGCCTGCCGCGACATCGACTCGCCCCAGCCGCGCAGCCGCGGCAGCATGTACTCCATCTGCGCCAGCGAGACCTGGGCCTTGCCCTCCCGGCTGGTCGCATGCTGGGCGAAGATGTCGAGGATCAACGCCGTGCGGTCGATGACCTTGACCTTGACCGCCTTCTCGAGCGCGGTCAGCTGGGCCGGGCTGAGCTCTCCGTCGCAGATGACGGTGTCGGCGCCCGTGGCCACCACCATCTCGCGCAGTTCGGCGGCCTTGCCCGAGCCGATGTAGGTCGATGCGTCCGGCTTGTCGCGGCGCTGGATCAGCCCCTCGAGCACCTCGGAGCCGGCGGTCTCGGCGAGCGCGGCGAGCTCGGCCAGGCTGGCCTCGGCGTCGGCGGCGCTGCCTTCGGTCCAAACACCCACCAGCACAACGCGTTCCAGGCGCAGCTGGCGGTACTCGACCTCGGAGACGTCGGTGAGTTCGGTCGACAGGCCGGCCACTCGGCGCAGCGCCGTGCGGTCTTCGAGGGCCAGTTCACCCGCACTCGGGGTGTCGCGGAGGGGATCGGGATATGTCATGGGCGAATAGAGATTCGCACGGAGATCACTGTTCATGCACCTCAATTAACGTTGCGCAGCGGTTCCACCATTCCTCCGAGAACTCGCCGTTCGCCACGAGCACAGACGGGCCGCGCAGGAAGCTCGTCGCGTCGGTGACGGTGACGTCGACCTCACCGCCGGGGACGCACACGTTCATGGTGCCGGTCGTCGCACCGGCGAACGCCAGCGCCGCCACCGCGGCCGCCACCGTGCCGGTACCGCAGGACCGCGTCTCGCCGACGCCACGCTCGTGCACCCGCATGAACACCCGGTCGTCGATGGGGGCGGTGAGCACCTCGACGTTCACGCCGTCGGGGAATTGCGCGCGGTCGAACGACACGGGTGCGGCGACGTCGAGCGCGGCGAGATCCTCGTCGGTCATGTCGGGGTCGACACAGGCCAGGTGTGGGTTGCCGACGTCGATCGCCATCCCCGAGAACGGCCGCCCGCCGACGATCGCCTCCCCGGTACCCAGCCGGTTGGCCTTGCCCATCTCGACGGTCACGTGCGCCGTCGTCGCGTCCCAGTAGTGCAGCGTCACCGGCCGCGGCCCGGCCAGCGAGCCGACGACGAACTGGTCGCGCGTCTCCAGCCCGCTGGCGCGCAGATAGTGCGCGAACACCCGCACGCCGTTGCCGCACATCTCGGCGATCGACCCGTCGGCGTTGCGGTAGTCCATGTACCAGTCGCGGGGCGACACCCCCTCGGGCAGCCGATCGAACACGCCCAGCCGGTACGCGCCCTCGGCGGTGATGACCCGCAGCACACCGTCGGCTCCCAGCCCACGGTGGCGGTCGCACAGCGCGGACACCGCGGCCGGCGACAGCGTCAGCCGGGCGTCCGGGTCGGGCAACAGCACGAAGTCGTTCTGCGTGCCGTGGCCCTTGGCGAACCTCATTCGCTCAGGATACGTGCCGCCATACCCGCAGCGTGTCGTCAACGAGACCGGTCGCGGCACCGTCCAGCCAGGTGATCCGGTGGTCGCGGCGGAACCACGACCGCTGCCGACGCACGTAGCGCCGGGTGCCGACGAACGTCGGTTCGCGGGCGGCCGCACCGTCGCCGCCGTCGTCGAGATCGGCGATCACCTGCGCATAGCCCAGCGCCCGCGATGCGGTGACTCCGTCGCGCAGCCCCCGGTTCAGCAGCTCGCACACCTCCCCGACCAGCCCGTCGGCGAACATCCTGTCCGTGCGCTCGGCCAGCCGTGCGTCGAGAGCCGTTGTCTCCCAATCCAGCCCGACGATCGCGGTGTCCCAGCGCGGCACCCCGATCGTCGGGAACGACGCGGCGAACGGCTGGCCGGTCAGTTCCACCACCTCCAGCGCCCGCACGATGCGGCGCCCGTCGGTGGGCCGGATGGAGGCCGCGGCGTCGGCGTCCACACGCGCCAGCTCCGCGTGCAGTGCGCCGGCGCCGATCTCGGCGAGCCGCTGCTCCCAACGGGCCCGCACCGCGGGGTCGGTGGCCGGGAACGTCCATTCGTCGAGCAGGGACTGGATGTACATCATCGAACCGCCGACCACGACCGGCACCGCGCCGCGGGCGGCGATCGCCTCGACGTCGGCGGCGGCGGCCTGCTGGTAGCGCGCCACGCTCGCGGTCTCGGTCACGTCGAGCACGTCGAGCTGGTGGTGGGGGATGCCGCGACGGTCACCGACGGTCAGCTTCGCGGTGCCGATGTCCATGCCGCGGTAGAGCTGCATCGCGTCGGCATTCACGATCTCGCCGCCCAGTCTCTCGGCCACGGCCAGCGCCAACGCGGACTTGCCGGTGCCGGTCGGGCCGATGATCGCGATCGGGCGCGTCATGGCGACCAGACGCCGGCGAAGTAGCCGACGCCGTAGGGCGCGCCGCGGTACAGCTGCTCGGCCGAGCCCGGCGCCTCGTCGAGCCCGGCCAGCACCTGATACGCCACTCGGCCGACGACCGCCCCGGGCAGCCGGGTCAGGGCCGCCGGGTCACCGGCGGCCAGCGCGTCGTCGAGCGACTCCTGCAGAGGAACGGAGTCGGGTTCGTAGCCGCCCGGCGCGGACGGTGTCAGCGTGTGCAGGCCGTCGGCGACGACGAGCACACCGATCGGGTCGCCCGCCTCGTCGATCTCGGCCCGCAGCCGTCTGCCGAGGGTCAGCGCCGCGTCGACGTCGTGCGTGTCGGCGTACACGCGCACCTCTGCGTGGGCGCCGGGGGCGGCGTGGCCGCGCACCCAGCCGGTGATCAGCGCGCACAGCGGCAGCGGCGCCGGTGCGTCGTCGGCGCCGGGCGACAGCGCCACCCGCACGTCGACGCCGTAGCCGGCGAACGTGCCGACCTGTCGCGACCCGATCACCGCGTCGGACGGGCCGACACCGACGCCGATCCAGCGTGTCGGCAGCGCGGCGGCCGCCGAGAACACCGCCTCGCGCAGGTCGGCCAGTTTCGCGGCGGCGCCCGACGCCAACTCCGGCACCATCACCGGTGCCGACGGGACGATCGCGATGGCGCTCAGCACGTCGACCACGCTAATGCGATGCGGCCGCCCGGTCGGCGCTGGCCGCCTCGCCGCGCGCCAGCGCCGCGGTCGCGACGACCATGACGGCGACGGCGGCGATGAGCGTCAGCCACCCCGCATCCCCCGGTCGCATCGCCTCGCCGAGCACGAAGATGCCGAGCACCGACGCCACCACCGGTTCGGTCACCGTCATCGTCGGCAGCGACGCGGTCAGCGCCCCGGCGCGGAACGACGCCTGCTGCCATGCGGTGCCCGCGACGCCGACCACCGCCCACACGTACAACTCGGGCGTGCGCAGCAGCGCGAACAGGCCGTCGTCGAGACGGTCGACCACCCCCTTCGTCAGCACGGCGAAGACGCCCCAGAGCGCGCCGGACACCAGCGCGAGAAGCACCGCGCTCACCGGGCCGTCGAGCACGCTCGCGCCGAGCACACACAGCGCCAGCGCCGGACCCAGCACCGCGATCACCACGGTCCACGTCTCCGGCGAGGCGCGGGCGTCCCCGGCGGTCGGGTTACCGACGGTCACGATCACCGCGACCGACGCGGCGAGCAGCACCGCCCACGTCCACTCCCAGCGCGTGACCCGCCGCTGCGCCAGCCGGGCACTGATGGGCAGCGCGAAGAGCAACGAGGTGACGAGCAGCGCCTGCACCAGCAGAACCGATCCGAAGCCGAGCGCGGCGGCCTGCAGCGCGAACCCCACGGCGGCGACGATGCTGCCCAGCCACCACTGCCGATCGCGCAGCAACCGGGTGAAAAGCGCGACGTGGCCGACCGGTTCGTCGGTCACCTCGTGTGCCTGACGTTGATGGATGACGTCGCCGATCGCGATGAACAACGCGGCGCCAAGCGCGAGCAGGGCGGCCAGATCCGTCCCGCCATCCAGCCCGGCCATTCGCAGTCCTCCCCTCGGCGTCCGCTCCGAGCCTAGGCAGGTCATCGCGAAAGGCGTGCGCATGCACCGCGGCGACCTGTTTCAATAGCGTTCGACAGCGATCAGGCGCCGCGTCGCGCGGCAGGTGCGCGGATATGCGCGCGGAGGGCACGAGGTTAGGGACATGACGACCAGCGAGCCAGGGGGCCAGTCCTCCTCGCCCAAGCCCGCTCCCCGGCCCGGGCCGCCCCGTCCCGTGCCCCGGCCGGGCCGGCCCGCACCCACGGTCGCCGCTCCGCCGTCCAGCGATCCGCACCGGTTCGGCCGCGTCGATCCCGACGGCACGGTGTGGCTCATCACGGGTTCGGGCGAACGGGTCATCGGCTCGTGGCAGGCCGGTGACACCGAGGCGGCGTTCGCCCACTTCGGCAGGCGCTTCGACGATTTGCACACCGAGGTCGCGCTGATGGAGAGCCGCCTCGAGTGCCGCACCGGCGACGCCCGCAAGATCAAGTCCGCGGCCCAGGCGCTGGCCGACACCCTGTCCGACGCACACGTGCTCGGCGACGTCGACGCGCTGGCCGCCCGGCTGCAGGCGATCATCAACCACGCCGACGAGACCGCCCAGGCCGACAGGGCCAGGCGTGAGGAGCACCGGGCCGCCCAGACCGCGCGCAAGGAGGCGTTGGCCGCCGAGGCCGAGGACCTCGCCGCCAACGCCACCCAGTGGAAGGCCGCCGGTGACCGGTTGCGCGAGATCCTCGACGAGTGGCGCACCATCACCGGGCTGGACCGCAAGACCGACGACGCGCTGTGGAAGCGCTACTCGGCCGCGCGAGAGCAGTTCAACCGCAGGCGCGGTTCGCATTTCGCCGAGCTCGACCGCGAACGGGCGGGCGCCCGGGAGGCCAAGGAGGCGTTGTGCGAGCGCGCCGAGGAGCTCGCCGACTCGACGGACTGGGGCCCTACGGCCGCGGCGTTCCGCGAGCTGTTGAACGAGTGGAAGGCGGCGGGTCGGGCCGCCAAGGACGTCGATGACGCCCTGTGGCAGCGGTTCAAGGGAGCGCAGGACAGGTTCTTCTCCGCCCGCAACGCCGTCACGGCCGAACGCGACGCCGAGTTCCGTGCCAATGCCGAGGCCAAGGAGGCGCTACTGGCCGAGGCGGAGAAGATCGACACCTCCGACCTCGACGCTGCGCGCGCGGCCCTGCGGGTGATCGGCGACAAGTGGGACGCCATCGGGAAGGTGCCCCGCGAGCGCGGCGCCGACTTGGAGCGGCGGCTACGGGTCATCGAGCGCAAGATCCGGGAGGCGCCCACGCACGGCGTCGATCCCGAGGCGCAGGCGCGTGCCGACCAATTCCGCGCGCGCGCAGAGCAATACGAGCGCCAGGCCGAGAAGGCCGCGGCGGCGGGACGCGAGAAGGACGCGGCTGAGGCGAGGGCCAACGCCGACCAGTGGCGGCAGTGGGCCGACGCGGCCGCCCAGGCGCTGGGCAAGGGCCGCTGACCCTCGTCGTCGACTCTGCGGCTGCGGCGCGCCTTGCTCGCGATTCTGCGCCCTGAGCGCAGAGTCAACAGCTCAGTCCCCGGGCGTCCCGGGCGCGTCGTCGTCGTCGAGGCCGTCGAGCAGGCCCTTCTTGTCGCGCTCGGCGGCCGCACGGCGGCGCTCCTCCTCGGCCGCCAGCTGCAGGGCGGTGCGTGCCCACACCGCCCGCGCCCAGTGGAAGGTCACCACGGCGACCGCGATCCAGGCGAGGATCAGGCCGATGCCCGGCCCCGGATACTGCTCGGGCGCCGTCTGCCGGGACCACACCGCCAGCAGGCCCAGCAGCGTCGCCACCGTCGATCCGGCCAACGCGATCCACGCCAGCGCCCACCGCCGGGTCAGCAGCGCCAGCATCGAGAAGCCGACACCGAAAACCAGCGCGAGCCAGATGAACACTCTCGACGGCAGGGTGATGCCCGCCTCGGTCGCCGCCGGACCGCCGACCAGCACGTCGATGCCGCGCGCTCCGCCGCTGTGCGGCAGCACGAACGACACCAGCAGAACGAAGACGCCGATGGCGATCACCAAAGCGCGTGCGCCCGGATCGATCTCGCCGGCGACGCGACGCTCGGCGGCCTCGATGTCGCCCTTGAAGTCCTCGAAGCCGTTGTCGGGGGCACTCACGTGCCGCACCCGCTCGACGGCGGTGGATCGGCGGGGGCCCCGACGCCGGGCATGCCCAGACCGACACCGGTACGGGGGCGCTCACCCGCGGCGTGCGCGTCGCCCGCCCGCGTGCGCCGATGCGACCGTACGGCGGAGTCGGCGATCAGATGATGCGGCGCGGCGCCGGTGACGGTCGTGGTGATGACGTCGCCGGGCCGGATCTCGTTGCCCGCCGGGTCGAAATGCACCAGCCTGCCGTCGCGGGCCCGTCCCGACATGCGCGCGGTGCTGGCGTCCTTGCGGCCCTCGCCCGCGGCGACGAGCACCTCGACCTGGCGCCCGATCTGCGCCCGGTTCTCCTCGAGGGAGATCCGCTCCTGGAGCTCGATGAGCCGTTGATAACGTTCGGTGACAACGGCTTTCGGCACCTGATCGGTGAGCTCCGCAGCCGGCGTACCTGGCCGCTTCGAGTACTGGAACGTGAACGCGCTCGCGAACCGGGCGCGGGCCACCACGTCGAGCGTGGCCTGGAAGTCGTCCTCGGTCTCCCCCGGGAAACCGACGATGAGGTCGGTGGTGATCGCCGCGTGCGGAATGGCGGCTCGCACGCGGTCGATGATGCCGAGATAGCGCTCTGCGCGGTAGGACCGGCGCATCGCTCGCAGAATCCGGTCGGACCCCGACTGCAGCGGCATGTGCAGCGTGGGGCACACGTTCGGCGTCTCGGCCATGGCCTCGATGACGTCGTCGGTGAACTCCGCCGGATGCGGTGAGGTGAAGCGCACCCGCTCTAGGCCGTCGATGCGCCCGCAGGCGCGCAGCAGCTTGGCGAAGGCGCCGCGGTCGCGCGGCTGGGCGGGGTCGGAGAACGACACCCCGTAGGCGTTGACGTTCTGGCCGAGCAGCGTGATCTCCAGCACGCCCTGGTCGACCAGCGACTCCACCTCGGCGAGCACGTCACCGGGCCTGCGGTCGACCTCCTTGCCGCGCAGCGCGGGCACGATGCAGAACGTGCACGTGTTGTTGCAGCCGACCGACACCGATACCCAAGCGGCGTAAGCGGATTCGCGCGCGGCGGGCAGCGCTGATGGGAACTCCTGCAGCGCCTCGACGATCTCCACCTGGGCGGCCCTGTTGTGGCGGGCCCGGTCCAGCAGTGCGGGCAGCGAGCCGATGTTGTGGGTGCCGAACACGACGTCGACCCAGGGCGCGCGGCGCAGCACCGAATCGCGGTCCTTCTGCGCCAGGCACCCGCCGACCGCGATCTGCATGTCGGGATCGGCCTGCTTGCGCGGGGCGAGATGGCTGAGGTTGCCGTAGAGCTTGTTGTCGGCATTCTCCCGCACGGCGCAGGTGTTGAACACGACGATGTCGGCGTCCTCGCCGTCCGAGGCCCGGTGGTATCCCGCGGCGTCCAGCAACCCCGCCAGCCGTTCGGAGTCGTGCACATTCATCTGGCAGCCGTAGGTGCGCACCTGATAGGTGCGCGGACGCTCGCGAACAGCACGGGCTGCGTCCGCCGGTTGCGCCACCACCGAAGTCACGCGCACCATCGTACGGACGGCGCGGGCGGGCGATCCGGGCGGATTCTCGAGTTCCGGGCACGCTGGGCGTTGGCTGGGTAAGGTCTGCTGCCATGGAGACCACTGGGTCGGAGGCAGCGCAGGTCGATCCGGCTCAGTCAACCACGCCCATGATCTCCATGAAGGCGGTCAACAAGCACTTCGGCAGCCTGCACGTCCTCAAGGACATCGACCTCGAAGTCGACCGCGGTCAGGTGATCGTCGTGCTCGGCCCGTCGGGATCGGGCAAGTCGACGTTGTGCCGCACGATCAATCGCCTCGAGCCCATCGACTCCGGCACCATCGCGATCGACGGAGTGGTGCTGCCCCCCGAGGGCAAGAAGCTCGCGCAGCTGCGTTCCGACGTCGGCATGGTGTTTCAATCCTTCAACCTGTTCGCGCACAAGACGATCCTGGAGAACGTGACGCTCGGCCCCATGAAGGTGCGCAAGCTGTCCAGGGAGAAGGCCCGCGAGAAGGCGATGTCACTGCTGGACCGCGTGGGTGTCGCCAACCAGGCCGACAAGTACCCCGCGCAACTGTCCGGCGGCCAGCAACAGCGCGTCGCCATCGCCAGGTCCCTGGCGATGAACCCGAAGGTGATGCTGTTCGACGAGCCGACGAGCGCGCTGGACCCCGAAATGATCAACGAGGTGCTCAACGTGATGACCTCGCTGGCCGCCGAGGGGATGACCATGCTCGTCGTGACCCACGAGATGGGCTTCGCCCGCGGCGCCGCCGACCGGGTGGTGTTCATGGCCGACGGTGCGATCGTCGAATCGGCCGCACCGACCGAGTTCTTCACCAACCCGCAGTCCGATCGCGCCAAGGACTTTCTCGGCAAGATCCTCCACCACTGATCGAAAGGAACGACACATGCCAGCTCTTTCCAAGCGCGTCATGGGGGCGATCGCGCTCGCCGTCGCGCTGCCGTTGGCGGCCACCGCGTGCGGTGGTGGTGACGGCGGTGGCGGCGACACCATCGTGATCGGCACCAAGTTCGACCAGCCCGGCCTGGGACTGAAGAACCCCGACGGCACGATGAGCGGATTCGACGTGGACGTGGCGAAGTACGTCGCCCAGCAGCTCGGGTACAGCGAGGACAAGATCGAGTGGAAGGAAGCGCCGTCCGCGCAGCGCGAGACGCTGATTCAGAACGATCAGGTCGAGTTCATCGCCGCGACGTACTCCATCACCGACGCCCGCAAGGAGAAGGTGACCTTCGCCGGGCCGTATCTGCTCACGGGGCAGAGCCTGCTGGTGCGGGAGAACAACACCGACATCACCGGCGAGGCCTCGCTGCAGAACAACAAGAAGCTGTGCTCGGTGTCGGGATCGACGCCGGCGCAACGCATCAAGGACAAGTACCCCGGTGTGCAGTTGCAGCAGTACGACACCTACTCGGCGTGCATCGAGGCGCTCAAGAACGGCGCAATCGACGCCGTGACCACCGACGAGGTGATCCTGGCCGGCTATGCCGCGCAGACCCCAGGGGCGTTCAAACTGGTCGGCGGGACGTTCTCCGAAGAGAATTACGGCATCGGCCTGAAGAAGGGCGACACCGAACTGCAGACCAAGATCAACGACGCGCTCACCAAGATGGAGCAGGACGGCGCCTGGAAAGCGGCGTGGGACAAGAACCTCGGTCCCGCGGGCATTCCGGCGCCGGAGCCGCCGAAGATCGACCAGACCTAAGGGACCGCTCCCGGCGTGGAGATCTTCACCAAGTATCAGGGCCAGATCTTCGAGGCGTTCTGGACCACGATTCAGCTGACCGCCTATTCCGCCGTCGGAGCGCTGATCCTCGGGACGGTGCTGGCCGCGATGCGGCTGGCCCCGGTCCCGATGCTCAACTGGATCGGGACGAGTTACGTCAACGTCGTGCGCAACACGCCCCTCACGTTGATCATTCTGTTCTGCTCGTTCGGGTTAGCGCAGACGCTGGGCATCACGCTGGTGGATCCGAACTCCACGACGTCGATCGAAGACAGCAACTTCCGGCTCGCGGTGCTCGGATTGACGGTCTACACCGCGTCATTCGTCTGTGAGACCGTACGGTCCGGGGTCAACACGGTGCCGCTCGGTCAAGCGGAGGCGGCGCGGTCGCTGGGATTGACGTTCGCGCAGAACCTGCGAATCGTGCTGCTGCCGCAGGCGTTTCGTGCGGTGATCATCCCGCTGGGCTCGGTACTGATCGCCCTGACCAAGAACACCACGATCGCCTCGGCCATCGGTGTGGCCGAGGCCGCACTGTTGATGAAGGAGATGACCGAGAACGAGGCGGCGCTGCTGGTGATCGGGTCCATTTTCGCCATCGGCTTCGTCATCCTGACCCTGCCCCTGGGCCTGTTCTTCGGATGGCTCGGCAAGCGACTGGCGGTGGCGCGGTGATCGGGGCGTCGGTTCTGTTCGACGCCCCCGGCCCGCGGGCGCGCGTGCGCAACCACATCATCTCCGCGGTCACGCTGGTGGTCACCGTGCTGGTGTTGTGGGTGGTCTACTCACGGCTCGAGGCCAAAGACCAACTCACGGCGGCGAAGTGGGAACCCTTCCTCACCGCCGACCTGTGGCGTACGTATGTCCTGCCCGGCGTGGAGGGCACGCTGACGGCGGCGGCGGCGTCGATCGTGCTCGCGCTGGTGCTGGGCCTCGTGCTGGGCGTGGGCCGGCTGTCCACGCACGCGGCGATCCGCTGGCCGGCCGCGATCGTGGTCGAGTTCTTCCGCGCGGTACCCGTGCTGATCATGATGATCTTCGCGTACTTCCTGTACGCGCAGGAGGACATCTTTCCCTCCAAGCATTTGGCGCTGGCGGGGGTCATCACGGGACTGACGCTCTACAACGGCGCGGTGATCGCCGAGATCGTGCGGGCCGGCGTCAACGCCCTGCCGCGTGGACAGTCCGAAGCGGCGTCGGCTCTCGGGCTGACCTGGGGGCAGACCATGCGCTCCATCCTGCTGCCCCAGGCGATCACGTCGATGCTGCCGGTGCTCATCTCACAGCTCGTGGTGGTGCTCAAGGACTCCTCGATCGGGTTCGTGATCACCTTCGTCGAGATCGTGCGCCAGGGCACCGTGATCGGGTCGTCGTACGGCAATTACATCCCCGCTCTGATCGTGATCGCGCTCCTGATGATCAGCGTCAACTTCACCTTGTCCTGGTTCGCCACCTGGCTGGAGCGGCGGATGCGCCGATCGCGTCGGGGCCCCGCTCCGTTGGAGTCGGAGGCCGTCGAGCAGGAAGGCGCACCTGGCGCCAAGGCGGTGTAGGACGCGGGTCAGCGGGCGATGTGCTCGGCGCAGCGCTGCAGTAGCGCTGCCGTGGGCGGTTGGTAGAACGACAGCACCGCGTGCCGGCAGCCCAGCGTTTCCAGTTCGGGGAGCTTGGCAAGCTGCTCGTCGACCTGACCACCTTGCGCGGGATGGAGGAACAGCTGCACTGACCGCCGGATGTCTTGGGGGTCACGCCCGACCTCCTGACACGCCTCGTCCAGACGGACGCTGACGTCGCCCCAATCTTGGGCCGCACCGGGATTCGGCGCGTTCCATTCGTCGGCGTGGCGCCAGAACTCCTCAAGCACCGGAATGTCGAATACGGGCGCAAGTTTGGCTGACAAGAGCATGACGGCAAGCTACCCCTATCCGCCCGCAACCGATCCAGCGCTTCGGCCGGCGGAGTCGTTGAGGTCACGGTGCTCAACGCTTACCGCGATACCGGGCTTCACGCCGGCGAGAGAGCACCCCGCCGGCCGACCGCGCCGCGATCTAGACTTTCCGGCGTTCCCGCTCGCTGGCCATCGCGACCTTGACGACGTCGAATGCCATCGACTGCGAGTACCCGCGGCGGGCCAACATGCCGACCAGCCGCCGGGTGACCTTGACGTCGTCGCCGTCGCCGTCGCCGTCGAGCTTCTCGCGGCGCAGCCGATCGGCGACCAGTTGTTCGGCCCGCGACCGCTCGGCGTCGGCGTCGATGCCTGCCAGTGCGTCGGTGATCACGTCGTTGTCGACCCCTTTGGTCCGCAACTCGGCGGCCAAGGCGCGCTTGCCTTTTCCGGCGTTCAGCCGTCTGGAGCGAACCCACTGCTCGGCGAAGTCAACGTCATCGACCAGCCCGACCTGTGTGAGCCGGTCGAGTACCCGGGTGCTGACCTCGTCGGGGTAGCCGCGCTTGGCCAGCTGTCCCTCCAGCTCGGCCCGGGTGCGGGCCCTCGCGGTGAGCAGGCGCAGACACAGGTTGTGCGCCTGCTCCTCGCGGGAGGCCTCAGAAGTCGACCGGGGCGGGCAGGGCTTCGTCATCAGTCGGACCGTCGGTCAGCACGGCGCCGATGCCGAGCTTCTCTTTGATCTTCTTCTCGATCTCGTTGGCCACGTCGGCGTTCTCGATCAGGAAGTTGCGGGCGTTCTCCTTGCCCTGCCCCAACTGCTCGCCGTCGTAGGTGAACCAGGAACCGGATTTACGGATGAAGCCCTGCTCGACGCCCATATCGATGAGCGAACCTTCCTTGGAAATGCCCTTGCCATACAGAATGTCAAACTCGGCCTGGCGGAAGGGCGGACTGCACTTGTTCTTCACGATCTTGGCGCGGGTCTTGTTGCCGACCGCGTCGGTGCCGTCCTTGAGCGTTTCGATGCGGCGCACGTCTATACGGACCGAGGCGTAAAACTTCAAAGCCTTTCCACCAGTTGTCGTTTCGGGCGAGTTGTGAACCATGACGCCGTCAGCGAAGTAGTTGTGCGAGCCTTCAACCTCGATGTCGAACCGATTCATCAACCGGGTGTGCGGCTTGACATGAACGTCAAGGACTCGCGCCGGCACCAGCCGTTGCGTGGGTTCAACAAACTGGGGCGTCACGCTGCCCTGGCCACGGAACCGCGGCAGCAGCTTGTACTCCATCGACGGGGCCATGTATGGCGCCACCATCTCCTGGAACTTCGCGGTGGCCGCTGTGGAAAATACCAGCACGGCCTTTCTGGCCGCACCAGACTGCCGCAACCGCACATCCAGGCCGTGGGCGTCACGCAGATAGTCACGCAGCCGAGTGCGAGTGCCCTCAGTCATGGCTTCGACGCAGATCTCGATGCGGCCGCTGCCGCCGGCGGTACGCTCCTGCAGGCCCTTCGAACGAATGCTGAACGAGCCGTCGTCCATGTACCAGATGGCCAATGCCAGCGGACTAAGCGCCTTGAGGTAGTCCTCGGAGAAGAACTTCTTGCCCTCACCCAGATAGACCGCGCGTTGCAGCTCACCCAACTCGGGCAGCGGCGTGAAGTCGACGAATGTCGCGCCCTTGTCATTTACTCGGGTCGAGTGCGTGATATTGCCCAAAAGGGCTGTCTTCCATTGCAAGTAGTCGACCTGCTTGGCGCCGTGTCTCATTCGGAACCGCACGCCGTTGCGGTCCCGCTGATTCGGTGACAGATTGCCGTCACCCATCAGCGAGCCGAGCACGACCTGGAATTGCTGATCACTCAGCCGGTGCGGCTCGGCAGCCATCACCCGATCGCCGGCGATGAGGTCGCCCGCCTCTGACCAGCCGCCCGGCGTGCGAATGAGGTGGTTGGGTGTTGCGGCGAACTGCGACCTACCGTTGCCACCCGACTTCTCCACTGTGAACTGCAGGAACTGCTCGGCAGGACCGTTGTTGAACCAATTCACCACCTTGCGCGGCACGATCTGATCGGTGCCGGGGTCATAGGACATGACCTCGACGTCCATCCTCTGGTTGACGATCTTGCCGATCTTCTCGGTCGTGCCGTCGGCCAATTGCACTCGGGTGCCATAGGAAAAACACCCGAACATCACTCCGATTTTTTCGCGGAGCTGGTTGATGAAGATTGCGGTGGTGCCCGAGTTGCTCAATGCGCCAGTGATCTTGCGCAGCGCCTGGCTCATCAGCCGGGCCTGCAAGCCGACGTGACTGTCGCCCATCTCGCCTTCGATTTCAGCGCGGGGCACCAGCGCGGCCACCGAGTCGATGACCAGGATGTCCAGCGCACCGGACCGGATCAGCATGTCGGCGATCTCCAGTGCCTGCTCACCGGTGTCGGGCTGGCTGACCAACAGCGAGTCGGTGTCCACGCCGAGTTTCTTGGCGTACTCCGGATCGAGCGCATGCTCGGCGTCGATGAACGCCGCGATACCTCCTGCGGCCTGGGCGTTGGCCACCGCATGCAGCGCGACCGTCGTCTTACCCGAGGATTCCGGGCCGTAGATCTCGATGATGCGGCCGCGCGGCAATCCGCCGATGCCGAGGGCCACGTCGAGGGCGATGGACCCGGTCGGGATGACCGAGATCGGCTGGCGAACCTCGTCGCCGAGCCGCATCACCGACCCCTTGCCGTGACTCTTCTCAATCTGTGCGAGAGCCAGCTCGAGGGCCTTCTCGCGGTCGGGTGCCTGCGCCATGGTGGTCTCCGTCCTGGATGGTCTAGCTGTTCGGTGATCGGTGTCGATCAGTTGGCCGTGACGCTAGAGGCAGCCACCGACAAGTCGCCTTGACCAGCATCTAGCCGTCGAACATCGCCCACAGTAGCGAACGTGTGTTCGATGGCAAGGAGGCGCGCCGACGGCGCGTCACGGAGTGGGTGGACGCCAGAGCTGATCGGTCGTGACCGCGCCGCCGGGCAGTTCCACCAGTTCGATCGGCGTGTCGTCGGGGTCGTAGACGAACATCATGCGCACGCCACCGATGTCCACGGGCGGCTGGCACCGCACGCCGTCGAGCCCCTTCAGCTGCCCGTAGGCGGTGTCGACGTCCGCGACCCGCAGGGAGATGTTCGTGTACCCGATGTGCGGACCCTCGGCGTAGCGCGGGACGTCGCCGAGCGCGAGCAACTCGACCATGGCGCCGCCGAGCAGGCCGCCGACCATCCGGCCGCTCTCCCCCTCGCGCCCGGTCACGGCCGACAGGTTCGCGCCCTCGAGCGCCACGTCGAAGACGACGTCCATGCCGAGCACGCCGCGGTAGAAGTCCAGCGATTTGTCGATGTCGGATACGCCGATACAGACGTGGGAGAAGTTCTCGATACGGATCGGTGCGTGCTCGCTCATCTGGCCTCCTCGCTTGCGAGTGTGCCCGATCGGCACGCCGGCCGGCGGCTAGATTGGCCGTCTGATCACGCGGGCGGGCCGCCCCGTCTATCGTGAAGTCATCGCGGCCGAAGCGGGTTTCGCATGCACGAGATGGCAATAACGCAGAGCGTCGTCGACGCGGTGTGCGAGCACGCCGCGGGACGGCGGGTGCACTGCGTCACGCTGGAGGTCGGCGCCCTGTGCGCGGTGGTGCCCGACTCGATGGAGTTCTGCTTCGAGCTCGCCACCGCGGGCACCGTCGCCGACGGAGCGCGGTTGCAGGTCAACGTCGAACCGGGCGCGGCCCGGTGCCGCACCTGCGGCGAGCGCTTCGTGCTGCCGGACTTGATCTTGTTGTGCCCGTGCGGAAGTGCAGACGTCGAGGTCATCGCCGGACGGGACCTGAAGATCCTCTCGATGGAAGTGAGCTGAGCATGTGTGCCACCTGTGGCTGCGGCGACGACGCGACGACGATCACGGTGCCCGGGCACACCCACCCCCACACCCACGATCATTCTCACGACCACGACGGGCACGTCCACACCGAGACGGTCACGCTGGAACAACGGGTGCTCGCCCGCAACGACGAACTGGCACAGCACAATCGCGACTGGCTCGCCGCCCGCAACATCCTGGCGCTCAACATGACCAGCTCGCCGGGAGCGGGTAAGACGACACTTCTCGAGCGCACGATCCGCGAATTGACCCCGCGCCGCGCGGTGGCCGTCATCGAGGGTGACCAGGAGACGCTGCTCGACGCCGAACGGATCAGGGCCGCCGGCGCCCGCGCCGTGCAGGTCAACACGGGCGCCGGTTGCCACCTCGATGCAGCCATGGTGCACCGGGCACTCGACGCGCTCGCCCCCGAGCCGCAGTCGATCCTGTTCATCGAGAACGTCGGCAACCTCGTCTGCCCGGCGCTCTTCGACCTCGGCGAGGACAGCAAAGTCGTCGTCATCTCCGTCACCGAGGGCGACGACAAGCCACTGAAGTACCCCCACATGTTCGCCGCCGCCGGGCTGGTGGTCGTCAACAAGATCGACCTGCTGCCCTACGTGTCGTTCGATCTGGACAGATGCCGCGGCTACCTGCGGTCGGTGAATCCGAACGCGCCGATCCTGCCCATGTCGGCGACGACCGGCGAGGGTAGCTCGCAGTGGTACGCGTGGCTGGAGAACCGCATATCCGGAGCTACCACCGCCTCGACCCGTTGACAAGGCATAGTCCCCGGAGTAAACCCAGACTTAGCGCAGAGTGATCTGCGCCACACTGTGAGGTGACGGTGGGAGCCACACCCCGGCTCCCGGTCGTGAGGGCCCCAGCCCGGCCCCCAGAAAGCTGTGACACATGCCAACTGAGGCAGCAGTCAAAGCGGAAGAGGCGTTGATTCACGTTTTGTGGATAAATGCCGGATTGAGTTGTGACGGCGATTCGGTGGCGCTGACTGCCGCCACACAACCCAGCATCGAGGAGATCGCCCTCGGCGCCCTCCCCGGGCTGCCGAAGATCGCCGTTCACTGGCCTCTGATCGACTTCGAATGTGGTCCCAACGGAGGCGCCGACGACTTCCTGGAGTGGTTCTTCAGAGGGGACAGAGGCGAATTAGAACCGTTCGTGTTGGTTGTCGAGGGGTCCATCCCGAACGAGAAGATCAAGAACGAAGGCTACTGGTGCGGGTTCGGCAACAACCCCGCGACCGGCCAGCCCATGACGACGAGCGAATGGCTCGACCGGCTCACCCCAAAGGCCACCGCCGTGGTCGCGGTGGGGACCTGCGCCACCTACGGCGGCATCCATGCGATGGCGGGTAATCCGACCGGAGCCATGGGTGTGCCGGACTACCTGGGTTGGGACTGGAAGAGCAAGGCGGGTATCCCGATCGTCTGCGTGCCGGGCTGCCCGATCCAACCGGACAACCTCGCCGAGACGCTGACCTATCTGCTCTACATGGCGACCGACCAGGCTCCGATGATCCCGCTCGACGATGCACTTCGTCCGAAGTGGCTGTTCGGGGCCACCGTTCACGAGGGCTGTGACCGCGCCGGCTACTACGAGCAGGGCGACTTCGCGACTGAGTACGGCTCGCCGAAATGCATTGTCAAACTTGGCTGCTGGGGTCCGGTCGTCAAGTGCAACGTACCCAAGCGCGGCTGGATCAACGGCATCGGCGGCTGCCCGAACGTCGGCGGCATCTGCATCGGCTGCACCATGCCCGGATTCCCCGACAAGTTCATGCCGTTCATGGACGAGCCGCCGGGCGGCAGGGTCTCGACGGCCGCGTCATCCCTGTACGGCTCGGTCATCCGCAGCCTGCGTCACGTCACCGGTCGCACGGTCGACCGGGAACCGAAGTGGCGACACCCCGGCACGACGCTCGAGACAGGCGCGGCTCGCACCTGGTAGGTGCGAGCCTTCTCGTCTGCCCGTCTCCACGGCTCCGCCTGGGCGCCTCGAAAAGTCTTTCAGCACTGCGAATCACATAGAGAGAAGTAGTTCCGATGACAACGACCATTCCCGAACCGTCCCACGTGAAGCGTGACCCCGGCCAGCTGGTGGAAATGGCGTGGGATCCGATCACCCGGATAGTCGGCAGCCTCGGCATCTACACCAAGATCGACTTCGAGAACCGGGAGGTCGTCGAGTGCCACAGCACGTCGTCCATCTTCCGGGGCTACTCGATCTTCATGAAGGGCAAGGATCCGCGCGACGCCCACTTCATCACCAGCCGGATCTGCGGGATCTGCGGTGACAATCACGCCACCTGTTCGTGCTATTGCCAGAACATGGCCTACGGCGTCAAACCACCGCACCTCGGCGAGTGGCTGATCAACCTCGGCGAGGCCGCGGAATACATGTTCGACCACAACATCTTCCAGGAGAACCTGGTTGGTGTCGACTACTGCGAGAAGATGGTCGCCGAGACCAATCCCAGCGTGCTGGCCAAGGCGGAGAACACCGAGGCACCCCACGCCGGCATGCACGGTTACCGCACCATCGCCGACATCATGCGCGCGCTCAACCCGTTCACCGGTGAGTTCTACCGTGAGGCGCTGCAGGTGAGCCGGTGGACCCGCGAGATGTTCTGCCTCATGGAAGGCAGGCACGTCCACCCGTCCACGCTGTATCCCGGCGGCATCGGCACCACGGCCACGATCCAGTTGATGACCGACTACATGACCCGGCTGATGCGCTACGTCGAGTTCATGAAGAAGGTCGTGCCGATGCACGACGACCTGTTCGACTTCTTCTACGAAGCACTGCCGGGGTATGACCAGGTCGGTCTGCGCCGCACGCTGCTCGGGTGCTGGGGCTCCTTCCAGGACCCCGAGGTGTGCAACTTCGCCTACAAGGACATGGAGCGCTGGGGCGACGCGATGTTCGTCACTCCCGGCGTTGTGATCGACGGCAAGCTGCACACCCACTCACTGCTCGACATCAACCTCGGCATCCGAATCCTGTTGGGCCACTCCTATTACGACGACTGGACCGACCAGGAGATGTTCGTCAAGACCGATCCGCTGGGCAATCCGATCGACCGTCGCCACCCCTGGAATCAACACACCAATCCCAGGCCGCAGAAACGCGATTTCGACGAGAACTACAGCTGGGTTATGTCGCCGCGCTGGTTCGACGGCACCGACCACCTGGCGCTGGACACCGGCGGCGGACCGCTGGCCCGGCTGTGGTCGACGGCGCTCGCCGGACTGGTCGACATCGGCTACGTCAAGGCCACCGGCACCAGCGTGCAGATCAACCTGCCCAAGACGGCGCTCAAGGGCCCGGTCGAACTCGAGTGGAAGGTGCCGGCGTACGGCAGCAACACGCTGGAGCGCAACCGCGCCCGGACCTACTTCCAGGCCTATGCGGCCGCGTGCGCGTTGCACTTCGCCGAGAAGGCGTTGGTGGAGATCCGCGCCGGCCGCACCAAGACGTGGGAGAAGTTCGAGGTACCCGACGAGGGCATCGGCTGCGGCTTCACCGAGGCGGTGCGCGGTGTGCTCTCGCACCACATGGTGATCCGCGACGGCAAGATCGCGAACTACCACCCGTATCCGCCGACCCCGTGGAACGCCAACCCGCGGGACAGCTACGGCACGCCCGGCCCGTACGAGGACGCGGTGCAGGGGCAGCCGATCTTCGAGGAGAACGACCGGGAGCACTTCAAGGGCATCGACGTCATGCGCACCGTGCGCAGTTTCGATCCGTGCCTACCGTGCGGGGTGCACATGTACCTCGGCAAGGGCAAGAAGCTGGAGATGCTGCACTCCCCCACCCAATCCGTCACCGGGGAATAGCGTATGGCCCCGCCCACACTGCCAGGACCGGACGAGAACCGAGACGACGCGCAGTGGCGCATGGCGGGCGATCGGATACAGACCCTGCTCGACGCGTCCGGCGCCGGCGGCGCAGTCGCACGCGAACGCGCCGAGCAACTGGTCGGTGAGGTGACCGATCTCTACGGGGCGGCACTCGAACGGATGATGGACGTCGCATCGGCCGCCGATCCCGAACTGGCGGAGCGCTTCGCCGCCGATCCCCTGGTGGCCAGCCTGCTGCTGGTGCACGGGCTGCATCCGCACAGCGTCGAACAGCGGGTGATCGAGGCCCTCGACAGTGTTCGGCCCTATCTGGGCTCGCACGGCGGTGACGTGTCGCTGTTGTCGGTCGCCGACGGCGTGGTCCGGCTGCAGTTCCAGGGCAGTTGCCGGAGCTGCCCGTCGTCGTCGGTGACGCTGGAACTCGCGGTGCAGGATGCGATCCACGCGGCGGCGCCGGAGATCTGCGATATCGAACTGGTTGCCGCCGAGCCCGATCCGAGTGCGGCGGTGATCCCGGCCGACTCGCTGTTGCGGCGGGTGCACGCGAACGGGCACTCCACCGCATGGCACCCGGTACCGGAACTGGCCGACCTGCGCGAGGCCGAGGTCGGCGGATTTCGCATCGCCGGCGTGACCGCGCTCGCGTGCCGCATCGCCGGTGACGTGTACGCCTACCGCGACCGTTGCGCGGCCTGCGGTGGCTCGCTCGCCGGGGCCCGCCTGACCGGTCCGGTGTTGCGCTGCCCGGGCTGTGGTGCCGGGTTCGACGCCGTCCACGCCGGCGCCGGGGTCGGCGGCGACAGCCGCCTGGAACCCATCCCGCTGCTCGAGCGCGACGGGGTGTTGTCGATGGCGATGTCCGTGCCGGCGGGGGTGGCGTGATGGACGGCGCCTTCGATGTGCTGGCCCGCATCCGCGCCAACCGCGGTGCGCCCCAGCCCGTGGACGAGCGGTGCGAGATGTGCGCGGAGACCATCGCCGACGAGCATCAGCACGTGGTCAATGTCGAAGGCCGTCAACTGATGTGCGTATGCCGCGGCTGCTATCTGCTGTTCACCGACACCGACGCCGAGCTGCGCTATCGTGCGGTGCCCGATCGCTACCTGGTTTTCCCCGACTTCGCGATGGACCGCCGACAATGGGAGGCGCTGCAGATCCCGGTCGGCCTGGCGTTCTTCTTCCACAACTCCACGCTCGGCCGCACCGTCGCGTTCTATCCCGGCCCGGCGGGCGCCACCGAGTCCGAGCTGGATCTGGCCGCCTGGAACGACATTCGGGCCGCCGACCCACGCGTGGACAGCCTCGCCGGCGACACCGAGGCCCTGCTGGTACGGGTGCGTGACGGACACGACAGCGTCCCGCAGGCCTACCTGGTGCCGATCGACGCCTGCTACGAGTTCGTCGGCCGCCTGCGCATGTTGTGGCGGGGGTTCGACGGCGGCCAAGAGGCGCGCGACTTCATCGACGAGTTCTTCTGCGGGATCGAAGAGCGCGGCAAGGTGGTGGATCCCGCACGACCGACGAGCGAGAAGCGGAGCGGGGAGCGCATGACCGGAGCGGATCGCGCATGACTGACGTGACGTTCGCGGTCGTCGACGTCGTTCCCGAGCCGTACGCGGTGACGCCGATCCTGACGGCCCGCATCGGCATCGGCGCGGTCGGCGACGAGCCGATTCACGCGATCGCGTTGCGCTGTCAGGTCCGCATCGAACCGCTGCGGCGTACCTACACCGACGACGAGGCCGCCGGACTGCTCGACCTGTTCGGCGCGCGCGAACGGTGGTCGACCACGCAGCAGACCTTCCTGTGGCAGCATGCGACGACCATGGTCGGCGGATTCGCCGGTGCCACGCAGGTGCAGCTGCCGCTGGAGTGCACCTACGACTTCGAGGTGAAGGCCGCGAAGTACCTGCTCGCCCTGCGCGACGGTGCCGTTCCGCTGCAATTCCTGTTCAGCGGAACAATTTTCGCCCAGGGCAGCCGCGGGTTCAGCGTCCAGCAGATCCCGTGGGATCGCGAGGAGCGCTATGAGCTACCGGTGTCGGTATGGCGCGATCTCATCACGCAGCACTACCCGAACACCGGTTGGCTGCGCCTGCGCCGCGAGACGATCGACGCGCTGGCCGCCTACCGTTCGGCACACGGGCTGCTCGGCTTCGACGACGCGCTGGACGAACTGCTCGCCGCGGCCAGGGAGTTGCGATGAGCGCCAATTGGGACCGGGCCCGCGCCGTCGCCGACGCGGTGCTCTACGAGGGATATCTGTTGTACCCGTACCGCGCGACATCGTCGAAGAACCAGTCGCGCTGGCAGTTCGGCGTGCTCGGCCCGTCGGGCGCCGAGGAGGCCGGCATCGGCGAGAACTCGTCGCTGTCCGCGGAGGTGGTGATTCAGCCGCACGGCGCACCGTTCGTGTCGGGGGTGGTGCGCTTCCTGCAACTGCAGCACCGCGACGTCGAACGCGACCGCGGCGGCGGCCACTACGAGCGCGTCGACGAACTGCACACCGGAACCGGCAGCTGGCTCAGCTGGGACGAGGCGGTGGAGTGCGAGATCGCGATCGACGCCTCCGCCATGGCGAGCCTGCCTCGCACGGCGGACATCTCGGTACCTGCGGGCACCGACATCGAGGAGGTCGACGGCGGCCGGCTGGTGCGCACCCGTCGTGCCCTGCACGGCCGGGTCGCGCTGTGCGCCGAGTCCGACGGCGCTCTGCTGCGGCTGGCGATCGACGTGCACAACACGGGCTCACCGGCCGGGGACAAAGACGAGGCGATCGCCACCTCGCTGATCGGGACACATCTGCTCCTCGAGATCGGCGGTGGCGAGTTCGTGTCGCTTCTCGAACCGCCCGACGCGGCCGCGGGTGCGCTGCAGCGGTGCCGCCAGCACCGCTGCTTCCCGGTGCTCGCCGGACCCGCCGGCGACCGCAGCCTCGTGCTGGTGTCGCCGATCATCCTCTACGACCACCCCGAGATCGCCGAACAGAGCAGGGGCGACCTGTACGACGCCACCGAGATCGACGAGATTCTCACGCTGCGGATCATGACCATGACCGACGAGGAGAAGGCCCAGGCCCGCGCCACCGACCCGCTGGCCGCCAAGATCATCGACCGCTGCGATTCGATGTCCGCCGAGGCGATGCTCGATCTGCACGGCGTACTGCGCAACCCGCACGCCGCGGGGCCCGAACGCGACCTGATCCCCGAGGTGCCCACGGAGCTGAATTGGTGGGATCCCGGCGCCGACACCGCCGTTCGCCCGGACGTCGACGCCGTGCTCGTCAACGGCACCAAGGTCGCCCGCGGCAGCCGGGTCCGGTTGCATCCGGCGCGGCGCGCCGACGCCCAGGACCTGTTCTACGCCGACCGGGTCGCCCTCGTGACGTCGGTGCACGAGGACGTCGACGGCGGCCAGCACATCGGCGTCGTGCTCGAGGACGACCCGGCGGCCGACATGCACGACTGGTACGGCCGATATCTGTACTTCGCACCGGACGAAGTGGAACCGCTCGTGGAAAGGAGCGCGAAATGGAAGTAGTCGGTTGGGTCGCCGTAGGTGTGGTGGCAGCCGTGATACTCGCGGGAGCGCTCGTCGGAGTCCGATCGATTCCGGATGTCCAGCGCTACCTGAAGATGCGACGCATGTGACGTCCGGGGAGTGCCCATCACGCCACGGTTTCTGGTAGCCGGCATCGGCAACATCTTCCTCGGAGACGACGGCTTCGGACCCGAGGTGATCCGTCATGTCCCGCCCCTGCTCGGGCCGGGCGTCGAGGTCGTCGACTACGGCATCAGGGGCATGCACCTGGCCTACGACCTGCTCGACGGATGCTCGGGGCTGGTGCTCGTGGACGCCCTGCCGAGCCGGGGGGCGCCCGGAACCGTGCACGTCTTCGAGGCCGACCATGAAAGCCTCACCGCCACGACCGGTCTCGATGCCCACGCGATGGATCCTGCCGCGGTCTTCGCGAGCCTCAACGCGCTCGGTGGGTCCCCCCCGTACACGGTGGTCGTCGGGTGCGAGATCGACGCCGCCGAGGAGGGCATCGGCCTGTCCGAGGCGTGCGCCGCCGCGGTTCCCGTGGCCGCGCAGGCCGTCCAGGACGTGGTGGCAGATCTGCTGACCCGCGCCGCGGCGGGAAGGGGTTGACCCATGTGTCTGGGAATTCCGGGACAGGTCGTCGGCATGGTCGAGGGCTATGGCGACCAATTGGCGCTCGTCGACGTCGCAGGACAGCACCGAAAGGTCAACGTCGGCATGCTGCCCGAGGAGCACTTCGCGCCGGGCGACTGGGTGATCATCCACATGGGGTTCGTCATCGAGAAGACCGACAAGGCGGGCGCGGACGCAGCACTGGCGGGGTTGGAGCTCATGGGCCGGGGCCACAACGTCGAGGACACCCGATGACCGACCGTCGGCGCATCCGGGCCTGCGTGCGCGGGGTGGTACAGGGCGTCGGCTTCCGGCCCTTCGTCTACACCCAGGCGGCACAACTCGGGCTGTCCGGTTCGGTGCGCAACGACAGCTCCGGGGCCATCGTGGAGGTCGAGGGTACGGTCGCCGACATCGACCGCTTCCTGCAGCTTCTGCGCGACGACCACCCCCCGCTCGCCGTGATCGACGACATCGACACACAGTCCATCCCGCTGGTCGGCGGCACGGGCTTCACGATCGCCGACACCTCCCGCACCGGCGGCGGCCGCACCCTCGCCTCCCCCGACGTCGCCATGTGCGCCGACTGCGCCGCCGAGCAGCGCGACCCGCGGAACCGGCGCTTCCGGCACGCGTTCATCAACTGCACCAACTGCGGTCCGCGGTTCACGATCATCGCCTCCCTGCCCTACGACCGGTCCTCGACCACGATGGCCGAATTCCCGATGTGCGCCGACTGCGCCCGCGAATACGCCGACCCCCGCGACCGCCGCTTCCACGCCCAGCCTGTCTGCTGTCCCCACTGCGGGCCGGCCCTGACCTACCGGGCCACCGACGGACGTCGGGTAGCCGG
This sequence comes from Mycobacterium sp. B14F4, assembly GCF_039871645.1. Lineage (NCBI taxonomy): Bacteria > Bacillati > Actinomycetota > Actinomycetes > Mycobacteriales > Mycobacteriaceae > Mycobacterium > Mycobacterium sp. B14F4. The sequence continues at coordinate 844,905 of NZ_JBDPMF010000001.1, read as the reverse complement.
CGAGGCCGGGTTGCGCGAGGCGCGGCGACTGCTGCGCGACGGCGGCGTACTGGCCGTAAAGGGTGTCGGCGGGTACCACCTCGCCTGCGACGCGGCCGACGACAACGCCGTCGCGACGCTGCGTTCGCGGAAGCGCCGCGGCGCCAAGCCGTTCGCCGTCATGGCCGCCGATCTGGCCACCGCGCAGGCCATCGCCGAGGTGGACCCGGTGTCGGCCGCGATGTTGTCGGGACCCGCACGACCGATCGCCCTGCTGCCGAGGCGCTCGTCCGCCGCGGTCGCGGACTCGGTTGCCCCGCACAACCCCGACCTGGGCGTCATGCTCCCCTATGCGCCGCTGCACACGCTGCTGTTCGGCCTGGACGGCGATGAACCCGGTCCGCAGGTGCTGGTGATGACCTCGGGCAATCTCGGCGGCGAGCCGATCTGCTACACCGATGACGATGCGCTGGAGCGGCTTTCGCATCTGGCCGACGGGTGGCTCCTGCACGACCGGGCCATTTTGGTGCCGTGTGACGACTCGGTGATGCGTGCGGACATGCCGGTTCGGCGCTCCCGCGGGTACGCGCCACTGCCGATCGCCCTGCCGGTAGCGGTCGCCCCGACCCTCGCGGTGGGCGGCGACCTGAAGAACACCATGGCCGTCGCCGACGGGAAGTACGCGTGGCTGAGCCAGCACATCGGTGACATGGACGACCTCGCCACGCTGTCCGCCTTCGACTCCGCGCAACAGCACCTGCAGCGCCTGACCGGTGTGGATCCGCAACTCCTCGTCGCCGACGCGCACCCGCTCTATCGCTCGACGGCCTGGGCGCACCGCAATGCCGCAGGCCGGCCGGTCCGCACAGTGCAGCACCACCACGCCCACATCGCTGCCGTGATGGCCGAACACGGAATGAACGGCACCGAGCAGGTGCTCGGATTCGCCTTCGACGGAACGGGTTACGGTCCCGACGGGGCCGTGTGGGGCGGTGAGGTGCTGCTGGCCGATTACAAGGGCTACCGACGCTTGGCCCAACTGAAGTACGTCCCGCTGCCCGGCGGAGACGTCAGCGTGCTGCGGCCGTACCGGATGGCGCTGGCCCACCTGTGGTCGGCGGGGCTGCCGTGGGAGCCGGACCTGCCGCCGGTGCGGGCCTGCCCGGCCGACGAGCAAAAGGTGCTGCGCCATCAACTCGAGACCGGTCTGGCGTGCGCGCCGACCTCGAGCATGGGCCGGCTCTTCGACGCCGTGTCGGCGCTCGTCGGCGTGCGGCAGGTCGTCGCCTACGAGGCGCAGGCGGCGATCGAGCTCGAGGGATTGTCGCGGCGCTGCGACGGCCTGGACGGTTACCGGTTCACCGTGGACCACGGACAGTCACCGGCGCTGATCGACCCGGCGGCGGTACTGGCGAGCGTCGTCGACGACGTCCGCGCCGGGGTCGCACCGGGCGTCGTCGGTGCCCGGTTCCACCGTGCCGTCGCGGCGCTGATCCTCGAGCTGGCATCCACGTGCCGCGGATACCGAATCGCCCTGTCCGGTGGGGTGTTCCAGAACGCCCTGCTGCTGCGACTCGCCCGCACGGCACTGACCGACAACGGATTCGACGTGATCACGCACCGCCAGGTGCCGCCGAACGACGGCGGGATCGCGCTCGGTCAGCTCATACTTGGGAACACCGCTTAGAAGGGAGAACGCCGATGTGCCTGGCGGTACCGGGGAGGATCATCACTATCGAGGAGCGCGACGGCACCCTGATGTCGGTCGTCGACTTCGGCGGGGTCAAGAAGGACGTGTGCCTGCAGTACATTCCCGACGCCGAGGTGGGCCAGTACGTCGTCGTGCACGTCGGCTTCGCGATCCAACGGCTCGACGAGGAGTCCGCGATGCGCACGCTCGCGGAGTTCGAGCACCTCGGCGTGCTCTCCGAGGAGTTCGCCGACGGCTTCGAGGTGGCCGCCCGGCAGGCCGGGACCACCAATCCGAACACCAATGGAAGTTCCGAGGTGACGTCATGAAGTACCTGGACGAGTTCAGCAACCCCGAGTTGGCGCTGCGGCTCATCGAGCAGATCAGGTCCGCCACCAGCCGACGCTGGTCGATCATGGAAGTCTGTGGCGGCCAGACCCATTCGATCATCCGCCACGGCATCGACCAGCTGCTGCCGGACACGATCGAGATGATCCACGGGCCGGGCTGCCCGGTCTGCGTCACCCCGCTCGAGGTCATCGACAAGGCGCTCGAGATCGCGTCCCGCCCGGAGGTGATCTTCTGTTCGTTCGGCGACATGCTGCGCGTGCCGGGCAGCGAGAAGGACCTCTTCAGGGTCAAGAGCGAAGGCGGTGACGTGCGCGTGGTCTACTCCCCGCTGGACGCGCTGACGATCGCGCGCGCGAACCCCGACAAGCAGGTGGTGTTCTTCGGCATCGGGTTCGAGACCACCGCACCGGCCAACGCGATGACCGTCTATCAGGCGAAACGGCTTGGTGTCGAGAATTTCTCGCTACTGGTCTCCCACGTCCTGGTGCCGCCGGCGATCGCAGCGATCATGGAGTCGCCGACCTGCCGGGTTCAGGCTTTCCTGGCCGCGGGCCACGTGTGCACCGTGATGGGCACCGACGAGTACCCGCCGCTGTGCGACAAGTACGGCATCCCGATCGTCGTCACCGGATTCGAACCGCTGGACATCCTCGAAGGCATCCGGCGCACCGTCATCCAACTCGAAGCCGGCCGCCACGAGTTGGAGAACGCCTATCCGCGGGCGGTGCAGGACGCGGGCAATCCGGCCGCCAAGGCGATGCTGACCGACGTGTTCGAGGTGACCGACCGGGCCTGGCGCGGGATCGGCATGATTCCCAGCAGTGGGTGGCGGCTGTCGCACGCCTACCGCGAGTACGACGCCGAACACCGGTTCGCCGTCAGCGACATCCGTACCGAGGAGTCCACGCTGTGCCGGTCGGGCGAGGTGCTGCAGGGCCTGATCAAGCCGCACGAGTGCGCGGCGTTCGGGACCGTCTGCACACCCCGCAATCCGCTTGGCGCGACGATGGTTTCGTCGGAGGGCGCGTGCGCGGCGTACTACCTCTACCGTCGGCTCGAGGTGACCAGTGCCTGACACGGAGCCGAAGGCGACCATCGATATGGAGTCGTGGGTCTGCCCGGCGCCGCTGCGCGACGCGCCCAACATCGTGATGGGCCACGGCGGCGGCGGGGCGATGTCGGGTGAGCTCATCGAGCACCTGTTCCTGCCCGCGTTCGGGCCGGCCGCCGACGCCGCCATGGGCGATTCGGCGATCGTCGACATCGGCGGCGCCCGACTGGCCTTCTCGACCGACTCGTTCGTCGTCAAACCGATGATGTTCCCCGGCGGCACGATCGGCGACCTGGCGGTCAACGGGACGGTGAACGACCTGGCAATGGCCGGCGCGACCCCGGCGGTGCTGTCGACGGCGTTCATCCTCGAAGAGGGCACTCCGCTCGAGGAGTTGGCGCGCGTCGCGCAGGCCGTCGGCACCGCGGCCATGGCGGCCGGAGTCAAGCTCGTCACCGGCGACACCAAGGTCGTCGACTCCGGACACGGCGACGGCATCTACATCAACACCGCAGGAATCGGGTTGGTCGACGACCGCACCGACATCCGGCCTGGGCGCGCGGCACCCGGCGACGCGGTCATCGTCAGCGGCGACCTCGGCGTGCACGGGGTGGCGGTGATGAGCTGTCGCGAGGGGCTGGAGTTCGCGACGGCCGTGGCCAGCGACACCGCTCCCCTGCACGGCCTGGTGGCGGCGATGGTCGACAGCGGCGCCGACATCCACGCGCTGCGCGACCCGACGCGCGGTGGGCTGGCCGCCACACTCAACGAGATCGCCAAGGCGGCCGGGGTGGGCGTGCAACTCGACGAGCGCGCGCTGCCGATCCCGGCGGAGGTCCGCGACGCGTGCAGCATGCTCGGCCTTGACCCGCTCTACGTGGCCAACGAGGGCAAGCTCGTGGCGTTCGTGCCCGCCGCGGACGCGCAGCGGGTCCTCGCCGCGATGCGGGCCCACCCGCTGGGCGCCCGTGCCGCGGTGATCGGCGTCTGCGCGGCCGAGCATCCCGGCATCGTGGTCGCCAAGACCGCGCTGGGCGGCACCCGTGTCGTGGACCTGCCGATCGGCGAACAACTGCCGCGGATCTGCTGAATGACCGGTGACGGGCTGTTCGCCAGCTACGCCTACCCGCCGAACGAACTCGGGTACTGCGGGCCGGCCGACACGGCCGTCGACCAACTCGCCGCGCACGCAAGCGAATTCGACGGTGCGTGGCCGTACCTGCTGGCGATCGCGGACGGTGCCGGCGTCGGTGATCCGCTCGACACCGACGTCGTGCGCAACTACTGGATCGGCGGGCGCCTGTTGGACAAGGTCGACGGTGCGCAACTGCTCGCCCGCCTGCGGGAGGCGTTCAGCGGTCAGGTGACCGGCCTGCTGGCCGACCTGAGCGGCCCCGACCGGGTGCTCGCGCACCACAGCTTTCACGTGTTCGTCGTTTACCCGTGGATCCGCTTCCTCGACCGCGACCCGGCCACCCCGCTGCGGGTGATGCAGAGCTGCCGGATCCGCTGGGGAACGGTCGACGCCGTGCACGACGACCACGCCACGATCATGTCGCGTCCGTTGATCCTGGCCGGGTCCGAACTGCGCCTCGGTGACCCCGTCGCCGAACACGTGAGGTGGAACCAGAGCGGGACGATGTCGGCGGCCAGGCCGACGCCCGGCCAGGCGGTGACGGCCCACTGGGACTGGCTCTGCGGCGCCCTCACCGACGACGAGGTCGCCGCCCTGGAACTGGCCACCGGAACGACGCTCGATCTGGTGAACCGCGCCCGACGCGCCTAGTTCGCGCCGCATGGCCCGGCGGCGCCGGGGGTATCCGACAGTCAGCGCCGTCGCGACCTCTGCGACGGGCTATGAGGAGTTGCCATGACCAATCCGGAAGAAAAGGGATCGCGAGGAACCGGATCCGACGAGCCGTCGGGCGGGCCCGCCGATCGACCATCTGGCGCCTACCAGGGCGACGAGTCGGTGCCGCAGTACGGCAGCGACGAGAAAGCCGACTTCGAAACGGGATTCACGAAGGAGGCGCCGCACGAGGTCGAGCCCGAGGTTCCGCCGTACGAGGGCCGTAAGACGTCCGCGGAGCAGACGACGGAGGGCAGCGGCGCGACCGCGCCGACCACCGCCGGGCGCGGCGAACAGGAGCGCTGAGGGCTCACCACTGATCACGCGGGACGTCGAAGTCGGCGCACAGCGCCCGCCAGACGTCCCGTGGGTCGACGCCGTCCTCGATGGCCTGCGCGGCGGTGCGGCCACCGAGGCCGGTCAGCACATGGTCGACGAGCAGCGACGCGCCACGAACCGGGCCGAATTGGCCATCGACGAGTTCATGGAATTCGGTCAACCGCACGCCACCAACCTACGTCAGCGCTTCCTGGCACACCCGTACCGGATCGGTGACCTCAGCCGCCGAGGCCGCGGCGCGCCGGGCCGCCTCCCGGTAGCCGGGTCCGGCCAGCACCCCGCGTACCGCCTGGGCCAGGGCGTCGGCGCTCAGCGGACGCACCAATTGCGCACTGCCTTGCCGGACAACGCGATTGGCGATCTCCCATTGGTCGCCACCGCCGGGCACCACCACCATCGGCACCCCCGCGAGCAGAGTCTTGGACACCATGCCGTGTCCGCCGCCGCAGATCACCACATCGGCCGCCGACAGCAGTTCGTCCTGCCTGCCCAGCCCGACGACGGCCCACGGCGGCACCGGTACGTGCGCACCGCCGAGTCGCGACACCACGATCCGCGACCCCGGCGGCAGGGCCTTTCCCGGGATCAGCGTCTCCAGGGCGATCTCGGCAAGGCCGCCCGCGCCCGTCGTTGCGGTGGACGGCGCGACGACCACCACCGGCCCGGCGCCGGGCGGGATGTCCAGCGTCGCGGTGGTCGGTTCGAAGTGCAGTGGCCCCACCACCGCGGCTTCGGCCGGCCAGTCCGGACGCGGCACCTCCAGCGCCGGCAGTGTGGCGATCAGGCGCCTGCGCGGGCCCGGATCGTGTGCCGGCAGGCCGATTCCGGTCCGGACGGCCGCCCGCTGCGCAACGCCCTGCCGCCACGACCGCGCCGACAGCGCCCGCAGCACCGCGTCGCGGATGCGGCCGCGCACCCCGACGCCTGGCGCAAGGCCGCTACCGATCGGTGGCAGGCCCTTCGACGGCCGGTACAACGGATGAGGGTTGAGTTCGACCCACGGCAGCCCCAACAGTTCGGCGCACAGCCCGCCCGCGGTGGTGATGACGTCGGAGATCACCAGGTCCGGCGCCAATTCCTGCAGCTGCGGCGCGTTGAGCACCGCCATCCGCGCGCCGCGCTGGTGGATTTTGGCGCCGGCGTCGGCGTCGTCGTCCGATCCGGTGGGGTCCAGCCCGAGCAGTTCGACGGCCGCGACGCCCGCCGCGCTCGCCGTGTCCAGCCATTGCACGCCGGTCAGCAACGTCGGCGAGTCCCCGTTGGCGAGAAACCGCAGACACAGCGCGATGGCCGGGAAGGCGTGTCCCGGATCTGGGCCGGCAATCACGGCGACGCGCATTGGGCTACCCTGCCACAGCCGTCGGCCACTACGCTGAGGGCCATGACCGACCAGGCTTCCGGTACGCGCACCGATCTGGACAACGTCCGTGCGGTGGAGAACTTCCTCTACGCGCTGCAGGACGAGGATTTCGAGACCGCCGACAACCTGCTCGCCGACAACGTCGCCTGGCAGAACGTCGGGTTACCCACCATCCACGGTCGCGAGCGCATCATCAAGATGATGCGCCGCGGCGAGGGCCGCTTTGGTTTCGAGGTGAAGATCCACCGCATCGCCGGGGAGGGCAACACGGTGCTTACCGAGCGCACCGACGCATTGGTCATCGGACCGGTCCGCATGCAGTTCTGGGTGTGCGGCGTCTTCGAGGTGCATGCCGGCCGAATCACGTTGTGGCGCGATTACTTCGACTTCCTGGACTTCACCAAGGCGCTCCTGCGGGGCATCGTGGCGACGCTGGTGCCGTCGCTGCGCCCCACGATGTAGCGCGGCTAGGCCTGTTGCGTCGGACTCTCCCCTACGCTTCGCGTGGGAGGTAACCCCCACGACGCGGCTCGTGCCTCGCCGCTTGATCGTCGTCCGACTAGGCGCCGCGAGCGCGACCGAGTTCGTCGAACGCCTGCGCCCACCCGATGAGACGGTCGGTGGCGGTGGACAACTCGTCGCGGTAACGCTGCTGCCACATCGGTGAACTCGACATCGGCCCGGCGTTCACCGCCGACACCAGTTGGGCGGCGGCGCTGACCATCTCGTTGTACTGCCGGGCGCCGTGATCGAGCTGCGCGGTGAACGCCTGAATGGTCGGGATCAGGTGTGCGCGCGACTGCGGTGCGGAGCGGGCCGCCCGTTCCATCGACATCACCTCGTTGGCCGTCGCGGCCATGGTTGCGGAGGTGTGGTTGGCCGCCGCGGTCAGCTCGCGGAGTTCGTCGGCGGGCAGCATCCGGCCGCGCTCCATGACACCGAGCAGCGAGTGCAGCCCTCGCTCCGAGGCGGCCAGCGCCGCCATCGGCTGGCGGGCGGCCGACCCCCACGGTGGCAGCCGACGGGCGAAGCGGGACCGCTGTGGTGGCAGCGGTTCACCCTTGAGCCACCGGTAGCGCAGGAAGGTCAGGGTGGCCAGGAACGCCGCCCCGACCGCGATCGGCGTGGGGATGAACAGTGCCCACCACGGCGTGCTCCACGCCGCCAGCAGAGCGGTCACCCCGACCCAGAACACACACGACACGGTGAAGAACACCGTCAGCCGCAGCGCCCAGCGTCGCTTGCGCAATAGCTTGGCCCGCGGGTCGGCGGCAGCGTTGAGCTTCGCGGCCATCAGGTCGGACCATTCGGCGGCGGTGTCAATGCCGTTTTGCATACCGCGCTGCAACAACGAGCGCCACGCCTCTGGCCGACTCGAGTGCGAACTCACGCCGATCCTCCCTGGTGTCGGGGTCGAGTTACTGCGACAGCGGGTTTTCCGGTGTCGCCTGCGGGTTGGCCGCCGGGGTTGCGGGAGGGCTGGCCGGCGTGGCGGCGCCACCGGCCGGCAGTTGCTCGCCACGCATCGACGCGCGGATCTGCTCCAGCCGCGAGTGCCCGGCCATCTGCACGCTGGCCTGCTGGACCTCGAGCATCCGGCCCTGCACCGAATTCTGAGCGAGCTCGGCCGAGCCCATCGCGTTGGCGTAGCGGCGTTCGATCTTCTGGCGCACCTCGTCGAGACTCGGCGTGGTGCCCGGCGCCGCCAACTCGCTCATCGACTGCAGCGAGGCACTGACCTGCTCCTGCATCTTGGCCTGCTCGAGCTGGGACAGCAGCTTGGTGCGCTCCGCGATCTTCTGCTGCAGCATCATCGCGTTCTGTTCGACGGCCTTCTTGGCCTGGCCCGCCGCCTGCAGCGCCTGATCGTGCAAACCCTTGAGGTCCTCGACGCTCTGCTCGGCGGTCACGAGTTGCGCGGCGAACGCCTCGGCGGCGTTGTTGTACTCGGTGGCCTTGGCGGCGTCACCGGCCCCGGTGGCCTGGTCGGCCAGGGTCAGCGCCTGCCGGACGTTGACCTGCAGCTTCTCGATGTCGGCGAGTTGGCGGTTGAGCCGCATCTCGAGCTGGCGCTGGTTGCCGATGACCTGGGCGGCCTGCTGCGTCAACGCCTGGTGCTGGCGCTGCGCCTCCTCGATGGCCTGCTGGATCTGCACCTTCGGGTCGGCGTACTCATCGACCTTCGAGCTGAACAGCGCCATCAGATAGCGCCACGCCTTGACGAACGGATTGGCCATGAATCACTCCGCCTTCGTGTCTCTAGGTTGTGTCGGCCTCGCCGGCATCCGGCTCACCGTGCTGCCCAATCTATCGGGTCGGCACCATCACCACACCGTCCATGGTCGGACTCCCCATCGCGGCTCGTCCCTCGCCGCTTGTCGTCGTCCGACGGCACCGGGTCAGGCCACCGCCATCGACACGACCTGGGGAATGACGACCTTGGTGGCGACGTCGATGTTGGCGGCGCCGGCCGTCGCGAACGCCGCGCGCTCTTCGCGCTCCATCTCCTGGCCGGCGTCGGACAGCACCCGCGACAGCGGGATGTCCAGGGCGCCGCAGATCGCGCTGAGCAGTTCGCTGGAGGCTTCCTTGCGTCCGCGCTCCACTTCCGAGAGATAACCCAGGCTGACCCGGGCGGCGTCGGACACCTCGCGCAGGGTGCGGCCCTGGTCGGTGCGGGCACGGCGCAGCACGTCGCCGACCACCTCGCGCAGCAATGCCGTCATCGTGCTCTCCCTCCCAGGATTCAGTGAGCGTCAATGGACTCGGTATCAGTGCAACGCTGTACGCCCGCGGGTTGGTTCCCGAATGGGCACAAATCACGCTGACCAGCGCTCGCGGTGCCGGTCCGTCCCCTCAGCGACCCGCGGGCCGTGCGCGCGAGTCCCTGACCGCCGAGACCACGTAGTCCACGCCGGTGACCACGGTCAGCAGGACCGCGGCCCACATGACGACCCAGGCGCCCGAGAGCCACGCGCCCGACAGCGGCAGCACGAACAGCCCGATCGCCACCGCCTGCACCAGGGTCTTGAGTTTGCCGCCGCGACTGGCGGGAATCACCCCGTGCCGCAGCACGACGAAGCGCAGCACCGTGATCCCGATCTCGCGCACCAAAATGACGACGGTCACCCACCAGGGCAGGTCGCCCAGCACGGACAACCCGATCAGCGCGGCGCCGATGAGGGCCTTGTCGGCTATCGGGTCGGCCAGCGTGCCGAACTCGGTGACCATCCCGTAGCTGCGCGCCAATGCGCCGTCGAAGCGGTCGGTGATGACGGCCACCGCGAACACGACGAATGCGATTACCCGCCAGAACGTTTCATGACCATCACCGACGAAGAGCACGAGAAGGAATACCGGAACCAACACCATTCGCACGCCGGTGAGCACATTTGCGATGTTCGCTACACGGGCGCGCGGAACCAGTGGATCGGTATGGGGTTGGCCCGACACCGCAACAGAATATCGGTTGCGGTGAACGGATAGTCTCCACGTGTGAGTGCGGAGTCTCCGCAGCTCGTCGTGCGGCGGGCGCGAACCTCGGACGTGGCCGCGATCAAAGCCCTGGTCGATATCTACGCCGGCAAGATCCTGCTGGAGAAAAACCTGGTCAACCTCTACGAGGCGGTTCAGGAGTTCTGGGTCGCCGAGAGCGACGGCGAGGTGATCGGCTGCGGCGCCCTGCACGTGCTGTGGGCGGACCTCGGCGAGGTCCGCACGGTCGCGGTGCACCCGAAGGCCCGCGGACAGGGCGTCGGCCACGCGATCGTCGAGCGGCTCCTCGACGTGGCACGCGAACTGCACCTGCAGCGAATCTTCGTGCTCACCTTCGAAGTCGAGTTCTTCAGCAGGCACGGCTTTGCCGAAATCGACGGCACGCCCGTCACCGCGGAGGTCTACGAGGAGATGTGCCGCTCCTACGACACCGGCGTCGCGGAGTTCCTGGACCTGTCCTACGTCAAGCCCAATATCCTAGGCAACACGCGAATGCTGTTGACGCTATAGCGATTTGTGAGTGATTTCGTGCGCTGACCGCACGAAATCACGCCCGAGTCACTCCTCGTCGTCGCCGCCGCGAATCAGCGTGAGCGTGCCCGCCAGCTCGTCGGGCTTGACCAGCACCTCGCGCGCCTTGGAACCTTCGCTCGGGCCGACGATGTTGCGGGTCTCCATCAGGTCCATCAACCGCCCCGCCTTGGCGAAGCCGACCCGCAGCTTGCGCTGCAGCATCGAGGTCGAGCCGAACTGGCTGGAGACCACGAGCTCGACCGCCTGCAGGAAGACGTCCATGTCGTCGCCGATGTCGGGGTCGACGTCGGTGCGCTCGCCGGTGGTCTTGGCGGTGGTGACGCCCTCGGTGTACTCCGGTTCGGCCTGCGCCTTGGTCGACTCGACGACGGCGTGGATCTCCTCGTCGGTGATGAAGGCGCCCTGGAGGCGGATCGGCTTGTTCGCGCCCATCGGCAGGAACAGGCCGTCGCCCATGCCGATCAGCTTCTCCGCGCCCTGCTGGTCGAGAATGACGCGGCTGTCGGTCAGCGACGACGTGGCGAACGCCAACCGCGACGGGACGTTGGTCTTGATCAGGCCGGTGACGACGTCGACCGACGGCCGCTGCGTGGCCAGCACCAGATGGATGCCCGCCGCGCGCGCTTTCTGAGTGATGCGCACGATGGCGTCCTCCACGTCCCGCGGCGCGGTCATCATCAGGTCGGCCAACTCGTCGACGATCGCGATGACGTACGGGTAGGGCTTGTACTCGCGCTGGCTGCCCAGCGGCGCGGTGATCTCCCCGGAGCGCACCTTCTTGTTGAAGTCGTCGATGTGGCGCACCCGGGAGGCCTGCATGTCCTGGTAACGCTGCTCCATCTCCTCGACCAGCCACGCGAGCGCGGCGGCTGCCTTCTTGGGCTGGGTGATGATCGGGGTGATCAGGTGCGGAATGCCTTCGTAGGGCGTCAGTTCCACCATCTTCGGGTCGATCAGGATCATCCTGACCTCCTCGGGCGTCGCGCGCACCAGCAGCGACACCAGCATCGAGTTGACGAAGCTCGACTTGCCGGACCCGGTCGAGCCCGCCACCAGCAGATGCGGCATCTTGGCGAGGTTGGCCGAGATGTACTCGCCCTCAATGTCCTTGCCCAGGCCGATCACCAACGGGTGGTGGTCGCCGCGGGTGGACGGGTCGGTGAGCACGTCGGCAAGGCGCACCATTTCGCGGTCGACGTTGGGCACTTCGATGCCCACGGCGGACTTGCCGGGGATCGGCGCCAGCATCCGCACACTCTCGGTGGCGACCGCGTAGGCGATATTGCGTTGCAGCGCCGTAATTTTCTCGACCTTGACGCCGGGGCCCAACTCGACCTCGTAGCGGGTGACGGTCGGGCCCCGGGTGCAGCCGGTGACGGAGGCGTTCACCTTGAACTGCTCGAGTACCTCGGTGATCGCCTCAATCATCCGGTCGTTGCCCGCGCTGCGCCGCTTGGGCGGATCCCCCGCGATCAGCAGGTCCAGCGACGGCAGGGCGTAGGGTCCGTCGACGACCCGGTCCAGCGACATCGTCTGCTGCTTGGCCGGTTTCTTCTTGCGCGTCTTGGCGGTCGGCTCGGGAATCGTCGGCGACTCGTCCTCGATCGGGTAGTTCTCCATCGGGGTGGCGCCGTTGAACGTCGTGGGGGACCCGGCAGACGGCCACGCCTGCTGCTCGTCACCCGACAGGGCGTCGTAATAGCCGTCGGAGAAGTCCTCGGCATCGATGACGACGGTGTCCTCGTCGTCGTAATCCTCGTCGTAGTCCTCGTTGCGATATCCCCGCGCCGAGAACAAGGCCATCACCGTCGACGGCACCTCCCGGATCGTCGTTCCGGTCACCAGCAGCACGCCGAACAGCACGCCGATGAACAACAACGGCGCGGCGATCCATGCCGTCAAACCGTCCGACAGCGGGCCACCGATCGCGAAACCGATGAAACCGGCGGCATGCTGGCGCGCGGTGGGATCCAGCGGCGAGCCGGCCCACAGGTGCCACAGGCCGAGCGCAGGCAGCGCGATCATCGCCGACCCGAGGATCAACCGGGGCCGGGCTTCCGGGTCGGGTTCGGTGCGCATCAGCGTGACGGCGACCGCCGCGAGGGCGATCGGCAACAGCACCACCGCCGAACCGATGAGCACCCGCAGCACGGTGTCGATCCACCCACCGACGGGTCGGGCCGCGCCGAACCAGGCACTCGCGGCGATCACGACCGCCAGACCGAACAGCGCCAGCGCGATCCCGTCGCGGCGGTGACCCGGCTCCAGGTCGCGGGCCCGCCCGACCGACCGCGCGGTCGATCCGGCCCCCTTGGCCAGCATCAGCCAGCCCGCCCGGACGCCCCGACCCACGGACGCCCCGGCCGACGAGATCGGCGAGGAAGTGCGGCGTGGGGCCGGTTTACGACGGGGCGCCGGCTTGGCGCCCGCCCGCGATCCGGCCTTTGACCTGCTCGAACGGGCGCCGGCGCGGGCGGCGGTCTTACTTGGCATGAATGCAAGCCTAGTCGCTTCAGCCCCAGAATCACCATCTGCCACACGGGTCACAGGTTGGTGTCGTTGCGGCATCGTGACCAGCACGCGGTACGGACGTGAGACGGTGACGCGGATGGACGAGACAGTACGGTGTCATCTGTTCAGTCACGCTCACCGAGGAGTCGTCCATGCCCGTCGTCGTCGTCGCCACCATGACCGCCAAGCCCGAGTCCGTCGAGACCGTTCGCGACGCGTGCAAGCAGGCTATCGAGGCGGTGCACCAGGAACCGGGTTGCGAGCTGTACGCGCTGCACGAGGCCAACGGCACCTTCGTGTTCGTCGAGCAATGGGCCGACGAGCAGGCGCTGCAGACGCACAGCACCGCGCCCGCCATCGCAACGCTGTTCGGCGCTGTCGGCGAGCACCTCGACGGCGCACCGGACATCAAGATGCTGCAGCCGGTCGTCGCGGGTGATCCGGCCAAGGGCGCGTTGCGGTCCTGATGGGCGGGCTCGCAGGGAAAGTCGCCTTCATCACCGGCGCCGCCCGCGGTCAGGGCCGGGCGGAGGCGGTCAGGCTGGCCGCCGACGGCGCGGACATCATCGCCGTCGACATCTGCGAGCAGATCGCGTCGGTGCCCTATCCCCTGGCGAGCGCCGACGACCTCGCCGCCACCGTAAAACTCGTCGAGGACACCGGTGCGCGAATCGTCGCACGCCAGGCGGACGTTCGCGATCAGGAGGAGCTCGCGACGGCGCTGCAGGCGGGTCTCGACGAGTTCGGCCGCCTCGACATCGTGGTCGCCAACGCCGGTATCGCACCGATGCAGTCGGGCGCCGACGGCTGGCGCGACGTCATCGACGTCAACCTCACGGGCGTGCACCACACCGTCGAGGTGTCCACCCCGACGATGATCGCGCGGGGCCACGGCGGGTCCATCGTGCTGACGAGTTCGGTCGTGGGCCTCGTCGGGATGGGGAGCGACGATCCTGGTGCCATCGGGTACGTCGCGGCCAAGCACGGCATCGTCGGGCTGATGCGGCTCTACGCGAACCTGTTGGCGCCGCACAGCATCCGGGTCAACTCCGTGCACCCAGCCGGCGTGGACACCCCGATGATCAACAACGACGCCACCCGGGCGTGGCTCGGCAGCATCGCCGACAAGACGCCGCAGGACATGGGCAACGCGCTACCGGTGCAGGTGCTGCAACCGGAGGACATCGCGAACGCGGTGGCGTGGCTGGTCTCGGACGACGCGCGCTACGTCACCGGGGTAGCGCTGCCGGTGGACGCCGGATCGGTCAACAAGCGCTGACGGCGATGACCCGCGAGAACCCGGCCGCATCAACGGCTTTCGGTCCGATGGTGTTGGCCGCGGTGGAGCAGAATGAATCGCCGTCGCACCGCTTGGTGCACGACGATCTGGCGTCGGCCTTGCTGCCTTCCGGCCTGCGCGCCCTGGTCAGCGCCACACGATTCGGGCCGCTGCGGCGCCTGATGATCGGCGCCAGTGAGCGCGCAGGACCCGGCCTGTGGGCGAACCTGGCCTGCCGCAAGCGGTTCATCGACGACAGTCTCGACGCGGCGGCACCCGCCGTCGACGCGGTGGTCGTCCTCGGCGCCGGAATGGACAGCAGGGCATACCGGTTCGCACGCCGGTCGGATCTGCCCGTCTTCGAGGTCGACCTGCCGGTGAACATCGCCCGCAAGCGAGCCGCCGTGCAGCGGGCGATCGGCGCGGTGCCCGCCTCGGTCCGGCTGGTGCCGCTCGATTTCGAGCGCGACGACCTGATCGCCACGCTGGCCGGGCACGGGTACCGCACGGACGCTCGCACATTCGTCGTCTGGGAGGGCGTGACGCAATACCTGTCCGGGGACGCCGTCTGCGCCACGCTGGATGCGCTGCAGGCAGTCGCGCCCGGAAGCCGGCTCGTGTTCACCTATGTCCGGCGTGACTTCATCGACGGGGTGAACATGTACGACGCCCCAACGCTGTACCGGCGCTTCAGGCAACGGCAGCAGGTGTGGAAGTTCGGGCTGCAACCGGACGACGTCGCACCGTTGGTTGCCGAGTACGGTTGGCGGCTCGTCGAGCAGGCGGGACCGGATCGTTACCTGCGCAACTACATCGAGCCGACGGGGCGCGGCCTGCGCGCCTCGGACCTGGAATGGACTGCCTACGCGGAGAAGTCCCAGCCCCTAACCCCGTAGCGTCACCTGCTGCCGCAGCCCCTAATCGGGTCGGCGCGGCACGGGTATGCAACCCGTTTTCCCCGCAGGCCGCACAGCGCAGCATCTGATCATGAACCTCGACGACGAAGCCGTAGCCGAACAGGCTTCAGACGCTGAGCATCGAGTCGTCATCGTGTACCGGGTCCGGATCGGCAACTCCTATGCGGCTTGCTCGTGCGGCTGGTCGGCCCGACGGAGGATGCTCAAGGCCGCGGCGTGCCAGGACGCCTGGACACACTCGGCACGCGGTGCTTGCCATGTCAATTTTCCTCTGATCGTCCCTGCCGGAACAGCCGCGAATCCGTTGATGCGTGCGGGTCATCGGGTGGATAATCATCGCCATCCAACGGTCGGGACCTTCCGTCCGGTGCGGGGATCGGCGTTCAAGGCCCTCCGATGAGGGAAGGAGACGACGCGTGTCAGGTCTGAAAATTTTTGCGGCACTCGTCATCGCATTGGCGGGCGGCATGGCGGGCAGCGCAACCGTCGATCCCGCGATCGCGTGCGCCGCCCCCAATCAGGAGTGGGATATCGGCGCATATGACCGATGCATGAAAGCGGTCGAGGATGCCTGGTTGAACGGTGAACTGAACGGGCCGGTCGGCGACGCTCAGCGCGAATGTTGTGAGAAGACGGGCGGCGTCTGGAGTCCTTCCCCCGGTGCACCACCGGCCTCGGGAGCCGGGTCCTGCGCAGCTCCGCCCGCGAACGCCGCTCAGGGACCGATGGCCCCCCCTGGCAGCGTGGCCACCCAGACGCTCGAGCCCGAGCCGCCGCCGGTCGTCCGCAACCCGGGCGTGATCCAGACGTTCACGCCGGCCCCAGTCGGCTGACGAACGGCTCAGATTTCGATGACCGTCGGCACGATCATCGGCTGGCGGCGATAGGCCTCGCCGATCCACTTGCCTATCGCTCGCCGCGCCGCCTGCGCGATGCGCGTGACGTCGGTGACACGTTCCGCGGCAAGGCTTTCGAGCGCCTCCTCGACCTTGCGAGCCCCCGGTTCCAGCGCCTTCGGATCCTCGGAGAAGCCGCGCGAGTGCAGGTGCGGCGGAGCCGCCAGCTTGCCGGTGTCGCGTTGGACGACAACGGTGATACCGATGAAACCCGAGGAGAGCGTGAGCCGTTCGCCGACCACGGCATCCCCGACGTCCCCGGTGACCAACCCGTCGACGAACATCTTGCCCGTCGGCACGGCGCCGGAGATCGACGCCCGGCCCGCCACCAGGTCGACACTGACACCGTTCTCCGCCAGCACGATGTTTTCTTCCGGCACTCCCGTGCGAGCGGCCAGACTCGCGTTGGCCCGCAGCATCCGCCAGGTTCCGTGCACCGGCATCACGTTGCGCGGTCGCACTCCGTTGTAGAGGAAGAGCAGCTCACCGGCGTAGGCGTGCCCGGAAACATGGACGCGGACCTGCGCATTCGTCACGACGCGCGCGCCGATCTTGGCCAGTGCGTCGAGCACGCCGAAGATCGCCTCTTCGTTACCCGGAATCTGCGACGACGACATGATGATGAGGTCGCCCGGCGTCAGCGTGATGCTGCGATGCTCACCGCGCGACATCCGCGACAGTGCGGCCATCGGCTCGCCCTGGGTCCCCGTGGTGACAAGCACGACGCGCTCGGGCGCCATCATCTCCGCGGCGCCGATGTCGATGATGTCGTCGTCGTCGGCCAGCGTGAGGTAGCCGAGCTCCTTGGCGATCCCCATATTGCGCACCATCGACCGGCCGACGAACGCCACCTTCCGGCCCAGGGCCACCGAAGCATCGACGATCTGTTGCACGCGACCGACATTGGAGGCAAAACAGGCCACGATGACCCGTCCCTGTGCGCTGCGGATCAGGCGGTGCATGTTCGGCCCGATCTCACTCTCCGACGGTCCAACGCCGGGGATCTCGGAATTCGTTGAATCGCAGAGGAACAGATCCACCCCGGCATCGCCGAGTCGTGACATGCCCGGCAGGTCAGTCGGTTTGCCATCGGGCGGCGACTGGTCGAGCTTGATGTCACCGGTGTGCAGCACCGTGCCCGCACCGGTGTGGATCGCGATGGCCAGGCAGCCGGGTATCGAGTGGTTGACCGCGAAGTACTCACATTCGAACACACCGTGAGTCGAACTCTGCCCCTCGTCGACCTCCTCGAACTTCGGCTTGATGCGGTGTTCGCGACACTTCTCGGCAACCAACGCCAGCGTGAACTTGGAGCCGACCACGGGGATGTCGGGGCGCAGCTTCAGCAGGAATGGGATCGCGCCGATGTGATCCTCGTGCGCATGCGTCAACAACAAGGCCTCCACATCGTCGAGGCGGTCCTCGATGAGGCGCAGGTCGGGCAGGATCAGGTCGACACCGGGCTCGTCGTGCGTGGGGAACAACACCCCGCAGTCGACGATGAGCAGTCGGCCCAGATGCTCGAAAACGGTCATGTTGCGACCGATTTCGTTGATGCCACCGAGCGCCGTGACCCGCAGCCCTCCGTGAGCCAGCGGCTCCGGTGGGTTCAGTTCTTCGTTCACTACCGCAGCACCGTGGCGGCTCGCATGTCGGCCGCCAGCGCGTCGAGTTGGTCGGAAGTGGCCGGCACCTGCGGCAGCCTCGGATCTCCGACCTCGAAGCCCTGCAGCCGCAACCCCGCCTTGGCCAAGGTCACGCCGCCGAGCCGCGACTGGGCATTGCTCAGCGGGCCGAGGGTGACGTTGATCTTGCGCGCCGTCGCGACGTCGCCGGAATTGAACGCCGACAACATGTCTCGCAGCTGGCTCGCTGCCAGGTGCCCCCAGACGCTGACGAAGCCCACCGCGCCCATCGCCAGCCACGGCAGGTTGAGCGCGTCGTCGCCCGAGTAGTACGCCAACCCGGTCTCGGCGATGATCTGCCCGCCGCCGTGCAGGTCACCCTTGGCGTCCTTGATCGCGACGATGTTGGGGTGCTGGGCCAGCGTGCGGATGGTGTCCCACTCGATCGGCACCACCGAGCGGGGCGGGATGTCGTAGAGCACGACGGGCAGATCCGTCGCGTCGGCAACCGCGGTGAAGTGCGCGAGAAGACCGGCCTGCGGGGGCCGCGAGTAGTACGGCGTCACGACCAGCAGCCCGTGCGCGCCCTCGGCGGCGCACGCCTTGGCCAGGTGCACGCTGTGCGCGGTGTCGTAGGTGCCCGCGCCGGCGACGATGCGCGCCCGGTCGCCGACGGCCTCGAGCACGACGCGCAGCAGTTCGCGCTTCTCGTCGTCCGTGGTGGTCGGTGATTCGCCGGTGGTGCCGGAGAGCACCAGGCCGTCGCAGCCCGCGTCGACCAGTCGGGTGGCCAGCCGCGCCGCGGTGTCGGTGTCCAGCGAGCCGTCGGGCTTGAACGGAGTCACCATCGCGGTCAGGACGGTGCCCAACCGGGCGGTGGCGTCGAATCCGCTGGTGCTCACGGGGCCTAAGGTTACCCGCTAGACCTCCCGGTTCGGTGATCCGGCCGGTCGGTCATGCCGGTCAATCAGGCTTCCGTGGCCAGCGGGCTGGTCGCCACCTCGGTGCCGTCCGACAGCGCCGAGATCTCGAAGTCGGAGAACGCCTGCGGTGCGACGTCGATGAGCTGGCGCAGGCAGGTGATCGCCAGCCGTCGTATCTCCACGTCGGCGTGCTCGCTGGCGCGCATCGCGATGAAGTGCCGCCACGCGCGGTAGTTGCCGGTGACGACGATGCGCGTCTCGGTGGCATTGGGCAGCACCGCGCGGGCGGCTTGGCGCGCCTGCTTGCGCCGCAGCACCGCTGATCCCTTCCCCGGCTCATCGCCCATGAACTTGGCCTCGAGACGTTCGAGCAGTTCGGAGTAGGCGGCGCGGCTGGCGTCGGCGGCCGCGGCGAAGATTTCGGTCAGCTCCGGGTCGCCCTCGATGCCCGGCGGCACGACCACCTGAGCGTCGTGCTCGGGGACGTAGCGCTGCGACAACTGCGAATAGGAGAAGTGGCGGTGCCGGATCAGCTCGTGGGTGCACGAACGCGAGATCCCGGTGATGTAGAAGGACACCGATGCGTGCTCGAGCACGGAGAAGTGGCCGACATCGATGATGTGCCGGACATAGGCGGCGTTGGTCGCGGTGCGCGGATTCGGCTTGGACCAGCTCTGATAACACGCGCGACCGGCGAACTCGACGAGCGCGGGGCCGCCCTCGGCGTCGGTGCTCCACGGCACGTCCGGCGGCGCCACGAACTCGGTCTTGGCGATCAGCTGGACGCGCAGAGGCGTGGTCTCGGCCACGGCTCACCCTAACGCGAGCCGAACGGGCGAATTCATTCCCGACGCGCCGACCACGGCGGATGAAAGCACGCAGTCGCCCCGCCGAGGACCGGGTTTGACGATGTTTCGCACCGGGAACAAAGCGGTTCTCCACCGGCGTTACTCAAGCGCTGATCTTCGAGGAGGGTGATCAATGGCCACCGATTACGACGCGCCCCGCGTCAAGGACACCGACGAGGTCGCCGACGAGTCGCTGGACGCCCTCGCCGCCCGGCGACGCGAAGTCGACGTGGCGGTGCTCGACGTCGACGACGGTGATGCGGTCGATTCGATCGACCTGCCCGACGCCGATCTGTCGGGCGAGGAACTGACCGTGCGGGTGATACCGAAGCAGGCCGACGAGTTCACCTGCTCGAGCTGCTTCCTGGTGCAGCACCACAGCCGGCTGGCTCTGCAGTCCGGCGACAGGATGATCTGCGCCGACTGCGCCTGAGCCTCAGCCGAGCGCCCCGGCCAGCCGTTCGACCAGATCGCCCTTGTCGCCGACCGCCACGTCAGGCAAGCCGAGCCAGGACGCCATCGTCCGCAGCTCGTTCGCCAACGCCCCCGCCACCCGTGTGGACTCCCTGCCGGGCTCAGTGAAGGCACCGACGACATTCAGCACGCCCGCCGCCCGATCGGCCTTGAGGTCCACCCGGCCGACCAACTCGCCGTCGAGCAGGAACGGCCAGACGTAGTACCCGTACCGGCGCTTGGTCGCCGGCGTGTAGATCTCGATGCGGTAGTGGAAACCGAACAACCTCTCGACGCGCGGCCGGAAGAAGATCAGCGGGTCGAACGGACACAACAACGCCGTCCCGCGGTCGCGGCGCGGCACGATCCGCCCGGCCCGCAGGTAGGCCGGTGCCGTCCATCCGTCGACCTCGACCGGCTCCAGTTCACCGTCGGCGACCAGCTTGGCGACCGCGGGCTTCACCTGCTGCGCGGACAGCCGGAAGTAGTCCCGGATGTCGGGCTCGGTGGCCACACCAAGCGCACCTGCCGCACGCAGGGTCAGTTCGCGAACGGCGTCCTCGTCGTCGACCTCGCGGGCCAGCACGTCGGGCGGCAGCACCCGCTCCGCGAGGTCGTAGTGCCGTGCGAAACCGACCCGCGTCGCCGTCGTCAGCACGCCCGATGCGAACAGCGCCTCGGTCACCCACTTGGTGTCGCTGCGGTCCCACCACGGCCCCTTGCGGCCGCGCTGCTCGGCGCCGAGGTGCGCCTCGATCTGCCCAGAAGTCGAGGGCCCCAACTCCGTCACCGCGGCGACGACGTCGTCGGCCAGCTTGGCGTTCTTCTTGACGATCTCCTTGCCCCAGCGGCCGTGGGTGTACTCGCGCATCCGCCAGCGCAGCAGCGGCCAGTCCTCGACGGCCATCAGCGCGGCCTCATGAGCCCAGTACTCGACCAGCAGCCGCGGGGATCGAGGGGAATGACTCCACGCCGCGCGGTCGAGCACGTCGCGGTCATACGGGCCGAGCCGACTGAACACCGGCGCGTAGTGGGCGCGCACCGCCACCGACACCGAGTCCAGCTGCAGCACCTGAATCCGCGAAATCAACCGCCGCAGGTGCGCACGGGTGACCGGGCCACGCGGCTTAGGCTCCCCCAGTCCCTGCGCCGCGACGGCGACCCGGCGCGCCTGGACGGCGGTCAACGTGGGCACGGCGCCATGGTGCACCACTACACCGACAAGTCAGCCGGCGGCAGGATCCGTTGGAAGATCAGGTGCACCACCTTGTCGACCGGTGCACCGTCGCCCGTGAGTTTGGCGCGCAGCGCTGCGCCCTCCCAGCTGTCGACGATCAACTCCGCCGTCCCCTCCGCTTCGACATCGCGGGAGATTTCGCCCGCTTGCTGACCGTCGCGAATGGCTTCACTCAGCGCCGAGTGCCAGCTGTTCATCGCGGCCGCCACCGCAGCGGTGAGCGCCGGCGCTCCGGACGGGGCCTCGGCGGCGAAATTGCCGAACATGCAGCCCCTGCGGTAGTCGTGTGCGGCCAGATCCGCCTTCAGATGGGCCAGGTGATTCCGAATGCGTTGCAGGGCAGCGACTCCGGGCTCGGTGAGCAGCTCGAGACGACGCCCCTGCCCGTATCGGGAGAGCACCTCGAGGGCGAGTGCTTCCTTGCTGCGGAAGTGGTTGTAAAAGGATCCCTTGGGCGCGCCGGCCGCCGCCGCGATCGTCGCCACGCCGGTGGCCGCATACCCGCCCGCACTCAGTTCGTCGAACCCGGCATCCAGCAGCGCGTCTCGCAAGCTCGGCCTGGGCATGTCAGCTCACCGCCACCTCGTCGATGTCGATGGTGACAATGACCATGTCACGCGCGGGCCGGTCGTGCTCGTCGCGCCCGTAGACGATGCGCTTGACGGGCAGGACGATGCCGCCGAATTCGCGATGCTCGTCCATGTAATGCGCGGCCGGTGAACCGCCGCTGATGTCGACCGTGTAATCGCGGCGCCGCAGCAGACCGTCGGAGTCGACATAGAGCACCTGTTCGGCGCTGTGGGTGGCGATGTTCGCCGGGTAGTGGACACCCAGCCGACGCCAGGTCTGACCGTCCTCGTCCCACTTGCCGAGTTCTTCGGTGTGCACGCCGGGACGCGTCAATGAGTACGGCTCGGACAGATACGTCCACATCGCATAGCCGGCGAAATACGCCAGTTGCAGCATCGACCACGGCGTGTCCAGGCCGTGGTCGGCGAAGGACTCCCGCGGCGACGTCAGGGTGTCCATGATCCGGGGGTTTTCCTCGTCGGTTTCGATCGCGACACGGTCGGGGGTGAAGGACGACCGCAGCCCGGCTTCGGGAAGCGGCCGATGCCAGGCTCGCTGCTCCTGCACACTGATCTCCACGGTCGAGTCGTTGAGCACGCCGTCGACGCCTTTGAGCGGCCATAACGCGCCACCGACGGTCTGGTGGATCTTGATGGTGTCGACATGCCGCCAGCGATCCGCGCCACCGTATGCGCCCATCACTTCGTCGAGAAGTCTCATGATCCCGCTCCCGTCCCGGCAGAGCCGCCGCGATTTATATGACCGGTCGTCTTAACGGCGGGCTGGGGCGGGTTATTCCGCGGCGTCCGCTCGCCGGTAGCTGTGGAACCGGTAGCGCAGCCCGGAGGCACTGGTCAGCCAGTCCCCTGTCGTACCGGTCCACGATTCGTCGAGCGCGGGCGCGACCACGTCGGCGTCCTCGCGCTTCAGGTCGATCTCGACCTCGGTGACCTCACACCGCGTCGCCAATGGCAACGCCGCCAGGTAGATCTGCGCACCCCCGATCACCCACGTCGGGTCGTCGGTCACCGCGTCCTCCAACGAGGCCACCACCTCGGCGCCGTCGGCCACGTAATCGGGGCGATGCGTCAGCACGATGTTGCGGCGCCCCGGCAGCGGCCGCACCTTCGCCGGCAGCGACTCCCACGTCAGCCTGCCCATCACCACCGCTTGGCCCATGGTCAGCTCCTTGAACCGCGCCTGGTCCTCGGGCAGTCGCCACGGAATCCCGCCGTCACGGCCGATGACCCCGGAGGTCGACTGGGCCCAAATCAGCCCTACGTTCACACGGCCACCGGGGCCTTGATCCCCGGGTGCGGGTCGTAGTTGAGGATCGCGACATCGTCGTAGACGTAGTCGAAGATCGAATCGCGATGCGCTAGGACGAGTTCCGGATACGGCCGGGGATCCCGACCGAGCTGCAACCGCACCTGCTCGACATGGTTGTCGTAGATGTGGCAGTCGCCGCCGGTCCAGATGAACTCACCGACCCCCAGCCCGGCCTGCGCCGCCATCATGTGCGTGAGCAACGCGTAGCTGGCGATGTTGAACGGCACCCCGAGGAACAGATCGGCGCTGCGCTGGTACAGCTGGCACGACAGCCTGCCGTCGGCGACGTAGAACTGGAAGAACGCGTGGCACGGCGGCAGCGCCATCTGCGGGATCTCCCCCACGTTCCACGCCGAGACGATGTTGCGCCGCGAGTCCGGATCGGACTTGAGCAATTCCAGTGCCGCGCTGATCTGGTCGATGTGCTCACCCGACGGGGTCGGCCACGACCGCCACTGCACCCCGTACACCGGACCGAGATCGCCTGTCTCAGAGGCCCATTCGTCCCAGATTGTGACGCCGTTCTCCTGCAGCCAGCGTACGTTCGAGTCGCCTCGAAGGAACCACAGCAGCTCGTAGACGATCGACTTGGTGTGCACCTTCTTGGTGGTGATCAGCGGGAAGCCGGCCGTCAGGTCGTAGCGCATCTGGTGGCCGAACACGCTGCGGGTACCGGTGCCCGTGCGGTCGGACTTGGGCGTTCCCCGCTCCAACACCAGCCGCAGCAGATCCTCGTAAGGCGTGGCGATCGGCACGCCGGTCAGCTTACTTCCAGTGCCTGCGAGTAGAACGGAAGCCATGCCGAGCATCTCCGCCACCGTCGCCACCCCCGACGGCGCCTGTCCTGTCACCCTGCACACCCCGAACGGCACCGGCCCCTGGACCGGTGTGGTGATGTACGTCGACGCCGGCGGCGTGCGCGACACATTCCAGGAGATGGCCGCCCGGTTGGCCGGCTTCGGGCACGCGGTGCTGCTGCCCGACGTCTACTACCGCCACGGCGACTGGCAGCCCTTCGACATGAGGACCGCGTTCACCGACGCGCGCGAGCGCAAGCGCCTGTTCGGCATGATCCAGAGCATCACCCCGGACATGATGGCCGCCGACGCGACCGCGTTCTTCGACTTCCTGGCCGGCCGGCCGGAGGTCAAGGGCGACGCGTTCGGTGTTTGCGGGTACTGCATGGGTGGGCGAACGTCGGTGATCGTGGCTGGCCGGGTGCCCGATCGGGTCGCCGCAGCAGGATCCTTCCACGCCAGCGGCCTGGTCACCGACGAACCCACCAGCCCGCACCTGCTCGCCGACCGCATGCAAGCCACGGTGTACGTCGCCGGCGCCGAGAACGACCACGGCTTCACGGCGGACCAGGCCGAGACCCTCGACAAGGCGCTGACCGCTGCGGCGGTGGCCCACACCGTCGAGTTCTACCCCGCCGGGCACGGCTTCGCCGTCCCCGACAACGCGCCCTACGACGAAGAGGCCGCCGAACGGCACTGGATCGCGCTGCAGCAGTTGTTCGAATCCGCGCTGCCAAATTGACGGCGCGGCCGCCGACCGATAGGCAACGATGAACGGATGTACGACTTAGAAACCGGTGACCAGTCCGACCACGGCGACGTCGGATTTCGCATCGACCCGGTGCTGGCCCGCAGTTGGCTGCTGGTCAACGGCGCGCAGTACGAACGCTTCGCGCCTGCGATGCGGTCGCGTGCCGACATCGTCGTGCTCGACATCGAGGACGCGGTCGCCCCCAAGGACAAGATCGCGGCCCGCGACAACGTGGTGCGCTGGTTGGGCGAGGGCCACACCGACTGGGTCCGCGTCAACGGGTTCGGCACCCAGTGGTGGGCAGACGATCTCGACGCGCTGACCAAGACGGGAATCGGCGGGGTGATGCTGGCGATGGTCGAATCCGTCGACCACGTGACCGAAACCGCCAAACGGATGCCCAACGTGCCGATCGTGGCACTGGTCGAAACGGCGCGGGGGCTGGAGCGGATCACCGAGATCGCCGCGGCCAAAGGCACTTTCCGGCTGGCGTTCGGCATCGGCGACTTCCGGCGCGACACCGGCTTCGGCGAGCACCCGACCACCCTCGCCTATGCCCGCTCGCGATTCACGATCGCGGCCAAGGCCGCCCATCTGCCCAGCGCGATCGACGGCCCCACGGTCGGCTCGAGCGCGCTGAAGCTGAGCGAGGCGACGGCGGTGTCGGTCGAATTCGGCATGACCGGCAAGATCTGCCTGATGCCCGAGCAGTGCCCGATCGTCAACGACGGGCTCTCGCCGTCACTCGAGGAAATCAGCTGGGCGAAGGAGTTTTTCACCGAGTTCGAGCGCGACGGCGGCGAGATCCGCAACGGGTCCGATCTCCCCCGCATCGCGCGGGCCAACAAGATCCTCGACCTGGCCCGCGCCTACGGCATCGAGGTGTCGGAGTTCGACGACGTCGACGACCCCGCCCACATCCCGGCCCCCTCGGACACCTACCACTACTGAGAGCGGCGGTCCCTTCGGCGCAGGAACCTGCGGACTGCGCGGAACAATCCGCGGAGCGCGTAGATGCCTGAGATCACCGAGAAGATGACCAACAGGATGAACATGACCAGCCAGTTGGACCGGCTGTGGCTGACATGCCACCAGACGATGGTGAACAGCACTGCGCAGACGAACACCACGACATCGCGCCAGTTGCCTTTATAGGAGGCGGCGGCCAGGCGCAGCTCGCGCGTCTTCTCCGCGGTCGCGATCAGGTCGTCGATCCGCTCGTAGATGGCCTGCTGCAGCCGTTGCCGGCGCTCGACCTGCTCGGGCGGGATCCGTTCCAGCAGGTCCAGGTCCTTGATGATTCCGCCGCGGACATCAGGCCCCTTGATGCCGCCCGCGGCGATGCCGAGCAGTGCGCCACCGGCGATCGGCGCTGCGCCTAAAGCGATCTCTGCGATGCCCGGCATGTCTAGTCCTCCATCAACGTCGCGGCCAGCGTGCCACCGAGCTCGTAGGCCCGCTCGCGCACACCGGCGTCGACGCCGCCGATCACCTCGAGGACGTCGGCCGCCTTGGCCAGGGCGAGCCCGGTCGCAAGCTTTTCTACCGCGTTGACCGCCCCCGCGGTGTCGTTATTGCCGTGCACCCACAGCCCGTACGGGCGCCCGGCGACGTGGTCGAGGCTCGGGTAGTACACCGTGTCGAAGAAATGCTTGAGCGCGCCGCTCATATAGCCGAAGTTCGCCGTGGTGCCGAACAGGTAGCCGTCGGCGTCGAGCATGTCCGGCAGCGTGGCGGCCAGTGCCGGGCGGACCACGACGTGCACGCCGGTGATCTCGGGATCCCTGGCGCCGCCGAGAACCGCCTCGAGCAACTCCCGCGTCCCCGGCGAGGGCGTGTGGTGCACGACGAGCAGCGTCCTGCTCACCTACGCTCCTCCATCTCGACCGCCTTCCGCATCGTCTCGCGTGCCCGACTGCGGTCCCCGGCGTAGTCGTAGGCCCGCGCCAACCGGTACCAGCGCAGCCAGTTGCCGGGGTCGTCCTCCAGTTCCGCGCGCACCGTTTCGAACATCGCATCGGCCGCGTCGCGCTCGATGCGCCCGGACGCCGTCCGCGGCAGCGCGCTGACGTCGAGTTCCATGCCGCGGTCGGCGGCGATGCGGGCCAGCCGCTGATGGGCCAGGCCGGCGCGCAGCGTGCTGACCATCGCCCAGATGCCGATCAGCGGCAGGATCATCAGCGCCAGGCCGAGTCCGATCGCCGCCGGCTCGCCAGTGGTGATGAACGCCATCGCGATCCGGCCGAGCAGCACGAAGTAGACGATCAGCGCGATGCACATGAAGCCGATCAGCAGCTGGATGCGCAGCGCGCGCCGCCCCTCCTCGGCCATCAGTGCGTTCGGTTCTTCGCGCAAGCGCTCATCACAGGTCGAGCAGAGGTTCGATACCGACGGTCAATCCGGGACGCTCGGCCACCCGTCGTACAGCGAGCAGGACGCCGGGCACGAACGAGGTGCGATCGAGGCTGTCGTGGCGGATGGTGAGCGTCTCCCCCTGAGTCCCGAACAGCACCTCCTGGTGGGCGACGAGTCCGGCGAGCCGCACCGAGTGCACGGGAACGCCGTCGACATCGGCGCCGCGTGCGCCGTCCAGACCTGTGCTCGTCGCATCGGGGTTGGGCGGCATGCCTTTTCGCGCCTCGGCGATGAGCCGGGCGGTGCGTGCCGCGGTACCCGACGGTGCGTCGGCCTTCTGCGGATGGTGCAACTCGATGACTTCCACGGATTCGAAATGGCGGGCGGCCTGTTGCGCGAAGTGCATGCACAACACGGCACCGATCGCGAAGTTCGGGGCGATGATGACCGAGACCTCGGAATGGTCGGCCAGCCAGGCCGTCACCTGATCGAGACGGTCGTCGGTGAAGCCGGTGGTGCCGACGACGGCGTGAATCCCGTTCTCGATGAGGAATTGGAGGTTGTCCATGACCACGTCGGGATGGGTGAAGTCGATGACCACCTCGGTCCCGGTCTCCACCAGTCGGCTCAGCGGATCGCCGGCGTCGACCCCGACGGTGAAGGTCAGATCGTCGGCGGCCTCGACGGCTTCGACCATCGTCGTGCCGACCTTGCCCTTGGCGCCCAGTACTCCGACTCGCATGGCGTCACCCTATCGCCGCCCCAAACTTGTCGGTGGGTCGAACTAAGTTGCGGCCTGCCCGCGGTAGCCGCCGAGCACGGTGTACCGCCTTTCAGCACATAGGAGAACAACGTCGCCTCTTCCATCGGCCATTGGGCAGGCATAGCCTGGAGGTAGCGGCGGAGTCAGGGCCGGTTGCGTTCACTTCTCCGTTGCTAGATGGCCGTTGGTGCAACTGTGGTGTTAAGCAGTCAGCATCAGACTGGCCGCCGTCGAAATTCTGCTGTGTGCGCAGACGCAGCCAAATCCCCTCGTGGCCGGTGACGATGGTCGCGAGGGGGCTTGTCGAGTCAACTGTGACGTTCTGACGGTTTACGAGGCGATCCCCCACCCCGGCTCAAGGCGGGCACCTACCATCAGCCCAATGCGTGGCTCCAAGATCTTGATCACCGGGGTGACCGGTCAGGTCGCCCTGCCCGTCGCGCGAGCTCTGGCCGCCGACAACGAGGTGTGGGGCATCGCCCGGTTCTCCGACGCCGCGGCCCGTGAGGAACTCGAGAAGGCCGGCGTGCGATGCGAGACCGTCAACATGGCTGCGGGCGACTTCGGTGCGTTGCCTGCGGATTTCGACTATGTCCTCAATCTGGCGGTCGCCAAGAGCGGCAGGTGGGACAAGGACCTCGCCGCCAACGCGGAGTCGGTCGGCCTGCTGATGGCGCATTGCCGCGGCGTGAAGGCCTTCCTGCACTGCTCGTCGGCGGCGGTGTATGACCCGCCCGACGACGAGCTTCGCACCGAACGAACAGTGCTCGGCGACAACCACAAGCCTCTGCTGCCCACGTACTCGATATCGAAGATCGCCGGCGAGGTGGTCGCCCGGTCGGTCGCGCGGGTGCTCGGCGTGCCGACCATCATCGCCCGGCTCAACGTTCCGTACGGCGACAACGGCGGGTGGCCCCTCTACCACCTGGAGATGATCCTGGGCGGCATACCGATTC
The DNA here is from genome assembly GCF_039871645.1 of Mycobacterium sp. B14F4. Taxonomy (NCBI): domain Bacteria; kingdom Bacillati; phylum Actinomycetota; class Actinomycetes; order Mycobacteriales; family Mycobacteriaceae; genus Mycobacterium; species Mycobacterium sp. B14F4. The sequence goes on along the minus strand of NZ_JBDPMF010000001.1, from coordinate 816,047 downwards.
CGGTGCCGCCCGGCGGCCCCGCCCGCTACAACCCGATCCACGAGGACGACATCATCGCGATGATCCCGAAACTCCTGGCGGCGGCGTCCGTTCCGGCCACCACCGTGAACTGGGCCGGCGACCAGATCATCAGCCTGCAGGAGTGGTGCGGATACCTCGGCTCACTGGTGGGCAGGCAACCCGTCTTCGAGGTGAGCGAACAGGCGTTGCGCGGCAACCCCGTCGACGTGAGCACCTTGCGCGAGCTGGCCGGCAGCACCACGGTGGACTGGCGCGACGGGATGCGCCGCATGGCGGCCGTCTTCCACCCCGACCTCATCGGCGTATAGCGCCGCCGGCGGACCTCAGCACGACACGTCGAGATACACGGTCTTACCGGTGACGATCGTCGTGATGCCGGTGTGGCCGCGCGGACCGGGCACGTCGGACTCCATCCGCTGGTAGGTCTGGCCCGGCCGCACCGCGGCGACCGCGCACTGGTCCAACGGGCCGTTCCCGGTCTTGTTCACGATCACCTGAAAACCCTGCGACTCAAGGGTTTTCACCGTACGAGACACATCCGGTCCCATTGGGGCAGCCGAGGCGACCCCGGCGAACGCGAGGGCAGCGGCACCGGCGGCGACAAGCGGCAGCGTGGACGACTTCATTGGTGTTCCTTCCGACAGCGGTTTGCGCTTATCTGCTGTCGTGTGGCGATGCCCGCGATGCGTTACAGCGGTGAGGCGCCGCGCAGGTGCTCGAAGATCAGCGACGTCTGCGTGCCCGCGACGTCGGCGTCGGCGTTGAGGTTCTCCACCACGAACGACCGCAGGTCGTCGGTGTCGCGCGCGGCGACGTGCAGGATGAAATCGTCGGCGCCCGCTAGGAAGTACACATCCATCACCTGGGGCATGCGCCGGATCTGCTGAATGAAGCTGTGGATTTTGCCGCGGGCGTTCGATTGCAGGCTCACCGAGATCATCGCCTGCAGGGTCAACCCGATGGCCGCCGGATCGATGTCGGTGTAGAAGCCTCGGATCACCCCGAGGTCCTGCAGACGCCGAACGCGGCCGTGGCATGTCGATGGCGCGATGCCGACCGCGTCGGCCAGAGCGTTGTTGGAGATCCGCGCGTCTCGGTGCAGGACGGCCAGAATGCGGCGGTCGACGTCGTCGAGCGCGACGGGCCGAACATCCTTCGACGAACCCGGCCGTCCGAGCGGCTCTATCGATACTTCTTCTGACATCGGCCCATCTTAAGGAATTTTAGCCAGGTTTGTTGCGGTGATATCGAAGTTTCTTCACAATTTGTCTAATCCCCCGATACGAGGAGCGATCATGCGAGTCGGCATTCCGACCGAGATCAAGAACAACGAGTACCGCGTCGCGATCACCCCGGCCGGTGTCGCCGAACTGGTGCACCGCGGTCACGAGGTCATCATCCAGTCGGGCGCGGGTGACGGTTCGGCGATCTCCGACGCCGACTTCAAACGCGCCGGCGCCCAACTGATCACCAGCGCCGACCAGGTATGGGCCGAAGCCGAACTGCTTCTGAAGGTCAAGGAACCGATCGCGGCCGAGTACCCGCGGATGCGTCGCGGCCAGACGCTGTTCACCTACCTGCACCTCGCCGCGTCCAAGGCCTGCACCGACGCGCTGATGACGTCGGGCGCCACGTCGATCGCGTACGAGACCGTCCAGACCGCCGATGGTGCCCTGCCCCTGCTTGCGCCGATGAGCGAGGTCGCCGGACGGCTGTCGGCCCAGGTCGGCGCCTATCACCTGATGCGGAGCCACGGCGGCCGCGGGGTGTTGATGGGCGGTGTGCCCGGCGTCGCGCCCGCCGAGGTCGTGGTGATCGGTGGCGGCGTCGCCGGCTACAACGCCGCCCGCATCGCCAAGGGCATGGGCGCCCACGTCACCGTCTTCGACCTCAACGTCAACACGCTGCGCAAGATCGACAACGAGAACAGCGGCGCCATCGAGACCCGCTACTCGTCGCTCTTCGACCTCGAAGACGCCGTCAAGACCGCCGACCTGGTCATCGGCGCGGTGCTCGTGCCCGGCGCCAAGGCCCCCAAATTGGTGACCAACTCGACCGTCGCGCACATGAAGCCCGGCGCCGTGCTGGTCGACATCGCGATCGACCAGGGCGGCTGCTTCGAGGATTCCCGCCCGACCACGCACGACGACCCGACCTTCGCGGTCCACGACACCGTCTTCTACTGCGTGGCCAACATGCCGGGCGCGGTGCCCCGCACGTCGACGTTCGCGCTGACCAACGCGACCATGCCGTACGTGCTCAAGCTCGCCGACAAGGGCTGGCAGGACGCCTGCCGGGCCGACGCGGCGCTCGCCAAGGGGCTGTCGACGCACGACGGCGCGCTGCTGTCCGAGCAGGTCGCCCACGACCTGCACCTGCCCTTCACCGATCCGGCGTCGGTGCTGGCCTGAACCCTGTTCGCGCAGGTCGGCGCCGTCGGGTAAGGGTCGCCGCCCAAAACGATAGGGATTCGCCCGATTCCTCCGGCACCCCCGCGTGCCATACCGTTTAGTCCAGCGGCTGGCGCTGGGGGCCGCGTGGGGGGACAGCCGCTCATCCAGTCGCCCCCGACCATGGGGGATGGTCGGGGCGGCCTGGTGAATGTCTCAGGCGAGCAGCGCCGGAACCAGCAAAGTGGCCAGTTCACCGACCAGCGGCCGCAGGCCGGGCGCGTCCGGGCCGTCGGCGGCCGATCGCGTCATGACCGCGATCAGCAGCCGCTGGCCGTCGGGACCATAGGCCACACCCACGTCGTTCGTGCTGCCGTAGTCGCCGCTGCCGGTCTTGTCGGCGCTGGTCCAGCCGGGCGGGAAACCCGCCCGCATGCTCGACGTCTGATTGCCGCGCATCCACTCCTCGAGCTGGTGGCGTTGCGGCGGCGCCAACGCGTCGCCGGCGAGCAGCGCGCGGTACCCGCCGCCCAGCGCATCCGGGGTGCTGGTGTCGCGGGGATCGCCCGGCACGGCCGCGTTGAGCTCGATCTCCCACCTGTCCAGCCGCGACCGCTCGTCTCCGATGCTGCGCGCGAAGTCGGTGATGCGCGACGGTCCGCCGATCACCCGCAGCAGCCAGTTTCCTGCGGCGTTGTCGCTTCGCTGCAGCGCCGCCTGGCACAGCTCGGCCAGCGTCATGTTCTGTCCGACCCGGGTCTGCGTCACCGGCGAGTTGACCACGATGTCGTTCGGCTCGATGGTGACCGCGCGGTCCAGCGTCAGCTCACCGCGTTCGGCCATCTGCAGCACCCGCGCCGCCGCGTAGGTCTTGAACGTCGAGCACATCGCGAACGGCTCCTGTGCCCGGTGCGCGACGGTCCTGCCGGTGTCGAGGTTGGCGGCGAACACCCCGATGAGTGCGTTGTGCCGCCGCTCCAGCGGGCCGATGCGGTCCTCGACCGGGGGCAGGGGTTCGGCAGGGTCGGCCAGGACGGGTTTCTCCGAGCATGCGGCCAGGGCCGCGAGCGTGAGTCCGCCGACCAGCACGCGCCGCCGGGACAGTCCAGTCATCGCCCCTAGCGTAGGCGATCAGCCCGCGATGGCCCGAAGCGGCTGCGGCAGCGACTTTTTCGATCTTTGCGGGCCGAGAACGGCACCGCCGTAAGCTCGGGTCAGCAGCCGGCGCGCGACGGCGTTCACCTCGTCGAGCGTCACCGCTTCGATCTTCGCCAGCGTCTGCTCGATCGTGCGGTGTTCGCCGTAGTGCAGTTCGCTGCGGCCGATGCGGTGCATCCGCGAACCGGAGTCCTCCAGCCCGAGCACCAGACCGCCCCGCAGCGAGCCCTTCGCGATTCGGCACTCCGACTCGGTGATGCCGTCGGAGGCGACGGCCTGCAGCACGTCGGTGGTGACGCGCACGACCTCGTCGAACCGCTCAGGCAGGCACCCGGCGTAGACCGACAACGCACCGCTGTCGGAGAAGGTGTCGACCGTCGAGTACACCGAGTACGCCAGGCCGCGCGTCTCGCGGATCTCTTGAAAGAGGCGCGAACTCAATCCGCCGCCGAGGGCGGTGTTGAGCACCGACAGCGCCCAACGGTGATCCCAGTGCCGACCCGGCGTGCGCACGCCCAACGTCAGATGCGTCTGCTCGGAGTCGCGGTTGACCAGTTGCAGGCTCGGCTCGCCGCCGAGGCGCCCGGTGCCCTTGCGCGGCGGCACCGGGCTACGGCCACGAATCAGGCGCGGGCCGAAGTACTCCCGGGCCAGCGCCACCACCTTGGCGTGGTCGACGTTGCCTGCGACCGCGAGCACCATGCGCTCCGGTGTGTAGCGGCGGACGTGGAACGAGTGCAACTGCGTCCGCGTCATCGTCGTGATCGAGTCCACGCTGCCGATCACCGGACGACCGACCGGGTGTGCGCCGAACATCGCCGAGAGGAAGACGTCGCCGAGCGTGTCCTCGGGATCGTCGTCGCGCATCGCGATCTCCTCGAGCACCACGTCGCGTTCGATCTCGACATCGTCGGCGGCGCACCGGCCGCGCAGCACCACGTCGGCGACCAGGTCGACGGCCAACTCGAGGTCGGTGTCGAGCACGTGCGCGTAGTAGCAGGTGTGCTCGCGGGCGGTGAACGCGTTCAGCTCACCGCCGACCGCGTCGACGGACTGGGCGATCTCAACCGCGGAGCGCGTCGGCGTCGACTTGAACAGCAGGTGCTCCAGGAAGTGCGCCGCGCCGGCCACGCTGGGCCCCTCGTCGCGGGAACCGACGTTGACCCATACGCCCACCGACGCCGAATGCACCGACGGGACGTATTCGGTGACCACGCGCAGGCCACCGGGCAGCACGGTGCGGCGCACCGTCGAGAGATCCCGAGTGGATGACTCCGCGGTGGTGTCACCGCGGCGCAATGCCCTAGCTGCTGGCCGTGGCGGCATCTGCCGGTGCAGTCGCGGTGTCTGTCGTGGCAGCCGCCTCTTCCTCGGCGACGAGGATCAGCGAGATCTTGCCGCGGTTGTCGATGTCGGCGATCTCCACCCGCAGCTTGTCGCCGACCTTGACGACATCCTCGACCTTCGCGATGCGCTTGCCACGGCCGAGCTTGGAGATGTGCACCAGCCCGTCACGTCCGGGCAGCAGCGACACGAACGCGCCGAAATCGGTTGTCTTGACGACGGTTCCGAGGAACCGCTCGCCGACCTTGGGCAGCTGCGGGTTGGCGATCGCGTTGATCTTGTCGATCGCGGCCTGGGCCGCCTCGCCGTTGGAGGCGCCGACGAACACGGTGCCGTCGTCCTCGATCGAGATCGACGCGCCGGTCTCCTCGGTGATCGAGTTGATCATCTTGCCCTTGGGCCCGATCACCTCGCCGATCTTGTCGACCGGCACCTTGATCGTGGTGATCCGCGGCGCGTACGGGCTCATCTCGTCCGGCTTGTCGATCGCCTCGGCCATCACCTCGAGGATGGTGATCCTGGCGTCCTTGGCCTGCGCCAGCGCGCCGGCGAGCACCTGCGACGGGATGCCGTCGAGCTTGGTGTCCAGCTGCAGCGCGGTGACGAAGTCCTTGGTGCCGGCGCACTTGAAGTCCATGTCGCCGAAGGCGTCCTCGGCACCGAGGATGTCGGTCAGCGTCACGAAGCGCCTTTCGACGCCACCACCCTCGACCTCGACGTCGTCGGACACCAGGCCCATCGCGATGCCCGCGACCGGAGCCTTCAGCGGCACACCGGCGTTGAGCAGCGACAGCGTGGACGCACACACCGAGCCCATCGACGTGGAGCCGTTGGAGCCCAGTGCCTCGGAAACCTGACGGATGGCGTACGGGAACTCTTCGACGCCCGGCAACACCGGCATCAACGCCCGCTCCGCCAGTGCGCCGTGGCCGATCTCGCGGCGCTTGGGCGAGCCGACGCGACCGGTCTCACCGGTCGAATACGGCGGGAAGTTGTAGTGGTGCATGTAGCGCTTGCTGGTCTCGGGCCCCAGCGAGTCGATCTGCTGGGCCATCTTGACCATGTCCAGCGTGGTGACACCCATGATCTGGGTCTCGCCGCGCTCGAACAACGCGCTGCCGTGCGCCCGCGGGATGACGGCGACCTCCGCGCTCAGCGCGCGGATGTCGGTGACGCCGCGACCGTCGATGCGGAAGTGGTCGGTCAGAATGCGTTGCCGCACAAGTTTCTTGGTCAGTGACCGGAACGCGGCCCCGACCTCCTTCTCGCGACCCGCGTACTGCTCGGCCAGCCGCTCCTGCACCTCGACCTTGATCTCGTCGGTGCGGTCGTTGCGCTCCTGCTTGCCCGCGATGCTCAGCGCCTCGGACAGCGCGTCGGTGGCCACCGAGGCGACGGCGTAGTAGACATCCTCGCCGTACTCGGGGAACACCGGGTAGTCGGCGGTCGGCTTGGCGGCGCGGTCGGCCAATTCCTGCTGTGCGTCGACCAGCGCGGCGATGAACGGCTTGGCGGCTTCGAGGCCCTCGGCCACAACGGTTTCCGTCGGTGCCTGCGCTCCGCCGCCGACGAGCTCGATGACGTTGTCGGTGGCCTCGGCCTCGACCATCATGATCGCTATATCCGATTCGGCGGCGTTCTCGACCTTGCGGCCGGCGACGACCATGTCGAACACGGCCCGCTCGAGCTGCTCGACGGTCGGAAACGCCACCCATTGACCGTCGATCAGCGCGACCCGCACGCCGCCGACGGGACCGTTGAACGGCAGTCCGGAGATCTGCGTCGACGCCGACGCGGCGTTGATCGCCAGCACGTCGTACAGGTCCTTGGGATCGAGGCTCAAGATCGTCACGACGACCTGGACCTCGTTGCGCAGGCCGGAGATGAACGTCGGCCGCAGCGGACGGTCGATCAGCCGGCAGGTGAGGATCGCGTCGGTGGACGGGCGTCCCTCGCGACGGAAGAACGAGCCGGGGATCCGCCCGGCGGCGTACATGCGCTCCTCGACGTCGATGGTCAGCGGAAAGAAGTCGAAGTGGTCCTTCGGCGACTTGCCGGCCGTGGTCGCCGACAGCAGCATGGTCTCGTCGTCTAGGTAGGCGACGACGGCTCCGGCGGCCTGCTGGGCGAGGCGGCCGGTTTCGAAGCGGATGGTGCGGGTGCCGAAGCTCCCGTTGTCGATGACGGCGGTCGATTCGTACACGCCGTCCTCAATCTCAACTACAGACATGGGCGTCCGTATGGCCTCTCTGGGTTCACTGTTTAGCTGTTTCGCGTCGTCACAGCGTTCGAACCACCGGCCTCGATGCGGCTACGGCCATCGATCGAAGCTGCCGGCATTGATGATCCGGCAGCCACTACCGAAGACCGCGCGATCGAGCGGGTTCCGATATGACGCTCGCGGGAGCGGTGCTCGCGGGACTGCGATGCCGCACCCGAGTCGTTCGCGCCGAGACGGCCGACGAACCAGACCATCGTACTCTGCCGCAGCTACCCGGCCGAAATCCCGGCCCGGCCCGGGTGCGTACTGGCGCGTCGTCAGCGACGCAGGCCGAGCCGCTCGATCAGCGAGCGGTAGCGCTGCACGTCGACCTGCGCGACGTACTTGAGCAGCCGACGCCTGCGGCCGACGAGCAGCAGCAGACCGCGCCGCGAGTGGTGGTCGTGCTTGTGCACCTTGAGATGCTCGGTGAGATCGGCGATGCGCTTGGTCAGCAGCGCGACCTGGGCCTCCGGCGAGCCGGTGTCGGTGTCATGCAGGCCGTAATCGCCAAGGATCGACTTCTTCTGTTCGGCGGTGAGCGCCACGAATCAACTCCATCTTTTCAGTCCGCGGGATATCTCGGGCCGTGGCCGCCGCGAACTGCAGCGCACGCCAGGTCGGCGAGAAGTCTAACAGCGCGCCCGCAACGGCGTGAAATCGCAGCTCACCGAGGCGGAGCCGCGCAGACTATCACTGCGCCGACAGGAGGGTACGGGCGTGCTCGGTGTCGGCGCCCATCTGCTCGACGAGGTCCTCGACCTTCGCGAACTTCTCCTGCCCGCGCAGGCGGGCGACGAAGTCGACGGCGACGTGCTGGCCGTACAGGTCGGCGCTGGTGTCGAGGACGAACGCCTCGACCGTGCGGGTGCGACCGGAGAACGTCGGGTTGGTGCCCACCGACACCGCGGCCTGATAGCGCTCGCCGGGGACGACGGTGCCGGTGATCGGGCCGTGGCCGAGCACGGTGAACCACGCCGCATACACCCCGTCGGCGGGGATCGCCGAATACATCGGTGGTGCGACGTTGGCGGTGGGAAAGCCCAGGACCTTGCCCCGGCCGTCGCCGCGGACCACCACGCCCTCGACCCGATGGGGACGGCCCAGCGCCTCGGCCGCGGCGACGACGTCACCGGCGTCCACGCAGGACCGGATGTAGGTCGAAGAGAACGTCACGGTCTCGTCTTGATGATGCTCGGCGACCAGCGACATGCCCTCGACCGCGAAACCGAACCGCTCACCGGACTTGCGCAGCAGCGCGACGTTGCCCGCGGCCTTCTTGCCGAACGTGAAGTTCTCCCCCACCACGACCTCCACCACATGCAGCCGCTCGACCAGCAGTTCATGGATGTAGCGCTCGGGGGTCAGCTTCATGAAGTCCGAGGTGAACGGCATCACCAGGAAGACGTCAATGCCCATTTCCTCGACCAGTTCGGCGCGCCGGGTCAGCGTGGTCAGCTGGGCGGGGTGGCTGCCGGGGAACACGACCTCCATCGGGTGCGGATCGAAGGTCATCAGCACGGTCGGCACTCCGCGCGAGCGACCGGCCTTGACGGCGTGGTTGATCAGCTCCTGATGGCCGCGGTGCACCCCGTCGAACACGCCGATGGTGACGACGCATCGGCCCCAGTCGGTCGGGATCTCGTCCTGTCCCCGCCAGCGCTGCACGGGGCTAGCCTACGGCGCGGCCACGCCTCGCCGCTTCGCTGCATGCCCAGATGAGGTGACCATTGCCTAAACTTTGTTCTGTGAATCCTGCCGGCGATGCGCGCGACCTGACGACGGTTGCCCAGGACTACCTGAAGGTCATCTGGACCGTGCAGGAGTGGTCGCTGGAGAAGATCAGCACGAAGCTGCTCGCCGAGAAGCTCGGCGTGTCGGCCAGCACGGCGTCCGAATCCATCCGCAAGCTGGCCGACCAGGGGCTGGTCAACCACGAGAAGTACGGCGCTGTGACGCTGACCGACGCCGGGCGTGCCGCCGCGCTGGCGATGGTGCGCCGGCACCGCTTGATGGAGACGTTCCTGGTCCGCGAGCTCGGATACAGCTGGGACGAGGTGCACGACGAAGCCGAGGTGCTCGAGCACGCGGTGTCGGATCGGATGCTCGATCGCATCGACGCCAAGCTGGGCCATCCGACGCGCGATCCGCACGGTGACCCGATCCCGGCCGCCGACGGCCGGGTGCCCACCCCCGACGCGCGGCAGCTGTCGGTGTGCCGCGACGGCGAGACCGGCACCATCGCGCGCATCTCCGACGCCGATCCGGAGATGCTGCGGTACTTCGACAGCGTCGGCATCAGCCTGGATTCTCGCTTGCACGTGCTGGCCCGACGTGACTTCGCGGGAATGATCTCGGTGGCCGTGAAATCCGCCGACGCCCGCGAGGACGATCCCGGCACCACCGTCGACCTGGGAAACCCTGCGGCAGAAGCAATCTGGGTGGTCAGCTGAGGGTTGGCGCCGATCGCGCCCATGACCCGGGTGCGCGCGCACGCGAGCTCCGTCGACCCCAGTGGCCATGAACCTAGGTTGCCTGCAGGATTGAACTGAACTGCGGATTACCGGGTGAGGGTGGCCGGGCGGATGACGACGACCGACTTCGTGTGCTCGGCTCCGTCTGTCAAGAGCGCGACGACTCTTCCGTCCGGTGCGACCGCGGCGTAGATGCCCTCGATGCCAGCGGGATTCAAAGGCCTTCCGTGACTGGCCGATTCGGCCTCGTCGGCCGTAAGGTCGCGACGGGCAAAGGTCAGCAGGCAGGCCTCGTCCAGCGAGTAGCTCAGCCGCGGTTCGTCGGCCAACTCCTCCAGCGTGCGGGCTTGATCGAGTCCGAAGCCGCCCACCCGGGTGCGACGCAGGGCGGTCAGATGTCCGCCCACACCCAGGGCGGCGCCCACGTCACGAGCCAACGCCCGGATGTAGGTCCCGCTTGAGCAGTCGACCTCGACGTCCACGTCGACCAACCCGGGTTGCCGCCGCACGGCAACGACTTCGAACCGGTCGACCCGAATCCTGCGGGCCGCCAACTCGACCGCCTGTCCCTCGCGGGCCAGCTTGTAGGCCCGCTGCCCGCCGACCTTGATCGCGCTCACCGCCGAGGGGACCTGGTCGATCTCGCCGCGCAACGCGGCCACCGCCTGCTCGATCTGCGCATCGGTGACATGGGCAGTTGAAAACGTCTGCAGCACTTCGCCTTCGGCGTCCTCGGTCGACGTCGTCTGCCCGAGCCGGATGGTGGCCGAATAGCTCTTGTCGGTGGCGGTGAGCAGGCCGAGAATCTTGGTGGCACGCTCGATCCCGACCACCAGCACGCCCGTGGCCATCGGGTCCAGGGTGCCCGCGTGTCCCACCTTGCGGGTGCCGAAGAACCGGCGGCATCGGCCGACGACGTCGTGGCTCGTCATGCCGGCGGGCTTGTCGACGACCACGAGACCGGCCTCGGTCACAGGACGATCGCGGTCAGCGCGATCCCGTCGCGCACCGACCAGCGCCCCGCCAGCGTCTCGAGCGGCGGCCCGATCTGCGCGACCGGATCGATCAGGATGCGGGACACGAAGCCGCCCGACGTCCCGCTGTCGTCGACGTCGAAGACGATATGGGCGTCCTCGAAACCCAGCCAGCGCCGGGTCAGTGGATACCACGCCTTGTACGTCGCCTCCTTGGCGCAGAACAGGACCCGGTCCCAGTGCAGGCCCCCGGGCAGTTCACGCAGTTCGGCGCGTTCTGCGGGCAGGCTGATCGCGTCGAGCACCCCGGTGGGCAGCACACCGTGCGGTTCGGCGTCGATGCCGACCGACCGCACGTCGGCCTGCCTGCCCACCACCGCACCGCGGTAGCCCTCGCAGTGAGTCAGGCTGCCGACCACTCCCTCGGGCCAGCACGGTTCGCCCTTCTCGCCCTTCAGGATCGGTACCGGACCGACGCCCAGTTCGCCCAACGCCTGCCGGGCGCAGTACCGGACGGTGATGAACTCGTTGCGGCGCTTGGCCACCGACCGGGAGATCAGCGGCTCCTCTTCGGGCAAGGGCATCAGTTCCGGTGGGTCGCTGTACAGTTCGGCGGCGGCCAACGACGGTGTCGCATCGAGCAGCACACCCGAGAGCAGCGATGCGGCCGTGGTCATCGACCCAGCCTTTCCGAAACCCGCTGCTGCACCTTCTGCGCGTGTTCGCGCATCTCCTGGGTGATCTCGAAGTGGCCGCCGAACTCGTTGAGGTAGCCGGGCGCGTACTTCGGGTCCGGCAGGATCTGCCGCAGCCACCGATACGGCTTGCGCCGCCGCCACTCTCGCGGATAGCCGACCGACACCTCCTCGAACCGCACCCCGTCGTACCACGTGGTGCGCGGGATGTGCAGATGGCCGTACACCGAACAGATCCCGTTGTAGCGGGTGTGCCAGTCGGCGGTCGCGGTGGTGCCGCACCACAGCGAAAACTCCGGATAGAACATCGCGTCGCACGGTTCGCGCACCATCGGGAAGTGGTTGACCAACACCGTCGGCGTCATCCAGTCGAGGTCCTCGAGCCGCTTGCGGGTGTAGGCCACCCGGTCGCGGCACCACGCGTCCCTGGTCGCATACGGCTCGGCCGACAACAGGAACTCGTCGGTGCCCACGATGTTGCGCTCCCGCGCGATCGCCAGGCCTTCGGCCTTGGTGGCCGCCCCGGCGGGCAGGAAGGTGTAGTCGTAGAGCAGGAACATCGGCACGATCGTGGCCGGGCCGCCCTCCTCGGTCCACACCGGGAACGGGTGCTCAGGAGTGACGATGCCCATCTCGTCGCACATGTTGACCAGGTAGTCGTAGCGGGCCTTGCCGAAGATCTGCATCGGGTCGCGGTTGGTGGTCCACAGCTCGTGGTTGCCCGGGATCCAGATCACCTTGGCGAACCGCTTGCGCAACAGATCGAGCGCCCAGTGGATCTCGTCGGTGCGCTCCGCGACGTCGCCCGCGACGATCAGCCAGTCGTCGGGTGAGGCCGGATGCAGCGACTCGGTCACCGGTTTGTTGCCGGTGTGACCCGTGTGCAGGTCGCTGATCGCCCACAGGGTGGGGCGCCGGCCGTCGCGTGTCACAACCGACCAGCCTACTGAACCGGCGGCGCGCGGCCCGCGGGGCAACTAGAACAGGTTCTCGTTTCCTCGCCGGCCCCCGGCGGGCGCCCGCTACACTGCCCGCTAGGTCGGACCGATGAGCAGGGGGTGTGATGGTCGCCAAGCTGCGCTTGGTCTCGGTGCTGTGCGCGCTGGTCACCGCGGTGATCGTGGTGTGGCAGAGCAGCCCGGCCGGCGCGCCGCATGTGAATGCCGACGACATTCCGATGACGAATGTCACCACGTCGATCAAGTGGCCCGTCGTCGAGACCACCGACCCGGCCCCGTTCAACCCGTGCAAGCAGATTCCGCTGGACGCCGTGCAGGCGATCGGGCTGGCCTACACCCCGCCGATTCCCGAGGACCAGCTGCGCTGCAAGTACGACGCCGGCAACTACCAGATGGCGGTCGAGGCGATCGTGTGGCGCACCTACGAGTCGACGTTGCCCCCCGACGCCGTCGAACTCGACATCGCCGGGCACCGCGCCGCGCAGTACTGGATCATGAAGCCGACGGACTGGAACAACCGTTGGTGGATCACCTGCATGATCGCGTTCGACACCGAGTACGGGGTGCTGCAGCAGTCGCTGTTCTACTCACCGATCTACTCCAACCCCAACCCGGACTGCATGCAGACCAACCTGCAGCGCGCCCACGAGCTCATCCCCCACTACGTGTTCTGAAGGCTCGACTGACGGCTCAGCCGCTTCACTGAATTTGACGGCTCAGCCGCTTCACTGAATTTGACGGCTCAGCCGTCGTGCTCGATCTGATCCATCGGGCTCGAACGCTCCAGCATGCCGATCGCCTCCTCGCCGTCCCAGCGATAGCGCACCCCCGCCTGCTGCAACGCCGGAAACGTCCAGTTCGCCATCAACGCGAGCTGGTCGGCGGGGATCTCGCTGCGATCGGTGATGTCGTGGGTGGACACCACCGTCTCGCCCTCGATGCGCACCGTGCCCCGGTCGGTTTCGAGCACCAGGGACACGTCCTCGCCGCGCGGCTGCAACCGGCGCAGCCAGGGCGCCTCCACGACCCGGGCGGGCACCAGGTCGCCGTCGCCACCGGATCCCCCGAAGTAGAGGTAGCCCTCGTTGTAGTTCGGCTGCCCGTCGGGTCGTGGCGGATACGCGATGTAGCCGAACGCCCGGCCGCTGCCGAACAACGCCGACTGCCAGCAGTGGCCCCAGAAGCCTTCGAGCTTGCGCACCCCCTGGCGCCGGATCCGCAACCCGCTGCCGGAGAACGACCGGTGCTCGCCGGCGATGTCGACCGCCCCGGTGGCGCGGAACAACTGCTCGTAGCGTGGCCCGCCCATGAGATCGCCGACGATCGACGTCTTGAGCTGCTCGTCGGCGTCGGCCCGCATGGCACCTTGCACCCAGGGCGGCACGGCCATCTTGGCCTCGACCTCGAAGCGCACGTCGACCAGCGGGCCGTCCTTGCGGCCTGCGGCCAGATCGGCCGACGACGTCTGCACGGCCCGGCCGTCGAACGCCACGGTCCACGTGTCGAAGGGCGCCACGCAGGCGAACGTCAGCGGCCCCGCGCCCAACACGGTCGGTCGCCCGTCGGGCCCCTCGACCGGCCTGCTGGGACCGTCGGCGCGCAGCCGGAACACCCGGCCGTCGGCGAACGCGATGTTGACCTGAAGACCGTGGGCCTCCCAGTTCGACGCGACAGCCTCGATGCCGATGCGCGGCAGACCGATCTCGCCGCGGTCGTCGAACACCCAGAAGCTCACGGAGTCGCGCATCTCCGGGTTGTCGGGCCGCCGCGCGAACATGAATTCACGGGCCGGGTCCATGCCGCCGGTCAGGTCAACGCTCATGAACGCTCCTCACGTACGAGTCCACGTAGTCGGCGAACAACGGCCGAATCTCGGTGAAGTCCAGTCCGAATGCCTCGGGGTCCGCTTTCGGGTGCGGTTCGCGCTTCTCGGCGTTCTCGGCCCACCACGTTCGCATCCGCGTTTCGAACTCCTCGGTGACGGGTTCGCCGAGCCACGCGTACAGGCGGGTCACCTCGCCGATCGGGTCGGCCTGCATGACGCGAAAGTCGATGTCGTAGAAGCGGTCGTCGGCGCCGGCGGCGCGGAAGGCCATCGTGCGCTGGATCCCGGTGGACCACTGCGCGACGTTCAGCTCGCCGAGAAAGCGCCGGTCGAGATCATCGGTGAAGCCACCCACGATGTCGGCATAGACGTCGACCACCGACAGCATCACGTCGGTGGGGTCACGGTGCGTCATGACGAACCGGGCGTCGGGAAACACGCGGTCCAGGTGCGCGAGTGACAGCACGTGCGCCGGGGACTTCAGCCGCCACGGCCGCGACCGCTCTCCCCACTGCAACAACTTGAGCACCCGCCGCTCGTAGACATAGGTCGGGGTGAAATCGGCGTTGTCACATAACCATTGGGAGTACGACGGGATCTGCGCATAGGCCTGGAAGATCTGCGACTTGAAGTCCAGCGCCATCAGGTCCAGGCACTCCATCGGGCCGCGGATGTCGTTGGGCACGTGGTGGCGGCTGCCGACGACGATCGGGCGCGCGTCCGGTGGGATGCGCGGATCGTCGCCCTGCACCGTCGACGGCGGCGGACACGGCTGCGCGGACTCCCAGCTGCGCAGGTAGCGGACGTCGGGGTCCTGGGCGAGCAGGAAGGACAGCGCCGTCGACCCGGTGCGCGGCAGGCCGAGCCCGAACAGCGGCGCCACGATGACCTCGTCGGCGATCTCCGGATGCCTGCGATACCAGTCCTCGACCTGGAGGCGCTGCGACAGGTGCAGTTCGATGCGGTGGTAGACGAAGGCCTCGCCGCGCGCGTTGAGCCGGGCCTCGTCGCGCAGCGCGCGGGTGAGAATCTGCAGGCCTTCGCGAAACGAGTCGTCGCCGAAGTCGTCGAGACCCGTCCGCCCGACGGCGCGGGCCATCAATTCTGTCGCCGATGCCACGGTGCACCTCCCACCTACTCGTCGGCGAACGTGCATTACCGCTCGAAGGTTCGGCATTTTTTCGAGCCGTAAAGCACGTTCGCCGCACCTTGCACCCAATTAGTGACAGTAGACTGTCATCATTATGGGCGACCCGTCAAGAGCGCAGCGGCGCTCCTACGACAACAGCGCCCGTCGCCGGAAGGCCACGCAGACGCGTGAGCGCATCGTCGGCGCGGGCAGCGAGTTGGTGCACGAGTTCGACAGCTGGGACTGGCGGGCGCTGACGTTCCGCGCGGTGGCCGAACGCGCCGGCGTCGGCGAGCGAACGGTGTACCGGCACTTCCCCACCGAACGTCACCTGCACGCCGCGGTGATGCAACAGCTCGAAGCGGAAGCCGGCGTGTCCTACGAGGACGTGACGCTCGACAATCTCGGTACGGTGACCGCGCGCGTTTTCGCGTCGCTGCAACGCTTCTCGGTGCGCGAGACCTTCCCGACCCCGACCGATTCGGCGTTCGTCAGTTCCGACGAGCGCCGTCGCGAGGCGCTGCTGCGCGCCGTCGACGAGGCGGCGCCCGGGTTGCCGGAGGGCCGGCGACGCAAGGTGGCGGCGCTGCTCGACGTGCTGTGGAGCCCGGCGTCCTACGAGCGCCTCGTCGGGGTGTGGGGACTCGACGGCGAGGACGCCACCTCGGCCATCGACTGGGCGATGACCGGCGTGGTGCGGGCGCTTGACTCGGACGCCGGATCGCCTGCGTAGCCTCGACGGGGTGACCGTCGACGCTCCTGCCCGTCCAACCACCGCGCGGCTCGCCGGACGCACCCTCTCGCGCCTGCTGCGGCTGCCGCCGCACGAGTGCGACTTCACGGTGAACAAGGTGCACGTCCCGATGCGCGACGGTGTCGAGCTGAGGGCCGATCACTACGCGCCCGCGACGGCAACCCCGACGGGCACGCTGCTTGTCCGCTGCCCGTACGGCCGTCGCTTCCCGTTCTCGGCGCTCTACGCCGGCGTATACGCGTCGCGCGGCTATCACGTGGTGTTCCAGAGCGTGCGCGGCACGTTCGGCTCCGGTGGCGAGTTCAACCCGATGGTCAACGAGATCGCCGACGGAGCCGACACCGTGGCGTGGCTGCGTGAGCAGGACTGGTTCACCGGGTCCTTCGCCACGATCGGGTTGTCGTACCTCGGCTTCACCCAGTGGGCGCTGCTGGTGGACCCGCCGCCGGAGATGAAGGCCGCCGTGATCACCGTCGGGCCGCACGACGTGAGCGGACCGCGCTGGGGTCGAGGGACGTTCGCGCTGAACGACTTCCTCGGCTGGAGCAATCTGGTGGCCCGCCAGGAGGAGCCCAGCCGGCTGCGTGCCCTGCTGGGCCAGGTTCGGGCACGTCGTGCCCTGGCGCGCGCGACGACCGGACTTCCCGCGGGTGACGCGGGCCGGTCGCTGCTCGGCGCCGGTGCGCCGTGGTGGGAGTCGTGGCTGGACCACCCGGAGCCCGACGATCCGTTCTGGACGTCGCTGAACATCCGGGAAGCGTTGGACCGCACGGAGATTCCGGTGTTGTTGATCGGCGGCTGGCAGGACCTGTTCCTGGAGCAGACGCTGGCCCAGTATCACCGGCTGCGGGAGCGGGGAGTGCCGGTCGGCCTGACGCTCGGATCGTGGACGCACACGCACTTGATGACCAAGGCGGCGCCGACGGCCGTCCGCGAGTCGCTGGATTGGCTCGGCACCCATCTCGGCGGAGGCGGCGGGCGCCGGCGGCATCCGGTGCGCGTCTTCGTCAACGGCCGCGGCTGGGCGGAACTGCCCCAGTGGCCACCGGCGATGCCCGAGCAGGCGCGCTACCTGCAGCCGGGCGGCAGGCTCGGTGACGCGGTGCCTCCGGAGTCGGCCCCTGCCGCGACGTTCACCTACAACCCGGCCAACCCGACGCCGACGATCGGCGGCCGGCTGCTCTCGCCCGAGGGCGGCTACCGCAAGGACCACCACCTGGCCCAGCGCGCCGACGTGCTGAGCTTCACCGGCGATCGCCTGCCCACCGACCTCTACCTGGCCGGCACGCCGGTGCTGGAGCTGTCTCACTCGTGCGACAACCCGCACAACGACCTGTGGGTGCGCATCAGCGAGGTGGACGCGCGGGGCCGGTCGCGCAATGTCAGCGACGGATACCTCGGTGGCGCACCGGATTCGGGCCTTGTGCGCATCGAACTCGATGCCGTCGCGCACCGCTTCCGGGCCGGGTCGCGGATCCGCGTGCTGGTGGCCGGCGGGTCGCATCCGCGGTTCGCTCGCAACCTCGGTACGGGCGAGCCGCTCGGCACGGGCAGCAGGCTGGAGTCGGCCACCCACACCGTGCATCTGGCCGACGGCGTTTCGCGACTGCTGCTGCCCGCGGGTCCGCGCCCGCCGTCAACCGACTGAGTGGCGTACGTCCGCGGCGATCTTCCTCAGCGTCGCCTCGTCGTGGACGGGCGGGCCCCACTGCGGGTCGACGGGCAGTGACACCCAGCTGGTGCAGCCGGCGTAGTCGGGCGTACGCGCGATCCGGGCCGGCTGCGTCAGCGGGCAGGCCTGGACGACCAGCGCGGTGAGCGGGTGCCTGGGGCGGAAGTCCAGCCGGTCGGCGCGCACCGACTCGTCGGTCCAAATATGCTGTCCGGCAATGTCTTCCAACCCCTGCGGCCGCTTGACGTCGATCGCGGCCACGACGGCGGCCCCGGCGCGGATCGTCACCGCGTCCTCGGTGCTGTCATCGGCCGCCGCGGCGAGCAGGTCGCGGTGTTCGGAGCGGACCCGCTCGGCGTGGCTGTGGGCGACGGTGGGAAACAACAGGAAGCGCGACGCCGTGACGGCGAACCGCTTCTCACCGATACCGCCCTTGCGCAGCAGCACCGTCTGCCTGCCGTCGAGCAGCGCGTGCACCACCGCGCTCCACTCCTCGAGCGCGGGCTGGGTCGCCGTCGTGGTCGTTATGTCGCCGCCTTCGCCGCGATCCGGGCCCGCACCTCGGGCCTGCGCAGCGGCGGCACGGTCTTGGGCGGCTGGCGTCGCGGCGGCAGCGAGGCCAGCAGCCGCTGGGTGGTCGCGGTGACCTCGGCGACCGCGTCCTCGAAGGCGTCGGCGTTGGCGGCCGTCGGCCGGGTGATGCCGCTGACCTTGCGGATGTACTGGCGTGCGGCGGCTTCGATCTCCTCGTCGGTCGCCGCCGGCTCCAGCCCGCGCAGCTCGGTGATGTTTCGGCACATGCGTCCACGATAGGTTCATTCGATGAGCTCTTCGGAAAACATTCTGCTGATCGAGACGCAGGACCGGGTCCGGACCCTGACGCTGAACCGGCCGCAGGCCCGCAACGCGCTGTCGGCCGAGTTGCGCGGACGCTTCTACGCCGCGCTGGGCGACGCGCAGGCCGACGGCGACGTCGACGTCGTCATCGTCACCGGGACCGACCCGGTGTTCTGCGCGGGGCTGGACCTCAAGGAGCTCGGCGACACCACGGAGCTGCCGGACATCTCGCCGAAGTGGCCGCCGATGAGCAAGCCGGTGATCGGGGCGATCAACGGCGCGGCGGTGACGGGTGGCCTGGAGATCGCGCTGTACTGCGACATCCTGATCGCCTCCGAGCAGGCCCGCTTCGCCGACACCCACGCCCGCGTCGGACTGCTGCCCACGTGGGGGTTGTCGGTGCGGTTGCCGCAGAAGGTCGGTATCGGCATGGCCCGGCGCATGAGCCTCACCGGCGACTACCTCTCGGCGGCGGAGGCGTTGCGGACCGGCCTGGTCACCCAGGTGGTGCCGCACGACGAGCTGCCGGCGATTGCGCGCCAGGTCGCCGCGTCGATCGTCGGCAACAACCAGCGCGCCGTGCAGGCGCTGCTCGCGTCGTACCACCGCATCGACGAGGCGCAGACCAACGAGGGCCTGTGGATCGAAGCGGCGTCGGCCCGCGAGTGGATGCGCACCGCCAGCGGCGACGACATCGCCGCCAACCGCGCCGCGGTCCTGCATCGCGGCCGCACCCAGGTCCGCTAGAAGCCGCTTTGTGGCGCGAGCGCGCGTGCTCTGCACACGACACGCCGCGGAAATCTCAGCGCCTCGTTGACGCTCGTAGGCTGACGAGCGTGAACGAAGCGCACGAGTTCTGCGGCAGCGACGAATGGCGGCAGATGATCCGCGAGGTGATCCTGCCGTGGGCGCTCGGCGACGTCGACCTCGGTGACGACGTGCTGGAGGTCGGGCCCGGCTACGGCGCAACCACCGACGTGCTCGGCGCATCGGTTGCCCACCTGACGGCGGTGGAGATCGACGACGACCTGGCCGCGATGCTGCGCGAGCGGTTCAAGGGCATGCCGTCGATCGAGATCGTCAACGGCGACGCCACCCGCCTCGGCTTTGCCAACCAAAGCTTGACGGGTGCAGCGTGTTTCACGATGCTGCACCACGTGCCAACAGTTGAGCTGCAGGACCGGCTGTTCGCCGAGGTCGCGCGGGTACTGCGACCCGGTGCCGCGTTGGTGGCCGGTGACAGCCTCGGCAGCGACGAGTTGGCCTCCGCCCACGAGGGCGACACCTACAACCCCGTCGACCCCGCGACGCTGCCGGCCCGGCTGGAGGCCGCCGGTTTCGGCGACGTACAGGTCAAGACCAACGACTACGGCTGGGCGGCCGTCGCGAGGGCACCGAAGATCTAGTCGTCGAAAAAGTGTCAGAGGAGCGCAGGCTGGTCGCTCCTACCGGTAACCGCAGCCCAACCGGGGCCGCGCACATACCGAAGGACCAGCCATGACCACCCACCTCGACACCCAATCGCAGACCGCCACCGTCGCGGCCGCCTGGGCGGCCAGCCCGCTCGGACAGCCCGGGCAGGACGAGTACGTCGCCGACGAGCGCATCATCGAGGAACCGGTTGACGAGCGATCGCCGGTGGCCCGGCACGCCCTGCTCGCCACGGCGCTGGCCGTCGGCGTCGGCGCCGGCACCGCGGTGGCGTTGATGCTCTTCGACGCGGGACCCGCTCAGGAGACGGTCGTGGTGCCCGGCACCGCACCCGAGCACGCTGTGCTCGTCACCGACAGTGCCGCGCCGACGACGTCCGTCGCGCCCGCACATGACCGTCGGGGACTCGACGTGAACACGCCACCGGCCGTCGCGCCGCATGAGCAAACGGTCGTCGTCAACACCGCGCCACCCGCCCAGCCGCCGGCCCCCGCTCAGCACCCGACGCCCGAGCAGCCGTCTGCACCCGAAGAGCCCTCCGGCGAAGACCCTCAGGAGCCGCCGCAGCCGCCTCCGCCGCCGGTGGTGGACGATTTCAAGCTTCCCGAACCGCCCGCACCCGAGCCCGACCCGCTGCCGGATCCGGGGCCGCCGATCTTCGTCCCTCCACTGAACCTGGGGTCGTAGCATCACCCATACCCATCAGGGAGAGCGACGCCATGACGGCTATACCGGACTGGGAACTCGGCGGCCAGCCCCTCAGCGACGCCGAACTGGTCGCTGCCTCGGCGGCCGGGGACCAGGGTGCGTTCGCGCAGATCTACGACCGCTACGCCGACCGGCTGCACGACTTCTGCATCGGGATGCTGGCCGACCGGGACGGTGCCGCCGACTGTGTGCAGGACACCTTCTGCATCGCTGCGACGCGGCTCCGGCAACTGCGCGACCCGCAGAGGCTGCGGCCGTGGCTGTATGCGATCGCGCGCAGTGAGGTGCTGCGCCGGATCCGCGAGCGGCGCCGCGAGACACCGTCGGATGACCTGCCCGACACGGCGTCCGCGGATCCCAGCCCGGACACCCTCGCGGCGCGCATGGAGCTCGCCGACCTGGTCGCCGAGGCGGCGGGCGGGCTGTCGGACCGCGACCGGTCGGTGCTGGAGTTGGCATTCCGCCACGGCCTCGGCGGTCCCGACCTCGCCGACGCACTCGGGGTCACCCCCGCGAACGCGAACACCATCGTGCACCGGCTGCGCGAAACCGTTCAACGCTCGCTCGGGGCCCTGCTGGTGTCCCGGAGGGTGCGCAGTTCCGGCGGCTGCCCCGAGTTGGCAGAGATCCTCGACGGCTGGGACGGACAGTTCACCGTGCTGATGCGCAAACGCATCTCGCGCCACATCGAGTCGTGTGCCGTCTGTGACGAGGAACGACGCCGGCTGGTCAGCCCGGTGGCCCTGCTGGGCGCCGCTCCGGTGTTCATCCCGGCGCCAGCGTGGCTGCGCGAGCGCACACTGACCGAGGTCGAGCTGACGTCGGCGTCGCGGTCGTTGTCCGGGCAGCGGCGCGACCAGGGTTACCTGCTGCCGGCCACGCTGTTCCTGGGTGCTCTGGTCGCGGCGATGGCGCTGATCTTCTTGTGGTTCGGTCAGGACGACGCGGCCGTCTCACCGGTCGAGGTGAGCCAGACCATGCCGCCCCCGCCGCCACCGCCGACCGCTGCGATCACCCCGACGCCGAGCGTCAAGCCGACGCCCCGTTCGGTGGCGCCGCCGACGTCGGCACCGCCTGCGCGTGTCACGACACCGACGGCCGAACCGTCTGCGGCCGAACCCCCGCCGGCGGCCGATCCCCCGCCGCCGGTCATTCCGCCGGAGCCGCCACCGGTCACACCGCCGCTGCCGCCGTGGCCCGAGTGGCCCCCGCAGCCGCCGCCTCCTCCGCCGCCGCCCGGGGGCGGGATCACCGGTCCGGGCGATCTGGTGGCGCCACCCGGCGAGCCTCCGCGCGGGTCGGCCGTGCCGTGACGGCAGGTTGTGCACGCTCGGCGTTCGTGAGCGTGCACAACCAGCTGAAATTCCGCGGCGTGTCGTGGGCGCACGCACGCTCGCGGAGAAAGTCAGGCGGTGCCGGGGACCAGCCAGCGGCCGGAGAAGGCGCGCCAGCCGACGAATACCAGCCGCAGCACCATGAACGTCGACAGCCCGGCCCAGATGCCCAGCAGCCCCCAGCCGAAGGCCAGCGACAGCCAGATCAACGGCAGGAAACCGACCAGCGCGCTCACCAGCGTCGCGTTGCGCATGAAGGTCGCGTCGCCCGCCCCGAGCAGCACCCCGTCGAGTGCGAAAACGATTCCGGCGATCGGCAATTGGGCCACCATGAACCACCATGGCACACCGATCGCGTCGAGCACCGAGCGGTCGTCGGTGAACACGCTGGGAAACACCGACGCGCCGACCGCGAACACCACCGCCAGCACCCCGGCCGCCAGCGTCGAGAACACCGTGACCCGCCACGCCACCGTCTTCGCGTGTGCCAGCTGTCCCGCGCCCAGCGCCGCCCCGACCAGCGACTGCGCGGCGATCGCGAGCGAATCGAGCACCAGGGCAAGCAAATTCCACAGCTGCAGCACGACCTGGTGAGCTGCGACCGCGGCGGCGCCGAATCGGGCGGCGACGGCGCCCGCGGAGACGAAGCAGGCCTGAAAAGCCAACGTGCGCAACACCAAATCGCGCCCCATCACGACCTGCGCGCGCAACACCTCGGGCGCCAGACCCAACGGCGCCCGCTCGATCAGCAGCGCCCGCAAGAACAGCAGCGCCGCCAACCACTGCCCCACCAGATTGGCGACCGCCGACCCCGCCAGCTCGAGACGTGGCATGCCCAGCCACCCGTAGACCAGCAACGGGCACAGGACCGCCGACACCGCGAACCCCGTCACCACATACCGCAACGGCCGCACGGTGTCCTGCACGCCACGCATCCAGCCGTTGCCCGCCGCCGAGACCAGGATCGCCGGCACGCCGACGATCGCGATCCGCACCCAGGGCAGCGCCTCGCCGGCGATGTCGCCGCCGGCCGCCAACACCGACACCAGCGGCACCGCAAACGCTTGCACTGCAAGCACAATCACCATGCCGAGGCCCAGCGCTAGCCACGTCGCCTGCACCCCTTCACCCACCGCGGCGGCCCGATCGCCGGCGCCGAAGAAGCGCGCCGAGCGTGCGGTGGTGCCGTAGGACAGGAAGGTCATCTGCGAGCTGAGCGTGGCCAGGATCAGCGCGCCGATCGCCAACCCCGCCAGCGTCAGCGCGCCCAACCGGCCGACGACCGCCAGGTCGAACAGGAGGTAAAGAGGTTCTGCGGCCAGCACTCCCAGCGCGGGTAACGCGAGTCCGGCGATCCGGCGGCCGGTGACCGGCGACGGCGTCTCAGCCAAGAGCGGTGACGAGCGCCTCAACGACATCGTCGGCGGATCCGGTGGCCGAGTATCCGGCGGCCAACCGGTGCCCGCCACCGCCGAAGGCGCTGGCGACAGCGGAGATGTCGTAGTTCTTCGCCCGCATCGACACCGACCAGTGCGACGGCTCGATCTCCTTGAGCACCGCCGCGACCTCGGCCTGCTGCGTCGTGCGCACGATGTCGACGATGCTTTCCACTTCCTCCGGCCGCGCGCTTGCCCACTCTTGGTGTGACACAACGGCATACACCAGGCCGCGCCCATCGACCGCGTCGGGCAGCAGCTGCGCGGAGCCGAGCACCCGCGACAGCATCGGCAGCCACGCGAACGGATGGGTGTCGAGCAGGGCGCGGCTGATGGCGGCGTTGTCGACACCGATCTCGACGAGCCGGGCGGCCAGCCGATGCGCGCGGGGGGTGGCCCACCGGAAGGATCCGGTGTCGGTGGTCAGCCCCGCGTACAGGCAGTGCGCCACCCCGATGTCGATCGGCTTGCCCCACGCGTCGAGCAGATCTGCCACCAGCATCGTGGTGGAATCCGCCGACGCGTCGACGTAGTTGGCACTGCCGAACATCTGGTTCGACGCATGGTGGTCGATGACCAGCACCTCGCAGCCCCCGTCGGCGAGCTCACGCAGCGCCCCCAGCCGGTTGATACCGGGGATGTCGACCGTCACGACGAGGTCGGAGTCGCGGCGCATCTCGTCGGGACCGACCAGCAGGTGACCACCGGGCAGCGACTGCAACGACTCCGGCAACGCGGCCGGGGCGGCGAAGCTGACCTGTACCGCCTTGCCGGACTGGTCGAGCACCAGCGCCAGCGCCAGACCGGCGCCGATCGTGTCCGCATCGGGATAGACGTGGCAGACCACGCCGACGACCTCAGCCGCTGCCAGCAGGTCAGCGGCGCCGCGCGCATCGACGCGGACGCCCACCTCCGGAACGTCAGCCGTCTTGTCTATCGCGGTCACCGCTGTCCTCAGAGTCGTCCGGCTCCCCAGGAACTTCTTGGCCTTCTCCCCCAGGGACACGGTACGGGTCCGCCTCGCCGGCGGGTTTGGCACCCTGCCGAACTCTCGCCAAATCCTCGTCCGCGGCGCGGGCGCGGGCCAGCAGTTCCTCCATCCGGTGCGCGGTGTCGGGCACGGTGTCGCGCTCGAACGCCAGCGTCGGCGTGAACCGCACACCGAGACTGGCGCCGACCTTCGAGCGCAGCACGCCCTTGGCCTTCTCCAGCGCCGCCGCGGCACCCGCGTAGTCGGGCTCCTCGGTCAGCGACGTGCCCAACACCGTGTAGTACAGCGTGGCGTCGTGCAGATCGTTGGTGACCTTTGCGTCGGTGATCGTCACACCGGCCAGCCGTGGATCCTTGATCTCGTACTCGATCGCCGAGGCGACGATGGTGGAGATGCGCTTGGCCAGCCGGCGTGCTCGTGCCGGATCGGCCATTTAGGTGCGCTCTTTCTCGACCAGTTCGTACGTCTCGATGACGTCGCCTTCCTTGATGTCGGAGTAGGTCAGCGTCAGACCGCACTCGTAGCCCTCGCGGACCTCGGTGACGTCGTCCTTCTCCCGGCGCAGCGAGGACACGGTGAGGTTCTCGGCGACCACGACGCTGTCGCGCAGCAGCCGCGCCTTGGCGTTGCGGCGCATGATGCCGGATTGGACCAGGCAGCCGGCGATGTTGCCGACCTTCGACGACCGGAAGATCGCCCGGATCTCGGCGCGGCCGAGTTCCTTCTCCTCGTAGACCGGCTTGAGCATGCCCTTGAGCGCGCTCTCGATCTCGTCGATGGCCTGGTAGATCACCGAGTAGTAGCGGATCTCCACACCCTCGCGGTTGGCCAGCTCGGTGGCCTTGCCCTCGGCGCGGACGTTGAAGCCGATGATGATCGCATCCGACGCCGACGCCAGGTTGACGTTGGTCTCGGTGACGCCACCGACGCCGCGGTCGATGACGCGCAGTTCGACCTCGTCGTCGACCTGAATGCCCAGCAGGGCCTCCTCGAGCGCCTCGACCGTACCGGCGTTGTCGCCCTTGAGGATCAGGTTCAGCTGGCTGGTTTCCTTCAGCGCCGAATCCAGGTCCTCGAGGCTGATGCGCTTGCGGGTGCGGGCGGCCAGCGCGTTGCGCTTGCGCGCGCTGCGCCGGTCGGCGATCTGCCGGGCGATGCGGTCCTCGTCGACCACCAGGAAGTTGTCACCGGCACCGGGCACCGACGTGAAACCGATGACCTGCACCGGCCGCGACGGCAGCGCTTCGGTGACGTCCTCGCCGTGCTCGTCGACCATGCGACGGACGCGCCCGTAGGCGTCGCCGGCCACCACCGAGTCGCCCACCCGCAGCGTGCCGCGCTGGATCAGCACGGTCGCCACCGGGCCGCGACCGCGGTCCAGGTGCGCCTCGATGGCCACACCCTGGGCCTCCATGTCGGGGTTGGCCCGCAGGTCCAGCGACGCGTCGGCGGTCAGCACGACCGCCTCGAGCAGGTGCTCGATGTTGACGTTGTTCTTCGCCGAGATGTCGACGAACATCGTGTCGCCGCCGTACTCCTCGGGCACCAGGCCGTACTCGGTGAGCTGGCCACGGATCTTCGACGGATCCGCGCCCTCCTTGTCGATCTTGTTGACCGCCACCACGATCGGGACGTCGGCGGCCTGCGCGTGGTTGACCGCTTCCACCGTCTGCGGCATCACGCCGTCGTCGGCGGCGACCACCAGGATCGCGATGTCGGTCGCCTTGGCGCCGCGGGCACGCATGGCGGTGAACGCCTCGTGACCCGGGGTGTCGATGAAGGTGATCGGCCGTTCGGTGCCGTCGAGGTCGACCGCCACCTGGTAGGCGCCGATGTGCTGGGTGATGCCACCGGCCTCGCCCTCGCGGACGTTGGCCTGGCGGATGGTGTCCAGCAGTCGGGTCTTGCCGTGGTCGACGTGGCCCATGACGGTCACCACCGGCGGGCGGACCTCGAGGTCCTCCTCGCCGCCCTCGTCTTCGCCGTAGGTGAGGTCGAAGGACTCGAGCAGCTCGCGGTCCTCGTCCTCGGGCGAGACGACCTGGACTTTGTAGTTCATCTCGCTGCCGAGCAGTTCGAGGGTGTCGTCGCCGACCGACTGGGTGGCGGTGACCATCTCACCGAGGTTGAACAGCGCCTGCACCAGCGATGCCGGGTTGGCGTTGATCTTGTCGGCGAAGTCCGACAGCGACGCGCCGCGCGCCAGCCGGATGGTCTCGCCGTTGCCGTGCGGCAACCGCACGCCACCGACGACCGGAGCCTGCATGTTCTCGTATTCGGCGCGTTTGGCCCGCTTCGACTTGCGACCCCGCTTCGGCGCACCGCCGGGACGGCCGAACGCACCGGCCGCTCCGCCGCGCTGGCCGGGACGACCACCGCCGCCACCGGGACGACCTCGAAAACCTCCAGCGGCCGCTCCACCACCGCCGCCACCGGGGCCACCGGCCCCACCGCCGCGGTAGTTACCGCCACCGCCGCCGCCACCGCCGGGTCCGCCCGGACGACCGCCACCGCCGCCGGGACCACGGCCGCCGGGGCCGGGACGCGTGCCGCCGGGACGACCCATTGCGCCGGGTCGCGCGCCGGGCGGGCGCGGTGGCATGTTGCCGGGCGTGGCGCCGCCGGGGCGCGGGGCACCGGGACGTGGCGCACCGGGACCGGGCCGGGGGCCTTGGGGGCGCGGCATCGGCCGGTCGACCGGCTGCTGCGAGGAGAACGGGTTGTTCCCGACGCGCGGTACGCGCGGGGCCGGCTTGGGCGCGCTCGGCGCGGGGCCGGGTCGCGGGCCGGGGGTCGGACCGGGACGGGTCGGCGGCGCCGTCGGGGTCGCCGGAGGTGCGGCGGCGGACGGAGGCGGCGCGGCTTGTGCGGCCGGCGCGGCCGGGGTCTCCACGACCGGCGCTGCCGGCTTGGGCGCAGGCGCCTTCGCGGCAGGCTTCGGGGCGGTTCCGGCGCCCTTGGCGGCAGCGCCGTTGCCGTCGGCCTTGGCCTTCTCCGGCGCGGCCTTCCCGCCGCCGAATGATTCGCGCAACCGGCGCGCGACCGGGGCCTCCACGGTGGAGGACGCCGATTTGACGAATTCGCCCTGTTCGCGCAGTCGGGCGAGCACTTCCTTGCTGGTGACACCGAGTTCCTTGGCCAACTCGTGTACACGGGCCTTACCTGCCACTACTTCTCCATCTCTAGAGGCGTCAGCGGTGGTAGGCGCCGCGCCTCGGGTTAGCTATGACGCATGGTCATCGGGACTTCACGGTGTGCTCATGTTCTTCGCTACCTGTTCTCTTGCCGGGCGTGTCGGGCGCTTCCGCGCTGCTCACAGCGCTGACGTGCTCGACCACCGCGGTTACGTCCGGTGAACCGGTGATGCGCAACGCTCGAACGAACACTCGCCGTCGAATTGCTGCGTCGAGGCACTGTGGATCGGGATGCAGCCACGCACCCCGCCCCGGCAGCGTTCTCGCTGAGTCAACGGTCACGGCGCTGGGACCGTTCCCGGACCCGACTGCGACCACACGAAGCAGTTCGACGGCCAGCTCTCGCTTCCGGCAGCCGACGCACGTCCGCACCGGCCCGACAGGGGTGTCGGGGCTGCGTTGATGCGCTGAAGCCGAAGTCTCGCGCTGGATCACAGCTGAGTCTACCGTCCCCGATGCGCCGAACCGAACCGGCTGTGCAGGTCGGTGGCGTCAGCGGTCGCGGACCGCCCCGTGCGCCGCGTCCGCGCCCGGTTCGGCCTTGCCCGTGGGCGCCGCGTCGCTGCGGATATCGATGCGCCACCCGGTCAGCCGGGCCGCCAGCCGGGCGTTCTGCCCCTCCTTACCGATGGCCAGCGAGAGCTGGAAGTCGGGCACGACGACGCGCGCCGCGCGGGCCGCCTCGTCGATGACGGTCACCGAGACGACCTTGGCCGGCGACAGGGCGTTGGCCACGAACTTCGCCGGGTCCGGGTCATAGTCGATGATGTCGATCTTCTCCCCGGACAACTCGCTCATCACGTTGCGCACACGCTGTCCCATCGGCCCGATGCACGCCCCCTTGGCGTTGAGGCCGGGCACCCGGGAGGTGACCGCGATCTTCGAGCGGTGGCCCGCCTCGCGGGCGACGGCGGCGATCTCCACCGACCCGTCGTTGATCTCGGGCACCTCCAGCGAGAACAGCTTTCGGACCAGGTTCGGGTGGGTGCGCGACAGCGTGATCAACGGTTCGCGGGCGCCGCGGGTGACGCCGACGACGTAGCAGCGCAGCCGGTCGCCGTGTTCGTAGCGCTCGCCGGGGACCTGTTCGGCGGCGGGGATGACGCCCTCGGAGCCCTTGGTCTCGCTGCCCATCCGCACCACGACCAGGCCGCGGGCGTTGGCCCGCGCGTCGCGTTGGATCACGCCCCCGACGATGTCTCCTTCGCGCGCGGAGAACTCGCCGTAGGTCTTCTCGTTCTCCGCGTCGCGGAACCGCTGCAGCATCACCTGGCGCGCGGTCGTGGCGGCGACGCGGCCGAACCCCTCCGGGGTGTCGTCCCACTCGCTGATCTGGTTGCCGTCCTCGTCGAGTTCGGTGGCGATCACCTTGACCTCGCCGGTCTTGCGATCGATCTCGATACGCGCCTCGGCCGCGTGTCCCTCGGTGTGCCGGTAGGCGGTCAGCAGGGCGGACTTGATGGTCTCGACCAGTTCGCCCACCGGGATGCCCCGGTCCACCTCGATGGCGTGCAGCGCTGCCATGTCGATGTTCACGCGTCAGCCCTCCTTCCCAGATTGACCGACCAGCTCCAGCTCTCGCGGATTGGGAGGCGAGAAATCCACTTGCACAATGGCTTTGATGATTCCGTCCAGGGGGAATTCACGAACGGTGAAGTTCGGCTGGCGGCCCTCGCGGACCACCAATCGCACGAGCCCGCCGTGGATTTCGCCGAGCCGGCCGGAAACCTGCGACCCGTCCGACAGCGTCAGTTCCACCTTGCGGCCACGGGCGCGGCGGTAGTGCTTCTCGGTGGTCAGCGGCCGGTCGACACCGGGCGAGGTGACCTCGAGGACGTAGGGCGCCGCGCCGGTGTCGACCTCGTCCAGAAGCATCGACGCCGACCGGGACAACTCGGCGATCGCGTCGAGGTCCAGACCACCGTCCGCGTCGGCGACCACGGTGATTCGCGGTGGCCGCGCGGCGGCATCGACGATGACGTCCTCAATTTCGTAACCCGCGCGCGCGAACTGGTCGTCGAGTAGCTCGATCACCTGTTCCTGCGACGGCAATCCCGCAGAACGCTCCGTCACGGCGAGCTCCTCATCTTGAGTTGTCCGGACCTGATTCCTCGCGGCACAACCTTGGAACCAACTCCCCACGATACGCCAGCGCCGCCGCTCCAATCGCCAAACTCGCACCGGGGCGGCCAGACCCCAATGGCAAGATATTGCTCGTGCCGAGCCCCCCGCCGACCGTCAGCAGGCGACGCGTACTGACTTCCGCGGCGGCGCTCGCGCTGTTCGGTGCGACCGCGGCCGGGTGCGGGTCGCCGCCACCGCCTCCGGAGGTCGACGAGCTCGCCGCACAGCTCGAGCGCGCCCGCACCGACAGCCAGTTGGCCACCGACGCCGCCGCCGAGGAGCGCGGGCCGATCGCCCAGGCGCTGACCGCGGTGGCCGCCGAGCGGTCGGCGCACGCGCAGGCCCTGTCCGACGAGTTGGTCCGTATGCGCGGCGCGCAAGCGCCCACCGCGACACCGACCAGCACCACCGCCGAACCGGCCAAGCCGCCCACCGCCAAGGACGCCGTCAACGCGTTGCGCGCGTCGGCGGAAAGCGCCGCCGAGTTGGCGGCCCAGCTGACGGGCTACCGCGCGGGGCTGGTCGCGTCGATCGCGGCGGCCTGCACCGCGGCGTACACCGTCGCCCTCGTGCCACCCGGGAGGCCGCGATGACGTCGGCCGAACCCACCGTTCCGGCCCGCCCGCCGAACGCCGCCGACGGAGCGCTGTTCGACGCGGTCGCGACCGAGCACGCCACCATCTACGGCTACGGCATCGTGTCGGCCCACTCGACGCCCGACGACAACGACCTCGTCGCCAAGGCGATGGCCGAGCACCGCGAACGCCGCGAGGCCGGGCTGGCCATGCTGGGCGACCGGTCAATCGAGGGACCGCTGCCCGCGGCGGGATATCAGCTCCCGATGAAGGTCGAGACCCCCACCGACGCCGCCAAGCTCGCGCTGCGAATGGAGGAGGACGCCGCCGTCGCGTGGCGCGCGGTCGTCGAGCAGGCCACCACCGAGCAGGACCGTGCGTTCGGCGTGGTGGCGCTCTCGCAGTGCGCGGTGATGGCCGCCCGCTGGAGCCGCGTCCTCGGCGTCTCCCCCGTCACCGTCGCGTTCCCCGGCGGCAACGAGTAGGCCCGCAGCCGCCGAGCGCTCAAGAGGTGAGCGCGGTCGCGATGTCGGAAGCCGCAGTGCCCACGGCGATCTCGCGGGTTTCGCCGGAGAACCGGTTGCGCAATTCGACCACACCGTCGGCCCAGCCGCGGCCCACGACCACGATCCACGGCACGCCGAGCAGTTCGGCGTCCTTGAACTTCACCCCCGGCGAGGCGGTCCGGTCGTCGAGCAGCACGTCGACGCCCAGCCGGTCCAGTTCGCCGGCCAACTCCAGGGCGCCGGCGCGCGCGGCGTCGTCCTTGTTCGCGATCACCAGGTGGACGTCGAACGGCGACACCGACGACGGCCAGCGCAGCCCGATGTCGTCATGGTGCTGTTCAGCGATCACCGCGACGAGGCGCGACACCCCGATACCGTAGGAGCCCATCGTCAACCGCACCGGCTTGCCGTTCTCGCCGAGCACATCCGCCTCGAACGCGTCGGTGTACTTGCGGCCCAGCTGGAAGATGTGGCCGATCTCGATGCCGCGCGCCGACACCAGCGGTCCGGCCCCGTCCGGGGACGGGTCCCCGTCGCGCACCTCCGCGGCCTCGATGGTGCCGTCGGCGACGAAATCCCGCCCGGCGACCAGGCCGACGACGTGCCTGCCCGGCTCGTCGGCGCCGGTGATCCACGACGTGCCGTCGACCACCCGCGGGTCGACCAGGTAGCGAACTCCGTTGGCCAGCAACGCTTTCGGGCCGATGTAGCCTTTGGCGAGGAACGGGTACTTCGCGAAGTCGGCGTCGTCGAGCAGCGCGTACTCGGCCGGTTCGAGCGCGGCGCCCAGACGCTTGTCGTCGACCTCGCGGTCACCGGGAACACCGATGCCCAGCAGTTCCCACTCGCCGCCGGGCAGACGGGTCTTGAGCATCACGTTCTTCAGGGTGTCGGCCGCGGTCACGTCCCGGTCCAGCGCGCTGTTGGCCCAGTCGACCAGCGTGGCGATCGTCGGGGTTCCGGGAGTGTCGTACACCTTGGCCTCGGGTTGGCCGTCGATCGGCACAGCGCCGGGCCTGGCCGTCGGTACCGCTTCGACGTTCGCGGCGTATCCGGACTCGAGGCACCGCACAAACGTGTCCTCGCCGATGTCGCTCTCGGCGAGGAACTCCTCGGACGCGCTGCCGCCCATCGCGCCGGACATCGCCGAGACGATGACGTAGCGCACGCCCAGCGTGTCGAAGATCCGCTGGTATGCCTGCCGGTGCGCCAGATACTGGGCCTTCAGGCCGTCGTCGGACGTGTCGAACGAGTACGAGTCCTTCATGACGAACTCACGTCCGCGCAGGATGCCGGCCCGCGGCCGGGCCTCGTCGCGGTACTTGGTCTGGATCTGGAACAGCAGCAGCGGGAAGTCCTTGTAGCTGCTGTACTCCCCCTTCACCGTCATGGTGAAGAACTCCTCGTGCGTCGGCCCCAGCATGTAGTCGCTGCCGCGGCGGTCCTGTAGCCGGAAGACGCCGTCGCCGTATTCGGTCCAGCGGTTGGTGGTCTCGTACGGGGCCTTCGGCAGCAGCGCCGGGAACAGGATCTCCTGCCCGCCGATCGCGGTCATCTCGGCGCGCACGACGTTCTCGATCTTGCGCAGCACGCGCAGCCCGAGCGGCAGCCAGCTGTACAGCCCCGGCCCGATGGGCCGGATGTAGCCGGCGCGGATCAGCAGTTTGTGGCTGGGCACCTCGGCGTCGGCCGGGTCGTCACGCAGCGTGCGCAGGAACAGCTCCGACATGCGGGTGATCACAGGCGATCACCTTACTGATGCGCCTACAGCTCGCCTGCCTCCACCGCCTCGCGGGTGTGCTGCGCCCTGGCGATCTGGCGCGCCGTGAAGCCGATCCAGAATGCGACGACACCGACGATCACCGCGACGCCCGCCACCCACAGCAGCGAGTAGGTGTAACCGGCGCCCAGCGCGTCGAGTTGGGCGGGCGTCATGTCCTTCACCGGGCCGGTGGTGCCGCCGAGATACAGCGTGCGCGACGTCTGCACGGCCTGGATGACGACGAGCACCACCGGCCCGCCGAGGTTCTGCACCATCAGCGTGATCGATGCGACGGGGCCGATCTCGCGCGGGCCGACCTCGGCGACCGCGCACAGCGGGAGTATCACCGCGATCGCGCCGATGCCGAAGCCGCCGATGACGATGGGCGCGAACAGGTCCGGGAAGTACGGGATGTGCCGATCCAACGTCGAGCCGTACAGCATCGCGCCGAGCACGAACACCCCCGCGCCGATGACCAGCCAGCGCGGCGCCACCAGCGGGGCCAACCGGGCGGCGACCGCGGTGCCCACGCCGAAAGCGAGCGCGAACGGGATGAAGCAGATCCCCGCCCGCAGCGCGGAGTAGCCGAGCACGTCCTGCACCAGCAGCCCGATCATCACGGTCAGCGTCAGCAGCACGCCGCCGGCGAGGAACAGCGCGATGAACGTCATCACCCGGTTGCGGTTGTCGAACACCGAGAACGGCACGATCGGGTGCTCGGCGGTGCGCTCGACGATCAAGAAGGCGATGAAGAACAGCGCCGACGCGACGCCCCCGCCGATCACCCACGGGTCGACCCAGCCGCGTGGCGGTCCCTGGGTGAACACGAACACCGCCGACGCGCAGCCCAGCGTGGCCAGCAGTGCGCCGGTGACATCGAGCTTGAGCCGCTCGTGGTGCGTCTCGGCGAGCCGGGTGACCGCGATGGCGATGATGACGATGCCGATCGGGATGTTGATGAGAAACGCCAGCCGCCAGGAGATCACCGTCAGCGCACCGCCGAGCACCAGACCGAGCACCGAGCCGATGCCCTGCATGGCCGCCGACACCGCCAGCGCGCGGTTACGGGCCTGGCCGACCGCGTACGTCGTGGCGATCAGCGCCAGCCCCGTCGGCGCGGACACCGCCGCGCCGATGCCCTGCACCGCGCGGGCCGCGATCAGCGTGGTCGGATCGGTCGCCAACCCGCACACCAGAGAGGCGATGGTGAAGACACCGACACCGGACAGGAACGCGCGCTTGTGGCCGATTGCGTCGCCGACGCGCCCGCCGAGCAGCAGCAGACCGCCGAACGCCAGCACGTAGGCGGTGATCACCCAGCTCTTGCTCGCGTCGGTGAGGCCGAGTTCGGCCTGCATGCGCGGCAGCGCGACGATGACGATGGTGCCGTCGAGCGTCGACATCAGCTGCATGCCGGTGATCGCGAAGATCGCCGGGCCGAGCACGGATGACGCGAGGGGCGCGGACGCCGGCCCGGAAGACGAGGTGACGCGATCCGTCGACTCCGAGGAACCACCGACCGCAGACATGGACAGCCAGCCTACCGAGAAGTGATCCCGGCGTGGTCAGGGTCGGGTTACAGCTCGCCCTGGCTCAATGTCGAGCTAAAGCTCTCCCTGATCGATGGCGTCCTTGACTTCCTGCGCGTGCGCCACCTGCGAGGCGGTGTAGCCGATGAACAGCGACACGCAGCCGACGATGACCGCGACCGCGGCCACCCACAGCAAGCCGTAGGTGTAGCCCTGGTCCAGGGCGTGCAGCTGCGCGGCGTTCATGTCCTTGACCGGACCGTTGGTGCCGCCCAGATACAGCGTGCGCGAAGTGATCACGGCCTGGACGACCGCGAGCACGACGGGCCCGCCGAGGTTCTGCAGCATCAGCGCGATGGCCGACACCGGGCCGATCTGGTCGAAGCCCACACCGGCGATCGCCGACAGCATCAGCGGCACCACGATCATGCCGATGCCCATGCCGCCCACCGTGATAGGCAGAACCAGGTTCGGGAAGTACGGGATGTCGGCGTCCAGCGTCGACCCGTAGATCATCGCCCCGAGCACCAGCACGCCTCCGGCGATCACCAGCAATCGCGGCGGGAACCTCTGCACCAACTGCGACGACAGGCCGAGGCCGATACCCAGCGCGATGACGAACGGGATGAACCCGATGCCTGCCCGAAGCGGGCTGTAGCCCATGATATCCTGGACATACAGGCCGATGAGCACGGTCAGCGTGAACATCACGCCGCCGGCAAGGAACACCGCCGCGAATGTCGCTACGCGGTTGCGGTCCTTGAACAGGTCGAACGGCATCACCGGGTTGTCGGCCGTGCGCTCGACGTAGAGGAAGGCGAGCAGGAACGTCCCGGCGGCCAGCCCCGAACCGAGCGTGACCGGCGACAGCCACCCCTGCTCGGGCCCCATCGAGAAGCCGAACACCGCGGCCGTGCAACCGAGGGTGGCCAGGATGGCACCGGTGGCGTCCAGCTTGAGCCGCTCGCGGTGCGTCTCGCGCAGCGTCTTGCGGGCCAGGTGGATCATCAGCAGCCCGATCGGGATGTTGATCAGGAACGCCCACCGCCAGGACACCTCGGTCAGCGCGCCGCCGACGATCAGGCCCATCACCGAGCCGACGCCGGTCATCGCGGCGAAGATCGCGGTGGCCGCGTTGCGGGCCGGGCCCTTCGGGAACGTCGTCGCGATCAGCGCGAGAGCGGTCGGTGACGCGATCGCCGCGCCGACGCCCTGCAGCAACCGGGCGGTCACCAGCGTGGCCTCGTTCCAGGCGAGCCCGCACAGGACCGAGGCGATGGTGAACAGCGCGACGCCGACGATGAAGGTCCGCTTGCGCCCGATCGTGTCGCCCAGTCGGCCGCCGAGCAGCATCAGCCCGCCGAAGGTCAGCACGTAGGCGGTGATGACCCAGCTGCGGCCGGCGTCGGACAGGCTCAGCTCGTCCTGGATCTTAGGAAGGGCGACGATGGCGACGGTGCTGTCCATGGTGGCGAGCAGCTGCATGCCGCCGATCGCGATGACCGCGGCGATGAACCGCCGCGACGGCAACCAGGCCGGGTACCTGCTGGTCCGCTGCGCCGCGGACCGCACAGCACGGTCCTGGAAGTGCGACGGTGACGAACGGTTTGCCCCACCCTCGGCGTCACGGCGCATGGCAGCACGCTCTGCGTCATTGAGAGCCGTCATGCGGGTTACCTTACAGTAATCTTAAGAATCCTTTAACCGCCGAAGGCGGCGACGGGCCCGATCACGATGATCGCCGGGGGCCGGATTCCGTCCTCCCGAATGCGCTCCGCGGCGTTGGCGAGCGTTGCTCGCAAAGTCCGCTGTGCGGCCGTCGTACCGTGCTGGACCACGAGCACCGGTGTATCCGCTGGTCGGCCGCCCTCGAGTAGTGCCTTGGCGAAAAGCTCGATGCGTTCGACCGCCATCAGCAACACGATGGTGCCGGAAAGCGCGGCCAGGGCATTCCAATTCACTAACGATTCGGGATGGTCGGGCGCAACGTGGCCGCTGACCACGACGAACTCGTGCGTCACATGCCGATGCGTGACCGGAACGCCCGCCAGCGCGGGCACCCCTATGGCACTCGTCACACCCGGCACGACCGTCACCGGGATCCCCGCCTCGGCGCACGCGAGCACCTCTTCGTAGCCACGCGCGAAGACGAACGGGTCGCCACCCTTGAGCCGCACCACGAACTTCCCGGCCTTGGCGCGTTCGACGAGCACGTCGTTGATCGCGTCCTGTGCCATTGCGCGGCCGTACGGGATCTTGGCGGCGTCGATGACCTCGACGTGCGGAGGCAGTTCGGCAAGTAGTTCGGCAGGTGCCAGCCGGTCGGCGACGACGACGTCGGCGTTGGCCAGCAGCCGGCGGCCGCGCACGGTGATCAGCTCCGGATCGCCCGGTCCGCCGCCGACGAGCGCGACGCCGCCGGGGACCACGCCCGGGGTCGCCTTGTCGTCCTGCGCGATCAGCCCCTGCTGCAGCGCCTCGTGGATCGCCGAGCGGATCGCCGCCGAGCGCCGGTGCTCGCCGCCGGCCAGCACGCCGACCGACAGGCCCTCGTAGTCGAACGACGCCGGTGTCACCGCGGTGCCCTCGCGGGCCACGTCGGCGCGAACACAGAAGATGTGGCGGCGTTCCGCCTCGGCCACGATGGCGGCGTTGACCGCCGGATCGTCGGTGGCCGCGATCGCATACCAGGCGCCTTCCAGGTCGCCGTCGCGAAACTCCCTGAGTTGCAGTGTGATTCCGGTCATAGCCTCGACGGCGGGGGTGGCCTCGCGGGTGATGACGTGGACGTCCGCGCCGTTGGCGACCAGCAGCGGCAGCCGGCGCTGGGCCACGGTGCCGCCGCCGACGACGACAACCTTCTTGCCGGCCAGCCGCAGGCCGACGAGGTAGGCGTTCTCGGTCACCCGGCGAGCTTAGAGGGTGCCATCGCCGGTCACCCGGCGAGCGTGGAAGATGCGGCCGCACCCACGAAGCGGGAGATGGCGCGGGCGTGCGCGGCCGGGTGGATGTGCAGATAGCCGGCGTGCACGCCGCCCTCCACCGCCCCGTCGGACCGGCGGCTGGTGTCGCGGCCGCTGAAGACCCACGCCGGTGGGTAGTCCCCGGTGAATGTGACTGCGGTGCGGTGGAATTCGTGACCCATCGTGCGGTCGCCGATCGAATGCATCGGCGAGTCGGCGACGACGATCGCCTCGCGGTAGCCCAGCGTGAGTCGATCGGTGAAGCGCGCCGAAGCGGACAGCACACCGCACATCGGGTGGCCGTCGAGGTCGTCGACGAGGTAGGTCAGGCCGGCGCATTCGGCGTGCACGGGTGCGCCGGTCGCGGCCAGTTCCTTGATCTGAGCACGCACGACGTCGTTGGCCGACAGTTCGGCGACGAACTCCTCGGGGAAGCCGCCCGGCAGGACAAGGGCCGACGTGCCGGGCGGCAGCGGATCGGCCAGCGGGTCGAACTCGGCCACCTCGGCGCCTGCCGCGGTGAGCACTTCGCGGTGTTCGGCATAGCCGAAACTGAACGCCTTGCCCGACGCCAGCGCCACCGTGGCGTGGCCGTCGGTTCGTGTGGTGCACGCGGCCGGGTCCCACGCTTCGTCGGCGACGCTGCTGCGCGCCAGCCCGGCGATGCCGACCAGGTCGACGTGGCGCCCGACGAGTGCGGTCATCGCCTCGACCGCCGCGCGCGCCCGGGCGCCGTGCTCGACGGCGGTGATCAGGCCGAGATGCCTCGAGGGAACGGATAATTCGTCGGTTCGCGGGATCGCGCCGAAGATCGGGACGCCGGCCTGCTCACACGCCTGGCGCAGCACCTCCTCGTGGCGGTGCGAGCCGACGCGGTTGAGAACCACCCCGGCGATGCGCACCGCCGGATCGAACGTCGAGAAGCCGTGCAGCAGTGCACCGATGCTGTGGCTTTGACCGCGCGCATCGACGACCAGGACGACCGGCGCGCCCAGCAGCGTGGCGACGTGCGCGGTGGAGCCGAACGCGGTGCCCACCGTCTCGTCGGTGATCCGCCCGTCGAACAGGCCCATCACGCCCTCGATGACGGCGATGTCGGCGTTGGCGCTGCCGTGCCGGTACAGCGGGCCGATCAGGTGTTCGCCCGCCAGCACCGGGTCGAGGTTGCGGCCCGGCCGTCGCGTCGCCAGCGCGTGGTAGCCGGGGTCGATGAAGTCGGGGCCGACCTTGAACGGCGCGACGGCCCGGCCCGCCCGCCGCAGCGCACCCATCAGGCCCGTCGCGACGGTGGTCTTCCCGCAGCCCGACGCGGGCGCGGCGATCACGACGCCGGGCGTGCTCATCGCTCTCTTCGCATCGGCCCGCGCTCGTTCCGCGGGCGTGCGTGAAGTGCTGCTTTTCTGCGGCGTGTCGTGTGCAAACAAGCACGCTCGCGCAAATGGGTGGTCACCACTCGATGCCCTTCTGGCCCTTGCGGCCGACGTCCATCGGGTGCTTGACCTTCGTCATCTCGGTGACCAGATCGGCGGCGTCGAGCAGGGCCTGCGGGGCGTCGCGGCCGGTGATGACGACATGCTGCGTGCCGGGGCGCGAGCCCAGCATCTCGACGACCTCGTCGACGTCCACCCACCCCCACTTCAGCGGGTAGGTGAACTCGTCGAGCACGTAGAAGTCGTGGCGCTCGTCGGCCAGGCGCCGCGAGATCTCCGCCCACCCGTCGGCCGCCGCCGCGGCGTGGTCGACCTCGCTGCCGTGCTTGCGCGACCACGACCAGCCCGAGCCCATCTTGTGCCACTCCACGTGGCCGCCCACGCCGTGCTCGTCGTGCAGGCCGCCGAGCTCACGAAAGACCGCCTCCTCGCCCACCTTCCACTTGGCGCTCTTGACGAACTGGAACACGGCGATGTCGAACCCCTGGTTCCAGGCCCGCAACGCCATGCCGAACGCCGCCGTCGACTTTCCCTTGCCCGCGCCGGTGTGCACGGCGAGCAGCGGCGCGTTGCGGCGCGCGCGGGTGGTCAAGCCGTCGTCGGGAACGGTGAGCGGCTGGCCCTGCGGCATACGTGACTCTCCCCTACTTGCGTGTGGCCCTCGGTCAGGCGGCGGTGCGCACCACGGCGGACAGGCTGTCGGCCCGCAACTGGGCCAGCCGCACCGCGGGCGCGCCCAGTTGGCCGGCCAGCTGTTCGGCCAGACCCAGCCGGACATAGGACGTCTCGCAGTCCACCACCACGGCCGCCGCGCCCTCGGCGACCAGCATCGCGGCGGCCTCGCGCGCCCGCCCGAGCGGGTCCGGACCCCCGGTCGCGCGGCCGTCGGTGAGCACCACCACCAGGCTGCGCCGCGCGCGGTCGCGCGCCTTCTCGCGCACCACGACGTCGCGAGCCGCGAGCAGGCCCTGCGCCAGCGGCGTCTTGCCGCCGGTGTCGAAGCGGGCAAGACGCCGGGAGGCGATGTGCACCGACGACGTCGGCGGCAGCAGCAGCCGGGCCTCCTGCTGCCGGAACGTGATGACGGCGACCTTGTCGCGGCGTTGATAGGCGTCGCGCAGCAGCGACAGCGTGGCGCCGCCGACCGCGGACATCCGGTCGCGCGCGGCCATCGACCCCGACGCGTCCACGACGAAGATCACCAGATTGCCCTCGCGCCCTTCGCGGATCGCGCCCCGCACGTCGCCGGGTTGCGGCCGCGGCCGCCCCGGCTGACGTTGGCGCTCCGCGGCGGCCAGCAGCGTGCCGAACACGTGCACGCCGTGCCCGACCTCACGGTCGGCCGTGGCCGCGACGGTCTTGCCCGTGCGGTTGCGTGCCCGCGATCGACGACCCGGGGTGCCCTCCCCCACCCCGGGCACCACCAGCGAGCGGGTGCGAAACACCGCCGACGGCGGCGCACTGGGTCGCGTCGCGGCATCCGAATTGCTCTGCGGCCGTTCGCCGTTGGCTTCTGCCTCCGACGAACCCCCGCCGGGCGGGTCGGGCTCCGGCTCGTCGTCGGCGGACTCGCCGGCCTGCGCCATCGCCTCGTCGAGCTGATCGGGGTCCAGGCCGGGGTCGTCGAACGGGTCGCGACGCCTGCGGTGCGGCAACGCGAGTTCGGCGGCGACGCGGATGTCCTCCTCGGTCACGTCGTCGGCGCCGCGCCACGCGGCGTGCGCCACGGCCGTCCTTGCGACCACCAGGTCGGCACGCATTCCGTCCACGTCGAACGCCGCACACAACGCCGCGATGCGGCGTAACTCGTTGTCGGGCAGGGAAACCGAGCTCACGATTGCGCGCGCGGCGGCGATGCGGCGGGCCAGCTCGGCGTCGGCGTCGGCATGGCGCTCGGCGAAACCGGCGGGATCGGCCTCGTAGTCCATGCGTTGGCGGATCACGTCGACGCGCACGTCGACGTCGCGGGAGGCGCGCACGTCGACGGTCAGTCCGAACCGGTCCA
Organism: Mycobacterium sp. B14F4; assembly: GCF_039871645.1. Taxonomy (NCBI): domain Bacteria; kingdom Bacillati; phylum Actinomycetota; class Actinomycetes; order Mycobacteriales; family Mycobacteriaceae; genus Mycobacterium; species Mycobacterium sp. B14F4. The sequence goes on along the minus strand of NZ_JBDPMF010000001.1, from coordinate 775,567 downwards.
GCAGCTGCGGCCGCAACTCGCCCTCTTCGGGGTTCATCGTGCCGATCAGCACGAAGCGCGCGTCGTGGCTGTGCGAGACGCCGTCCCGCTCGACGTGCACCCGGCCCATCGCCGCGGCGTCGAGCAGCACGTCGACGAGGTGGTCGTGCAGCAGGTTGACCTCGTCGACGTACAGCACGCCGCCGTGCGCGCGGGCCAACAGGCCCGGCGAGAATGCGTGCTCGCCGTCGCGCAGCACCTTCTGCAGGTCCAGCGAGCCGACCACGCGATCCTCGGTGGCGCCGATCGGCAATTCGACCAGCGACGCACCGTCGACCGCCTCGAGCACCGCCGCCAGACCCCGCACGGCCGTCGACTTGGCGGTGCCCTTCTCCCCGCGAATCAGCACACCCCCGATGTCGGGGCGGATCGCGCACAGCAGCAGCGCCAGCCGCAGCCGGTCGTGCCCGACGATCGCGCTGAACGGATAGCTCACGGCTTCAGCATAGGGACGTGCGGAATGCCGTCCTCGAGGAACTCCTCGCCGTCACGGACGAAGCCGAGGCGGGCGTACATCTCGGCCAGGTAGGTCTGCGCGTCGATCCGGCACGGGTAGTCGCCGACCTCGGCCAGGGCGGCCTGCAGCAGCCGGGTGGTGTGGCCGTGCCCCCTCGCATCGCGCTTGGTGCACACCCGCCCGATGCGGAAGCCCTTGTGCCCGCCCGGATGTTCCTCCATCAGCCGCAGCGTTGAAATGACTTCCCCCGCAGACGTTTCCAGCCAGAAGTGCCGCGTCTCTGCCAGCAGATCGCGGCCGTCGAGTTCGGGGTACGGACACGCCTGCTCGACGACGAAGACCTCGACCCGCAGCTTCAACAGCTCGTAGAGCATCGCGGCGTCAAGGTCGGCGGACCAGCTGCGGCGCAGCGCGACCGTCATCCGGTCGCCACTGCCGCGGGCGCGTCGAGCCGCAGCACCCGGGTGCCGTGTGACCACACTTCGTCGAACAGCGCGGGCTCGTCGGCCAACTGGTGGCCCAGCGACGGCACCATCTCCTCAAGCCTGGGCAGCCACGCCTCGTAGCGCTGCGGGAAGCAGCGCGCCATGACGTCGAACATCGCGGGAACGGCCGTCGACGCGCCGGGCGAGGCCCCGAGCAGTCCGGCGATCGTGCCGTCGGCGGCCGCCAGCACGGTGGTGCCGAAGTCGAGCACGCCCTTGCCGCCCTTACCGCAGATGACCTGCACCCGCTGGCCGGCGACGTTGAGTTCCCAGTCCGATTCCCTTGCCCCCGGCGCGAATTCGCGCAGCGAGTCGATACGTTCGGCGTCCGACAGCATCAACTGGCCGACCAGGTACTTCAACAGCCCGAACTGGGTGAGCCCGACGTTGACCAGCGACGCGAAGTTGGTCAGGGTGATCGACTCGGGCAGGTCGAAGACGTCGCCCTGCTTGAGGAACTTCGGCGACCAGCCGGCGAACGGCCCGAACAGCAGCCACGACTTGCCGTTGATGACGCGGGCGTCCAGGTGCGGCACCGACATCGGCGGCGCACCGACCGGCGGCTGGCCGTAGACCTTCGCCTTGTGATCCGCCGTCAGCGCAGGCACGTCCGTGCGCAGGAACTTGCCGCTCACCGGAAAACCACCGAAGCCCTTGGCCTCCTTCATGCCCGCCTTCTGCAGCAGGTTCAGCGCCCCGCCGCCGGCGCCTACGAAGACGAACTTGCTGCTCAGCTTGCTGGTCCGGCCGGTGCGCAGGTTCTCCACCTTGAGCGTCCACGAGCCGTCGGACTGCTGGCGCAGGTCCCGCACCTCGTGGCCGAACCGCGTGGTCATGCCCCGTTGGGCGGCGTAGCCGATGAGCTGGCGCGACAGCGAACCGAAGTCGACGTCGGTCCCCTCCTGCGTCCAATTCAGCGCCACCGGTTCGGAGAAGTCGCGCCTGGCGGCCATCAACGGCAGTCGGCGGGCGAACTCGTCGCGGTCGTCGATGTATTCCATCGTGCCGAACAGCGGATTGGCCGCCAGGGCGTCGTAGCGGCGGCGCAGATAGCCGACGTTGTCGGCGCCGTGCACGAAGCTGACGTGCGGGGTGGGGTTGAGGAAGCTGCGCGCGTCGGCGACGAGGCCGTTCTCCACGGCGTAGGCCCAGAACTGGCGCGTCACCTGGAACTGCTCGTTGACGCGCACGGCCTTGGTGATGTCGATCGAACCGTCGGGTTTCTGCGGGGTGTAGTTGAGCTCGCACAGCGCGGAATGGCCCGTGCCCGCGTTGTTCCATGCGTCGGTGCTCTCGGCGGCCGCACCGTCGAGCCGCTCGATGAGCGTGATCGACCAGTTGGGCTCCAGCAGCCGCAGCAGGGCCCCGAGCGTGGCGCTCATGATGCCCGCACCGACCAGCACGACGTCGGTCTTGGTCAGGTCCTCAGACACGATCCTCAGGTTATCCCGCGCTGCGCGATCTCAATCACGCCGTCGCCGGCGACCCGGCACCCTCGGCGTGGGCGACTAGGGTTGCTGTCGTGCCTGAATGGGAGGCGGATGTGCTGCCCGGATACCGGAAGCACACGATGGCGCTCGGCATGGATCCCGACGGGGAGGGCGAGCTCGTCGCCACCCTCGTGCGCCGCGAGAATCCCGACCGGTCGGCCGCACGGGCGGTGCTGCTGGTGCACGGGTTCACCGATTATTTCTTCAACACCGAACTCGACGACCATCTCACGGCGCGCGGATTCGCCGTCTACGCGGTCGACCTGCACAAATGCGGACGTTCCTGGCGAGAGGGGCAGACCCCTCACTTCACCACCGACCTGGCGCGCTACGACACCGAACTCGAGCGCGCGCTCGACGTCATCGCCGGCGAGGCGCCGGCCGACGTGCTGGTGTGCGGGCACTCGGCCGGCGGGCTCGTCGTGTCGCTGTGGCTGGACCGGTTGCGCCGACGCGGCCTCACCCGGCGCAAGGGGGTCACCGGCCTCATGCTCAACAGCCCTTGGCTGGACCTGCAGGGCCCCGCGATTCTGCGTACCGCACCGACCGGCGCGGCGATCCGCGCGGCGTCACGGCTGCGCAAGCTGATGGTGGTGCGCTCACCGACCGAGGGCGGCTACGGCACGACGCTGCACCGCGACTACCACGGCGACTTCGACTACGACCTGAAGTGGAAGCCGGTCGGCGGGTTCCCGGTCACGCTCGGCTGGATCCACGCGATCCGCCGCGGGCACGCGACGCTGCACCGCGGCTTGGACGTCGGCGTGCCGAACCTGATCCTGCGCTCGGACCGCAGCGTGCGCGAGGTGAGGGACCCCCGAAAAATCGAAGAGATCCAGCGTGGTGACGCGGTGCTCGACGTCAACCAGATCGCCCGCTGGGCCGGATGCATCGGGAACCGCACCACCGTCGTACCGGTCCCCGACGCCAAACACGACGTGTTCCTGTCGGTCACGGAGGCACGGCAGGCGGCCTACCGCGAGCTGGACCGCTGGCTGGAGTGGTACGTCGGCGAAACATCCGACACACCTGGACAATTCGAGGAAAGCTGAGCACCATGACGCACTTCGACATCGCGATCATCGGGACCGGGTCGGGCAACTCCATCCTCAGCGAGCGCTACCTCGACAAGACGGTGGCGATCTGTGAGGAGGGCGTCTTCGGCGGCACCTGCCTCAACGTCGGATGCATCCCGACGAAGATGTTCGTCTACGCGGCGGGAGTGGCCCAACAGGCGAGGGAGTCTTCGCTATACGGCGTCGACGCGCATGTCGACGGGGTCCGCTGGCCCGACATGGTGTCGCGGGTCTTCGGACGCATCGACCCACTGGCGTTGGGCGGCGAGAACTACCGTCGCTCCTCACCGAACGTGGAGGTGTTCGCCAGCCACACCCGCTTCGGGCCGACGAAACCCGACGGCCGTCATACGCTGCGCACCGAAGACGGCGACGAGTTCACCGCCGATCAGGTTGTCATCGCGGCGGGTTCGCGGGCGGTGGTGCCCGAGGCCGTCACCGCCTGCGGGGTGCCCTACCACACCAGCGACACGATCATGCGGATCGACGACGTCCCCGAGCATCTGATCATCATCGGCGGCGGGTTCATCGCCTGCGAGTTCGCCCACGTCTTCTCCTCGTTGGGCAGCCATGTGACGCTGCTGCTGCGCGGAAGCACGTTGCTGCGCGGGCATGACGACGACATCGCCATGCGCTTCACCGACATCGCCGCCAAGAAGTGGGAGATCCGCAACCACCACGAACTGGCCGACGCGCGAGCGGTCGGCGACGGTGTCGAGGTCACCTGCACCGACGGGGCGAAGATGCGCGGCGACACCCTGCTGGTCGCCACGGGCCGCACTCCCAACGGCGACCTCCTCGACGCCGAACAGGCCGGTGTGAAGGTCACCGCGAGCGGGCAGGTCGTCGTCGACGAGTTCCAACGCACCACGGCGCGCGGCATTTTCGCGCTCGGCGACGTGTCGTCGGACCACCAACTCAAACACGTCGCCAACCACGAGGCCCGCGTCGTCAAGCACAACCTCCTGCAGGACTGGGAGGACACTGAGGCGATGATGCCGGCCAACCACCGACATGTGCCGTCGGCGGTGTTCACCGACCCGCAGATCGCCAGTGTGGGGTTGACCGAGAACCAGGCCCGCGCACAGGGTTACACCATCAAGGTCAAGATCCAGGATTTCAGCGACGTCGCCTACGGGTGGGCGATGGAGGACACCACCGGCATCGCCAAGATCATCGTCGACGACGAGTCCGGGCTCATCCTCGGCGCGCACATCATGGGCCACCAGGCGTCGTCGTTGATCCAGCCCGTCATCCAGGCGATGGCGTTCGACCTGCCGGCTCGGGACATGGCCCGCGGACAGTACTGGATCCACCCCGCGCTGCCGGAGGTCATCGAGAACGCACTGCTGGCGCTCTGCGGCGAACCGCCGTGGCCGCCGTCACGGCGTCACTAAGACGTTGACGCCCAGCGGCTTTCGACCCGGCCGAGACGCCAGATCGCCACGGCGATCACCCAGGCCCCGACCAGCAGCCCGACGATCAGGAAACCGACGAACTCGAGGTCGGCCGACCCGATCGCGGCCAGCGGACCCGACTCGATCCCGAGGCGATCCGTAACGAGCCCGGCGAGCACGATCACGCCGATGACCAACGCGACGACCACCGACAGCACCGTCACCGTCAGGTTGTAATAGACCTTGCGAACCGGCTGCAGGAATGCCCAGCCGTAGGCCCTCGACATGAGGATGCCGTCGAGCGCGTCGAACAAGCTCATCCCCGCCGCGAAGAGAACCGGCAACACCAGGATGGCGTACCACGGCAGCGTGAAGGCGGCGGTTCCGGCGGCCAGCACCAACAGCGCCACTTGGGTCGCGGTGTCGAACCCCAGCCCCATCAGCAAGCCGACCGGGTACAGGTGCCACGGCTTGCTCACCCGGCGCATCACCCGGGAGAACAAGCGGGCGAGAAGACCGCGTTGCTCGAGTTGGCGTTCGAGTTCGGCCTCGTCGTAATCGCCGCTGCGCATGCGGCGGAAGACCTTCGCGATGCCCACCGCGGCGAACAGGTTGGACAGCCCGATCAGGATGAGGAAGGTGCCGGCCACCAAGGAGCCCACCAGGCCGAGGGTCTGCAGCAGCGGCGAATCCTCGTCCTGCACGGGTCCGACCACGGCACGCACGCCGATCGCCAGGAGCAACGCCAAGCCGAAGACGACGGTGGAATGGCCCAGCGAGAACCAGAAGCCGGCCGAGAGGGATCGTTTGCCCTCGCCGACGAGCTTCCGAGTCGTGTTGTCGATCACCGCGATGTGGTCGGCGTCGAACGCATGCCGCACGCCGAGCAGGTATGCGGTCACGCCCAACCCGACACCGAACACGCCCGCCGAGCCGAGCGTGATGTGTTGCGGCGCCACGCCGAAGACGAGCACCGCCCAACCGAACAGGTGCAGCAGCAGAACAACCGCGCCCATCGCGGCGATCGTCGTCCAATCCGTGCCGTCGAGCCGGTTGCGAACGGATGCGGGTGCCTGCTCGACGACGACCATCTCTCGACCCTATGCGCGCGCGGCGTCACCTGTCTAGCTGAACACATGTTCATGCGCGCGAGCGCCGCTCGGAGCTGCGGCGAGCAGCCGCCGGACCTCGGCGACACCCTCGACGGCGGTCTCGTGCCGGTCGGCGCAGGCGATGATGTTGAACCTCGAGCAGGCCGCCCCGATGTACAGGTGCAGGAACTCGGCCACCTCCTCGGCCGTCCCGTACGGCGAATAGCGCTCGAAGGGTTCGAACGGCATCCGGTAGAAGCTGCGCATGCCCGACGCGAGCGGTTCGCGCGCCGCGGTGCGCGTCGGACCGAAGCCGCACCAGACGTTGAGCGCATGCTCGAAACCGCTCGGGTCCCGCTGCGCGTCGTCCGCGTGCTCGGCGACCCGGTCGGTCACCGCACCGAACCGGCCCGCCGAGACCCAGATACCCAGCCAGCCGTCGCCGAACCGACCGGCCCGCCGCACCGCGGCCTCGGACCGGCCACCGACGATCAGCGGGATCCGCGGTGTGGGCGCCGGATGGATCTGCGCCGCCCGCAGTGAGAAGAACTCGCCGTCGAAATCGACTGGGCCGCCGTCGGACAGCGCCCGCAGGACCTGCAGCGACTCGTCCATTCGCCGGCCGATCGTGCGCGGATCCACCCCGCAGATCTCCACTTCGTGCCGGTCGTCGCCGCCGAGGCCGACTCCGAGGATGAGCCTGCCCGGGGCCAACTCCGCGATGCTGGAAAGTTGACGCGCCACGGTCACCGGGTGCCGCAGCGGCAGCAGGTACAGCGCGACGTAACACGACAACCGCCGGTAATGGGTCAGCACCGATGCCGCGTTGATCAGGGCATCGGAGCCGGCGCCCACCCGGAAGCTCACGTGGTCGTTGACGCAGACATGGTCGACGTCCGATTCGGCGATGTGATTCAGCGCCGCACCGGAAGCGTCGTTCGCCCCGGCGAAGGCACCCACCGGAGCGAACATCCCGATTCGCGTCATGGTCAGCGCTTGGTCGCGGTGACCAACAGGTATTCCGCGTCGTAGGCGGTGCGTTCCGGCCCGCCGGCCCGGTTCCACTCGGCGAGGAAGCTCAGGAAATCGCCGTCCAGGGCGGCCACCCGGTCGGGCTGGTCCTGGTTGAACCGGTACGCCGCGATGGTCGGCCCGTAGTTGCGCTTCCAGTACTCCCGGAACTCGATCGGCGTCGCACAGTGGTCGATGTGCACCGTCTGGCGCCGCATCGTCAGGTCGGTGACGCGGTCGGCGAACAGCGTGCGCAGGTGGTCCTCGCTGCCCCACAGCGGCGGCGGGCCTGCTCCGGGAGGCGGCGGCGGCGCGTACGGCTTCATCGTCGCGAACAACTTGCCGATGAACCCCTCGGGGGTCCAGTTGATCATCCCGATGGTGCCGCCGGGACGGACCACCCGCACCAGTTCGTCGGCGGTCGCCTGATGATGCGGGGCGAACATCGCGCCCACGCAGGACATTACGACGTCGAAGCTGTTGTCGGCGAACGGCAACGCCTCGGCGTCGGCCTCGACCCATTCGAGTTGCACACCGCGCTCGGCGGCGAGGCGACGGCCGGCGTCGAACAGTTCGGGGGTCAGATCGCTGGCCGTGACGACGGCTCCCGCGGCTGCGGCCGGGATGGCCGCGTTGCCCGATCCGGCGGCGACGTCGAGTACCCGGTCGCCGGGTTTGATCGCGCAGGCCCGGACGAGTTCGGGCCCCAGTGCGGGGATCAGTTCGGCCGCGACGGCCGGGTAGTCACCCGACGCCCACAGCGCGCGGTGTTTGGCCTTGAGGGCTCGGTCCGCTTCGAGGTCGGTGGTGGTCATCTCGGAATCTCCTTCGCTGTCGATTGGTGCACTTCACAGAGTGGTTGGCCGGCTTTCGGCGCTCCTTCGGGAAGCGTGAAATGGCCTGGTCATCGGACTATCCGTCGGCCCCGTCGGCTCCGCTGCCGCCGTTGCTGGTGGTTCCCGCCCCTCCGGTGCCGCCTGTTCCGCCCTGGCCACCGACGCCGCCGTCGCCGCCGTCGCCGCCGCTGCCGCCGTGACCGTTGCCCAGCGGTGAACGGCCGGTGCCGCCCGTGCCCCCGTCCCCGCCGTCGGAGCCGAAGCCGCCGTTTCCGCCGACACCGCCGTGCCCGCCGTACGCGGAGCCGTTCGTGGTCGAGCCGTTACCTCCGGCCCCGCCCTGGCCGCCGTCGCCGCCCAGCACGCCGCCGTCGCCCCCCTGACCGCCTTCGCCGGCGTAGCTGACATCCTTCGTGCCGATCACCGTGCCGCCCGCGCCGCCGTCGCCGCCGTTGCCGGATGCCAGACTGTCGCCGCCGTCGCCCCCGATACCACCGACGGCGGCGCCGTTGTTGCTCAGTGCGTAGCCCCCGCCTCCTCCGTTGCCGCCCGCGCCGAAGACGGCAGCGCCGCCGTCACCGGCATTGCCGCCGAAAGCCGTGCCTTGGGAGACCGCAGCGTCGCCGCCTAGGCCGCCGTTGCCGGCCGCCCCGAAAACGCCTGCAGCACCGCCATTGCCGCCCGCTCCGCCGGTCGCCGTTCCGGTCGTGACGTCCGCGACGCCACCCCTGCCGCCGTCGCCACCGCGCCCGGACAGCAGGCCACCGCGGCCGCCGTTGCCGCCTGCGGCCGCGGTGATATCCCCACTGCCGCCCGCGTTGCCGCCGTTGCCGCCCGCGCCGCCGACACCGAACAGGCCCGCGTCGCCGCCGTTCCCGCCTTTCTGACCGGCCAGGCCGTCGCCGCCGCGTCCGCCGTTGCCGAACAGCAGGCCGCCCCGGCCGCCGGCCTGCCCGGGTGCTCCCGGTGCGCCGTTGCCGATGAGGAGGCCGCCGTTCTCGCCCGGCTCGTCGCCGTTGCTGACGAAGACTCCGACCAGCGCCGCCACGAAGTCGGCGCCGGCCACCGGTTGCAGTCCGGTGATCGGTTGTGCGGCGCCGCGATTCGTATCGCGGGCGACCGCGGCTGGGAGCGCCTGGACCGAGGCGCGCGCGACCGTCCGCCGCGCCGGCGATCCCGACAGGGCCACCAGGGGCGAGTCGGGTCCCTCGTCAGCGGCGGGTGCCGCGTTGCCGTGATCGGCGACCGTCGCACGGGCAGGCGCAGCCCCGGTGTACGACGCAGGCGCCGCGGCGTGCACTGCGAACACCGCTGTCCTCGCCGGCGCCACGACGGGTTCGGCTGTCGCAGCGACGGGTTCGCTCGAGTGCGAGACGTGGTGCATGGTCACCGCTCGGGTGGCCGCAGCCTGGTCCGTCACGGTCGGCGTCGCCGACGTCGGGACGACGACACCGCCGACGCCGAGTGCGATGGCGAGGGCTCCGACGCGCCCGATGCAGGGATAGCGGTTCATTGTCAGCTCCGAAGGTCGAGGGGATGGCACCCCGGTTGGTCGATGCCCAGACCGTCGTACGCGGTCGTGTGGCAGAGCTGACGAAGGTCTGAAATCCGCAGGTCGAGACCGTCTGCGGCTCAGAAGCGGAGCAACGCCTCGCGGGCGTGTGCGACGGCTTCGACGCCGGTGACGGCGGCCTTGTCGGCGACCTCGCCCGATTCGAGCGGTGACTGCCTGCCCGCACCGATCAGGGCCCGATGCAGCACCATCGCGTCGTCCGCCGCACCGATGCGGATCAGGAACCGCGTGACGTACCGCAGGTTGAGCCACTGCTGGCTCCAGTCCCCCACCCGGTCCCAGTGGTCCAGGACGACGACGAAATCCCGCGCGGCCTCTGCGGGCTCGCCGTGCACGCCACGCGTCGCCGCCGCCTCCATCAGCGCGATGCCGTGCCACCAGAAGTTCTGCACCGCCGCCGCCAGCGCGGCCGCCTCGTCGAACAACGCCAGCGCGGCGTCCGGGTCGGACTTCTTGAGCACCAGGCCCAGCGCGTAGCGCGCCATTGACCGTGCCGTGGGGTTGCGCGTGGCTTCGGCGACCTGCACCGCCTCCTGTGCCGCGGCGCGGCCCGCCTCGGGGGTGCGCAGCGCGGCCTGACAGATCGCCACGTAGAACAGCGTCCACACCAGCCGGATCGGGTCCTCGTCGCGACGGGCCAGCTGCATCTCGGTTTCGTAGTGCGCCAGCGCGGTCTCGGGATCCCCTTCGTAGAGGGCCACATCGGCGAGCACGTCACCCGGGTACGCGACGCGGCCGTTGCCGCGGCCGGGACGGTGCCCGTCGGCGAGCGAGGCCAGCGCCCTGGCCCGGGACTGATCGCCACGGTTCCACGCCCCGCGCGCGGCGAATCCGACCGCTGCGGCGAACAGCGGATGCTCGGCACCGACGGCTTGCAGCGCACGCTCGGCCCACCCCGATGTCTCGAACCCAATTCGCAGATGGACGAACTCGGACAGCGAGGTCACCAGCCGCAGCGCCGAGTCGACGTCGCCGGCGGCCATGGCGTGTTCGAACGCCGCGCGCAGGTTGTCATAGTCGGGCAGCATCCGGTCCACCCACGCCTTCTCGTCGGCGGTGTGCATACCGGCAGCCGCGGTCTGCGCCAGGTCGGTGAAGTAGGCCGTGTGCCGGGCAGCGACGGCGTCGGCCATCCCCAGCTCGGCCAGCCGCTCCCGACCGTAGGCCCGCAGCGTCTCCAACACGACGTAGCGGGTCCTGTCGAGGCCGCCGCGCACCGACACCATCGACTTGTCCACCAGGCCGGTCAGCAGATCGAGGGTGTCGTCCTCCGTCACGTCGTCGTCGCCGCACACCCCGTGCGCCGCCTCGAGGTCGAACCCGCCCGCGAACACCGACAGCCGCATGAACAGCGCCTGCTCGGGCGGCGCGAGCAGTTGATAGGACCAGTCGATCGTCGCCGCGAGGCTCTGCTGCCGGGGCAGCGCGCCCCGAACACCGCCCCGCAGCAGGCGCAGACTGTCCAGCCGCCGGGCCAGGTCGAGGCTGCTCATCACCCGAATCCTGGCCGCGGCCAACTCGATTGCCAGTGGCAGGCCGTCGAGCTGTCGGCAGATCTCGGCAACGGCTCCGACGGGCTCGTTGTCGAGGTCGAAGTCCGGCCGCCCCGCGCGGGCGCGGTCGGCGAACAGCACCGCGGCATCCTCGACGTCCAACGGAGGCACCGCCACGAGGCGCTCACCGACGACGCCGAGCGCCTCCCGGCTGGTAGCCAGCACGCTCACCCGCGGGCAGCGTGTGACGATCCGGTCGACGAGTGCGGCGGCGGCGTCGAGCAGATGCTCGCAGTTGTCGACGATCAGCAGCAGTTCGCGGGTGCCCAGGTACTCGATCACCGTTTCGTCGATGTCGAGCCCCTGGCGCTGCTGAAGTCGAAGCGCGGCGGCCACCGCGTGCCCGACTGCGGCGCCGTCGTCCAGCGGTGCCAGCTCGCACAGGAAGACACCGTCGCCGAAGCGCTCGCCCACACGCGCCGCTACCTCGAGCGCCAGCCGGGTCTTGCCGACCCCGCCGACACCCGTCAGCGTCAACAGCGGGCCGTCGGAGAACGCAGCGCAGATCCGCTCCAACTCGGCCTGGCGCCCGATGAAGGTGGTCAGCCGGCGCGGAAGGGCTGTGGACGGCCGCTGCTCCGACGGCGGTGCGACGGGCGCGGCGGGCGCGGCGGCGGTCGCGACGGGCGGGGCATCCCGGTCGCCGTCGAGGATCCGCTGGTAGGCGTCGCGAAGCGGGCGGCTGGGATCCACCCCCAGTTCCTCGACCAGTCGGTCGCGCATCTGCCGGAAGGTGTCCAGGGCCTGCGCCTGCCGACCGCTGCGGTACTGGGCCAGCATCAGTTGCGCCGCGAGGCGTTCGTCGAGCGGGTGGGCGAGCAGCGCGGCGGTGAGCTCCCCGACTATCTGGGCGTGCCGCCCGGCCGCGAGCGCCGCGTCGTTGCGGTCGAGCACGACCGAGAACCTTTCCACCTCAAGCGAATTGCGTATTTCGGAGAGCCAGGGGGTGTCCAGCGAGGCGAACGGTTCACCGCGCCACAGCTGCAGGGCCTCGTCGAACAGCGCCGCGGCCTCGGCGGGATCGGTTGCTTCCCTGGCGCTCGACACCAGTCGGCGGAAGCGGTGCAGGTCGACCGTCGACGCGTTGGTCGACAGCAGGTATCCGCCGGGCTGACGCAGGATCTGGACGTCGTCGATGTCGGCGAACAGGTTGCGCAGCCGGGACATGTAGGCCGCGAGCGCGTTTCGGGCGTTGTGCGGGGGCTCGTCCGCCCACACCCGGTCGATCAGCTGGTCCGTCGAGACCGCGTGGTTGACGTCGACCAGCAGCGCGACCAGCACGCAGCGCTGGCGGACGTGGCCGATCTCGAGGCGCTGCCCGTCGAGGCAGGCCTCGACGTCGCCCAGCAACCGGAACTCCACCGCCACGCGGTACAGCTTGCTCCACGTCACCTGCGAGTGTCTGGCGAACGGTGCAGTGGGCTTGGCCTGCACATTTCAGGAATGCCGCACCGTCGCCGAACCGTCGCGGCGCACGGTGGTCGCGAACCACAAAGCGGCCCTTGCGGGCCCACTACCAAGAAGGAAGTAAGCAGATGACCGAGCGCAAGAAGCTCATGACACTGGTGGGCGGCCTCGCGGTGTACACCGCCACCGCCGGCCTGTCGCTCGGCGTGGCGCCGGCCTCGGCCGCCCCGTCGCCCAGTCCCGGTTCGATGCTCACGATCGTCGACCAGAACATCACCGGGGCGGGTTTCAACCGGGTGATCGTGCAAGGCGTGTATCCGATGCAGGAGCCCGACGCGGTGGGGTACCTCAACAACCTCACCGCGGGTTGCGGCGGGATGCACTACATCGTCTGGGGTGACGACGGCAACGAGCAGTACCTGTTCGACCGCAATTATCCCGGCGTCCACGAGGACATCGACGGCTTCCTCAGGGCGACGGACCGCGGGCTGGAGTACCTGCAGCAGTTCGTCGTGCCGGCAAGCGTTCTCGACGAGGACCCCGACGGCACCGACGAGGTGTTCGTTCGGGCCCGCTTCGTCGACGGCGACTGCGGCAGCCGTGTGCAGAACACCAATGTGGTGACCGGCGAGTTCTGACACTCGCTTCATGGGAGCGAACCCTCCCTGGACCCTTGGCCTCTCCTGGAAAGGTCGTGCCGCTGGCTCAGCCGTATCGCCCGAGCATCGTGCGTGCCAGGTGGACCGCCTCGGGACCGCTGAGGACGACGCCCTTTATCGGCGGACGGCCGACCAATTGGGCATCGCTCAGTGGTGGTTCGTGACCGGCGGCCACGACTGCCCGGTGCAGGGCGACCGCCTCCTCGTCGGCGCCGAGGCGGACCAGGAACCGGGCGGCGGAGCGCAGCGTATCCCACTGCTGGGGAAGCATTCCGGGGCCGCCGTGGCACCAGTGGTCGAGCGTGTCGATCAGCACCCGTGCGGCGGCAGTCGGATCGCCGTGTGCCGCCCTGATGGCGGCAGACTCCGTCCAGGCGACACCGACCAGCCAATTGTTCTCCACCGACCCCGCCAGTTCGACCGCTTCGTGGAGCACTGTCAGCGCCCGGTCCGGATCCGCCTCGGCCAACGCGCGGCCCAACGCGCAGCGGGCCATCGACCGGGCGGTCGGATTGGCCGTCGTCTCGGCGACTTTCAGCGCTTCCTGAGCGACCGGCAGGCCCGCCTCGCGCTGGTGCAATGCAGCGTGGCTGATCGTGATGTTGTAGAGGATCCATGTGAGCCGGTGCGCGTCGTTACCGCCGCGGGCACCCACCGCCTCGTTCTCGTAGTGCGCAAGGGTCGACGCGGCGCCGCCCTCGTAGAGGGCCGCATCCGCCAGCACGTCACCCGGATAGCCGAGATAGGAGGCGCCCGGCGGGGGCGGGCGCTCGCGGGCCAGAGCGGCCAGCGAGCGTGCCCGCGGCATATCGTCCAGGACCCATGCCGCGCGCGCCGCGACACCGACGGCGGCGGGAAAGAGCGGATGGTCTGGATCGGCGAGGCCGACGACGCGGTCGACCCAGACCGAAGAGTGGTACCCAATGCGGTTCATCACTTCCAGCAGCGAGGTGACCAAGCACAACGCCAGGTCGATGTCGCCCTCGGCCAGCACACGTTCAAACGCCGTCCGGACGTTGTCGTAGTCGGGCGCGGTGAAGGTACTTCGCGCGTTGGGCACCATCCGCCGCACCCATGCCGGTTCGTCGACACCGCGCATCCCACGCTCGGCCCGCTGGATCAACTCGATGTAGTACCGCGCATGACGCGAGGCAATCTTGTCTTCGATTCCACTGTGGTACAGCAACTCTCGCCCATAGGTGCGGAGCGTCTCGAGTACCCCGTAGCGGGTGACACCGCCGAGCCCACCGCGCACCGTCACCATCGACTTGTCGACCAGCCCCGTCAATAGGTCGAGTGTGTCGTCTTCGGTTGCACCGTCCTCCGTGCACACCGCGTGGACGGCATCGAGGTCGAAACTGCCTGCGAATATCGACAACCGGGCAAAGAGCGTCTGTTCCGCTTCGTCCAATAGCCGGTAGGACCAGTCGATGGTGGCGGCGACACTCTGCTGTCGCGGATGGGCTCCGCGACTTCCGCCGCGCAGAAGCCGCAGCCGGTCGAGCCGACGCGCGACGTCGAGGCTGCCCATCACCCGCATGCGCGCCGCGGCGAGCTCGATCGCGAGCGGGACGCCGTCGAGCCGGCGGCATATCTCGGCCACCGCTCCGACGGGTTCGCGGTCGAGGTCGAAATCGGGTCTGATCGACTTGGCGCGGTCAGCGAACAGGCGAGCGGCCTCATGTGTGGGCAGTGGGTCGACGGGCAGCAGCCGCTCCCCCTCGATCCCGAGCGGCTCCCGGCTCGTGGCCAGCACCGCGGCCTGCGGGCAGTGGCGGGTGATCCGGTCGACGAGCCGTGCCGCACCGTCGAGCAGGTGTTCACAGTTGTCCATGACCAGCAGCAGTCGGCGCCCGCGCAGGTGGTCGATCACCGCCTCGTCGATCCCGATGCCCGCCCGCGGACGCAACCACAGCGTCGCCGCGACCGCATGGCCCACCGCGGCGGCGTCGTCGACCGGAGCGAGTTCGACGATCCAGACGCCGTCCGGAAACGCACCCTGCAGGCGGTGTGCCGCCTCGAAGGCGAGCGTCGTCTTGCCGACGCCGCCCACGCCGGTCAGCGTGACGAGGGGGGCTGCGGCCAGGGCGCGTGCGACCTCGTCGAGTTCGCGTTCACGGCCCACCAGGCTGGCCACCCGCCGCGGCAGGGCCGGCGGGGTACGACGGCCCTGCGCCGGCGCTGATTCGGGCACCGTCGCGGGGTCGGCGGCGACGGGTTCGGCCGCCGCCTCGCCGTCGAGAATGTGCTCGTGCATCCGCCGCAGCCCGGGACCCGGATCCACGCCGAGTTCCTCGACCAGCCGATTGCGCACCGTCCGATAGGTTTCCAGCGCATCGGCCTGCCGGCCGCTGCGGTACTGCGCCAACATCATCTGCCCGGCCACACGCTCGTCGAGCGGATTGGCCTGCAGGGTTCTCGCCAGCTCGGCGAGCAGACCGCCGTGGCGGCCGGCGTCGATGGCAGCGTCGTTGCGGTCCAGCTGGACCGCGAACCGTTCGGCCTCGAGCGCGGTTCGCATGTCGTCGGCCCACGGCGTCTCCAACGAGGCAAACGGCACACCGCCCCACAGGCTCAGCGCACGCTCGAAAAGCGTTGCGGCGTCCGAGGAACGGTCCGCGCGCCGTGCCGTGGCGACCAGGTCCCGGAAGATGTGCAGATCGATCGAGCCGGCGACCGCCGACAGCGTGTACCCACCCGGTCCGCGGACGATCGCGACGTCATCGGGGAGCACCTGCCGGAGTCGGGAGATGTAGGCGGCCAGCGCATTGCGGGCCCGGTGCGGGGGGTCGTCGGCCCACACGCGGTCGATGAGCTGAGCGGGAGACACGGGCCGGTTCACGTCGACGAGCAGGCAGGCCAGCACACACCGCTGCCGGGCATGCCCGATATCGAGGGGTTGCCCCTCCACGAGGGCCTCCACCTCACCCAGCAGACGGAACTCGACCGACATCGGTGTCCAGCGTTCCCCAGATGGAGGCGCTGCGCGGGGTAAACAACCCGAATGGCGCCTGCCGTGAGTGCAGGCGCCATTCGGGGCGATGGTGCTAGCCGTCAGCACCGTCCGCGCCGTTCTGACCGTTCGTGCTGCCCGGTCCTCCGCTGCCTGTGCCTCCTGTGCCACCGGTGCCACCAGAGGCGCCGCTGCCGCCGGCGCCGCCATCCCCGCCCGGTCCCCCTTCGGCCTGCCCGGTCGTC
Organism: Mycobacterium sp. B14F4; assembly: GCF_039871645.1. NCBI lineage: Bacteria > Bacillati > Actinomycetota > Actinomycetes > Mycobacteriales > Mycobacteriaceae > Mycobacterium > Mycobacterium sp. B14F4. Next base: position 759,295 of record NZ_JBDPMF010000001.1, on the reverse strand, counting down.
GACTTCGCGGTGCCGCCGTCACCCCCGTCGCCTCCGGGCGAACCGGGCCCACCGTCGCCTCCGTTGGCACCGAAACCGGCCTTGGCCCCACCCGACTCGCTGGTGGCGTTGCCGCCGTCGCCTCCCTTGCCGCCTGCTCCGCCGAAATCGCCGCCGTTCCCTCCGACTCCGCCGCCGTTGGCGGCACCGAAGCCGCTGCCCGATGTGACGTACCCGCCCCTACCGCCGTCCCCGCCGGCACCGTAGATGTCCGCGTCGGCGCCGACGCCACCACCGCCGCTGTAGGCCGTGCCCGACCCGGTGCCCGCGTTGCCGCCCTGACCGCCGTTGCCGCCGTCGCCGAACGCGCCCGATGCACCTCCGTTGCCACCGTCACCGCCGTAGGCGGTGCCACCCTGGGTCTCCGCGTATCCACCAGGTCCGCCGTTCCCGCCGTTCCCGCTGATCGTGCCGCCGGCTCCGCCGTTCCCGCCGCGGCCGGCGACCGCGTTGGCGGCGTTCTGGACAACCGAGGCTCCGCCGGTCCCGCCGACACCGCCGTTGCCGAACACGCCGGCGTTGCCGCCGTTGCCGCCGGCCGCGCCGGCGCCGCCGTATCCGCCCGCACCGCCGTTGCCGAAGATTCCGCCGTCACCTCCGTTGCCCCCCTTTTGACCGCTCACCGTGCCGTCGCCGCCCTTGCCGCCGTTGCCGAACAACAGGCCGCCACGACCGCCGTTCTGGCCGGGGCCGCCGCGCGCCCCATTGCCGATGAGCAACCCGCCGTTCTCGCCCGGTTCGTCACCGTTGCTGATGAAGACCGAGATGAGCGCGGTGATCGGGTCTCCGCCGGGAGCCAAGTTGGTTCCGCTCGGCTGAAACGCCATGGCGCTCGACGACCCGACGCCGGTCGGCGCGGCAATGGTATGCCGGGTCGCGGGCTTGAACACCAAGGCGCCCGGCCCCTGCGCGAGCCGCGTCTGAGCAGCGAAAGCGGGTTCCCGCGAGGGGTTTTCGGCTGACCGCAACGACACATCCGAGGCCGGTCCCAGCGACTTGCCCCCAGCCGGTTGCGCGGTCTTCCGGGCCGGTGTGCCGCCTCCGGGCGACGCGGCCCCCGCCGAGGTCGCCGGTGGCGCTTGCCACGCGCCGGGTATCACGCTGTCGGCCGCGGGTGCCGCAACCGCCAGTTGCACACTTACGCGTTCGGGTGGCGTGACGGTGTAGGCGCCGGGCGGCGCGAACGCGATGCCGACGCCCAGGGTCAGCGCCAGCGTTCCGATCCACCCCCCGTGGCGGGCGGGTGTGACAGGGCGCCCGGTGGTATTGATGATGATCGCGGAACTCGTCATTTTCCTGCTCCCCGGGTCGACGGCCTCTCACCGGCCGATGTGGACCGTCTCACCGTGCCGGGCCGCGGTGTAGTGACTGTTGCGCCGCGATTAAATCAGCAGGTCAGGCGCTTGACTGTGCATCTCAGAACTGGCTCCGAGCCCTGGAGCGCGCGGTCCGGGTGCAGTCCGGTCAGCCGTGCCGAGCGCCGATCCAGTGCAGGAGATCGTGGACGATCTCGTCCTCCAGCCGGTAGCTCACGGCCCGGCCGACTCGCGTCGATGTCACCCAGCCCTGCTGCCGGAGTACTCGAAGTGCCTGTGACACAGCGTTCTCCGAGCGGTTCAACACCGCGGCCAGGTCACCGACGCAGATGCCCGGCGCCCGATGCAGGGTGAGCAGGATCTCCAAGCGGTTCGGATCGGAGAGCAGGTCGAAGCGCTGGGTCCACACGGCGGTGTCGACGTCGGCCAGCGCCGAGGACGCACGGTCCACCGTCGACTGGCTTCCTGGCTCGCTCACGTGTCTCAATGTAAACCCGTTGCGCACGCTCGCGGGTGGACGAACGCGCAACATGCCGCGCACTCAGTCGAGGAAGCCGTGCAGCAGGGCGGCCGAGCCGGCGACGTGGGCGCGCATGGCTTCGGCGGCACCGCCTCCGTCGCCGGCGAGGATCGCCATGACGATGGCCTCGTGCTGCTCGTCGGAGTGCGCGATGTTGCGCGACAGCAGCGGTATCTGGTCGAGAAGGGCGTTGAGCCGCATCCGGTTCTCCGCGACGAGCGGCACCAGCGACGGTGACCCAGCCGCCTCGGCGATCGCCAGGTGCAACCGGGAATCGAGGCGCCGGTAGTCATCCGGCGCGGCGCCGCGCACGTCGGTGAGTCGCGACCACAACGTCTCCCGCTCGGCCGCGGTGAGGGTGCGGGCGGCCGCCATGCGCGCCGCGCCGGTCTCCAGGATCTCGCGCAGCCGCAGCGCGTCGTCGATCTCCGCACGGGTGATGCCGGCCGCGCTGCCCGTGTGCCGCGGCAGCTCGTCGGCCAGGAACGTGCCGCCGTAGCGGCCGCGCCGCGACACCAGGTAGCCCGCGTCGGCCAGCGACTTGATTGCTTCCCGGACCGTGTCGCGGCTGACGCCGAGCCGTGCGGCGAGTTCGCGCTCCGGCGGCAGGCACTCCCCGGGCCGCAGCACGCCGAGCCGGATCGTCTGCAGCAGCCGCCCGACGGTGTCCTCGAACGCGTTGCCCGGCCGTACCGGTCGCAGCAGAGCTTCGGCCGCCGCCTCGGCGGCGATGCCTGCCTGGGACAGTGGAGCGTCCGGGTGGGCCGACATGGCTCTACAGCGGCGTGACGTAGTGGCCGCTGATGCCGCCGTCGACCAGGAACGACGACGCGGTGATGAAGGAGGCGTCGTCGCTGGCCAGGAAGGCGACCGCGGCGGCGAGTTCTTCCGGCTCGGCGAACCGGCCGACCGGGACGTGCACCAGCCGCCGCGCCGCGCGCTCGGGATCCTTGGCGAACAGCTCCTGCAGCAGGGGCGTGTTCACCGGACCGGGGCACAGGGCGTTGACGCGGATGCCTTGGCGCGCGTACTGCACGCCGAGTTCGCGCGACATCGCAAGCACCCCGCCCTTGGACGCGGTGTAGGAGATCTGCGACGTCGCCGAACCCATCACCGCGACAAAGGAAGCGGTGTTGATGATCGAGCCCTTCTGCTGGGGCACCATGTGGCGCAGCGCCGCCTTGCAGCACAGGAAGACCGACTTGAGGTTGACGTCCTGCACGCGCTGCCACGCGTCGAGTCCGGTGTGCTCGATCAGGTCGTCCTCGGGCGGCGAGATGCCGGCGTTGTTGAACGCGATGTCGACCGATCCGTGAGCCTTGGCGGCGGTGTCGAAGAGCATGTCGACGGCCACCTCGTCGGAGACGTCCACCGGCACGAAGGTTCCGCCGAGTTCGTCGGCCACCTCCTTGCCAGCGGCCGGGTCGATGTCACCGACCACGACGGTCGCGCCCTCGGCGTGCATGCGCCGCGCCGCGGCCAGGCCGATGCCGCTGGCGCCGCCGGTGATCACGGCGACCTTGCCCGCCAGCCGTTGAGTCAGATCCATCTAGGGTGCCTCCTGCACAGCGATGAACACGTTCTTGGTCTCGGTGAACGACAGCGGCGCGTCCGGCCCGAGCTCACGGCCGAGGCCCGACTGCTTGAACCCGCCGAACGGCGTGTTGTAGCGCACCGACGAATGCGAATTGACCGACAGGTTCCCGGATTCCACCGCCCGTGACACCCGCAGCGCCCGCGATAGGTTGTCGGTCCAGATCGAGCCGGACAACCCGTAGGGGGTGTCGTTGGCGAGCGTGATCGCGTCGGCCTCGTCGTCGAAGGGCAGCACCGTGACCACGGGGCCGAAGATCTCCTCGCGCACCGTGCGGTCGGTGCGCTGCGGCGTGAGCACCGTCGGCGGGAACCAGTACCCGGGTCCGGACGGCGCGGCACCGCGGAAGGCCACCGGGGCGTCGTCGGGCACGAACGAGGCGACGGTGTCCCAGTGTGCTTTCGACACCAGCGGACCCATCTCGGTGTCCTTGACCCGCGGATCGCCCACCACGACGCCCTTGACCGCGGCCTCGAACAGCTCCATGAATCGGTCGTAAACGGTGCGCTGCACCAGGATTCGGCTGCGCGCGCAGCAGTCCTGGCCCGCGTTGTCGAACACGCCGTACGGGGCGGTGGCCGCCGCCTGCTCGAGGTCGCAGTCGTCGAACACGATGTTGGCGCTCTTGCCGCCCAGTTCGAGCGTGACGCGCTTGACCTGCCGGGCCGCGCCCGCCATCACCCGGGTGCCGACCTCCGTGGATCCGGTGAACACGATCTTGCGCACATCGGGATGGCTGACGAACCGCTCCCCGACCACCGAGCCCTTACCCGGCAGCACACGGAACAGGTCGGCGGGGATACCCGCCTCGACGGCCAGCTCCCCGAGCCGCAGAGTGGTCAGCGGCGTCCACTCGGCGGGTTTGATCAGCACGGCGTTGCCCGCGGCCAGCGCAGGCGCGAAGCCCCAGGACGCGATGGTCATCGGGAAGTTCCACGGGGTGATGACACCGACAACGCCGAGGGGCTCGTTGAACGTGACGTCGAGTCCGCCGGCGACCGGAATCTGCTTGCCCGACAAGCGCTCCGGCGTGGCGGAATAGAACTGCAGCACGTCACGGACGTGACCGGCCTCCCACTTCGCGTTGCCGATCGGATGCCCGGAGTTGGCGACCTCGAGCGCGGCCAACTCGTCGACGTGCGCATCCACGGTGGCGGCGAACGCCCGCAACGCGGCGGCCCGTTCGGCGGGGGCCAGGCGGGCCCAATCCCGTTGCGCGACCCTGGCGCGCGCGACCGCGTCATCGACGGCGTCCTCGTCGGTCCGCTCGACCGTGCGCAGCATCTCCTCGGTCGCGGGATTGATGACCTCGGATACGTTCACGCTCGTCCCTTCTCCTTCGCGTATGCGGTCGCCGCCTCGACGACCGCCGCGAACAACCGCAGATCGTCGAGGCGTTCCTCGGGATGCCACTGCACGGCCAGCACCCAAGTGTCCGGGTAGCGTGCCCGGTCGATCTCGACCGCCTCGATCACGCCGTCCTCGTCGCGGGCGCTGACGATCAGCCCGTCGCCCAGTGTGTCGATGGCCTGGTGGTGATAGCACTGGGCGTCCGACGATTCGCCGATCAGCCCCGCCAGCCGGGTGCCCTCGACGATGCGCACCGTCGACGTGGTGAACATCGCGTTGCCCTGCTGGTGGCGGGTGTGGCCGATGACGTCGGGCAGGTGCTGGTGCAGCGTGCCGCCCATCGCGACGTTGAGCACCTGGGCGCCGCGGCAGATGCCCAGCACCGGCAGGGTCCGCCGCAGCGCGCCGCGCACCAGCGCGAACTCGAACGCGTCACGGCGGCGGTTGTCCTCGGTGGGCTCGTCGGTGGCCGGGTGCGGGTCCTGGCCGTAGCAGGCGGGCGCGACGTCCCGGCCGCCGGTGAGGATCAGCCCGTCGATGCCGTCGAGCACCCGGTCGGCGATCTGGCCGTCGACCGGTTGCGGCGGCAGCAGCACCGAGATGCCACCCGCCAGCTCCACACCCTCGAAGTAGATGGCGGGCAGGAAGCTGGCGCGCACATCCCACACCCCGGTCTGGGCCTGCTGCAGATACGTCGTGAGCCCGAGCACCGGCCGCACGTCAGAGCCGTTCAAAACCCCGCGTCCTCTCCCAGTCGGTGATCGCGGAGTTGAACGCGGCCAGTTCGACGCGGGCGTTGTTGAGGTAGTGCTCGACGACGTCGTCGCCGAACGCCGCGCGGGCCACCTCGGACTTGTCGAAGAGCGTGACGGCCTCGCCTAGCGTCGTCGGAAGCCGTTCGGCGCCACTGGTGTACGCGTTGCCCTCCAGCGCTTCCGGCAGGTCGAGTTCCTCGTCGATACCGTGCAACCCGCCGGCGATCAGCGCGGCAACGGCCAGGTACTGGTTGACGTCGCCGCCGGGCGTCCGGCACTCCATGCGCATGCCGTGGCCGTGCCCGACGACGCGCAGCGCGCAGGTGCGGTTGTCCATGCCCCACGCGATCGCGGTGGGCGCGAAGCTGCCGTCGACAAACCGCTTGTAGGAGTTGATGTTCGGCGCATAGAAGAGCGTCAGCTCGCGCAGCGTCGCCAGCTGTCCGGCGACGAAGCTGCGGAACATCGGCGACATCCCCAGCGGATCCTCGGCATCGGCGAAGACGGCCGACCCGTCGTCACCGCGCAGCGAGATGTGGATGTGGCAGCTGTTGCCTTCGCGCTCATCGAATTTCGCCATGAACGTCAGGCTCTTGCCGTGCTGGTCGGCGATCTCCTTGGCACCGTTCTTGTAGATGGTGTGGTTGTCGCAGGTGACCCGCGCATGGTCGTAGCGGAACGCGATCTCCTGCTGGCCGAGGTTGCACTCGCCCTTGACGCCTTCGCAGTACATGCCCGCCCCGGTCATGCCGCGCCGGATGTCCCGCAGCAGCGGTTCCATCCGGGTTCCGGCGTGGATCGCGTAGTCGACGTTGTAGTCGGAGGCCGGCGTCAACCCGCGGTAGCCCTTCGCCCACGCGTCGCGGTAGCCGTCGTCGAACACCATGAACTCGAGCTCGGTGCCGACGTAGGGCACCAGCCCGCGCTCGGCCAGCCGGTCGATCTGGCGGTTGAGGATGCTGCGCGGCGCCTGGCGAACAGGGCGGACGTCGGGCCCCTCCGAATCCCACGACAGGTCGGCCATCACCAGTGCCGTGCCGGGCAACCACGGGAGCACCCGCAGGGTGCTGAAGTCCGGTGTCATCACCATGTCGCCATAGCCGGTTTCCCAGCTTGAGATCGCGTACCCGTCAACGGTGTTCATGTCCACGTCGACGGCGAGCAGGTAGTTGCAGCACTCCGCGCCGTGCTCGGCGACGTCCTCGACGAACAGCCGGGCCGAGACCCGCTTGCCGGTCAGCCTGCCCTGCATGTCGCAGAACGCGACGATCACCGTGTCGATGTCACCGGCGGCGACCATGCGCTCGAGGTCGGCCTGCGACACCATGCCCGACGAGGTGCTCATTCGCTGGGGTTCCTTCCTCGATGGTGGAGACGACGCGAGATTGACGAGTAGTCAACCATTGACGGTTGTCGAGCCCGGTGTTCACCCAAGTCTTTTACACAATCGTCACCGCCAAAGGTAGGACGCCAGACCTTTGGCCAGTCTATTCTCCGTATGCCTCACAACTGCAAGAAGGAGCGAACGCCAATGGCCGACGAGAAGAAGAAGTCCTCGGGAGGCGTCACCTACCAGCAGGCCGGCGCCGAGTACTTCGAGAAGCGCAAGCTGCTGCGCACCGCGGGCTTCTGGGGGCTGTGGGGCATCGGGGTCGCCGCGGTCATCTCCGGCGACTTCTCCGGCTGGAACTTCGGCATCGGCGAGGCAGGCTGGGGCGGCCTGGCGATCGCGTCGGTCGTGATCATCGTCATGTACTTCGGCATGTTGTTCTCCATCGGCGAGATGGCCGCCGCGATGCCGCACACCGGCGGCGCGTATTCCTTTGCGCGAGCGGCGATGGGCCCGTGGGGCGGCTTCGTCACCGGGTTCGCCGAGACCATCGAATACGTCTTCACCACCGCGGTGATCGTCTACTTCTCGGCCAGCTACGCCGACGCGGTGACCACCGAACTGTTCGGATTGTCGATGCCGAGCTGGGTGTGGTGGATCATCCTGTACGCCATCTTCGTCGGGTTGAACGCGGTGGGCGCGGAGGTGTCGTTCAAGTTCGCGATCACCGTTGCGGTCATCTCCATCGGCATCCTGGTGCTGTTCGCCGTGATGGCCGTCGCCAACGGCGCCATCGACTTCTCGAAGCTGTTCGACATCGCGGCGGACCCGAACGCGGCGGGTTCCAGCACGTTCCTTCCGTTCGGCGTCCTCGGCATCCTCTACGCCCTGCCGTTCGCGATCTGGTTCTTCCTCGGCATCGAGGAACTCCCGCTGGCCGCCGAGGAATCGCACAACCCGAGCAAGGACATCCCCAGGGCCGGTATCTGGGGCCTGATCACGCTCGTCGCCACCGGGTCGATCGTGTTCTTCCTCAACCCCGCGGTGACCGGCGCCGAGGCGCTCGGCTCGTCCGACGAACCACTGCTCGACGGCTTCCGCGCGTTCCTGCCCGCCGGCTGGGCGGCGGTGCTCTCGGCGTTCGCACTGATCGGCCTGCTAGCGAGCCTGCAGGGCATCATGTACGCCTACGCCCGCAATATGTTTTCACTGAGCCGGGCCGGCTACTACCCGAAGCCGCTGTCGCTCACGGGCTCTCGGCAGACGCCGTACGTCGCACTGATCACCGGCGCGGTGATCGGGTTCGTCGCACTGCTCATCGTCAACGTCAACGAGGGCGCCGGAGACGTGGTGCTCTACGTCGCGGTCTGGGGCGCGGTGCTGGCCTACGGGCTGCAGATGATCTCCTTCGTGCTGCTGCGCCGCAAGTTCCCCAACGCGCGGCGGCCGTGGGTCAGCCCGACGGGCAACGCGGGTGCGATCGTAGCGCTGATCATCGCCGCGCTGGCCTTCGTCGGTGTGCTGTTGAACCCGGACTATCAGACCGCGGTCATCGCCATCATCGTCTTCTACGTCATCGGCCTGCTGGTGTTCGGGCTCTACACCCGCCACCGACTGGTGCTCTCGCCCGAGGAGGAGTACGCGGTGACCGGCGGCCTGCACGGGTACGACCCGGAGGCAGAGGGTCTCGGCGGCACCATCGAGGACGAGATCCTCAAGGGCCACACCGACTGACTCAGCCGGGCCGGCCCGTCAGCGCGCGGTACAGCGTCTCGGCGAACGCGTTGCGCGACAGCCCGGGCCGGGCCATCACGCCGGGGGCGCCGATGTGCAGCTGGTGCATGCCGACCGTCACGGTCAGCGCCAGCGTCGCCCGTCGGCGAGCCTCGCGCCGGTCCGCACCGAGCTCGACGAGCAGGTCGGTGACGTAGTCCAGCCGGCGGCCGACCACCCGCTCCACCGACGCCGTCACGCCCTCCTGCTCGGCCTGCAGGTACAGCAGCAGCTCCCCGGGCGGCTGCGCGCGGTCGAAGGTCGTCGACACCGTCGCGAGCAGGCGCCGCAGCTTCTCGTCGGCGGTGGCACCGCGCTCGGACTCGGCGATGATCGCCGCGGTGCTCTGCGCCTCCCACTCGGCGATCACGGCCTCCACCAACGCCTTCCGGTCGGTGAAGTGCCAGTAGAACGAACCCTTCGAGACGCCGAGCGTGCGGGCGATCGCCTCGACTCGGACCGCCGCTGGTCCACCGCGCCGCAACGCCGCCAGCGCCGCCTGCGTCCAGGTGTGCACCGTCACACCGCGATTCGGGGCCGACGCCCTTCCACTTGCCATCGCCACACGGTACCGTATGGGAGTCCATACGGGGGCGTATGGAGTTCGGAGGTTCGACATGACGACCACGATGACGCCAACACGGCGGCTCGGCGACGCGGTGATCACCACCGGCGTGCTGCACAACCTGCTGGGCGGCTACCTGTACCGCAGACAGCTCGCGGGCATGGCGCGCGACGGGTTGCTCAACTCGGCCTCCGACGCGCGGCTCGGTACCGTCGACGGCGAGCGCCGCCACGCCGCATTCTGGTTCCTGATGGGCGGCCTGGCGTTCATCACGCTGGGGGCGAGCATCCGCCGGTCCGCCACCACCGGCGAGCCGATCGCGCCCGCGGTGGGCCCGGGCATGACGGTGATGGGCGCACTGGGCGCCGCCCTCATGCCGGTGTCCGGATTCTGGCTGTTGCTGGCCGAGGGCCTGGCCGCCACCTACCTGCGGCGTCGGGCGCCCAGGACGGTCGCGGATTAGAGCGAGCTCACACCGCCGACGGGTTTCGGCGTCGTCAACCGGGGTAATGTCGAACCCGTGTGTGGAGCCACCGGCGAGGTGCGGCTCGACGGTCTGACACCTGACGTGGCAGCCGTCTCGGCGATGGCCGAGGCGATGACGCCGCGGGGTCCCGACTCGGCGGGCGTGTGGTCACAGGGCAGGGTCGCGCTCGGGCATCGTCGCCTAAAGATCATCGATCTGTCCGAAGCGGGCGGTCAGCCCATGGTCGACCCCGAACTGGGGTTGGCTGTGGCGTGGAACGGCTGCATCTACAACTACAAGCAGTTGCGCCGCGAGCTGTCCGAACAGGGCTACCGGTTCTTCTCCCACAGCGACACCGAGGTGCTCCTCAAGGCCTATCACCACTGGGGCGACCGGTTCGTCGAGCGCCTCTTCGGCATGTTCGCGTTCGCGATCGTCGAACGCGACAGCGGCCGCGTGCTGCTCGGCCGCGACCGGCTCGGCATCAAGCCGCTGTATCTGACGCAGACGGCCAAGCGGATCCGGTTCGCCTCGTCGCTCCCGGCGCTGCTGGCCGGCGGGGAGGTCGACACCCGCATCGACTCCGTCGCGCTGCACCACTACATGACCTTCCACTCGGTGGTGCCCGCGCCGCGCACGATCCTGCGCGGCGTCACCAAGGTGCCGCCCGGCTCGCTCGTCGCGATCGAACCGGACGGCCGGTGCATCACCACGACGTACTGGGAGCCCGACTTCAGCCGCCGCGCCGACCGGGCCGACTGGTCCGAACAAGATTGGGAGGACGCGGTTCTCGACTCGCTGCGGGTCGCCGTCGACCGCCGTCTGGTCGCCGACGTCCCGGTCGGCTGCCTGCTGTCGGGCGGTGTCGACTCCAGCCTGATCGTCGGGCTGCTGGCCGAGGCGGGCCAGCACGGGCTGGCGACCTTCTCCATCGGGTTCGAATCGGTGGGCGGCGTCAAGGGCGACGAGTTCAAGTACTCCGACATCATCGCCGAGCGCTTCGGCACCGATCACCACCAGATCCGCATCGGCACCGAGCGGATGCTGCCCGCACTCGACGGCGCGATCGGCGCCATGAGCGAGCCGATGGTCAGCCACGACTGTGTGGCGTTCTATCTGCTCAGCCAGGAAGTCGCCAAGCACGTCAAGGTGGTGCAGTCCGGGCAGGGCGCCGACGAGGTGTTCGCCGGCTACCACTGGTATCCCCCGATGGGCGCCCCGGACGCCGTCTCGGTCGACGGTTCGGTGGCCAGCTACCGCAGGGCGTTCTTCGACCGGGACCGCTCGGGCTACGAGGCGCTCGTGTCCCCGGCGTACCTCACGCCCGATGACCCCAGCCAGCGGTTCGTCACCGAACACTTCGCGCGCGACGGCGCCGCCACCGGCATCGACCGCGCCCTGCGGCTCGACACCACCGTCATGCTCGTCGACGACCCGGTCAAGCGCGTCGACAACATGACCATGGCGTGGGGCCTCGAGGGCCGGGTGCCGTTCCTCGACCACGAGCTCGTCGAACTGGCCGCCACCTGCCCGCCCGAGCTGAAGATCGCTCACGAGGGCAAGGGCGTACTCAAGCAGGCCGCGCGCAAGGTCATCCCCGCCGAGGTCATCGACCGGCCGAAGGGCTACTTCCCGGTGCCTGCGCTCACCCATCTCGAAGGCCCGTACCTGGATCTGGTACGCGACGCGCTGTCTGCGCCCGCCGCCAAGGAACGCGACCTGTTCCGGCCCGAGGCCGTCGAGCGACTGCTCGCCGACCCCAACAACCGACTGACCCCACTGCGCGGCAACGAGCTGTGGCAACTCGCCCTGCTCGAACTGTGGCTGCAGCGCCACGGCATCACCGGGCCCGCCGCATGACTCTGAACCCCGAGTCCCGCAACCCCGACGCCGACCACACCGAGGCGATCACCCTCGGGCTGCACGACGCGTCCCCCCAGCACCTGGTCGACAAGATGGCCGATGATGTTGTCGTCGAAATGGGTTGGGGCCGTTTGATTTTCGGGCAGACCTTCGCCGACCCCGAGAAGCTCGCCGAGGTGCTGCGCCACGAAGGGCTCGGCCGACGCGACATCTGCATCTACGCCCGCGAGCCGCACGTGCTGGTCGCGCTGGCCCCCGCCGAACTGTTCATCGACCCCAGTCACACCTACCGGCTGCGGTTCTCCGACGACGACGCAGCGGGTCGGTCGGCCACCGGCTTCTCGGTGCGCCCGCTCACCAGCGCCGACGACACCGACGACATCAACCGCGTCTACGTGCGCTGCGGGATGGTGCCCGCGCCCGTCGAGGTGTTGTGGGACAACCACTGCGACAACGACGCGGTCGACTACCTGGTGGCAGTGCGCGACGACGACGGCTCGGTGGTGGGCACCGTCACCGGCGTCGACCACAAGCGGTTGTTCAACGACCCCGAGGACGGCTCGAGCCTGTGGACACTGGCGGTCGATCCGACCACCAGCCTGCCCGGAGTCGGTGCGGCGCTGACCCGCGCGCTGGCCGCGCTGTACCGCGGCCGCGGCCGCTCCTACATGGACCTGTCGGTCAGCCACGACAACGTCGCGGCGATCGGGCTCTACGAGAAGCTCGGCTTCGAACGCGTGCCCGTCATGGCCGTCAAGCGCAAGAACGCGATCAACGAGCCGCTGTTCACCCACCCGCCCGAGACCATCGACGACCTGAACCCGTACGCGCGGATCATCGCCGACGAGGCCATGCGCCGCGGCATCTGGGTGGAGGTGCTCGACGCCGGGGCCGGCGAGATGCGGCTGTCACACGGAGGGCGCAGCGTCATCACGCGAGAGTCGTTGTCGGAGTACACCTCCGCGGTGGCGATGGCGCGCTGCGACGACAAGCGCCTGACCCGGCGGCTGGTGTCCGAGAAGGGCATCGCGGTGCCCAAGGGCCGGCTGGCGACGTTCGACGAGAAGGACCACGCGTTTCTCGAGGAGGTCGGCGACGTCGTGGTCAAGCCGACCCGCGGCGAGCAGGGCAAGGGCATCACCGTCGGGGTGAACGGCCCCGATGAATTGGACGCCGCGCTGGCGCGCGCCCGCGAGGAACACCCCAACGTGCTCATCGAGCAGCGGGCCGACGGTGACGACCTGCGTCTGGTGGTGATCGACGGCAAGGTGGTAGCCGCCGCGCTGCGCAAGCCCGCCGAGGTCGTCGGCACCGGCCACCACACCATCCGCGAGCTCATCGAGGCGCAGAGCCGGCGCCGGGCCGCGGCGACCGGCGGCGAATCGCGCATTCCGATCGACGCCGTCACCGAGGCGACCGTCGCCGAGGCCGGCTGGTCCTTCGACGACGTGTTACCCGAGGGCGAGCGGCTCCGGGTGCGTCGAACCGCCAACCTGCACCAGGGCGGCACCATCCACGACGTGACCGCCAAGGTCAACCCGCACCTGTGCGAGGTCGCGGTCAAGGCCGCCGACGCCATCGGCATCCCGGTGACCGGCATCGACCTGCTGGTTCCCGACGTCACCGGGTCGGACTACGTGTTCATCGAGGCCAACGAGCGGCCCGGCCTGGCCAACCACGAGCCGCAGCCGACGGCCAAGGCGTTCATCGACTACCTGTTCCCGGGCAGCCCGGCGTTGCCGCAGGCCTGGACGCCGGAAGAGGCTGCTGAGTAGCCGCGCGACGGGGGCTACCAGGTGCTGGTCCGCAACACGATCTCGGCCGCCAGCTGCGCGGTGGACTCCTGGGCGTTGCGCCTGCCCAGCAGCTCGACCAGCCGGTAGTCGCCGTACACGTAGCGCTGGCTGGCCCTGGCCACCGCGCGGGAGGCGGGCGTGCTGACCAGCGCGGTCGTGTTCATCTCCACCGGCGGGCAGTGCTCGTCGCGGATGACGCCGGTCAGGTCGGCGACCCGGGGGTGTCCCCGGTCGATGACCACCAGCCCGATGAACCGGTCGAGCCGGGTGGCGGCCAACTCCCAGGCCAGCTCCCCGCCGATGCGATCGCCCACCAGCAGCGCCCATTTCACGTCGAGCGCGTCGAGGATGCCGACCACCGTCTTGGCGGTCAACCGTGGATCGGGCCCCACGACGACCGTGCGCAGCGACGCGGTGTGCAGCCGCTGACAGACCGCGTCGTACGCCGCGGGCGACTGGTGAGCCGCGCCGAGCACCACCACGACCGAGCCCTTGTCGGGCCCGGCCACGTCGACGGGCACGTTCAAGCCGTCGACGCTGACCATGGTGGAAGGCATTCGGTCACGGTAGCGCGGGCAACCCCTCGACGCAGCGGTTTTCGCTGAGCGCTAACCAGGACCGTCACAGCGTCTCCGCACGCTCCGCCTGTCTGGCCGCAATGTCCAAAAACGTTTGCGGCAGCGTGGCTTTGGCGGGTATCGAGGGGTTCGGCACCGGCAGCGCGATGCCGTACACCGCCATGGTGCCGACGTTCTCGAACGAGAAGTAGACGCTGTTGTCGACGCCGCCGAGCCGCATGGTCTGTTCGTAGACGAGCGCGTCCGGTCGTGCCGTCCCGATCCTCGTGGTCTTCATCGGGATGCCGGGGCTCGACGGGTCGAAGAACACCTCGAACTGCGCGCACCGCTCGGCTGTGGCGGCCAGCTGCTCGAGGTCGAGGTGCCACGTCAGCACGGTTATCACGATGCGGCCGCCGTCGTAGCCGACGACGTACTCGGCGGCGCTGCCGGGACCGCGCTCGGCGGAGTCGGCGATGTCGCGGGTGAGCCCGTCCGAGCAGCCCTTGGGTTTCGACAGCATCGCAGGGGGCGGCTCGCCCAGCAGGGCGTCGGCCTCGCTGGGCCCGCGCACGATGCGGTCGTACTGTGCGTCCGGCGGGAAGTCGGCGGCGCTCAGCACCGCCTTCTCGAGGCGGACGCCGGGCCACGTCGGGCTGCCCGCGACCGTGGTGGCGCAGCCGGTGAGCATCGCGGCGGCGATCAGTGCCGCGGCTGGTCGCCACCTCACCGGGCCACCCCCCGCACGACGGTCGGCCGGTCCGGCGCGCCGTCGGTGAGCAGCGCGAGCACCGCGTCGACATCGAGGTGGCTGGTGAGCAGGTCGGCCATCACGTCGAGCTGCGCGTCTCGCCGGGCCCGCACGTCGACGTCGTCGGCGACGAGAAAGTCACGGCCCGCAGCCGCGGCGGCCTCGGTGAGCCACTCGCGGCGCACGCCGTCGTTGTCGAGCAGCCCGTGCCAGTGCGACCCGTACACCGCCCCGCGGCGAATCCCATCGCCCAGCCAGGCCGCGTCGGAGGCTCGGGCCACGCGCCCGTGGTGGATCTCGTAGCCGTGCACCGGCTCGTCGTGGTGTACCAGGGTTTTGTCCGGAGCGAACACGATGTCCGCATCGAGCAGGCCCAGCCCGTCCACCGTCCCCGCTCGCGACTCGACCGGATCATCGATCCGCGTGCACAGCATCTGGAAGCCCCCACACACGCCCAGCACCGACTTGCCCCGCGCCGCGTGCCCGACGACCGCGTCGGCGAGACCGCTGCGGCGCAGCCAGTCCAGGTCGGCGACGGTCGACTTGCTGCCCGGGATGACGACCACGTCGGCATCGGCGACGTCGGCGGGGTCGGACACCCAGCGCACCAGCACACCGGGTTCGCACGCCAGCGCCTCGACGTCTGTCGAGTTGGATATGCGCGGCAGCCGGACGGCCGCGACGCGCAACCACTCCGCTCTGCGCGGCGGCTGCGGGTCGCCGACGACGCGGTGCGCCAGCACCGACACCGAATCCTCGGTGTCGAGCCACAGCCCGTCGGTGTGGGGAATGACGCCGTACGTGGGCCGCCCGGTGAGGTCCTCGAGCCGGGTCAGCCCGGGTTCCAGCAGCACCGGGTCACCGCGGAACTTGTTGACGACGAACCCGGCGATGAGCCGCTGATCCTCGGGGTCGAGCACGGCGACGGTCCCGTACAGGTGCGCCAGCAGGCCACCGCGGTCGATGTCGCCGACCACGACCACCGGCAGGTCGGCGGCGCGCGCCAGCCCCATGTTCGCCAGGTCCGTTGCGCGCAGGTTGATCTCGGCGGGCGAGCCGGCGCCTTCACAGATCACCGCTTCGAATTCGTTTCGCAGTTCGCGGAGTTCGCCTGCGACGACATCGGCGAGGGTGTCACGGTGGGTGAAGTAGTCTCCGGCGCCGACGGTTCCTGCGACCTTGCCACGCACCACCAGTTGGGAGGTGCGGTCGCTGCCCGGCTTGAGCAGGACCGGGTTGAACCGCGTGTGCGGGACCAGCCCCGCCGCGCGCGCCTGCATCGCCTGCGCCCTGCCGATCTCGCCGCCGTCGACGGTGACCGCGGAGTTGTTGGACATGTTCTGCGCCTTGAACGGCGCCACCCGAATGCCCTTGCGCGCCAACAACCGGCACAGCCCGGCGACCACCATGGACTTCCCGGCGTCGGAGGTGGTGCCGGCGACCAGCAGCGCCCCGCTCACATCCCTACCGTCACAGCTGGGTGAGGATCTCGGCGCCGTCGTCGGTGACGACCAGCGTGTGCTCGAACTGCGCGGTCCACTTCTTGTCCTTGGTGACGACGGTCCAGCCGTCGTCCCAGATCTCGTAGTCCAGCCCGCCGAGGTTGATCATCGGCTCGATGGTGAACGTCATCCCCGGCTCGAGCACGGTCTCGACGGCCGGCTGGTCGTAGTGCAGTACCACCAGGCCGTTGTGGAAGGTGGTGCCGATGCCGTGTCCGGTGAAGTCGCGAACGACGTTGTAGCCGAACCGGTTCGCGTAGGACTCGATGACGCGGCCGACGGCCGAGAGCTGACGGCCCGGTTTGACGGCCTTGATCGCGCGCATGGTGGCCTCGTGGGTGCGCTCGACGAGCAGCCGGTGCTCCTCGGCGACATCGCCGGACAGGAACGTGGCGTTCGTGTCGCCGTGCACCCCGTCGATGAAGGCGGTGACGTCGATGTTGACGATGTCGCCGTCCTCGACGACCGTCGAGTCGGGGATGCCGTGACAGATGACCTCGTTCAGCGAGGTACAGCACGACTTCGGGTAGCCCTTGTAGCCCAGCGTCGACGGGTAGGCGCCGTGGTCGAGCATGTACTCGTGGGCGATGCGGTCGAGTTCGTCGGTGGTCACCCCCGGTGCGACGGCCTTGCCGGCCTCGGCGAGCGCACCCGCCGCGATGCGGCCTGCCACCCGCATCTTCTCGATGACCTCGGGTGCCTGCACCCACGGCTCGTTGCCCTCGCGTGCGGTCGGCTTGCCCACGTACTCGGGGCGGGCGATCGAGCGGGGCACCGGCAGCATCGGTGACACCACGCCGGGGCGAAGGGCGGTGCGAACAGGCATGTGGCCAGGGTAGTCGGCGGCGGCGATTAGTCTCGTCGACCATGAAGATCGACGAGGTGGACGCCGCGTTCGCCGCCCGCTTCGCCGCGCAGTTCGCCGACACGTGGCGCTCCCCCGACCTGGCGAAACACGAGGCGATGTGGAGCGACGACATCGTGCTGATCCAGCCGATGATGGGCACGCTGCGGGGCAAGCAGGCCTGCCGGGAGTCGTTCGCGCGATTGTTCGGGCTGGTTCCCGACCTGCACGCCGAGGTGCACCGGGTCGGCCATGGCCCCCACGAGGTGTTCATCGAGTTCACGCTGAGCGGAACCTACGGCGGCAAACCGATCGCCTGGGATGCGCTCGACAGGTTCACCTTCACCAACGGGTTGATCGCCGAACGGGTTTCCTACTTCGACTCGACACCGCTGATCGGCAAGCTGGTCGCCCGACCTGCGGGCTGGGACCGGCTGGTCCGCGTCGGATCTCAGCTGTTCAAGCGGTAGCTGCCGCGCCGCAGCCACGCCTTGCGGGGCCCGCGGATGTCCACCGAGCCGAACACCACCTTGCCCGTCAGGATCACATGCGGCTTGCCTTCGGCCGGTGCGTCGCGCCGGTGGTCGCGGGCGCTGCCGACGTTGACCTCCACGTCGTCGATCGACGCGCTCGCACCGTCGGGCAACCGCAGGTCCAGCCCGCCGAACCGCAGATCGAGTTCGATCACGACGATCGGGCCCGCGAAGCGCGCCTTCGTCAGGTCGAGGTCGACCGACCCCATCCGCCGGTGCAGGGCCAGCCGGGTCGGCACCGTCCATTCGCCCTGACGCTTGAGCGACCCGAGCACCCCGCGCAACTCCACCCGGTCGGCGGCCGAGGTGACGATCGCGCCCGGCCCGGGCAGGTCGCCGACCAGCGCGTCGAGGTCGGAGTGCAGCCGCGCCCGCGACACCGCCACCGAGCGCTCCTCGAACTCGTCGATGTCGATCAGACCCAGTGCGACGGCGTTGTGCAGCCGCCGCAGCGTGCCGTTGCGATCGGCGTCGGAGACGCGCATCGCGGTGTGGTCGTCGATCCCGGTCATGGTGTCCTCCACGGTACCGCCGGTCCGTCACACCACGGCCAGTGAACCCAGCGCGCTGCGCACCCGGTCGGGCAGCGATCCGCCGTCGCTCAGCCAGTCGTCGAGTGCGATCCGGACAGACGCCATCGCCACCGCGCCGAGCAGCCGGGGCCTGGGGTCGTCCGGGGCCGCGTCAGCGAAGCGGGGAGCCACCAGCGCGGCGATCGCGTTCTCGGACCGGACATAGATCTGCAGCGTCCACGCCGACAGCGCGGGCGAGGACCGGGTCAGCGTCGCCAGTTCCCGGACCTGCCCGCTGATCTCGGCGAAGCCGTCGCCCAGTTCCGTGAAGCCGGCGACGACGGCGTCACGGGCGGACAGGCCCGCGGGCTGACGCGCGATCGCCGCGGCGATGAGATCGAGCCAGTGCTTCGTCAGGCCCTCGGCGACGGCGTCCTCCTTGGAGTTGAAGTAGCGGAAGAACGTGGCACGGCCCACCTCGGCCGCGCCAGCGATCTGCTCGACGGTGGTGGGGGCCAAACCATCGGAGGCGACCAGCGCCGCAGCGGCCGAGGCGATGCGGTCCCTGGTCGCCCTGCGTTTGCGCACGCTCAACGGACCGGTGGAAACGCCGGTTGAGACTCCGTCCATACTGATACTTTGTCTCATCGTGGCGACGAACGACAACTCCACGCCGGGCAAGGCCATCGAGGCCTGGGCATTCGTGCAGACCATGCTCGGCGACCTCACCCGCATCGTCACCGAGGACGCGGAGAACGAGCGCGAGCTCATCGAGGGCCTGCGCGTCGTCGCCCGCGCCACCGCGTTGTGCTCCGAACTGACGGTCGAAACGGACACGGAGCGGCCGTGGTTCTTCGACATGTGCTCGCCCACCCGGCTGATCGGCGGGCCCAACCCGGACGGCAGCTACCTGCTCGCCATGATCCGCGGCGACCTCGCCTACCGGGTCGGCGGAACGCGCGGCACGACCGCGTATCTCGGCATCCAGGTGCTGGCGGGCACCGGCATGACCCCGCGGCGGATGGCCGCCTACGTCAGTGACACCGACCTCAAGTGCGACAGCACAGGCGAATTCGCGTTGGTGTTCTCGTCAGCCGAGCCGTCGCCGGCCGAGTTGGACGGCGCGCAATGGGTGCACATCCCCGACGACGCATCGTCGCTCGTGGTCCGCGAGTACATCGCCGACGCGGCGACCGAAGCCCCTGCGACCCTGCGCATCGAACCCCTGGTCGCGAATCCTCCGCGGGCCCTGTCGGATTCCGACGCGGCCGAACAGTTCACCGCGATGGCGTGGACGATCGTGAAGCTCACCACGCTGCACCGCACGATCATGCCCGAACTCTTGGACAACCCCAACACCCTGGTCACCGCCCAGGCAGCCGAACTCGGCGCCGCGGACACCACCCCGGACAACCTCTACATGATCGGCACCTTCAGGCTGGCCGACGACGAGTCACTGGTCCTCGAGTTCGCGCCGCCGGACACCCGCTACTGGAACGTGACGCTGGAGAACATCTGGCACGAATGCCTCGAGCCCCGGCGCAGGCACAGCTCGGTCACCAACAAGGGCGTCGCACCCGGCGCCGATGGCATTGTGCGAATCGCGATCGGCGCGAAGGATTTCGGCCACGGACACTGGCTGGACACCGGCGGGCGGCACCGGGGCTTCGTGGTGTTGCGCTGGCTGGACAACCCCGATGCGCCCGATGTCGGCGTCAGCGTGCGCCGCGGTGCCCCGCGGTGAGTGCCGGTGAACGGTTCCGGCCGTCCGAGTTGATCGCGCAGGCGTGCGAGTCGGCCGGATGTGAGGACTTCGGCGACGACCAGTTCGCGGGCGCAGGGACCTGGCGCGACGGAATGGACAGGTTGCTTGAGGGTTTCGTGCACGAAGCCCGGCTCACCGAGTTGGGCGTGGAGATCGCCGCGCTCGACGTGGTGCGCGCCCTGACGAACCGGCTGCGTATCGTCGATTGGCGCAAGAGCCATCCGGACGTCGCCGCCGAGCGCATCGAACGGCCGATCTTCATCGTCGGTCAACCCCGCACCGGCACCACGATCCTGTTCGACCTGCTCGCGCAGGACCCGTCGCTGCGTCCCCCGCTGACATGGGAAGTCGATGCGCCGCTTCCGGTGCCGCGACCCGACACCTACGACACCGATCCGCGGATCGCCGAGACGCAGGCGACTCTCGAGATGAGCGAGCAGATCGTCCCGGGCCTGATGGCATTTCACCCGATGGGCGCCCTGGTCGGCCAGGAATGCGTGCGCATCACCGCCGGGCAGTTCTGCAGCATGATCTTCTCGGTGCAGTACCGGTTGCCCAGCTATTACAAGTGGCTGTTGTACGAGGCCGACCACCGGCCGGCATACGGCTATCATCGGATCTTCTTGCAGCACTTGCAGTCCGGCGTACCCGGCCAGTGGCTGCTGAAGTCGCCCGCACATCTCTGGCACCTCGACGACCTGGTGGCGCAGTATCC
Organism: Mycobacterium sp. B14F4; assembly: GCF_039871645.1. Lineage (NCBI taxonomy): Bacteria > Bacillati > Actinomycetota > Actinomycetes > Mycobacteriales > Mycobacteriaceae > Mycobacterium > Mycobacterium sp. B14F4. The sequence goes on along the minus strand of NZ_JBDPMF010000001.1, from coordinate 738,749 downwards.
GGACGCGAAGATCGTGCAGACGCACCGCGACCCGCTCAACGTCATCGCGTCGGTCAGCGCGTTGACCAGCCACCTGCGCCGGATGGCCTCGGACCAGACGAGCGTGGCCGAATGCGCGCAGCAGTCGTGCGAAGAGATCACCGTGGGCCTGCAGCGGGGAATGGCGCTGCGCGAGAAGCTGCCCGCGGATCAGGTGATCGACGTGCAGTTCGCCGATTTCATCGGCGACCCGTTCGCGACGATCCGCCGACTGTATGCCCGGCTGGACCGGGAGCTCACGCCGGTCGCCGAGCAACGGATGCGGGACTTCCTGGCCGCCCACCCCGGTGACGGCGGCGGACGGTACACGTGGGCCGACACCGGACTCGACGCCGGAATTCTGCGCGAGCAGGTCAGCGACTACCAGGAGCGCTACGGCGTTCCCAGCGAACCACTGAAATAGCTACTCAGGCAGAGTAACCCGGGGGCAGTCCGTCGAGCATCCCCTTGAGCATCCGCACCGCGTACTCCGATGACCCGCCGCCGACGATCAGCGCGGCGAACGCCATGTCACCGCGATATCCGGCGAACCACGAATGCGATCCGCCCGCGAACTCCGCCTCACCGGTCTTGCCCCGCACGTCGCCCGCGCCTTGCAGATCCTCGGCGGTGCCGTTGGTCACCACCAGTCGCATCATCGGCCGCAGCCCGTCGAGGATCTTCGGGCTGATCGGGGTCTGGTCCCCGTTGATCACCGTCTGCCTGCCCTGGATGAGTTGCGGGACAGGGGTTTTCCCCGCAGCGACGGTCGCAGCGGCCAGGGCCATGCCGAACGGGCTGGCCAGCACCTTGCCCTGGCCGAACCCGTCCTCGGTGCGCTCGGCCAGGTCGACCGTCGGCGGCACCGACCCGGTCACCGTCGTCAGCCCCTCGATGTCGTAGTCCGTTCCGATGCCGTATTTGGCCGCGGCCGTGGTCAGGCCGCGCGGCGGCATCCGGCTGGCCAGCTCGGCGAACGTCGTGTTGCAGGAACTGGCGAACGCCCGCGACATCGGCACCGTGCCCAGGTCGAAGCCGCCGTAGTTCGGCACCGTGCGATGGCCGATGTCCATGGTGCCCGGGCAGGGCAGCAGCGTGTTCGGCGTGGCCATGTCGCGCTCGATGGCCGCGCCCGCGGTGACCATCTTGAAGGTCGACCCCGGCGGATACAGGCCGGTGGTGGCGATCAGGCCCTCCGAGTCGGCCGAGGCGTTCTGCGCCACGGCGAGGATCTCCCCCGTCGACGGCTTGACCACCACGATCATCGCCTTCTTGCCGGTGAAGTTGACCGCGTGCTGCGCAGCGGTCTGCACCGTCCGGTCGAGGCTGATCTTCACCGACGGTGCTGGCGCCCCCGGCACCTCGTTGAGCACGTCGACGTCGACGCCGTTCTGGTTGACGGTGACGACCCGCCAGCCGGCCCGGCCGTCGAGTTCGTCGACCACCGCCTTCTTCACCTCGGTGATGATTGCCGGCGCGAAAGCCTCGTCGGTGGGCAGCATTTCGGCCTGCGGGGTGACCACCACGCCGGGCTGCGCGCCGAGCGCCGCCAACCGGTCGTGGTCCGACTGGCGCAGCGTGATGAGGTACAGCGGTTGCTTCGAAGCGCTCGCCTGCTCGGCCAGGCGCTGCGGGTCCAGCGTGTTGTCGAACGGCCGCAGGGCATCGACGACCGCACGCGCCGTCGGCATCAGCGCACCGCCGGCCGCCGAGGCGTCCAGCGCATAGCTGTAGCGGTAGCCCGGCTTGAGCACCTCACTGCCGCCGCGTTCGATCACCGACGCGCGCGGCGGGGAGTCGGCGCGCAGCGCGAAGGTCTGGTTCTCCCCGAGCCTGGGGTGCAGACCGGTGGCGCTCCACCGCACCTCCCAGCGGCCCTCGTCGCGCACCATGTTCAGCTGCCCGTCGTAGGTCCAGGTCCGGTCCTTGGGCAGGTGCCAGGTGTAGCGGTAGGTGATGCTGCCGGTGTCCTGGGCGTACTTGGAGCCGACGATCTGCGTGTCGAGATGGGTGGCCTGCAGCCCGGCCCACGCCTCGTTGAGCGCCTGCCTCGCTTCGGCGGGCCGGTCACTGAGCTCCGCGGCTCCGGCGGTGTCGCCGGTAGCCAGCGCGGCGAAGAAGTTCTCGGCGGTCGGCTCGGGCCCGGCGGGTTTCGGTGTGCACGCGTTCAGGCCGACGACGACCGCCCCGACCGTCAGCAGGCTCGCCACCCGTGATGCTGAAGTTGCCATTGAGGCAGATGTTACGAACTCGAGACCCGAATGCGGCGGAGGCGCACCGAGTCCTGCGTCGGCGTCGCGGTATCGGACGGCTTGGGTATCGGACGGCTTGGGTATCGGACGGCTTGGGTATCGGACGGCTTGGGTATCGGACGGCTTGGGTATCGGACGGCTTGACGGGTTGATTGCCTGCACCCGCTGCACGCGATCAACCCGTCAAGACCGCCAGCGCATGCCGCGACGCGCTCGCGCAGCGTTCTGTGTGAAGCGGCCCGCGAAGAGCCCTGGTGCAGAATCGGCGCCCGTGCGATCCGGCCCTATGGCCCAGCCGCCGGCGCCCGCACCACCAACGGCGCGGCCGGGAAGTACGCCGCCATCTCCGAACGAGACTTACGCAACGCCGCCGTGCCGTAGCCCCGCTTGCGATGGTCCGGATGGATCCAGATCCGCACGTTGACCTCACCGCCGATCAGGTCACCGAAGACCATGCCGACCTTGTTCGGGCCCTGCACCGCCACCAGCCAGGCCGCCTCCTCGGCGTCGACCCTGCTCAGCCCGGCGCGGATCTCGTCGTCCAGATCGCCCGCCGGGGCGCCCGAGCCGTCGCCCGCCTCACGCACGTCGTCGGTGCGCGCGGCGAAGATGTCCCGGTCCGCCTCGGGGGTGAAGGGCCGCAGCACCATGGCGTCGGCCGACTGCGCAGGCTCGCCCATGGTGAAGCTCAGCTGGTTGTTCAGGTCCTCGAGTTCGGCGGCGATCCGGCGCCGCGCCACCTTGGTCAGCCGGTCGAAGGACAACCGCAACACCGCTTCTGCGGCCATCGCCGAGGCGCCGAGCATGCCCGCGATCGCCTCGATCGCCTCGTCGTAATCCTCCGAATCCACCACGACGTCGAGGAGTTCGTGCCGTCGTTCGAGGGCACGAACCAATGTGTCGGCGATTTCCCTGCGGGCGATCGTGCGGTCGTCGTCGGCCATGACCGAAGCGTAGGCCAGCCGACGAACTGAGACGATCAGTCGAGCAGAACGGTGGCGAAGGTGCCCACCTGTTGGAACCCGACGCGCGCGTAGGTGGCCCGCGCGACGGTGTTGAAGTCGTTGACGTACAGGCTCGCGGTGCGCCCGGAGCGGACCACGGCCGACGCCAGCGTTGCGGTGCCCGCGGTGCCGAGGCCGCGCCCGCGCCAGTCGGGATGCACCCAGACGCCCTGGATCTGCCCGACGGCCGGCGACTGCGACCCGACCTCGGCCTTGAACACCACCCGACCGCGCTCGAAGCGGGCCCACGCGCGGCCCGCCGCGATCAGCCCGGCAACCCGGCGCCGGTACCCGCGGCCGCCGTCGCCGAGCCGCGGGTCGATGCCGACCTCACCGATGAACATGTCGATGGACGCGACCAGGTAGGCGTCGAGTTCGTCGGCGCGGACCTGCCGCACACTCGGGTCGGTGGCGCACTGCGGCGCGGTGCTCAACGCCATCAGCGGCTGATCCTCACGCACGTCGCGCGCGGTACCCCAGGCGTGTTCGAGGCGCCGCCACATCGGCAGCACCAGTTCGGCGCGGCCCACCAACGACGAGCAGCGCCGCGCGGTGCTCATCGCCTTGTCGGCGAACGCGTTCAGATCGGCGGCCTCGCCGCGCAGTGGGATCAGGTTGGCGCCGGCGTAGCACAGCGACTCGGTCGCCCGCCGCCGCGTCCACAACTCCCCGCCGATCGCCGACGGTTCGACACCGTGCTCTGCCACCCGGCAGGCGACCATGCACGACCCCACGGGATCCTCGTCGAGCACCCGCATCACGGCTTCGACGTCGCGCACCACGGAGACCCGTCGCTCGTCGACGAGACGGAACAGCGGCGGAGCCGACATGCAAACTCTTTCTAACCGACGCCGAAACCAGTGCCAGGGATCACAGTCAGCTTACGGTCACAACCGGCGAACCGCTCGCATCTGTTCCACGCTCCTGCGCGATTCGCAGGGCCTCTTCGATCAGCGTCTCGACGATCTGCGCCTCGGGCACGGTCTTGATCACCTCGCCCTTGACGAAGATCTGGCCCTTGCCGTTGCCGGAGGCGACGCCGAGGTCGGCCTCGCGCGCCTCGCCGGGACCGTTGACGACGCAGCCCATCACCGCCACCCGCAGCGGCACCTCCATACCCTCCAGGCCGGCGGTCACTTCGTTGGCCAATGTGTAGACGTCGACCTGGGCGCGCCCGCACGACGGGCACGACACGATCTCCAGGCCGCGCGGCCGCAGGTTCAGCGACTCGAGGATCTGGTTGCCCACCTTCACCTCTTCGGCGGGGGGCGCCGACAGCGACACCCGGATGGTGTCGCCGATGCCCTTGCTCAGCAGCGCCCCGAACGCGACGGCGGACTTGATGGTGCCCTGGAACGCCGGGCCCGCCTCGGTCACGCCGAGGTGCAGCGGGTAGTCGCACTGCGCGGCCAGTTGCTCGTAGGCGGCGACCATGACGACGGGGTCGTTGTGCTTGACGCTGATCTTGATGTCGCCGAAGCCGTGCTCCTCGAACAGCGACGCCTCCCACAGCGCCGAGTCGACGAGCGCCTCGGGGGTGGCCTTGCCGTGCTTCTCCAGGAAGCGCTTGTCGAGCGATCCGGCGTTGACGCCGATGCGGATCGGGATACCCGCGGCCCCAGCGGCTTTGGCGACCTCGGCGACCCGGCCGTCGAACTCCTTGATGTTGCCCGGGTTGACGCGCACCGCGGCGCAGCCGGCGTCGATCGCGGCGAAGATGTACTTGGGCTGGAAGTGGATGTCGGCGATCACCGGGATCTGCGACTTCTTCGCGATCGCGGGCAGCGCGTCGGCGTCCTCCTGCCGCGGGCACGCGACGCGCACGATGTCGCAGCCCGACGCGGTCAACTCGGCGATCTGCTGCAGCGTCGAGTTGATGTCGTGGGTCTTGGTGGTGCACATCGACTGCACCGCGATCGGATGGTCGCTGCCGACCCCGACGTCGCCGACCATAAGCTGGCGGGTCTTGCGCCGCGGCGCGAGCACGGGCGCGGGAGGTGCCGGCATGCCCAAGCCGATTTGTTGGCCGGTGGCCATCGGATTCTCCTACTGGAAAGGTCTGATCGGGTTGATGAAGTCGGCGGTCACGGTCACCGCCATGTAGCCGATCACCACCAGCAGGATCACGTAGGTGGCGGGCATCAGCTTGAGGTAGTTGACCGGTGCCGCGGCCACCATGCCGCGCGCCGACCTGATCATATTGCGGATCTTCTCGAAGAAGGCGATCGCGATGTGGCCGCCGTCGAACGGCAGCAGCGGGACGAGGTTGATCGCACCGAGCACGAAGTTCAGCTGGGCCAGGAAGAACCAGAACGCGACCCACAATCCGGCATCCACGGCGTCGCCGCCGATGATGCTGGCCCCGACGACGCTGATCGGCGTCTCCGGATCCCGTTCCTCACCGCCGATCGACCGCACCAGCGCGCCCATCTTGGTCGGGATCTTCGCCAGCGACTTGCCCAGTTCGACGGCCAGGTCACCGGTGAACGCGACCGTCGCGGGGGCCGCGGACAGCGGGTTGTACTGCGTCGGCCCGAACTGCGCCGCGGAAATGCCGACCGTGCCGACCGGCTCCGGCTTCTCCGTGTCGCCGCTGGCGACCCAGCGCTGGGCCGGGACGACGTCGACGACGGTGGTGAACTCGCCGCCGTCGCGCTGCACGGTGAACCGCGTCGGCCCGTCGAGCTTGCGGATGGCGGTGACCATCTCGTCGAAGTTGGCCACCGCGGTGTCGCCGACCTTGACGACGGTGTCGCCGGCCTCGATGCCCGCTGCGGCGGCCGGTGACGGCGCCAGACAACCGCCCAACTGGCCTTGGGCCACTTCGGCTTTCACACACGAGGTCTCGCCGACGATCGCGGTGGTGGGCGGATGCAGGTTGGGCAGGCCCCACATCACCGCGATGCCGTAGATCAGCAGCAGGCCGATCGCGAAGTTCATGCCGGGGCCGGCGGCCAGCACCGCGGCGCGCTTCCACGTCTTCTGCTTGTACATCGCGCGGTCGTGCTCGTCAGGTGCGAGATCCTCCACCGACGTCATGCCCGCGATGTCGCAGAAGCCGCCCAGCGGGACCGCCTTGACGCCGTACTCGGTCCGATCGCCCGTGGTCTTGTTGGTGCGCCACGTCGACCACAGCGTCGGGCCGAAGCCGACGAAGTAACGGCGCACCTTCATCCCGGTGGCGCGCGCCACCCACATGTGCCCGCACTCGTGCAACGCCACCGACACCAGGATGGCCAGCGCGAACAGCACGACGCCGATGACCCACATCATTTGGTGGTGACTACCTCCCGCTCGACCGCGCGCTTCGCGCGGTCACGCGCCCACTGCTGGGCGTCAAGTACTTCCTCCACGGTAGCTGGTTCGGCCGCCCACTGGTCCGCAGCGCGCAGCACGTCGGCGATCGTCCGCACGATCGCGGGGAATCGGATTCGGCCGGCGAGGAACGCCGCCGCGGCCTCCTCGTTGGCGGCGTTGTACACCGCGGTCAGACAACCACCCGCCTCGCCGGCACTACGCGCGAGCTCGACAGCGGGGAACACCTCGTCGTCGAGCGGCTCGAAATCCCACGTCGACGCGGTGGAGAAGTCGCACGCCTGCGCGGCGCCGGCGATCCGCTCCGGCCAGCCCAGCGCCAGCGCGATGGGCAGCTTCATGTCCGGGGGGCTGGCCTGGGCCAGCGTCGAGCCGTCGGTGAAGGTCACCATCGAGTGCACGATCGACTGGGGGTGCACGACGACCTCGATGCGGTCGTAGGGCACGCCGAACAGCAGGTGGGTCTCGATCAGTTCCAGCCCCTTGTTCACCAGCGAGGCCGAGTTCAGCGTGTTCATCGGCCCCATCGACCAGGTCGGGTGCGCACCGGCCTGCTGCGGGGTCGCCGATTCCAGCTCCTCGGCGGTCCAGCCGCGGAACGGGCCGCCGGAGGCGGTCAGCACGATCTTGGCGACCTCGTCTGCCGTGCCGCCGCGCAGGCACTGCGCCATCGCCGAATGTTCGGAGTCCACGGGCACGATCTGACCGGGCGCGGCGGCCTTGAGCACCAGCGGACCCCCGGCGACCAGCGATTCCTTGTTGGCCAGCGCCAGGCGGGCGCCGGTCGCGAGCGCTGCGAGCGTCGGCTCGAGGCCCAACGCCCCCACCAGCGCGTTGAGCACGACGTCGGCCTCGGTGTTCTCGACGAGCTCCGTCACCGCGTCGGGGCCGCAATAGGTGACGTCGCCGATCCGGGAGGCGGCCTCCTCGGACGCGACGGCGACCTCGGTGACGCCGGTGGCGGCACGCTGGCGGGCCAGCAGTTCGGCGTTGGCCCCACCCGCGGCCAGGCCGACGACCTCGAACCGATCCGGATTGGCGGCGATGACCTCGAGCGCCTGCGTGCCGATCGATCCGGTGCTGCCGAGGATCAGCACGCGACGTCTTGCACTCACCGATCCATTGTGCCGCCTCGCGGGCGGTAAGCCGCCGACCGGACCGGCCCATCTCAGTTGTGACGCGAATGTGACGCATTTCATCCGGGCGGCGTACCGGTCCGAATCCCTGATGTCAGTGCACCGGGCGGGCGCAGGTCCCGTCCCCCACAAAGGAGCGACAAGAGTGACGAAGACCGAATACCGCAAGGTGATCACCGCGGCCAGCCTCGCCGCGGCCGCGATCCTGACCGTCTCGGCGTGCTCGAACGACAGCTCGACCTCGGCGGCGGAGACCACCAGCTCCAGCGCGGCGACGACCACGCCGTCGACGACGTCGACCACCGCGATGGCCGACCCCGCTGCCAACCTGGTGGGCCCCGGCTGCGCGGCCTATGCCGAGCAGGTTCCGTCCGGCCCCGGCTCGGTGACCGGCATGGCGCAGGACCCGGTGACCGTCGCCGCGTCGAACAACCCGATGCTCAAGACGCTGACCCAGGCGCTGTCCGGGCAGCTCAATCCGAACGTCAACCTCGTCGAGACACTCAACGGCGGCGAGTTCACCGTGTTCGCGCCGACCGATGAGGCCTTCGGCAAGATCGACCCGGCCACCATCGAGACGCTCAAGACCGACTCCGAGCTGCTGACCAGCATCCTCACCTACCACGTGGTGCCGGGGCAGGCCAGCCCGGCTCAGGTGCCCGGCGACCACGAGACCGTGCAGGGCGCGAACGTCACCGTCTCCGGTGAGGGCGACACCCTGAAGGTCAACGACGCCGGCGTGGTGTGCGGCGGTGTGTCGACCGCCAACGCGACGGTGTACATGATCGACACCGTCCTGATGCCCCCGGCCGCCTCCTAGGCCATTTCGCCAGCGAGCTGGCGCGGGATCGTTTCGAACTCCACATGCGCGATCCCGCGCCGGCTCGCGCATGCTGAGGACCGGCCGTGTTCACCCTCGTTCTCATCGGCTTCGTCGGCGGACTGATCACCGGCATCTCGCCGTGCATCCTGCCGGTGCTGCCGGTGATCTTCTTCTCCGGCACCCAGACCGCACGCGTCGACGCCTCCGCTCACGGGCAGCCGGGCACCGCCCTCGCGACGAAGCCACGGTTGGCCGAGACGCTGCGGCCCTACTTGGTGATCGCCGGTTTGGTGGTCAGCTTCTCGGCGGTGACCCTGCTCGGTTCCGCGGCGTTGTCACTGCTGCGGCTACCGCAGGACGCCATCCGGTGGGTGGCCCTGGTCGCGCTGACGGCGATCGGCATCGGGCTGATCTTCCCGAAAGTCGAAGAGCTGCTGGAGAAGCCGTTCTCCCGGCTGCCACAGAAGCAGTTCGGCTCGGGTAGAAGCGGGTTCGGCCTCGGTCTGGCGCTCGGCGTGTTGTACGTGCCGTGCGCGGGACCCGTGCTGGCCGCCATCGTCCTCGCGGGCGCCACCGGCACCATCGGAGTGGGCACCGTGGCGTTGACGCTGTCGTTCGCCGTCGGTGCCGCGCTGCCACTGCTGTTCTTCGCGCTCGCGGGCCGCCGCGTCGCCGAACGGGTGGCGGCGTTCCGCGACCGCCAGCGCCAGATCCGCGTCGCCGCCGGCGTCGTGACCATCCTGCTGGCGCTGGCGTTGGTGTTCAACCTGCCCGCGGCGCTGCAGCGCGCCATCCCGGACTACACGGGCACACTGCAGGAGAAGGTCGGGGGCGACGAGCGGATCCGCGAGCAACTCAACCTCGGCGGGCTCGTCAACGACCAGAACCGGTTGCTGTCCAACTGCACCAACGGCGCACCCGAACTCGAGAGCTGCGGTACGGCCCCCGACCTGATGGGCATCACCGGTTGGCTCAACACGCCGAACGGCTCACCGGTCGACCTGAAGGCGTTGCGCGGCAAGGTGGTCCTCGTCGACTTCTGGGCCTATTCGTGCATCAACTGCCAGCGCGCGATTCCGCACATCGTCGACTGGTACGCCGCCTACCGGGACGCCGGCTTCGAGGTGATCGGGGTGCACACCCCGGAGTACGCGTTCGAGCGCGTGCCCGACAACGTCGCGAGCGGAGCCGCCGATCTGGACATCACCTATCCCGTCGCGCTGGACACCAAGTATTCGACCTGGACGAACTATCGCAACCGCTATTGGCCGGCCAAGTACCTCATCGACGCCGACGGCACGGTGCGTCACATCAAGTTCGGCGAAGGTGACTACGCGACGACGGAAAGGTTGATCCGGCAACTGCTTTCGGACGCCGACGCGGGGGTCTCACTTCCGCCGCCGACCGAGAACGCCGACGCCACTCCCCCGCGCGATCTCACGCCGGAGACGTACTTCGGCGTCGGCAAGGTGGTCAACTACGGCGGGGCCGGTCCCTACGACGAAGGCATTACGACGTTCCGGTACCCGGATCGCCTGCCCGAGGACAGTTTTGGGCTTCGCGGCCGGTGGGCGCTGGACTATCAGGGTGCCACCGCCCAGGGTCCCGACTCGACCGTCCGGTTGAGCTACCGCGCCCGCAGCGTCTACCTGGTGGTCGGGGGCAGCGGGACGGTGACGGTGACGCGCGACGGCGAATCCCGCCGGATCGCGGTCGACGGCCCACCGACGCTGCGACAACTCGTCGGTGACGACGATGTCCGCCGCGGTGTGCTGGAGGTCCAGCTGAGCCAAGGCCTGCAGGCATTCTCATTCACCTACGGCTGAGCAGAATATCGAGACCCATCCGAGACCCCATCTGCTCCGAATAGAGATCGCAAGGAAGTTTCGGCGGCACAAGCCGTCCCCTCTCGAATTGGAGTGCCAGTGATGAACGCCAGGAAGAAGATCGTCAGCGCAGGCTTGGCCGCAGTGGGAGCCACCGCAGTTATGCTGGGCACCGCGACCACGGCCCAGGCCGAAATGGTAGGTCCCGGTTGCGCGGGCTATGCGCAGCAGGTGCCGGTGGGCCCGGGGTCGGTGATGGGCATGGCCCAGGACCCGGTGGCGGTCGCCGCCTCGAACAACCCGCTGTTGACGACGCTGACGAAAGCGGTTTCGGGGCAACTCAATCCGCAGGTGAACCTCGTCGACACGCTCAACGGCGGTCAGTTCACCGTGTTCGCGCCGACCGATGAGGCGTTCGCCAAGATCGACCAGGCCACGATCGCCAAGCTCGCGACCGACGCCCCGCTTCTGACGAGCATCCTCACCTATCACGTGGTGCCCGGGCAGGCCAGCCCCGCGCAGGTGGTCGGTACGCACAAGACCGTGCAGGGCGCCGACGTCACCGTGACCGGTCACGGCAGCGGCCTCAAGGTGAACGACGCCTCGGTTGTGTGCGGTGGCGTGCAGACGGCGAACGCGACCGTCTACCTGATCGACACGGTCCTGATGCCCCCGATGAACTGATCGAGTGCCACAACGGATCCGGAGGGCAGTCCGAGCTACCCCCAGCAGGACTGCCCTCCTCCGGTCCGCTCACTCGGTTCCGAGTGCTCCGAGCAGTCCGTGGATGTCGAGTTGACCGCGGTGCGCGACCAGCATGTCGCCCTGGAAGCGGTCGATGTGAATGCCGCCGACCGACACCTGCCTGCCGGTCGGCGCGACACCGCGGAACTCGCCGGTGTGTGTCCCGACGAACCGGCACCGTGACACCCCGTGAGAACCGTCGATGAGCACCTCTTCGATCTGATGACGGCCATCGGGGAAGGCGCGCGAGAAGTCCTGCAACTGGCCGAGCCACGTGTCCCAGCCGATCGGCGGCGCGCTGCCGACCTCGACGACCACCCGCGGCGACACCAGCGCCTCGAGCGTCGTCCAGTCCCGGCGGTCGATCGTGGTGTAGAGCGACACCACCAGTTCGCGAACCTCGTCACCCGAGAGGCTCATGCGCGCACCTTCTCGATGATCGCCTCGGCGAACCGCTCGATCGGTTCGCGGTAAGCCTCCACATCGGAGGCGCCTTCCATCCCGACCCACGGGCGGCACATCACCGCGGTGATGCCGATGTCCTCGGCCCGCCTGAAAAGATCCACGGTCGGCGGTTCCAGCAGGGCCAGCATGATGTCGAACGGCTCGCTCTCGCGGCCGCATTCGCGCCGCAGGGTGCGCAGTCTCTCGACGTACCGCACGGCGTCGTCCCACGCGTAGGCGTAGCCCACCCAGCCGTCGCACAGCAGGCTGGCGCGGCGCAGGGCGGCCTCGGACTCACCCCCGCACAGGATCGGCACCGGTTCCCGCGGATGCGGTTCGATCATCATCTCCGGCACCTCGTAGTGCTTTCCGCTCCACGACACCCAACCGCCCCGCCACAGCGCGCGCAGCGCCGGGATCATCTCGTCGAGCCGCTTGCCCCGCGTCGCGAAGTCCTGGCCCATCAGCTCGTACTCCTCGCGCATCCAGCCGACACCGACGCCGAGGGACACCCGGCCGTCCGACAGCACCGAGGCGGTCGCAACCACCTTCGCGACCTCCACCAGGGGGCGGCTGGGCGCGATGTAGACGGCGTTGGAGAACCGCAGCCGCCGGGTCACCGCCGCCATCGCGCCGGTCAGCACCCAGGAGTCCGGCCACGGGGTTTCCGGTGGCCACCCGGGCTTACCGGTCGGCGAGTCCGGGTACGGCGAGCTCAGCTCGCGCGGGTACACCATGTGGTCTGCGCTGATCACGCCGTCGTAGCCGGCCTCGTCGAGCATCCGCGCCACCGGCAGGATTTCTGACGTTTTCATGAACGGGGTGCCCGACCAGAACTGCATCCTGTTTCTTTACCGTGAATTTCGGGCAGCATCAATCCCATGCCAACGCTGTTGTGGTTCCGGCGTGACCTGCGGCTGCACGATCTGCCCGCGCTGCTCGACGCCGCGGCCCGCGACGGCGAGGTGCTGGCCTGCTATGTGCTCGACCCGCGGCTGAAGAAGTCGTCGGGTCCGCGCAGGCTGCAGTACCTCTACGATGCGCTGCGCGATCTGCGCGCTCACCTCGACGGCAGGCTGCTGGTCACCCAGGGGCGTCCCGAACAACGAATCCCGAAGCTGGTCAAGGAGATTGACGCGTCGGCCGTGCACGTGTCGGGTGACTTCACGCCGTTCGGCCGCCGTCGTGACGACGCGGTGCGCGCCGCCCTCGGTGGCATCCCGCTCGAGGCATCGGGCTCGCCGTACCTGGTGTCGCCGGGCCGGGTCGCCAAGGGCGACGGCACGCCGTACAGGGTGTTCACCCCGTTCTTCGCCGCCTGGCGCGAACACGGGTGGCGGGCACCCGCGAAGTCCGGCCCGAAGTCGGCCGAGTGGATCGACCCCTCCGGCGTCGCCGGCGGTGTCGAGATCCCCGACGCCGGCGTGAAACTCGACCTGCCCGCTGGCGAGACGGCGGCCGAGAAGCAGTGGAAGACGTTCGTGCAGAAGGGTCTTCAGGGCTACGCCGATGACCGCAACCGCCCGGACCTCGACGTCACCAGCCGGATGTCGGCGCACCTGAAATTCGGCTCCATCCATCCCCGCACCATGGCCGTCGACCTCGGACGCGGCAACGGCGCGCAGGCCTATCTGCGGGAGCTGGCCTTTCGCGACTTCTACGCCTCGGTCCTGCACGAGTGGCCCCGCAGCATCTGGTGGAACTGGAACTCCTCGTTCGACGACATGGAGTTCGACGAGGGCCCCGAGGCTCAGCAGCGGTTCGAGGCGTGGAAACAGGGCAGGACCGGCTTCCCGATCGTCGACGCCGGCATGCGGCAACTGGCCCAGACCGGCTGGATGCACAACCGGGTCCGGATGGTCGTCGCCTCGTTCCTGGTCAAAGACCTGCACCTGCCGTGGCAGTGGGGTGCCCGCTGGTTCCTCGAGCAGTTGGCCGACGGCGACATGGCCAACAACCAGCACGGGTGGCAGTGGGCCGCCGGGACGGGCACCGACGCGGCGCCGTTCTTCCGGGTGTTCAACCCCACGACGCAGGGTGCGAAGTTCGATCCCGACGGCAGCTACGTGCGCCGCTGGGTACCCGAGGTCGACGACGACGGCTACCCGGAGCCGATCGTCGACCACGCGGCCGAACGCAAGGAGGCGCTGCGTCGCTACGCCGCGCTGGGCTGAGGGCTACTTGACCACAAGGCCGGCGTCGATCGGCAACGCGACCCCCGTCAGGTAGCGCCCCGCCGCACCGCACAGGTAGACCATGGCGTCGCTGACGGCCTCGGGCGTCACCAGCCCGTCGGGAAGCGGGGTCGCCTGCGACTCGCCGAACCTCGGGTGGTCGGCGACGAAGCCGGCCACCACTTCGTTGAGGATCATCGGGGTCGCCACCCCACCGGGATGGACCGAGTTGACCCGAATGTTGCGCTCCGCCAACGATGTCGCGTAATACCGCATGAGCCCGACGACACCGTGCTTGGCCGCGTTGTAGCCGGCCGCGCCGTGACTCATGGTGTCGGTTCCCGGGCTGATCGATTTCAGACCGGCGGCCGAACTGGTGATGACGATCGCTCCCCCGTCGCCGTGCGCCAGCATGGCGGGAAGGGCGGCCTCGATCGTGAAGTGCACGCCCTTGAGCATCACGTCGACGGCGTCGACGAAGGCCGCGACCTCACCGCGCCGATCCCCCATGGCGGGCAGGATCCCCGCGTTGGCGAGCACGAAGTCGACGCGGCCGAACGCGGCGACACCGCGGCCGACGACATCGCGCAGCAGGTCGAAGTCGCGGACGTCGCCGTGTTCGGCGAGGATGCGCCGACCCGTCTTCTCGACCAGGTTGACGGTCTCGTCGAGGTCCTCCGGGGTGGCCATCGGATAGCTGATGCTCTCGATCTGCCCGCACAGGTCGACGGCGATGATGTCGGCGCCCTCCTCGGCGAACCGCACCGCGTGCGCGCGCCCCTGGCCGCGGGCGGCGCCGGTGATGAAGGCGACTTTGCCCTCGAACTGCTGTTGCCCGTGCGCTCCTCGCGTCCGCAGTGTCATGACGCATCACCCTACGGCGGCGCGTAGTAGAGCTATGCGAGAATGTCGGCAGAATCAAGCCCGACCGTGAGGAGCAGCCGTGGCCAGCACTGAGGTGGAGCGACACACCGGGGTCGACGTCGAAGACGTGCCGTCCGCGGAGTGGGGCTGGTCGGCGGAGAACCACAAGCTCATCCACCTCGGCGGAATCCTGGCGGCGGCGTTCCTGCTGTTCATGCTGCACGGCAACCACACCGGCCGCGTCGAGGACCTCTTCCTCATCGGCTTCGCCGCGGCCATCCTGATCGCGGTCGGGCGTGACTGGTGGCTGCGCCGCCGCGGCTGGATCCGCTAGACCGGATACAGCGGCCGCAGCGCCTCCGCGCGGACCTCGTACAGCGTCTCGGTGGCGATGACGTCGCCGGCTACCGATGCCGCCGAGAGCGCCAGGGCCTTGAATGCCCGCGCCGCGACGCTCAAGCGGTGCTCTGCCGGATCGACCGGACCGCCCAGTTCGGCGGGCCATGCTCCCAGCACCGTCACCTCGGACGTAGCGCGCCGGGCCGATTCCAGCACCAGGGCGCGGACGTCCGGGTCGACCCGCGGCAGGTCGGCGGTGACCGCCAGCGCGCCGGTGTGAGGAACGTCCCGCAGGACCGAGCCGCTGTCTCCGTCCAGGCAGCCCGCACCCAGAATCGTCAGCGGCCGCCGATCGAAGCGTCCCGGGACCCACACGTCGACGTCCCAACCGGCCCGGGCCTGGTCGAACAGCCAGCCGCCCGCCAACTGCACCACATCGGCGAGGCTTGCTGCCAGCACGGTCAGCTGATGGTCGTTGATGCGTCCCGCACCCTCCCCCACCTCGTCGGCGCAGTGGTCGGCTGGAAGAGATCGCGTTGCCATAAGAGTCCTATCCGATCGAATCAGCGACGCTCATCGAGGGCCGTCGGCGGCACCCCTAGAGCGTGACACTATCGCGGGGATCTGTAAAGGTCCGATTCGTTCGAGTTCGGCGTGCCGCCGTCAGGTGAGCGCCGCGGCGCGCGGAAGCGCGGCGCCCACCGGCGCGAGCTCCTCCGACAACCCGGCGGCGCGGCGGATCTCGGTGAAGGCGTCGAACATGGCGTCGGTCGCCTCGTGCGGGTCGTCGAGCGTGCGGTCGTCGGTCAGCACGGAGATCGCGAGCTGGTCGACGTAGCTCCACACCGTGATGTTCATTCCGCTGCCGGTGACGAGGGGCCCGACCGAATAGATCTCGCTGACGGTGCCGCCCTCGATCCGGCCGCGCTGCTTTGGCCCCGGCACGTTGGAGATCGTCAGGTTCATCACCGTGCCGGACTCCATCCGGGCGGCCTGCATCCGGAAGAACTGCGGCGCCACCGCGGGCGGCAGGTAGGACATCCAGGCGGGCAGCACCGCCGGCCCCAGCAGCAGGTGGTTCTCCTTGGCGATCTTCGTCGCGACCGAGGTGAGCCTGACCCGCTCTAGCGGGTCGTCGATGTGCACCGGTAGCGACGGCGTCATGTAGGTGAACTCGTTGCCCGTCAACCGCTCCGGCGACGGGTTGGTGCTCACCGGAACACCCGCGATCAACGGTGCGTCGGCGCGCCCGTCGTAGCGCAGCAACAGCTTGCGCAGCGCCCCCGCCGCCGTCGCCAGCACGATGTCGTTGAGCGTGACACCCAGGTGCTTGCCGGTCTCCTTGACCTCCGCGAGGTTCAGCGGCGTGGTCGCGAACCGTCGCCCCGGCGAGACGACGTGGTTGAGGAACGTCGGCGGCGGCGCGAAGCTGCGGGCCAGCTCGGGGTGACGGCCGCGCTCCTTGGCGCGCCTGCGCACCCGCGATATCCCGGTCGTCGTCTCGCCGACCAGTCGGGGCAGCCTGCGGATCAGCACCGCGTGGTCGCGCCCGGCCGCCTTCAGCAGCTCAGCCGTCGTGACGTCCGCGGCATGGGCGATCGCGGTGTCCGGCGACGGCTCGTCCGGCTGGATGGCCTTGGCCATCTGATTGGCCGACGCGACGCCGTCGGCCAGCACGTGATGGACCTTGTGGATGATCGCGATGCGGTCGTCGGCCAGGCCGTCGGCGACGTACATCTCCCAGAGCGGGCGGCTGCGGTCCAGCGGTGTGCTGGCGATCTCGCCGATGAGCTGGTCGAGCTCGCGCCTGCCGCCGGGCGCGGGCACGCGCGCCGGCCGGACGTGGTAGTCGAGGTCGATGTCGTCGTTCTCCACCCACATGGGATGGTGCAGCCGCAGCGGGATGTCGACTAGTTGGTAGCGCAGCGCCGACAGCGCCATGAGCCGCGGGTAGGCGATCTGCCGGAAGAGCTCGAAGTCGTAGCCGTCCACCGCCGACACGTCGAGGATGCCGACCTTCAGCGTGTGCATGTGAATCGAGGGGGTCTCGCTGTACAGCATCAGCGCGTCCACCCCGTTGAGTCGCTTCATTTCTCCACCCCTCGCGCCGACTGACCCTTCGTATCCCCAATTCCACTCGTCGCTATGCCGGTTCGCCGAAGAAGTGACGCGCCGTCATCGATTTGTAAAGCTGTGTCCATGAGTCTCGTCGCCGGCCGAGGTCCGCTGAGCACAGATCCCGCGGGTTGGTTCACCCCGCCGCTGCCGCCCGACGTGGTGTTCGTCGAACCGCACCCGCGGCGGGTGCGGGCGCTGCGTGGCGGGCGCGTCGCGCTCGACACCGAGCACGTGCTGATGGTGCACCGCCGGGGGCAAGCGCTCAGCTATGCGTTTGCCGCCGAGGACGTCGGCGACCTGCCGAGCGAGCCCGTGCCGGAGGCGCCCGGTTTCGTGCGGGTGCCGTGGGATGCGGTCGACACATGGCTGGAAGAGGGCCGCGAGCTCGTCCACTATCCCCCCAACCCCTACCACCGGGTCGACTGCCGGCCGACCCGGCGCGGCCTGCGGGTGTCTGCGGCGGGAACGGTCCTGGTCGACACCGCCGAGACGGTGATCGTTTTCGAGACCTCCGTCGAGCCGCGCCTCTACGTCGACCCGTCGCACGTCCGCACCGACCTGCTGCGCGCGTCGCACACCACCAGTTACTGCAACTACAAAGGCCACGCGCGCTACTGGTCGGCGGTGATCGGCGATGCCGTCGTCGAGGACGTCGCGTGGAGCTATCCGGACACCCCGCCCGAGACCTCACCCATCGAGGGGTTCTTCAGCTTCGACGCCGCCCGTGCGCAGGTGTCGGCGGAGCTTCCCCAGTTCGAACGTGAGCATGTGCCTCAACACGGCGCGGCGATTTCAAGCGCCGAAAGTCGCGCATAACTTCACCTTCGGCGTCACCTCGCCGCGGCGATCACCGACTTCCCGAAGCGCTCGATGGTCTCGAGCACATGGGCGAGGCTGTCGCCCGGCAGGCCGACCTGAACCCACGTGACGCCGACGGCGGCGAGTTTCTCCAGGCCCGCCAGATACTCGTCGGTGTTGAAGTCGTCACTACCGGGGCTCCCGCCGTCGGCGTTGGTGAACGCCACGTCGACCGCCGCCGGATCCCGCCCCGCCTCGTCGCACCGCCGGCGCAGGTCCTCGATGCCCGCGGCGAGCCCGTCGGCGTCCATCTCCGCGGTGCGCGCCGTCTGCGCCAGCACCGCGGGTGCCGCGAACGGGCACCAGCCGTTGCCGTACTTGACGACGCGTTTGCGCGCCGCGGCGGTGTTGCCACCGACCCAGATCGGCGGGTGCGGCGTGCTCACCGGCCGCGGGTGGGCAGTGATGCCCTTGGCGGTGAACGTCTTTCCCTCGTAACTGAAGTCGTCGGTGGTCCAGATGCCGCGGATGACTTCCAGCGCCTCCTCGAAAATGGCCGCCCGGTCGTCGAAATCCACACCCAGAGCGGCGAATTCGCGCTTGAGGTAGCCGACGCCGACAGCCAGCGTGAACCGCCCGTTCGACAACAGGTCGAGCGTGGCTCCGGACTTGGCCACCACGAACGGGTTGCGGTACGGCAGCACCACGATGTTCGGGATCAGCCGCAGTGTCGCCGTCCTGGCGGCCGCGAAGCCCATCGCCACGAACGGATCGACCGCGTCGTGCCCGCCCGCCTCGAGCCACCGCTGGGTGGGCGCGGGGTGATCGGTGAACCCGAAACCGTCGAACCCCGCCGCCTCGGCCGCCGCCGCGACCGTGGCGATGCCATCGCCGGTGACCAGCTCCGGGTTGTAGGGATGGCTGTGCATCGGGTGGGTGAACGTGAACCGCATGTCATCGCTCCGCTCAGAACATTCTTCTCGTTTTACGAGAATGTCGTTACCATGCGAACCACCGAAAGTACAGCGTTGGGTCCGCGAAGGGAGCACCGAACTTGGGCGAGATCGCGCTGTCGCCCGCGGTGCATGGCCCCTCTCCGGGAGGTGACTCCCGGGCCCATCGCTCGACCATCATCACGCACGGACGATTGGAGCTGCGGGCGTGACCAGACCCGAGATCGGTGTGTACCTGCCCCAGATGGGCTTCACCTTCGAGCAGGTGCTGCACCGCGCCCAGCGCTGCGACGCGCTCGGCATCGACTCGTTGTGGCTCTACGACCACCTCTACGGTCCCGGCATGCCGGAGTACCCGTCGCTGGAGGCGTGGACGCTGGCGACCGCGCTGCTCAGCCGAACGGAGCGCATTCAGATCGGGCACATGGTGTTGTGCAACCAGTTTCGCCACCCCGTGGTGCTCGCGAAGATGGCCACCACCCTCGACCACATCTCGGCGGGCCGGCTGCAGCTGGGGATCGGCAGCGGTTCCATCGAAGACGAGCACGACCGCGTCGGCCTGCCCTGGGGCAGCTTCCGGGAGCGCTCCGAACGGCTCGGCGAGACGCTCGAAATACTCACCCAGGCGTTCGCCGACGAGCGAATCGACCTGCAGGGCAAACACTTCACGGTGCGGGACTTTCCCGTCAAACCGGGTCCGGCACGGCGGCCACGCCCACCGCTCGTGGTGGGCGGTGTCGGCGAGAAGTACACGCTGCCGTTGGTCGCCCGCTACGCGGACGTGTGGAACGTGCCGACTTACGCGCTCGGTGAACTCGAGCACAAGGCGGAGGTGCTGCGGTCGATCTGCTCGGACATCGGCCGCGACCCGTCGTCGATCGTGCTGTCGGTCGAGGCGGTGATGGCGCTCGCCCCCGACGATGCCGCATTGCCCGCGGTGCGGCAGCTCGCCGAGAAGCGGTTCGGCGTACCGGCTTTCGGACTGCACGAGGGCGGCCTGATCGGCACGCCACCGGCGATCGTCGACCGCATCCACGAGCTTTCAGCGCTCGGCTTCGGTCAGATCGTGCTGTTCACTCACGACCGCGGATCCGACGAGACGCTCGAGCTGCTCGCCTCCGAGGTCGTCGCGCGGCTCTAGCGTTTCACCGGCGGCGCGTACGCCGGCCGTCCGAGCCCCAGCGCCTGCTGGGCGATCATGTTGCGGAACACCTCGAGCGTGCCGCCGTAGATGCCGGTGGGCCCGGCCAATCGGAAGACGTATTCGGCCGCGCCGTCGTCGGCGGCGCCTTCGGTGCCGACTGGCAGGGTGGCCGCCGCGCCCAGCAGGTCCATCAGATCCGGTGTCACGTCGCGCATCGTCTGCGCGATCGCGACCCGGCCGAACATCCCGGGTGTGCTCGTCGCCGCCT
The DNA here is from genome assembly GCF_039871645.1 of Mycobacterium sp. B14F4. NCBI lineage: Bacteria > Bacillati > Actinomycetota > Actinomycetes > Mycobacteriales > Mycobacteriaceae > Mycobacterium > Mycobacterium sp. B14F4. Next base: position 718,529 of record NZ_JBDPMF010000001.1, on the reverse strand, counting down.
CCATCCGCGCGATGGCACGGCCGAGGCGGTACCGTGCGGAATCCTCGTCGCCGGCCACCGCCGCCACGCGGTCGATCGCCTCGGCGAGCAGAAGCAGGTGCTCCGACATCGCCGCGATCTTCTGCAGCCCGTCGTCCAGCCGCTCCACCGTGCCGTGTTCGGCGTTGAGCGCCTCGCGCAACACTTTCCAGCCGGCGTTGACCTCGCCGACGCGATACCGGTCCTCGATGCGGACATCGCTGTAGTAGGTGATGTTGGTGCGGTCCCCGTCGACGGTGCGGATCGGCTGGATCTCCACCCCCGGCCGGTCCAGCGGCACCAGGAACATCGTCAGGCTCTGGTGCTTCGGCGCGTCCGGATCGGTGTTGGTGACCAGGAAGACGTACTGCGCGTTCTGGGCGTTCGACGTGAACATCTTGGAACCGTTGATGATCCAACCGTCACCGTCGCGCACTGCGCGCGTCTTGCAGGTCGCCACGTCCGATCCGCCCTCGGGCTCGGTGTATCCCAGACACAGCCGATAGTGACCCGACAGCACCTTGGGAAGCACTTCGCCCTTGAGGGCCTCCGATCCGAACTGCTCGACGCTGCGGGCGACCATCGCCGTCGTGCCCCAGTGGAACCACGGCGTGTGCGCCCGGCCGATCTCCAGTTCCCAGATGCGGCGACGAACCCGGCTGAAGCCGCCGTCGGAGTCGAGCCGGTAGTCGGCGACGAGGTAACCCTGCGCCCCGAGCGCCAGATGCACACCCTCGTCGAAATTCTCCCCCGTCGCACGGTCGCGGGCGATGACCTCGTCGGTCACGATCGTCTGCAAGAAGTCACGCAAGCCGTCCCGGAAGGCCACGTCGTCTTCGCTGAGTTCGACATGCGAGAAATCCACCACCCCACCGTGACACTTCGGTCCGTATTTGTAAAGATGAGCCGACACCGGACGAAGGGCATCACCGTGGGCATCGTCACCTCCAGTTCCGAAACCGCGTTCCACCAGGCGCCGGAGACGATCTACGACTTCGTGACCAACCCGGCGAACTGGACCAAGACCTATCCCGGCAGCACTCACGTCGGCGCGTTACCGGACAGGTTGCCGCTCGAGGTCGGCGACACGTGGACGGAGTCGGGTCCGGACGGCAACCGCATCTTCACCTGGCACCTGGCGATCGCCATGCGCCCGAAGCTCTGGGTGTTCAACTCCGTGGGCCGGCTCGGTCATGACGCCGACGGCAGCGGCGGCATGGAGGGCCGGATCACCGTGCAGTACCACTTCACCGAACCCGGCGCGGATGTCACGTTGTTCACCAGGACGATGACGATCGAGGCGTACAAGCACGCGCCGCTGCCGGATGCGCTGTTCAAGCAGACCAATCCGGCGAACATCGACGCCTACCACGCGGCGATCGCGCGCGAACTGGGCTGACGTCAGCCGTGCAGCGCACGCCGCAGCGCGTTGCCCTGTAGGTCGAAGAGCCGCATGCTGATCTCCCACTCGGGCAGCAACGAGTCGAATCCGTGCACCGTCCCGGGGAAGACGTGCAGTTCGGTAGCGACACCGGCTGCCATGAGCCGCTGTGCGTAGTCGATTGTCTCGTCGCGCAACGGATCGAGCTCGGAGCAGGTGATCAGGGCCGGCGCCACCTCGGACAGGTCCCCGGCGCGGGCAGGTACCGCGCCGTCCGGGACGGCATCGCCGGCCAGATAGTGCCGCCACATCTGCTCGGTGGCCGGCCCGTCGAATCCCGGTGTCGCGGCGAACTCCTTCTTCGATGGCGTCGGTCGATCGTCGAGCACCGGCTGATGCAGCAGCTGGAACGCGACGGACGGCGCCGAGCCGGCGGCGGAGCGCTGCGCGAGCCCCGCGGCGAGCGCGGCGCCCGCACTGCTGCCCGCGACGGCGATCCTGCTGGTGTCGACGCCCAGTTCGGCCGCGCTCGTGACCGCCCACCGCAGCACGCTCAACGCGTCGTCGGCCGCGGCGGGATAGGGATGCTCCGGTGCCAGCCGGTAGTCCACCGAGATCACCGTGCAGGCGGCGCGGCGGGCGAGCTCGATGCACTGCAGGTGGTCGGTGTCGAGGTTGCCCAGCACGAACGCTCCTGCGTGGCAATAGATTACCGTCGGAGACGGCGGTGCGCCACTGCGGTAGATGCGCACCGGGATTGAGCCCGCATCGCGGTTCTCGAACTCGATGCCGACGGTGCTGACGTGCCTGGCCGTCTCGGCGCGCCGCTGGTTCAGCGAGTCGCGGACGACGCCGAGCAGGTTCGACGACAGGTCGGTGCGCGCGTCGGCCAGGTGGCGCAGGGCCGGGTCGAGCCGGTCGACGATGTCCACGACGCTACGCATGTTCCGCCGTCCGGGTTTCGGGCGACGCCGCCGGTGACCGCAGCGGGAGCTCGAACACGTAATCGGAGGCCTTGAAACGCCTGGTCATACCCCAGAACGCGCGGGCGCTGCGCGGCCACTGGGTGACCACCCTCCCGTTCGCGGCGCGAAAGTAGTTGCTGCAGCGGGTGAGCCAGACCGTCCCCTGCATCCAGTCGTCGACCTTCGCGAGGAAAGCGTTCATCGCCTGCGGCCGAACGGCGACGTAAGCCTTACCCCTGCGCCGCATGTGCCTCAACGCGCGCACGATGTAGTGAGCCTGGGCCTCCAGCATGAAGATGACGCTGTTGGAACCGACGTTCGTGTTGGGTCCGTAGAGCATGAAGAAGTTCGGGAATCCGGGCACCGCCATGCCGAGGTAGGCATAGGCACCGTCGGCCCACGTCTCGCGCAACGTCACGCCGTTCTCGCCGACGACGTCGATCTGGCCGAGGTAGTCGGCGGCCGCATAGCCGGTCGCGCAGAGCACCGCGTCGACGTCGAGTACGGTACCGTCCGCGGTCACCAGGGACCGGGCCCGCAGGGACTTCGCGGGGCTCGAGATCACCTCGACGTGCGGCTGGGTGAGGGTCTGCAAGTAGTCCGTGGCGAACACCAGGCGCTTGCAGCCGAATGGATGGTCCGGCGTCAGTTTGCGGCGCAACTCCTCGTCGGGCACCGTCGCTTCGAGCACCCTCAACGCGATGCCCTTGAACTCCTGCGTCTTGTCGCTACCGTGCTCGATGACCGAGATGTTCGACTCGCTGCGCAGCCACAGCCGGGTTCGGTAGATCTTCTTCGCGAGCGGGACGTTGCGGAACACCCACTTCTCCCGCTCGGTGTACGGCCGGTCGGGCTTGGGCAGGATCCAGGTCGGTGAGCGCTGCACCGAGTACACCTTCGCTGCGACCTTGGCAACCTCCGGAACAAGCTGTGCTGCAGTGGATCCCGTCCCCAGCACCGCTACCCGGGCACCGGCGAGGTCGACGGAGTGGTCCCACCGCGCGGTGTGCATCAGCGTTCCGGTGAACGGTTCCTCCTCGACGAGGTCCGGCATCACCGGCTGGGTGAACAACCCGACCGCCGAGATCACGATGTCGAATCTGTGGTGCCGCCCGTCGGCCGTCGCCAGATGCCACGCGCCGGATTCGCCGTCCCACTCGGCCGATACGACCTCGGTGCCCAGCTTGAGGTGGGGTCCGAGTTCGTAACGCCGCGTGCAGCGTTCGAAGTATTCGAGGATCTCCGACTGCCCCGACCACAGCCGCGACCAGTCGGCGTTCAGGTCGAACGAATAGCTGTACAGGTGCGATTTCACGTCGCAGGCGAGCCCCGGGTAGGTGTTGATCCGCCAGGTTCCCCCGACGCCGTCCTCGCGGTCGAAGATCGTGAAGTCGCGAAAGCCGGCCTTGCGCAGGAAGATCCCGAGCGCGAGACCGCCCGGCCCGGCGCCGATGATGCCGACCGACAGGTTCATCCGATCCGCAGGCATTGCCCTCCGTCCACGATGAGTTCGGCGCCGGTCATGAACGACGCGGCCTCGGAGACCAGGAAGGCGACCACGTGCGCCACCTCCATCGGCTTGCCGAGCCTGCCGAACGAAGCCGTGATCCGGGCTCTGGCCGCCTCGTCGAGCATCGGCGTCTCGATCGGGCCGGGGAACACCGCGTTGACCCGTATCCCGTCGGCCCCCAGTTCGGCGGCCGCGATCTGGGTGAGGCCACGCAGCGCCCACTTCGACGACCCGTAGGCGGCGTGATTGGGGAAGGCCCGGATCGCGCCGGTGCTGCACGTGTTGACGATCGACGCTCCGTCGGCCTGCCGAAGATGCCCGAGCGCGGCCTTGATGCCCAGAAACGGCCCGAAGCAGTTGAAGCGCCAACTGCTTTCGAAGCCCTCGGCCGTCTCGTCGCCCAGCGCGGCGCGGTGCAGCACACCGGCGTTGTTGACCAGGGTGCTCAGCGCACCGAAGCGCTCAACGGTGCGGCTCACAGCGTCGCTCCACTGCTCGGGTGAGGTGACGTCGAGCGGCACCGCGATGACCGTGTCGCCGCCGAGTTCATCGACGCCGGCCAGGAGTTCGTCCATCCGGACGTCGCAGGCGGCGATGCGGAAGCCGTCCTCGTGGAGCCGTCGCACGATCGCTGTCCCCTGGCCGCGTGCTGCGCCCGTCACCAACGCGACGCGGTCCCCTGTCATTGCGCATCCTTTAAGATATCGGCCGCGCCGCGCCGCAGCGACTGCGACTCCGAGGCGAGCGTGAGCATTCGAAACCCCAACTCGGCCATTGCCTTCGCGGGTTTACCCGCACCTGCGTGAATACCGGTCACCAGACCGGCTGCGGCCGCCGTGGCCCGGGTCCTGGCGATGGCGTCGGCCACCACGGGCGCGGTCCACGCGTCGGACGGGGCGACGCCGAGCGTGATCGCCAGATCCGCCGGCCCGACATAGACACCGGAAACGCCGGGGACGGCGCAGATCTCGTCCAGGGCCGCCAGCCCTCGCGCGCTCTCGATCATCACGAACACACCGACCCGGGCCTCGTGCTCGGCGGGATCACGGCCGAGACCGGCCCGCAGCGGCCCGTAACTGCGCACTCCCGCAGGGGCATACCGCGTCGCGGCGACCGCCGCCCGGGCCTGCTCGGCCGACTCCACCATCGCCACGATGACCGCGTCGGCCCCTGCGTCGAGGACGCGGCCGATGGGCGCGGGATCGGCCGACGCGAAGCGCACCGCGGTCGCGATCGGGACATGCTCCGAGCGGCGCAACAGCAGCGCGACGGCGGCGTCGTCGAGATAGCCATGCTGGACGTCGAATCCGACGTAGTCGTATCCGGCCCGGGCGAACTCCTCCGGCCCGATGATGGTCGGCCCGACGATCCACCCGCCGTAGATGCGTTCCTTGGCGGCGAGGGCCTGCTGCAATCGGCTGGACGTCATTCGGCGATCGCTATCTTGATGCGCTCCGGCACCGGGCGGCTCGCCAACTCGAACGCCGCCTGCGCCTCCTCGACGCCGAACGTGTGCGTGACGTAGGCCGGCAGCAGATCGGGATGTCGACGGGCGAATTCACCGGCGGCGGCCAGGACCCGTCGCCTCTCCAGCGTCACACCGGACTTGAGCGTCAGGTTGTTGCGCAGCATGGTTCGCATGCTGATGGGATAGCTGTCGTCGTCGGGCACCCCGAAGTAGAAGACGGTGCCACCCGGCGCAGCGGCGTCGATCGCGTGACCGAGGGTGGCGACCTGATGGCCGACGGCCTCGATCACGACGTCCGGCCGGTCGCCGACGTCGAGATGACTGACCCACCGGTCGCTGGTCGCGCGGACGATGGTGTCCACACCGAACTCCTTGGCGACCGTGTCCCGGTCGACGGGATCGACGCCGGTCACCTGCCGGGCACCCGAAGCCTTTGCGGCGTAGGAGAACAGCAGGCCGATCGACCCCTGTCCGATCACCGCGACATGCAATCCCGTGAGGTCGGGCAGTTGTTCGACCGCATAGAGCACACATGCCAGCGGCTGCAGCGCCACGGCGTGTTGTGGGCGCAGCGCCGAATCATAGGACGCCAGGCCGTCCCCGTCGGCGACGACGAACTCCGCCAGACCGTCGAAGCCCGAGGCCCATCCCACCACGAGGTCTGCGGGCGCGTGGTCCGGATGACGGCTGGCGATCACCTCGCCGACGACCTCGTGGATCGGAAAGCCCGGCAACTCTGCTGCACTCAACCCCGTGTCGCCCGGGATCTTGCCCCGCACCCCGCGAAACGGCGGAATGTCACTGCCGCATACGCCGGCGGCGTGGAAGCGCAGCAGCACCTGCCGGTCGTCGAGCGAGTCCGGGGTCTTCTCCGGGATGTCGACGCGCTCGAAGGTGTACGGCGCGACCAGTCGGTACGACCACACGTCACACCTCCACCGGGAGGCTGCTGAAACCCCACTGGAAGCTCGACGGTGGGCGGAACGCGGTGCTGCGGTCGATGCGCCAGTCGCTGACCCGCTTCAGCCACTCGGTCACCATGATGGTGATTTCGAGTCGCGCCAGGTGCACGCCGAGGCAGAAGTGCTGGCCCCTGCCGAAGGCCAGTAACCGCTCGATGGGCCGGTTCCAGAGGAACTCGTCTGGATCGGCATACTCGCGCTCGTCACGGGCGGCCGACGCCAGCAGCGTGATCAGCCGTTGCCCCGGCCGGAATGTGGTGTCGTGCAGCGTGAACGGCCGACGCACGGTGCGGGCGAACCACTGTGCCGGGGCGCAGAAGCGGATCATCTCCTCGCGGGCGACGGGCACATTGGCGTCCAGGTCGGTTGCGACGGCGACCATTTGGTCCGGTCGCAGGCCGAGTTCCCACAGCCCGTGCGCGACGATCTTCGGTACGGTCTCCGTGCCGCCGATGAAGATGCCGAGCAACTGGGTCGCGGCCTCGACGTCGTTGAACCCCGATCCGTCGGGCAGGCGGTAGTCGATCAGGTTGTCCACGATCGGATTGCCGCCCGGTTCTGTGCGGCCACGCTGCACGAGTGGGATGAGGTACTCCAGGTAACCCGGTCGCGCGTTGGCGACCTCCACGCCGCTGCCGGGCTGCGCGAGGCTTCCGGCGTTGACCGTCGCCAGCACCTCGGGCGCCAGATCAACCGGCAAACCCAGCAATTCGCAGACGACCGAGGCGGCGACGATCCCGCCGTAGTCCTGGGTCAGGTCGAAGGCGCCGCGCGGCAGCAGGGCGTCGAGGCGCTCGTTGGCCAGCGTCCTGATGCGCTCGGCCAGTCCGGTGACCGACCTCGGCCGGAACGGACCCGAAGTGCAGCGGCGCACGGTGTCGTAGACCGGGGCGTCGAAGTTGGCGTGGAACGGCATCGGGTGCAGCGGCGGATCCGGCACCGGCCCGTCGTTGCGGTTGCCCAGCACCGTCGCGGCGGGCAGCGTTCCCTCCGACGCGACGAACGTGCCGTCGTTGACCTCCAGCACCCGCCAGATGTCCTCGAAGCGCGACAGCGCGTAGGTGTCCCACTTCTCGACGTAGTACACCGGATGGTGGTCGCGCAGCGTCCGGTAGTACGGCAGCGGATCGGCCATCACCGCCGGGTCGAACGGATCGTAGGAGAAGTCTTGCAGCACTGCGCTGTTCATTTCAGCGGCGACGGGGGTAGCGCCTGCAGGATCGAATCCTCCCAGCCGTCACGCAGCGCGGGCGCGACGCTCATCCAGGTGACTATCTCGGCGGGCGGGCTGTCCTTCCACGACGGGTAGTGGTTGGCAAAGCAGTCCCAGTCGCCGTCCAGCGCCCAGTAGTGGATCACCTCGTTGAACCGGAACGTGGTGATGAACGAACCGAGCCAACGCTTCCCGGTGCGCTCCGACCACGGGACGTAGAGGCGCTCGAGCTCGCGGATGTAGTCGTCCTGGCGACCGGGTTTGGTCTGCATGATCTCCTGGATCACCAGACCGGCACCGAAGTTCTCGTCCTGCAACTGCGCAAGGGTCCTGTTGAACTTGCCCGCGTACATGATGCGGCCCTCACCCCTGGCCCCGAGTTCGGCGAGGAGGTCCGACCATCTCGCGGCAGCCGCCTCGTGGGAGCCGCCACGGGCCTGCGCCTTGCCGATCCGCGCGTAGTCGGCGAACGTGTCGATCTCCCAGATGACCGTGACCTGAGGCCAGTGTCCGTTGTACGGGGCGGTCTCCCACAGCGCGAACAGCCGCGCGCCCAGCTCGGTCATCAGCGGGTGGTAGACGTCGCCGAACACCTCGCAGAAGCGGTCGGCGCGGCCGGAGCCCAGATCGATCGTCTCGTGCAGATACAGCAGCGTATGGCCGTAGAACTTCTTCATCGCCTGGACCCGGTTGACAGTGACACCCTGCGAGCGTGACACTTATCGCGTGTTTTGTAAAGGTTGCAGAGGGCCGGAAGCGGCCGTATGAAGACCCTGACGCCTCTGGCGGACGGTTTCTGCTTCGGCGAGGGCCCGCGGTGGTTCGAAGGCCTGCTGTGGTTCTCCGACATGCTCGGCGAGGCCGTGCACACCGTCAACCTCCACGGCGACATGACGACGCTGCCGCTGACCGGTCACGCACCGTCGGGGCTGGGCTTCCGCCCCGACGGCTCGCTGCTGATCTCGTCCACCGAGAAGCGCCAAATACTCTGCTACGACGGTGAATCCGTGACGGTGCTCGCCGACTTGACCGATGTGGCGCCGGCCGCGCTCGGCGACATGGTCGTCGACGACCGCGGCCGCGCCTACGTCGGATCGCAGGCCCGCGAGGGCGGTGTCGTCGTGCGGGTCGACACCGACGGGTCGGTCACCGTCGTCGCCGACGATCTCGACTTCCCGAACGGCATGGCGATCACGCCGGACCGCACGACGCTGATCGTCGCGGAGTCGATCGGCCGCCGGTTGACCGCGTACACCATCGCCGCCGACGCGTCCCTGACCGGGCGCCGGGTGTTCGCGGACGGGCTCGACGGCCCACCGGACGGCATCTGCCTGGACGCCGACGGCGGGGTGTGGGCGGCGATGACGCTGGCCCGTCAGTTCGAGCGCATCACCGAGGGGGGCACCGTCACCGACCGCATCGGCGTCGGCGAGCGGACGGCCATCGCGTGCGCGCTCGGCGGACCGGAGCGGCGCACGTTGTTCCTGGTGACCACCACCGACGCATATCCGCAGCGACTGATCGGCACCAAACTGTCGCGGGTCGACGCGACGACGGTCGACATCGGTGGAGCGGGCCTGCCATGAGCGACTCCTACTACGAACTCGTCGACGCCGCCGACTCGCGCGGCGAGAAGTTCCGCGCCACCGACCTGGTGCGCAGCACCTGGTCGGCGGCGATCCAGCACGGGGCACCGGTGTCCGCCCTGCTGGTGCGGGCGCTCGAACGCTGTGAGGCGCGCGACGACACGCGGCTGAGCCGGGTACTCGTCGACCTGCTCGGTGCTGTGCCCGCCGAGGGCGAGCTGTGGGTGCGGTCGCGAATCGAGCGCTCCGGCAAGCAGATCGAGTTGGTCAGCGCAGAGCTGCTGGCACAGGGACCGTCCGGCGAGCCCCGGCCCGTCGCGAAGGCCGGCGGATGGCGGCTGGCGACCCTCGACACCCGGGAGGTGGTGCACGCGCCCGCGTCTCCCCTGCGTCCGCTCGCCGAGGCGAAAAGCCGCGACATGAAGAAGGACTGGGACCGCAACTACGTGCACAGCCTGGACTGGCGGTGGCTGACCACGCCGATGAGCGCGGGCCCCGGCGAGTCCTGGATCAGGCCCGAGGTCGATCTGGTCAGCGGCGAGTCGATGACACCGCTGGAGCGGCTCTTCGCGGTCGCCGACGACGCCAACGGCATCGGCACCAAGCTCGACATCCGCAAGTGGACCTTCATGAACACCGACCTCGTGGTGCACGTGCACCGGGTCCCCGAAGGCGAGTGGATCGGTATCCGCGCGGAGACCAGTTACGGCCCCGACGGTATCGGCACGACGCTGGGCACACTGTTCGACCAGACCGGCGCCGTGGGCGCGATCCAGCAGTCGGTGCTCGTGCGCCCGATGCCCAGCCGCTGATGGTTCGCGAGATCAACACCAGGGTCGTGAATCCGCCCCGCTTCACGACCCTGGTGTTGATCTCGCGAAGTGCACGATCTAGTCCACCAGCCTCAAGGCCGCGGCGGGACACTGCGTGACGGCTTGCCGCATGCGCTCGCGGTCGGATTCCGGGCGCTCGCTGTCGTGGATCGCCACGATGCCGTCGTCGGTCACCTCGAAGACGTCCTCGGCGATCGACTCGCAGATACCGTGCCCGGTGCACTTGTCGAGATCGACTTCAACCCTCATCGGTTCTCCCTATCGAACGACGGCGGGCAGCCGCTTCACGCCGTGTACGAAATTGCTGTACAGCAGGTCGGGCTCGCCGAACTCGATGCTGGTCAGTCGGGTCAGCAACTCGCGGAACACGTTTCGGAGCTCGGCCTTGGCCAGCTGGCTGCCCAGACAGAAGTGTGGCCCGCCGCCACCGAACCCGAGGTGCGGGTTGGGCGAGCGCTGCAGATCGAACACGCCGGGCTCGTCGAACACGCTCTCGTCGCGGTTCGCCGAGCAGTAGAAGAGTCCGACCTTGTCGCCCGCCGCGACCGGCTGACCGTTGATCTCGGTGTCCTCGGTCGCGAAGCGGGCGAACTGCAGCACCGGTGACGACCACCGGACGAACTCCTCGATCGCGAGTCCGATCCGGCCGTCGAAGTCGTCCATCAGCCAGTCCCGCTGGGCGGGGTGCTCGACGAGCGCCATCATCGCGTGCGTGGTCGCCTGCTTGGTGGTGTCGTTGCCCGCCGAGGCGAGCAGGATCAGGAACGCGCCGATCTCCTCGTCGGTCAACCGGTGCCCGTCGACCTCGGCGTTGACCATGCTGGTCATCAGGTCGTCACCCGGGTGGTTGCGCCGGAACTTGGCGAGTTCCACGCCCGTGTTGGACAGCAACGCGATCTGGGCCACCGGATCGTCCGCACGCTCCTCGGGTGTGGCGTACTCCTCGTCGCTCATGCCGAACAGCTTCTCCGCGGCGTACGCGACCGCCGGCTGGTCGGCGCTCGGCACGCCGAGCATGTCCATGATCGTCAACATGGGCAGTCGCGCCGAGCACGCCGACACGAACTCGACTTCCCCAGCGCCGACCAGGTTCTCGACGATCGTGACCGCGTTCTTGTGGATCTGCTCCTCGATCAGCCGCACGTTGCGCGGTGTGAACGCTGAGCTGATCAGCCGCCGGTAGACGGTGTGCTGCGGCGGATCCATGCTCAGGAAGAACGACGCGAACCGCTGAATCTCCGCGGGCATCGGGGTCAGCGCGACACCCTGAGCGGACGTGAACGACTCGGGGTGCTGGCTGACGTAGGCGATGTCGGGGCGGCGCGTCAGGGCCCAGAACCCGGCCTCCTCCATGGGGAACATCGACGGGAACGGTCGGTGCCACGTCAACCCGTCGCCCTCCCGTAGTCGCGCGAAAGTCTCGTCGCGCTGCGCGAACGGCTGGCTCCAGAATCGCTCCGATGTGATGTCGATCGGGCTGAACTCACGAGCAGATGTCACAGAATCAGCGTGACACTCGCGGGAAAATTTGTAAAGCTATGACAATGCAGGCGGCCGACGCAGACCAATCGACGCGCGAGCGCATTCTCGCCGCGACCGCGGAAGTGCTCGGCCGGCACGGTATGACGAAGCTCAGCCTGTCGGAAGTGGCGTCCCAAGCCGGTGTCTCGCGGCCCACGCTGTATCGGTGGTTCGCCTCCAAACGCGAACTCCTCGACGCCTATGTGGTCTGGGAGCGCCAGTACTACGAGCGTGCCGTGACGGCCGCCACCGCCGATCTGCCGGCCTGCGAGCGACTCGACGCAGCGCTGCGGGTGATCGTCGAGTACCAGCAGTCCTATCCCGGGCTGCGGATGATCGACATCGAACCCGAGCAGGTCATCCGCCGGCTCTCACGCGTGATACCGCTCATGCGCCAACGGCTCGAAAAGCTGGCGACGGGAAACGATCCCGCGCTCGCGGTGGCCACCGCCGTGCGCGTCGCGGTGTCGCACTACCTGGTGCGCAGCGACGACGACGACAACTTCCTCGCCCAGCTGCGCCACGCCGCGCGGGTCAAGCATTTCGCGCCTTGAGTCCGGCCAGGATCTCCTCGGTGTGCTCTGAGACGCGGTGCGACCGACCGCGGCTCCCACGGCGTGCCGTGAAAGTCCGCGGGCGAGGCCACCATCGGCGCACCTCCGTCACCATCGGGAACGTAGACCACGCCGCCGGCGGCATGGAACTGCTCGTCGGCCACCACGTCCTCGATGGTGTTGATGGGCGACCAGAAGAAGTCCGGCTCGGCGGCGAAGGCCTCGGCCCATTCGTCGAGGGTCCTGGTCGCGAAGATCTCGTCCAGCTCGGCGATGAGCTCGACCGCGTTGCGCGCCCGCGCAAGTGGGGTGTCGAAACGCGGGTCGGTCAACCAGTCGGGCCGCCCGACGGCGCGACACAGCGGCGGCCAGTGCCGACCCGCCTCCAGGCCGACGATCCAGAACCGGCGCCCGTCGCCGGCGGCGTAGTTGTTCATGCACGGGTTGCCCATCGACTCCCGTTGACCGATCGAAATGGAATTCCCGGACAGCAGAAAGGTGTTCAGGTCGAAGCTCACCGTATAGGCGCCCTGGCGGTACAGCGACGTGCTGACCATCTGACCTTCGCCGGTGCGCGTCCGTGCGACCAACGCCGCGCACACCGCCGCCGCCAGCGTCATGCCCGCCGTGTGGTCGCCCATCCCGCCGCGCTGGAAGGGCGGCGTGTCCCCGGGACGCGTCAGCAGGTGCGCCAGGCCCGCCCGTGACCAGAACGCGGCGACGTCGTAGGCGGCGCGGTCGGCGTCGGGCCCGCTCTCGCCGTATCCGGTGATCAACCCGTACACCAGACGCGGATTGCCCGCGGCCACCGCCGCGAAGTCCAGCCCCATGCGCCTGAGCGCGGCCGGTCGGACATTGGTGAGGAAAACGTCTGCGCCGTCGAGCAATTCGAGCACCGTGGCGCGCCCCTGGGCGGTCGTCACGTCGAGCACGATGCTGCGCTTGCCGCGGTTGTCCATCTCGAACGGTGGGCTCAGTTCGCCCTCGACACCGAGCATCTTGCCGAACATCCGCGCCGGATCGCCGGTCGGCGGCTCGACCTTGACGACATCGGCGCCCCAGTCCGCGAGAATCCCGCCCGCCGCGGGCCCGGCCACCCACACGCCGAGTTCGACGACCCGCACGCCCTCCAACGGTCCCGCCATCGACACCTTCTTTACATTCCAGCGCATATTTGTAAACTGACCAGGTGACTCACGCTCCACCGGTCGTCGGCCTGGCGGCACATCTGGGCCGCGGGGTACAACGTATCGCCACCGACGCCCTCATCGGCCGCGTCCGATCATCTCCGCGGACGGTGTCCGACCTCGACGCCGAAACCCTCTCGCGCATCATGGGTCGTCGGATCACCTCGACGTCGGTCCTCGGCGGTGACGCAGGCACCTCGTCGCGCGCGCGACTCGCCTTGCGCGGTGAGGACGTTCCGGCAACCGTGTTCGTCAAGATGGCCGCCGAGACCCTCGCCACTCGCCTGATGGGTGAGATGGGCCGGCTGGCCGCGACCGAGACCCGCTTCTACCGCGAGCTGTCGCCGCAACTGACCGGGGTGCCGACGTGTCACGGGTCCCTCTTCGACTCGATGACGGGCCGCTATGTGCTCGTGCTGGAGGACCTGCCCGCCGACGAATGCGAGTTCCCCGACACCCTTCACCCGATCAGCGCCGACCGTGCCGCGGCGATCGTCGAACTCCTGGCCCGGCTGCACGCGACCTTCTGGGGACGGGTGCCGACGTGGCTGTACACCGCCTCGGGCGACACCGCTTCCCTGCTGACGGGACCACTGCTGAGGGCGTCGGCGCGGCGCATCGCCCAGCGCACCGATATCGCTGTCGGCGCAGGCCGATTCATCGACGACAACTACCGCGCGGTCGCGCGGCTCATCGACGAACCGCCGCACACAGTCATGCACGGCGACGCGCACCCGGGCAACGTCTACTTCCGCAACGGCGCGGCCGGGCTGCTGGACTGGCAGGCAGTGCGACGCGGACACCCGAACCGCGAACTGGCCTACACCCTGGTCACCAGCATGACCACCGAGGATCGCCAGGCCCACCAACGCGAGTTGCTCGACGTCTACCGGCAGGCGCTGGCGGCCTCGGGCGGTCCGGAGTTGGACCGCGACGAATTGTGGCGCCGGTTCCGGCAAGGTGCGCTGTACGGCTACGTCGCGGCGCTGATCACCGCGGGGATTGGCGGCATGCAGGACGAGGGCATCGCGCTGGAGGGGCTGCGGCGCGGCGTCGCGGCGCTCGAGGACCTCGACACCGTCGCCGCCCTCAGAACGTCGCTGTGATCATGGATCTACCATCATCTGAACTCCGACCGTGAAAGCCTGACACCGTGAACGAACCGCTGCGCGACCCGTCCGGAGGCGAGGACACCTCGACCCGCCGCCGGATCCTCGTCGCGACCGCGGAAGTACTCGGCCGCAGCGGGCAGACCAAGCTCAGCCTGTCCGAAGTCGCGCTACAGGCCGGCGTGTCCCGGCCGACCCTCTACCGGTGGTTCGCCGACAAGGCCGAACTGCTCACGGCGTTCGGCGTCTACGAGCGCGACCAGTTCGACAACGGCATCAGCAAAGCGACCGCCGGCTTGCGCGGCACGGAGAAGCTCGACGCCGCACTGCGGTTCATCGTCGACTACCAGCACTCCTACTCGGGTGTGCGGCTTGTCGACATCGAACCCGAGGTCGTCATCGCGCAGCTGGCGAAGATCATCCCGGTCATGCGGGCCCGCCTGGAGAAGCTCTTGACGGGTTCGAACGGAGCGGTCAAGGCCGCCACCGCAATTCGCGTCGCCGTCTCGCACTACATCGTCCGCAGCGACGACGACGACCAATTCCTGGCCCAACTCCGTCACGCCACCGGGATCAAGCCGAACGCCTGACACTACGCCGATAATTTGTAAAGCTTGTCGGTATGACGCAAGTGCAGACAGAGACCGGCGTGCTCGCCGGTGACGAGCGGATGCTGATCGACGGAGAGCTGCAGGGCACGACCAGCGGCGCGACGTTCGACGTCATCCATCCGGCGAGTGAGCAGGTGGCGGGCCGGGCCACCGACGGGACGGTCGAGGACATGGCCCGCGCGGTCGGCGCGGCCCGGCGGGCGTTCGACGAGACCGACTGGTCGCGTGATCTCGACTTCCGCTACCACTGCCTGACTCAGCTGCACGACGCGTTCGAACGCAACAAGGAGCGGCTGCGCCGCATCCTCATCACCGAGGTGGGCTGCCCGGTCTCGGTGACGGGCAGCCAGATCGAGAGCCCGATCGAGGAGGTGAAGCACTGGGCCGAGCACGGCAAGGCCTTCGACTACCTCGTCGACAACGGCGTGCACGAGACACCGCTGGGCCCGGCCCGGCGCAAGATCCACTACGAACCCGTCGGCGTCGTCGGGGCGATCACCCCGTGGAACGTGCCGTTCTACCTCAACGTCGCCGAGACGGTGCCCGCGCTGATGGCCGGCAACACGGTCGTGCTGAAGCCAGCCCAGCTCACGCCGTGGTCGGGCACCGAGTACGGGCGGATCGTCGCCGAGGAGACCGACATTCCCGCCGGCGTGTTCAACGTCGTGGTGTCCAATGCCAACGAGGTCGGTGCCGCGCTCAGCGCCGACCCGAACGTGGACATGATCACGTTCACCGGATCGACGGCGACGGGGCGAGCGATCCTGGCCGCGGGTGCGCCGACGGTGAAGAAGACGCTGCTGGAGCTCGGCGGCAAGTCGGCGCACATCGTGCTCGACGATGCCGACTTCAACTCCGCGCTGTCGATGGCGGCGATGATGGCGTGCGTGATGTCGGGCCAGAGCTGCATCCTGCCGAGCCGGATCCTGTTGCCGCGCAGTCGGTACGACGAGGGCATCGAGATCCTCAAGAACATGATGGAGAACTTCCCGATCGGCGACCCGTGGACGCCGGGCAACATGCAGGGCCCGCAGATCAGCGAGACCCAACGCCAGAAGGTGCTGGGCCTGATCCGCAGCGGTGTCGAGTCCGGGGCCCGACTGGTCACCGGCGGCGGCATCCCGGAGAACCTCCCCGTCGGCTACTACACCCAGCCGACGCTGCTGGCCGACGTCGACCCGAATTCTCAAGTGGCACAAGAGGAGATCTTCGGTCCCGTGCTGACCGTCACCCCGTTCGGCACCGACGACGAAGCCATCGCGATCGCCAACAACACCATCTACGGCCTGTCCGGCGAGGTGAGCAGTGGCGACATCAACCGTGCGTTCGAGGTCGCCTGCCGGATGCGTACGGGCAACGTCACGATCAACGGCAAGAGCCACTTCGGCATCAACAGCCCGTTCGGCGGGACCAAGCAGAGCGGCCTGGGCTACCGCAACGGCGACGAGGGTTACAAGGAGTATCTCGACGCCAAGACCATCGGCATGCCGGACACGGCGGCGCCGTGAATCAGGCCGGAGCGAGCGACGAAGCCGATATCGCGCGCCTGCTGTACCGCTACGCGCGCGCCGTCGACACCAAGGACTGGGACCTCTACCGTTCGGTGTTCACCGACGACGCGGTCATCGACTACTCGTCGGCCGGAATTCCGCCGGGATCGCGCGACGAGATCGCCGATCTGTTCGGCAAGGCGTTCACCGCGATTCCGTGGAGCATGCACTACATCACCAACATCGAGGCTGATGTCGACGGCGACACCGCGCGGGTGCGTGCGATGTTCTACAACCCGATGCAGCTGCCGGACATGGCCGAGCAGAGTTCCTGCGGCGGGTACTACTTCCACGATCTGGTGCGGACGCCTCGCGGGTGGCGCAGCCGGCATCTGCGCGAGGAGAACCTGTGGTTCGTCAACCGCCCGGACGGGCTGCAGTAGCGAGGGTACGTCAGGCCTGGGCGGCCAACTGCCCACACGCGGCGGCGATTTCGCGGCCACGGGTGTCGCGCACGGTGCACGAGACGCCGCGCGCACGGACCCGCCTGACGAACTCCCGCTCGGCGGACTTGGGACTGGCGTCCCATTCGCTGCCCGGGGTCGGGTTCAGCGGGATCAGGTTGACGTGCACCAGCGGTCCCAGCGCACCGTGCAAGCGCTTACCGAGAAGGTCGGCACGCCAGGGCTGGTCGTTGACGTCGCGGATGAGCGCATACTCGATCGACACCCGCCGCCCGGTGGCGTCGGCGTAGTACCGCGCCGCGTCCAACGCCTCGGCGACCTTCCACCGGTTGTTGACCGGAACCAGCGTGTCGCGCAGTTCGTCGTCGGGCGCGTGCAGCGACAGGGCGAGCGTGACGCCCAGCCGTTCGTCGGCGAGCTTGCGGATCGCCGGCGCCAACCCGACCGTCGACACCGTCACCGAACGCGCGGAGATGCCGAACCCGTGCGGCGGCGGCGCGGTGATGCGCCGCACCGCTGCCAGCACGCGGTTGTAGTTGGCCAGCGGCTCCCCCATCCCCATGAACACGATGTTGGACAGCCGGCCACCGCGCGCAACCGGTGTGATGGCGTCGTGGTCGCGGTCGCGCAACTCGACCGCCGCCGCGCGGACCTGCTCGAGGATCTCCGCCGTCGACAGGTTGCGCTTGAGACCGCCCTGCCCCGTCGCGCAGAACGGGCATGCCATGCCGCAACCCGCCTGCGACGAGATACACACCGTGTTGCGCTGCGGGTAGCGCATCAGCACCGACTCGAACGTCGTGCCGTCGCCTGCGCGCCACAGCACCTTGCGCGTTTCGCCGGCGTCACACTCGATCTCCTGCACCGCGTCGAGCAATTTCGGGAACAGCGCCTGCCCGACCTGATCGCGCACCGTCGCGGGCAGGTCGGTCATCTGGTGCGGATCGGCGATCAGTCGCCCGTAGTACTGGTTGGCCAGCTGCTTGGCCCGGAACGCCGGCAGCCCCAGGTCGGCGACGGCGGCCGCGCGGCCGGCCTCGTCGAGGTCGGCGAGATGCCGCGGCGGCATGGCGCGTCGCGGTGCGTCGAAAACGAGCGGCAGGGCCGCGGGGGATTCAGCCATAGGCCCTCCCAGTATGCCGGTCGCGGCTACGCCAGCAGGGTGAGCACGATCCAGCCGGCCACCGCCGACGGCAGCATGGCGTCGATGCGGTCCATGATGCCGCCGTGACCGGGTAGCAGCGTGCCCATGTCCTTGATGCCGAGATCGCGCTTGACCTGCGACTCGACCAGATCGCCGAGCACCCCGGTGATCACCAGCATCAGCCCCAGCGGCACCCCCACCCACGCGGGCTTGTCCAGCAGGAACGTCACCGACAGCACCGCGGCGGTCATGCCGAACACCAGTGAGCCGCCCAGGCCCTCCCACGACTTCTTCGGGCTGATCGCCGGCGCCATCAGGTGCTTGCCGAACAGCACCCCTGCGACGTAGCCGCCGATGTCGGCGAATACCACCGTGGCGATCACCGTGAACACCCGGCCACCGCCGTGCTCCTGGAAGATCAGCAGCGCGCTGAAGCCGGCGAACAGCGGCACCCACGTCGCCAGCAGGACCGCCGCGGAGATGTCGCGCAGGTAGTTGACGGGCTGCTGGCGCAGTCCATTGCCGACGAGGCGCCAGACCATGCAGGTCACGATCGTGCCGCCGTACGCGCCCAGCAGTCCCGCGGTGCCGTACGGCCACGTCAGCCAGATCATCGCCTGACCACCGACCAAGAGCGGGACGGCAGGCAGGGCGTATCCGGCCTCCCCGAGCCGGCGGATCACCTCGTGCGTGGCGATCGGGATGAACACGGCCAGCACCGGCAACCAGCCGATCGGCGCGAACAGCAGCGTGCCGATGGCCATCCCGCCGAGCAGCACGCCCACTCCGATGGCGGCGGGCAGGTCTCGGCCCGCCCGCGACTTCTTCTTGGGCGGTTCGTCGACCGGCGTATCTGTCACGGGACTCAGGTGCTGATCGGCCACTAGACCTCCAGCAGCTCGCCCTCTTTGTGCTTGACCAACTCGTCGATCTGCGCGGTGTAGGTGTGGGTCACCTTGTCGAGGTCCTTCTCCGCGCGGCCCACCTCGTCCTCGCCCGCCTCGCCGTCCTTCTTGATGCGGTGCAGTTCCTCCATGGCCTTGCGACGGATGTTGCGCACCGACACCCGCGCGTCCTCGCCCTTGGCCTTGGCCTGCTTGACCAGGTCGCGGCGGCGCTCCTCGGTGAGCTGCGGGATCGCGACGCGGATGACGTTGCCGTCGTTGGTGGGGTTCACGCCGAGATCGGAGTGGCGGATCGCGTCCTCGATGTTGCGCAGCTGATTGGCCTCGTAGGGCTTGATCACCACAAGCCGGGCCTCGGGCACGTTGATGCTCGACAACTGGGTGATCGGCGTCGTTGCGCCGTAATAGTCGACGCTGACCCGTGCGAACATGCCGGGATTGGCGCGACCGGTACGGATGGAGGCGAGATCGTCACGCGCCACCGCTACCGCCTTCTCCATCTTCTCCTCGGCGTCGAAGAGGGTTTCCTCGATCACGGTGCTTCTCCTATCCTCTGCTCCTCGCGTGGGCGCGAACCCTGACCCGCTTCTCGCGTGGAAGGCCGACCGTCAGGTGGTGACCAGTGTTCCGATCTTCTCACCCGCCACCGCGCGCGCGATATTGCCGTCGGTGAGCAGGTTGAACACCAGGATCGGCATGCCGTTGTCCATACACAGGCTGAACGCGGTGGCATCGGCGACCTTCAGGCCGCGGTCGATGACCTCGCGGTGGCTGACCGCGGTGAGCAGTTCGGCGTCGGGGTGCTCGCGCGGATCGGCGGTGAAGACCCCGTCGACCGCCTTGGCCATCAGCACGACCTCGGCCCCGATCTCCAGTGCGCGCTGCGCGGCGGTGGTGTCGGTGGAGAAGTAGGGCAGTCCCATGCCCGCGCCGAAGATCACCACCCGGCCCTTCTCGAGGTGCCGCACGGCGCGCAGCGGGATGTAGGGCTCGGCGACCTGGCCCATTGTGATCGCGGTCTGCACGCGGGTGGCGATGCCCTCGCGCTCCAGGAAATCCTGCAGCGCAAGGCTGTTCATCACGGTGCCGAGCATGCCCATGTAGTCGCTGCGGGTGCGCTGCATGCCGCGCTGCTGCAGTTGCGCACCGCGGAAGAAGTTGCCGCCGCCGATGACGACGGCCACCTGCACGCCGCTGCGGACCACCTCGGCGATCTGGCGCGCCACCTGGTGCACGACGTCGGGGTCGAGACCCACTTCCCCGCCGCCGAACATCTCGCCGCCGAGCTTGAGCAGCACCCGGCTGTACATCGGCCGGATCGAGGTGGAGGAAGCGTCGGCACCGTTGGGACTGGTTGGGTCCGCCATCCCACTCCTTCGGGGTCTCCGCTCAGATTCTCCTAATCCTGCCTCATGGCGGCGGCCTCACGGTTGCGGGGTCGGCGTGTCGCCTCCTCAGCCCGGCAGATGCGCGCTCAGCAGCCAGGCGGGCACGGACTTGCGGCCGCCCGGCTCGTCGCGCACACCGGTCACCGGGAAGTACTCGTCGAAGTTCGGCGGGAAGACGGCGTGGATGCGCGCCGGTCGGATCTCGTCGATCGTCCAGTACTTCGACACCACCTCGCGCAGTTCGTCCTCGGTGACCGGGTGGGCCGGGCTCTCGGGCATGCCCGCCCTGTCGAACACCAGCACGAAGTAGGACGCGCCCGGCGCTGCCGCCCGCACGATCGACCGCTGGTAGCCCTCCCGCAGTTCGACCGGCATCGAATGAAACAGCGTGCTGTCGACGATCGTGCCGAACCGCCCGTCGTAGCCGGTGAAGGAACTGATGTCGGCGACCTCGAAGCTGGCGTTGGTCAGCCCCCGCTTGGCAGCCTCCTCGCGCGCCAGTTCGATTGCGGTGGCGGACTGATCGAGGCCGACCGTGGTGAAGCCGCGCTCGGCCAGGTGCAGGCTGATGGCCGCCTCACCGCATCCCGCGTCGAGCACGTCGCCGTGGAACCTGCCCTGCTCGATGAGCGCGGCGAGTTCGGGCTGCGGTTCGCCGATGCTCCACGGCGGCTTCGCGCCGGCCATCTCCGGCGCCTCGCCCTTGTAGGCACTTTCGAACATCTCGTCCATCGGCTGAGTCATGCCTCGTGTTTATCAACCGGGTTGATATATGTCAATATGCTTGATATGGACGGGCCACCCGAGGATCAGCCGCTGGGTTTCCTGCTGTCCCGAGTGGCCAACGCGCTGCGCGCCGAGGTCACCGCGACGGTGCTCGACCCGTTGGAGGTGGCCTTCCCGCAGTACCTGTGCATGCGGATCCTGTCCCAGTACCCGGGGCGGTCGAATGCCGAGCTGGCACGCGACTTCAGCGTCTCCCCGCAGGCGATGAACATGGTGTTGCGCGGACTGGAGGAGCGCGGTCTCGTCACGCGACCCGCCACCGTGGCCTCGGGCCGCTCATTGCCGGCGCAACTCACCGGCGAGGGCCGGGAGTTGCTGGCTCGCACCGACTCCGGGGTGCGCGCGGCCGAGCGCAAGCTGATGACGAACCTGACCGAGCAGCAGCGACGCGAGTTCAAGCGCATCCTCGCGGCGCTCGGTTCGGACTGAACTCTGCGAGACTTGTGCCGATGAAGGTCGTACTGGCACCGGACTCGTTCAAGGAGTCGATGACCGCCTCGGAAGCGGTGGCGGCCATGCGCGCCGGTGTGCTGTCCGTGCTGCCGGACGCTCAGTGCGTCGGCGTGCCGATGGCCGACGGCGGCGAGGGCACCGTCGACGCGGTCGTCGACGCGCTGCATGGGCAACGAATCGACGCCGAGGTCACCGATGCGATCGGACGTCCGATCCTGGCCCGGTACGGCTACGTGCCGCTGCGGCAGCTCGCGGTCATCGAGATGGCCGCCGCCGCCGGCCTCGAGCGGATCGCACCCGACGAGCGAGACGTGTTGCGCGCCAGCACGTTCGGGGTTGGTCAGCTGATCCGGGCGGCGTTGGACCGCGGTGCCGAGGAGTTACTCGTCGGGCTGGGCGGGTCGGCCACCAACGACGGCGGCACCGGCATGCTCACCGCGCTCGGCGCGGCCTTCCTCGACGGCAACGGCAACGCGCTCGAGCCAGGCGGTGCGGCGTTGCAGCGGCTGGACCGCATCGACCTGTCGGGGCTGGACGCCCGGCTGCGCGACGTCCGGGTCGGCGTAGCCTCCGACGTCACCGCCCCGCTGCTCGGGCCCACCGGGGCCAGCGCGGTGTTCGGGCCGCAGAAGGGCGCCAGCCCGGCCGACGTACAGCTACTGGAGTCGGCACTGTCCCGGTTCGCCACCGTGACCGCGGCCACCCTCGGCGATGCCCACCCGCAGAGGCCGGGCGCCGGGGCGGCGGGCGGTACCGGGTTCGCGCTCGCCGAATTCCTCGGTGCGGTGAGCAGACCCGGAGTCGACGAGATCGCCGAGACGGTGGAGCTCGAGCGGGCGTTACGGGGCGCCGACTGGGTGTTCACCGGCGAGGGCAGTGTCGACGCGCAGACCGTCATGGGCAAGACGCCGTTCGGCGTCGCGCAGCTGGCCGTCCGGGCCGGCGCCCGCGTGGTCATCTTCGCCGGCCGGGTCGGTCCCGACGCCTCGGTGCTGCTCGATCACGGCGTGGAGCGGCTCGTGGCCATCACCGCCGAGGGCACACCGCTCGAAGAGGCGCTGCGCGAGGGAGCGGCATCGCTGACCAAGGCGACCGCCGAGGTCTGCCGCGAGCTGATCCGCTAGCCCGAGGGGCGGATCACCGCGTCGAGCGCCACGGTGACGCGAAATCCGAACAGCACCAGGATGTGCAGCAGGTAGAGCCACAGCGCCAACGCCGAGACCGCGCCGACGATCGGCAGACCACCGAACGGCGCCGACCACTCGATCGGGATCGCCAGGAACAGGATGAATCCCTGCAGGAATCCGGCCAGGATGGCGCCGGTGCCGAACGCGCCGAGTAGCAGCGGCCGCCAGCCCAGCCGGCCGGGCCCGATCAGCCCGAACACGCCGAGCAGCGCGGTCGACACGGTCAGCCACACGATGTGGAACGCCACGACGATCCCCCACACCAGCGACCAGCCGCCGGCGTCGTAGAGCGGGGCGACGTAGGGCGCCGCCGCGAGCACCGCGAGCACCAGGAACGGCGCGACGGCCGCTACGCCGAGCAGACCGGCCCGACCGCGCCAGCCGGTGAGAGTGTCCGGCGCCGCGGTCATCTGGACGAAGGCCCGGCGCAGGCCTTCTCCGTAGAGGCTGGCGGGGAACAGCACGACGAGGGCCTGCAGCCAGGACATCGACAGGGCCACCGAGGTCAGGGTGCGCAGCGCCGCGGGGGTTCCGTGCCCGTCGGGCAGTCCGCCGATGGCCGTGTCCATCGCCGACGTCGCGGCGTCATGGCCGACCAGACCCGCGACCGCCCACAGCGACACCAACGCCAGCGGCGCGATGCCGATCACGCCGAAGAAGGTCGCCCCGGCCGCCCACAGCGAGATGTCGCTACCGGGGACCGTCTTGCGGACTTCCGCCAGCAGTCGACGCACCCGGCTCATCGCGGCACCCCGAACTGGCAGGCTGGCACCGTGACCGCGAACCGCGACGCCGACGACGACGGCTGGTCGTCGCTGCACGACGGGATCCGGCCGTCGCCGGTGGTGCGCGGATGGCTTCGGATGGTGCGGGCGCTGGCCTCGGGTCCCGTCCTGCGGATCCCGCCCGACCTGCTGTCGGCGGCCGGAGTCGTGGCGCTTCTCGGGGCGTGGGCCGCCGTCGCCGGACCTGGCTGGCCGGCGCTGGCGGTGCCACTGATCGTCGCCGCAGGCGTCCTGGACGGTCTGGACGGTGCGGTCGCGCTGCGGACCGGACGGGCCCGTCCGCTCGGCGCGGTCGTGGACGCGGGGGCCGACCGCCTCGGCGACCTCCTGCTCGGCGCCGTCCTGCTGGCGCTGGGGGCCGCGCCGGGCTGGGTGGCCGCCGCCGTGGTGCTGGTTCTGCTGCACGAGTACCTCCGGTCGCGGGCCCAGGCCGCCGGCATGCCGGGGGTGGGCACGGTGACCGTCGCCGAGCGGCCGACGCGGCTTATCGTCGTCGCGATGGCGGCGGCCGGCGCCGCGGTCTTCCCGGCGGGGCTGCCGTCGCTCGGGTGGGGCTGGGGCACGACGTTCGCGATCACGTGGACGGCCGTCGGTGTCGTCGGGATGGTCCAGTTGCTGGCCGGGGTGCGGCGCTCGATACCGCCCCGTTTCCCGCCGGCCCCATGAGGCCGGCGACGATCTCGGCCGACATCAGCACCAGCGGGATGCCGCCCCCGGGATGTGCCGATCCACCCACCAGATAGAGCCCGGCCACCGGGCTGCGATTGGCGGGCCGGCGCAGCGCGGCCCGCGGACCGTGCGAGGCCGTCCCGTAGATCGCGCCGCCCGGCGCCCCGGTTCGGCGTTGCAGGTCGGCGGGTGTGATCGTCTCCGCGAAGCGGATCCGGTCACGGACGTCGGCGCCACGGCCGGCCAGCACGTCGAGCACGTGGCCGGTGTAGCGCTCGCGCAGCCCGGGGGCGTCCCAGTCGACGCCGCGCCCGGGATCGTGGGCCGGGGCGTTGACGAGGACGAACCAGCCCTCGGAGTCGTCATCGGGGCGCAGCGCCGGATCATCCGGAGCGTGAACGTAAATCGTGGGGTCGTCGACAGGTCGCGGTGAGCGGCCGAAGATCGCGTCGAACTCGGCGTCGTAGTCGCGGGGAAAATACACCCGGTGCGCGGCGCCGCGGCCGCGCCCGGACAGGCCGAGCAGGATGACGAAGCCGGCCATCGACGGCGGGCGGTTGCGCAGGCGCCGGCGCATCGCCCCGGTGGCCCCGGACGGCAGCAGCTTCTCGTAGAGGACCGCGGCGTCAAGGTCGCTCACCACCGCATCGGCGGCCACCTC
Source organism: Mycobacterium sp. B14F4 (assembly GCF_039871645.1). Taxonomy (NCBI): domain Bacteria; kingdom Bacillati; phylum Actinomycetota; class Actinomycetes; order Mycobacteriales; family Mycobacteriaceae; genus Mycobacterium; species Mycobacterium sp. B14F4. The sequence goes on along the minus strand of NZ_JBDPMF010000001.1, from coordinate 693,679 downwards.
ACGCCCGCCGACCCGCACACCCGTGACACGCCCGCCGGCGACCAGCACCGACTCGACCGGCGCGCCGGTGCGGATCTGCACGCCGAGGTCGACGCAGCGCGCCGCCACGGCGTCGACGATCCGCCGCAGCCCGCCCGGCACGTACCACGCCCCGAACTCCTGCTCGACGAACGAGGTCACCGACAAAACCGCCGGGGTGCGGCGCGGGTCGGAGCCGGAGTAGGTGGCATACCGGTTGAGCCAGGTCCGCAGCCGCGGATCGGGCAGCATCGCGCGGCCCAGTCCGTCGATGGTGCGCCACGGCGCGACCGCCCGCAGGTCGGCCGGCCGCGCGCTCATCCGGATCAGGGCGGCCAGCGCGACCGGCCGGCGCAGCACGGGTTCGCCGACGAGTTCCCACAGCCGACGCGACCGGGCGTGCAGCCGCCGCCACGACTCACCGGCGCCGGATCCGAGCGCGTCGTCGAGGGCCGCCGGGACCCCCGCGGCGTCGTGCGGCAGCGACAACTCGGTGCCGTCACCGAAGACGTACGCGCAGGCGGGGTCGACGGGCGTCACGGGCAGATCGGCCGGACCGCCGGTGTCGGCGAACAACTGCGCGAGCACGGCGGGCATGGTCAGCAGCGAGGGACCCGTGTCGAAGGCGAACCCGTCGCGCTCGACCACTCCGAGCTTTCCGCCGACGGTGGCGGCGCTCTCGAACACGGTGACGCGATGGCCGGCGGCGGCCAGGCGGGCCGCGGCAGCGAGTCCACCCAGTCCCGCCCCGATCACGACGGTTCGGCTCATACCGGACGGCCCTTCCATTGCAGCGAGCCTCGCACCCGGCCCGCCCACGACGACGCCAGCAGCGTCAGCAGCGCCAGCACCGACAACGGGTGGGCCACCGCGTCGAGCCGAGTGCCGCCCCACCGGCTCGCCGAGGCGCGGCCGACGACTGCGGCGGTGTAGCCCAGCGCGCCCGCCCGTGATCCGGTCACCGCGGCCGCCGCGGGCAGCACGTAGACGACGGTCAGCGCCGTCGCGACCGCCAGCGCACCGGCCGGTGACCCGAACGCCGCCCACAGCGACTTGCGGTAGCCGTCGCGCAGCTCGCGCCCGCTGCTGTACATCCGGCAGGTCGCCAGCCCGGAGCCGTCGGCGATGCCGGTCCGACCGCCCGTCGCGCGGACCGCCCGGGCCAGGCCGATGTCGTCGAGCACCGCCCCTGCCACCGACTGCCACCCGCCTGCGCGGGCCAGCGCCTCGGCCTCGACCACCAGGAACTGGCCGTTGGCCACCGCCATGGACGGACGCCTCGACCGCTCGGCCACCGGCACCGGCAGCGTGGTCAGCCACGACCACGCCAGCAGCGGCTGGACCAGTCGGCCGGACAGCCCGGTCGCGACCTGACGGGGCCACGGCGACACCAGGTCCAGCGGCCGTGGGCCGCGCAGCACCGCAGCCGCGGCGGCGACGGCGTGCGGCTGCAGGACCACGTCGGCGTCGACGAACACGAGAATCTCCCCGCGCGCAGCGGCGGCCAGTTGACCGCAGGCATGGGGCTTGCCCAGGAAACCCGGCGGCGGCGGGACGCCGGTGAGCACCTTCACGCGCGGATCGGCTCCCGCCGTGCGGCGCGCGACGTCGGCCGTACCGTCGGTCGAGCGGTCATCGAGCACCAGGATCTCGGCGTCGAGAAGGCCCTGTTGGCCGAGCAGGGAACGGATGGTCGGCGCAATACGGTGCGCCTCGTCACGGGCGGGGACCAGAATCGACACCGCCTCGCGTACCGGCGGCGGCTCCTCGGGCGGGCGGCGCAGCAGCCGCTGATTGACGAGTTGGTGCGCGGTGCCGACGCACGCCAGTGACGAACCTGTGACGACAAGCGCGCGTAGAGTTTTTGCGAAACGCGCATCGGGCACCTTGGAGACTCTACGAAGTCTCGACCCGACGGCACAGCCGGCGGGTGCAGACGTCGCCCACCTGTGACAGCGGAGGTGACACACGTGGCGTTGGCGTTGCCGGTCGCACCCGTGCGGAGCACTCGCGTGGTGTGGGCACTGGTCGCCGCCGCGGTACTGGTCCAGATCGCCTACCCTCTCATGCCCGAGAGCTGGCGTACCGAGGTGACGGTGGCAAGCGTGGTGGTGTTCTTCGTGGCCAGCGTGGCCGATGCCGCGCGGGTGCTCGGACCGGTGGGTGCCGCGGTGCTGATCGCGGTGGCCGGCGGCGGCGGGCTGCTCGCCGAGGCGGTCGGGGTGGCCACGGGCCTGCCCTTCGGGCACTACGCCTACACCGGCACGCTCGGCGCCGAGCTGCTCGGCGTGCCGGTCGTCGTCCCCTTGGCCTGGGTGATGATGGCGTGGCCGGCGCTCGTGGTGGCGCGCACGCTCGTGTCGCGGGGCCCGGCCGTCGTCGCCGTCGGCGCGCTTGCGCTCACCGCGTGGGACGTGTTCCTGGACCCGCAGATGGTCGACGCCGGCCACTGGACGTGGTTCGACACCACACCCGGCCTGCCACTGATCCCCGGCATCCCCCTGACGAACTATTTGGGCTGGCTGCTGGTGTCGGTGGTGCTCATGGCGATCCTGAACGCGGTGTTGCGCGGCGGGCAGACGCCGTCCGCGCCTGCGGCGGCGCTGTATCTATGGGTGTACTTCTCCTCGGTGCTGGGCCATGCGGTGTTCTTCGGACTGCCCGGCTCGGCGGTCACCGGAGCGGTGATCATGGGCGCGGTCGCGGTGCCGTTCGCCATCGCGCTCCTGCGCCGCCGCGATGCCACGACGGTGGCCACGTGAGCGACGCGCTGCGCAGCCGGGCGGCTCCGCTGCGGATGCGGCCCCGCCGCCTCGTAGAGCCGGACCCGCTGCTGCCGCGCGACGTCGGGCCCCGCGCCGACGCAGTCGTCGTCGGCGCCGGCATCGCCGGAATCTGCGCTGCGGTGGTGCTGGCCGAACGGGGCGTCGCCGTCACGGTTCTGGAGGCGGCCGACCACCTCGGTGGGCGGTTGGGCGCCTGGCCCGAACGCCTGCCCGACGGCAGCGAACAGTACATCGAGCACGGGTTCCACGCGTTCTTCCGGCACTACTACACGTGGCGGGCGATCCTGCGCCGCGTCGATCCCGACCTGTCGTTCCTGGCTCCGGTGCCGAGCTACCCGGTGATCTCGGCGACCTGGCCGGCCGAGGACCTGTCCGGCCTGCCCGCCGCGCCGCCGCTGAACCTGCTCGCACTGGCGCTGCGGTCGAAGAGCCTGACGCGGCGGGATTTCACGAACGCCGATCCCGATGCCGGTCGGGCGCTGCTGGCCTACGACCGCGCCACCACCGTCGCCGAACTCGACGACGTCGACGCCGCGACGTTCCTCGACCGGCTGCAGATGAGCGAACGCACCCGCAGCATGCTCTTCGAGGCGTTCGCCCGGTCGTTCTTCTGCAACCAGGGCGAGCTGTCGGCGGCCGAACTGGTGGCGATGTTCCACTATTACTTCCTGGGCAACCCCGAGGGCATCGGGTTCGACGTGCCCGCCACCGACCACGCGACCGCGATCTGGCACCCGTTGCGCGAGTATCTGATACGCCACGGCGTCGAGGTCCGGACCGGAACCCGCGTCGCCGCCGTGGAGCCCGACGGCCAGCGCTGGCGCGTCGGCACCGATTTCGGAGAGTTCGTCAGCCGCCACGTCGTCCTGGCCGTGGACCCCGGCGCGCTGCGCGCGCTCATCGCGGCCTCACCCACGACCGCCGCCGCCGCACCGCTGCTGGCACTCCGCTGCGAAAACCTCACTGTGGCACCGCCGTTCGCGGTCAGCAGGCTCTGGCTCGACCGTGACGTCACCGCGGACCGGGCTCCGTTCAGCGCGGTCACCGGGCAGCCGACCCTCGACTCGGTCGCGGTGTACTCGCGGCTGGAGGAGCCCAGCGCGCAGTGGGCCGCATCGACCGGCGGTTCGGTCGTCGAATTGCATTCGTACTCCTGCACTTTCGACGACGCCGCCGCCGCGGCACAGGCCTTGCGCGCGGAGCTGGCCATACTGTGGCCGGAGACCGCCGACGCGACCGTCCTGCACCGCCGTGACCGGTTGGAGGCGACCGCGCCCGCGTTCCCACCCGGTTCGGCCGGCACCCGTCCCGGCGTGCGCAGTGACGCCCGGGGGCTGCGCGTCGCGGGCGACTTCGTGGAACTGCCCTACCTGGCCGGGCTGATGGAACGCTCGGCGATGTCGGGGGTGCTCGCCGCCAACGACGTGCTCGCGGAACTCGGCGCGGCGGCCGAACCGATCGACGGCGTCCCGCAGCGCGGCCTGCTGGCGGGAGTGCCGCGCATCGGCAAGCGTCAGGCGTGGATGCGCCGCCAGGGAAGCGCTTCTTCGAGTTCGTAGGCCAGATGCAGCAGCCGCGCCTCGTGCCCCAGCGGCGCGGCGAACATCATGCCGACCGGGAGGCCGGACGCGGATTCGGCGACGGGTAGCGAGATCGCCGGCTCTCCGGTGGCGTTCTGCAGCGGCGTGAAGGCCACCCACTCGATGAGGCGCTCGATGATCTGCTGGTAGTCGTTGGCCGGGTCGAGGTGGCCGATGCGCGGGGTCACGTCGGCCAGCGTCGGCGTCAACACCACGTCGTAGGTGTCGGTCAGGCGCGAGGTGATCCGCCGCACCCGTGCCAGGCGGGCGGTCGCCATCGGCAGCCGGTGCAGGTTTCGCGAGGCGTGCCGGTCCAGGCCCAGCGTCAGGTTGTCGAGGCGTTCGCGGTCGAAGCTCGGGCCGAAGGTGCGCCGCCCACCGCGAACGAGGGCGAACGCCAAAAACGACCAGTACAACAGGAAGTCGTCCATGAAGTGGGCGGGCACCGGGTTGTCGATCGTGGTGACCTTGTGGCCGAGTTCGTCCAGAAGCGCAGCGGTCTTGAGCGTCAGCTCGCGCACCTCGGGGCCGGCCTCGCGCGCGATCGACTGCGTGCAGACGGCGATCCGCAGCCGCTGGGCGCTGGGGCCGGTGACGTCGCCGACCGCCGGCAGCCGCGGGTTGCGGCTGACCCGCTCCATCTCGCGGTAGAACGCGGCGGTGTCGCGCACCGACCGGGTGACGACCCCGTTGGCGACGATGCGCAGCGGCATCTGGCGCATGTCCCGGTCCAGCGGCAGCCGGCCACGGGACGGCTTGAGCCCGACCAGGCCGTTGCAGGACGCGGGAATCCGGATCGAGCCGCCGCCGTCGTTGGCGTGCGCGATCGGCACCACCCCGGCCGCGACGAACGCACCCGAACCCGACGACGACGCCCCCGCGGTGTGGTCGGGATTCCACGGGTTACGCACAGGCCCGATCCGCGGATGCTCGGCCGATGCGCTGAAACCGAACTCCGACAGCTGAGTCTTGCCGAGCGGCGTGAGGCCCGTCGCGAGGAACGAGCGGGCGAAGTCGCCGTGAGCCCGCTCCGGACGCGGCTCCCAGGCGTCGGTGCCGCTCATCGTCGGCATGCCCGCCACCGCGACATTGTCCTTGATCAGCGACGGCACCCCGTCGAAGTAGCCGCCGAACCGGCGCGCCGACGCGCGGGCGCGGGCCCGGTCGAACGCCTCGTGCGCCAAGCCGTTCAGCGTCGGGTTGACCGCTTCGAGGCGCGCGATCGCGGCCTCGACGAGTTCGACGGGCGACACCGTGCCCGCCAACAGGGCGTCGACGAGACCGACGGCGTCATGCTCGCCGAGGGCGTCGTCGCCGAAAGCGTGAACCGTGCTCATGGCGTTGACGGTACCAACTCGTACCGCCGACGGACGACAGAGCACGCGAGCGCTCACCGTTGTTCGGTTTTCGGCCGTTCAGCCGTACAACGATGAGCGCTCGGCGGGGAAGATCAGGCCTGGCCGACCTCGAAGCGGACGAACCGGGTGACGGTCACGCCTGCCTCGTCGAGCAGGGCCTTGACGGTCTTCTTGTTGTCGGACACCGACGGCTGGTCCAGCAGCACGACGTCCTTGTAGAAGCCGGTCACCCGGCCCTCGACGATCTTCGGCAGCGCCTGCTCGGGCTTGCCCTCGTTGCGGGCTGTCTCCTCGGCGATGCGGCGCTCGTTGGCGACGACATCGGAGGGCACGTCCTCGCGGGTGAGGTAGCGGGCCTTCAGCGCGGCGATCTGCAGGGCGACGGCGTGCGCGGCCTCCTTGTTCGACCCCGTGTACTCGACCAGCACGCCCACGGCCGGCGGGAGGTCCGCGGCACGCTTGTGCAGGTAGGTCTCGACGGTGCCGTCGAAGTAGGCGGCGCGGCGCAGTTCCAGCTTTTCGCCGATCTTCGCCGACAGGTCGGCGATGACCTGCTCGACCGTAGGTGTCGCCTGGCCGCCAGAAATTCGAGCTGCCTTGAGCGCGTCGACGTCCGTCGCCTTGGCGGCGGCCGCGGCGGCGACGATCTGCTCGGCGACCGACTGGAACTCGGCATTCTTCGCGACGAAATCCGTCTCGGAGTTCAGCTCGATCAGCGCACCGTCCTTGGCGGCCACCAGGCCCTCGGCGGTCGCGCGCTCGGCGCGCTTGCCGACGTCCTTGGCGCCCTTGATGCGCAGCAGTTCAACGGCCTTGTCGAAGTCGCCGTCGGACTCGACCAGCGCGTTCTTGCTGTCGAGCATGCCGGCGCCGGTCAGCTCCCGCAGTCGCTTGACGTCGGCAGCGGTGTAGTTAGCCATGTCAGCCTTCCGTGCTCTTCGGTTCGGTCTGGATGTCCGCCTCGGGGGTGCCGGGCTCGGCGCCCGCGGCGGTCGGGGAAGCAGTGGCCGTCGCGCCGGCCAGCAGCTCCTGCTCCCACTCGGCGAGCGGCTCGGCGGCGTCGGCGTCGGGCTTGTCACCGTCACGTCCGGCACCGGCACGGGCCTGCAGGCCCTCGGCGACCGCGGCGGCGACCACCTTGGTCAGCAGCGCAGCCGAGCGGATGGCGTCGTCGTTGCCCGGGATCGGGTAGTCGACGAGGTCGGGGTCGCAGTTGGTGTCGAGGATCGCGATGACCGGGATTCCCAGCTTGCGCGCCTCGCCGACCGCGATGTGCTCCTTGTTGGTGTCGACGACCCACACCGCCGAGGGCACCTTCTGCATGTCGCGGATACCGCCGAGCGACCGCTCGAGTTTGTTCTTCTCGCGGGTCAGCATCAGGATTTCCTTCTTGGTGCGACCCTCGAAACCGCCGGTCTGCTCCATCGTCTCGAGTTCCTTGAGACGCTGCAGGCGCTTGTGCACGGTGGAGAAGTTGGTGAGCATGCCACCCAGCCAGCGCTGGTTGACGTAGGGCATGCCGACGCGGGTCGCCTGCTCGGCGATCGATTCCTGCGCCTGCTTCTTGGTGCCGACGAACATGATGGTGCCGCCGTGCGCGACGGTCTCCTTGACGAACTCGTACGCCTTGTCGATGTAGGTCAGCGTCTGCTGCAGATCGATGATGTAGATGCCGTTGCGGTCGGTGAAGATGAACCGCTTCATCTTGGGGTTCCAGCGACGGGTCTGATGCCCGAAGTGGGTGCCGCTGTCCAGCAGCTGTTTCATGGTCACAACAGCCATGAGTGATGCCTCACTTGTGTGTCGGTTGTCGCCCGGCGCCGGGTGACGCCAAGCCCTGGTGCCGGCTCGGAATGCCAGACCCGTCGCGGGGACGGGACCGACGGCATCCGGATACGACCTAGTGGAACGGGTCGAGGTGCAGACACGCGAAGTCAGCCCGCTCGAGCGAGCTGCGGTAAGGAGTTTACACCCTGGATAGGGGTGCTTTTTCCACAGCGACCTGCCCATCCACAGATCCGGAGCCGGCCCTGGCGCCGGTTACTCCTCATGCGCTGAGCTGGACGAATGCGATGGATCGCGGTGCTGACGGCCGCACTGGCGTGGGCGGCGCCCGCCGCGGCCGACACCGGCCGGCTGGACTGGCCGCTGCGGCCCCACCCCGCCGTGGTTCGTGCTTTCGACGCGCCGTCGCCGAACTGGCACCGCGGACATCGCGGCGTCGACCTGGCGGGCTCGTCCGGGCAGGCGGTGCACGCAGCTGGTCCGGGAACGGTCGTGTTCGCCGGCCCCCTGGCGGGCCGACCGGTCGTGTCGATCGCCCACCCGGGCGGGTTGCGGACGAGCTACGAACCGGTCCGGCCGTCGGTGCGCGCGGGGCAACTGGTCGATGCGGGCACTGCGATCGGCGTGCTGCAGGCCGGGCACGCCGGCTGCCCGGCGCAGGCGTGCCTGCACTGGGGCGCGATGTGGGGCCCGACCGCCGACGCCGACTACGTCGACCCGCTCGGTCTCCTCGCCACCACCCCGATTCGCCTCAAGCCCACGCACGGTTAGCGCGAGCGTGCGCATACCGTCACACCCGTGACCACCGCCGCTCACCGATCCCGACCACCGCGCTTCGGGCTGACCGCCGGCATGCCTCGCAGTGGGCAGCAGGCCCGCGACTTCGCACGCGACGTCGAGGCCGCCGATTTCGACGCGCTGACCTTCGCCGACCACCTGGTGCCGTTGGCGCCGCCCTTCACCAGCGCGACCGCGGCAGCGACGGTGACCGAGCACCTACACGTCGGAACACTGGTGCTCAACAACGACTTCCGCCATCCCGTCGAAACCGCCCGCGAGGCGGCCGGTCTTGCCTTCGTCTCGGACGGCCGGTTCGAACTGGGCATCGGGGCCGGCCACATGAGATCCGAGTACGACGCCGCGGGCATCGGGTTCGACGGCGGCGGTGTGCGGGTGTCGCGGCTGGAGGAGGCGGCAGGGCTGATCCGCAAGCTGCTCGACGGCGAGGCCGTCGACTTCGACGGCCACCACTACCGCGTGTGCGCCGCCGCAGGCCAGCTCCTCCCGACCCCGTCGCGACGTGTGCCGATGCTGATCGGCGGCAACGGAACTCGAGTCCTTAAGCTGGCAGGGCGACTCGCCGACATCGTCGGGCTCGCGGGCATCACTCACAACCGGGACGCCACCGCGGTCCGGCTCACCCACTTCGGCGCCGAAGGACTCGACGACCGCGTCGCCGTGGTTTGCGAGGCCGCAGGCGACCGGTTCGAGCAGATCGAACTCAACGCCCTGATCCAGGCCGTCGTCGCGACCGATGACCGGAACCGGGCGGCCGCCGAACTGGCCGCGACCATCGGCGGCGTCTCCCCCGCCGAACTTCTGGACTCACCTTTCGTCCTGCTCGGCACCCACGAGCAGATGGCCGACCAACTCGTGCAGCGCCAGCAGCGCTTCGGCGTCAGCTACTGGACGGTGTTCGACGAGCTGCCGGGCCGACCGTCGGCGATGCCCGATCTGGCGAAAGTCATTGCGCTGCTGCGGTAGTCACGCCCTGGGATGCGCCTGGTCGTGGACGGCCCGCAGGCGGGCGACCGTCACGTGGGTGTAGAGCTGCGTGGTGGCCAACGTCGAGTGGCCCAGCAATTCCTGCACCACCCGCAGATCCGCGCCGCCCTCGAGCAGATGGGTGGCGGCGCTGTGGCGCAGCCCATGCGGGCCGATGTCCGGTGCACCGTCGACCGCCGCCACGGTCTGATGGACGACGGTGCGCGCCTGGCGCGGGTCGAGCCGCCGGCCGCGCGCGCCCAGCAGCAACGCCGGTCCCGACTCCGCGGTAGCCAACTCGGGCCGTCCCTCGGAGAGCCACGCCGTGAGCACCGCCTTGGCCGGCTCGCCGAACGGCACCGTCCGCTGTTTGTCGCCCTTGCCCGTGACGCGCAGCAGCCGCCGCGCCATGTCGACGTCGTCGACATCCAACCCGCACAACTCGCTGACCCGAATTCCGCTGGCGTACAACAGCTCCACGATCAATTGATCGCGGATCGCCAACGGATCACCCTGCTGGGCACCGGATTTCGCGGCGGCCATCGCGTCGAGGGCCTGGTCCTGCCGCAACACCGCGGGCAACGTGCGACGCGCCTTCGGCACCTGCAGCCGCGTCGCGGGATCGCCGGCCATCATGCCGCGCCGGGCCGCCCACGCCGTGAACGTCTTGACCGCCGAGGTGCGGCGGGCCAGGGTCGTGCGGGCCGCACCCGACGCGGCCTGCGCGGCGAGCCAGGACCGCAGCACCGGCAGGCTCAACCCACCGACCCCGGCTTCGCCCCCGCGGTCGGCGACGAACGCGAACAGCGACCGCAGGTCGCCGAGATAGGCGCGACGGGTGTGCTCGGAGCGACCGCGTTCGAGCGCGAGGTACTCGTCGAACTCCTCCAGGAGTGCGTCCACTGACTCACCGTCGCAGACGGTGAGGGAGTGGCTCAGGTGACGCGCCGCAGCGTGTCCGGAGTGAGATCGGCCAAGGTCGGATATCCGTCGACCGCCATCGTCAGGTCGGCCTCGGCCAGCAGCGAGCGCAGCACGTGGACGACTCCCTCCACCCCGCCGAGTGCCAACCCGTACGCGTACGGGCGGCCGATACCGACCGCGGTGGCCCCGAGCGCGAGCGCCTTGACGATGTCGGAACCGCTGCGGATCCCGGAGTCGAACAGCACGGGGAGCCCGTCGGCAGCCTCGACCACGCCGGGCAGACAGTCGATCGCCGCGAGCCCGCCGTTGGCCTGCCGGCCGCCGTGATTGGAGCAGTAGATCGCGTCGACCCCACCGGCCTTCGCACGCCGCGCGTCGTCGGGGTGGCAGATGCCCTTCACGATGAGCGGAAGGTCCGTCAGCGACCGCAGCCAGGGCAGGTCATCCCACGTCAACGGGTTGCCGAACAATCCCACCCAGTGCAGCACCGCCGCTTGCGGGTTCTCCTCGGGCGGCTGTTCGAGCGCGGCACGGAACACCGGGTCGCTGGTGTAGTTCGCCAGACACTTCCCGCGCAGCTGCGGAAAGTTCGACGTGGACAGGTCGCGGGGTCGCCACCCCGGCACCCAGGTGTCGAGGGTGACGATGATCCCCTTGTATCCAGCGGCTTCGGCGCGATGCACCAGGCTCGCGGCCAGCTCCCGGTCGGTCGGGCAATACAGCTGGAAAAACCCTGGCGTATCACCGAACTCGGCGGCGACGTTCTCGAGCGGGTCCTCGGTGAGGGTGGAGACCACCATCGGCACTCCGGTGCGGGCCGCGGCGCGGGCGGTGGCGATGTCGCCGTGGCCCTCTTGGGCGCAGATGCCGATCACGCCGATGGGCGCCATGAACACCGGCGAGGGCAACGTCAGGCCGAAGAGGTTCACCGACAGGTCGCGGTCGCGGGTGGCGCGGAACATCCGTGGCATCAGGCCCCAGTTGTCGAACGCCGTGCGGTTGAGGCGCTGAGTTCGCTCGTCTCCGGCGCCGCCCGCGACGTAGGAGTACACCGACGGCGGCATCGCGGACGCGGCTTTGGCCTCCCAGTCCGCGAACGTCATCGGCATGGTGGGCACGACGCCCGACAAACCCTGCAGGTAGATCTCGAACTGGTAGTTACCGAACGTCATGACGGTCAGCGTGCCAGTCCGGGTCGCGCGGTACTACGCCGACTCGCCCGCTTCGGCCTTGGCCAGTTCCGCCTTCCACTGGCGGAAGGTCTCCTCGGTGCGCCCGCGCCGCCAATAGCCGGAGATCGACGCCCACTTGGCCCCGACGCCGCGTTCCCTGCGGATGTATGGCCGCAGGTTGTGCATGACGGTCTGCGCCTCACCGTGGATGAAGACCTGCACCTGCCCGGGCAGCCACGGCGTCTCCTTCACCGCGGAGATGAGGGGGGCGTGGTCGCCGGCCTGGTCCTCGGGCACGAGGTCGGCACGCCCGCCGCGGTAGATCCAGCGCACCTCGACGCCCTCGGGCTTCTTCAGCGGGATCTCGTCGTCGGGCCCCGCGACCTCGATGAAGACGCGCCCGATTGAGTTGTCGGGCAACGCTTCCAGCGCCGCGCTGATGGCCGGCACCGCCGCTTCGTCGCCGGCCATCAGGTGCCAGTCCGCTGCGGGGTCGGGTGCGTACGCCCCGCTGGGGCCCATCAGATAGGCGGGTTGGCCCGGCGTCGCCGAGGCCGCCCACGGCCCGGCCACCCCGTGCTCGCCGTGCACCACGAAGTCGATGCAGATCTCCCGGCGCTCGGTGTCGACGTGGCGGACGGTGTAGGTGCGCACTGTGGGCCGCTGTTCGGGCGGCAGCGACGAGAAGCTGTCGAGCGTCAGGGGCTGCGGCAGCGCCGCGACGTCGATGTCGGGGTCGACGATGGCGACCTTGACGTAGGCGTCGGTGAACTCGTTCGGCTTGAACGTGTCGAAGCCCGCACCCCCGAGCACCAATCGGATGAGGTGCGGTGTCAACTCCTCTGTACGCACCACTTCGAAGGTGTGTATCGGACGCCCGGCCAATGTTCCTCCCAACCCAACGCCGACTGATTGTTAGCCGACCTTATCGATGATACGAGCGGGACCCGCCCGTCGGAGCGCTACCCCGCGAGCACCGTGGCCGCGACCTTGGGCTGCCAATCGGTCGTCAGCACTCCGAAGTTGTCCTCGCGATTGTCTTGGTTCGCGGTGTTCGTGTCGCGGATACAGAAGATGAACGCCGGCCCGCTGTAGCTGGTCTCCGCCGCCTTGCGCAGCCCGTCGAGAATCTGTTGCGCCTGCTCCTGCTGGCTGACCCCTTCGGCGGAACGCGCACTGGTCGGCGCGCCCATCTCCGTCATCCAGATCTTCTTCTCGCCGTCCCCGTTGTCCGTCATGATCCGGTGTACCCGCTCGACGTCGGACCATCCATTGAGCGCGTCGGCGGCCAAACCGTGGGGGAAGACATAGGGATGCATCGCCATGGCGTCGAAGAACCCCTTGGCGCCGTTTGCGTACATCTCGCTGACGAAGGTCGGCGGCGCGTCGGGCGCGAAGGCGGGGCTGAGTCCACCGGCGATCACGGTGCTGTGCGGCTGAACCGCCTTGATCGCGGGATACGCGGCCTTCAACAGCGCGGTGTACTCGACGGCACGGTTGCCCCGGTAACCCCAGAACAACGGGATGTTCGGCTCGTTCCAGATCTCCCAGTCGGTGACCCGGTCGCCGTAGCGCTGCGCGACGGTGGTGACGAAGCTGGCGAAGACGGCGGGTTCGACGGGCGGGCCGGTGAAGTAGGTCTCGGGGGCCCGCGCCCAGTCGGGGCTGTACCCGATCGAGGCGAGCACCTTGATGCCCCGCGACAGCGCACCGTCGATCCAGTGGTCGACGTAGCCCCAGTTGTAGGCGCCCGGCATCGGCTCCACCCGACTCCAGTCGATGAAGACGCGCAGCCACGTCGCCCCGGTGCGGGCCGCCGCATCGAGTTCGCCGTCGGCCTCGGTGCGACTCATCCACGTCATCGGGGCGCCGACGCTGAACCCGTACCCGTCGCCCGGCGCGGGGACCGCCTCGGCCTGCGCCGTTCGCGCCTCGGACAGCAGCACCGCGGCGATCAGGGCGACGACGGCCGTGAGCGACCCGATGCGCCCGCTCAGCCGCTGGTACATGGCGTCAACCTACCGGAGGGCCAGCTTCCAGCGCCCGTCTCCGCACACCACCATGCCCATCAGCTCGAGGTTTGCCAGCGGCCCGAGCACCTGCCGCGCCGGCAGTCCGGATGCCACCGCGATCTGTTCGGCGGTGCGCGCGCCTCGGCGCGGCAGCGCGTCGTAGACGCGCTTGTCCTCGTCGGCCAGCTCGTCCAGCGGTGAGGCCGGGCGTTCTTCCTCGGGGGCCAATTCGCCCGCGCGACCGACCAGTTCGACGATGTCCTCGGCCCGGGTCACCACGTGTGCACTCGCACGCAGCAGCACGTGACATCCGACCGAGGCCGACGACGTCACCGGGCCGGGCACGGCGCACACGGGACGACCCAGCGCGCGCGCCCACGCCGCGGTGTTCGCCGCGCCACTGCGGGCACCGGCCTCGACGACCACGGTGGCGCCCGAAAGCGCGGCCACCAACCGGTTGCGGGTCAGGAAGCGATGCCGCGCGGGGCGAACTCCGGGCGGATACTCGCTGACCACCAGGCCCTGCTCGGCAACCCGCCGCAACAGCGCGGCATGGCCCGCCGGATACGGGACGTCGACGCCGCCGGCCAGCACGGCCACGGTCACCCCCTCGGCCGCCAGCGCCGCGCGGTGCGCCGCACCGTCGATCCCGTATGCGCCACCCGAGACCACCGCGACATCCCGCGTCGCCAGGCCGGCGGCCAGGTCGGCCGCGACGTGTTCGCCTAACCATGTACGACTGGCGCATACATGTTGCCTAGCGTGCTTGGCACCCTGGGATTCTTGCGAGGCCGTCAGACCGGGCCTAGCTTGGCGTTTGCCTAGCAGCGCACAACGCGCAGCCCATACCGTGAAGGAAACACGTAATGAGCAGTACTAACACCGCCACCGCCACGCCTACCGCCAAGGCCGCTGATAGTTCGCTGAAACGAGCCAAGGCCAAGACCACGTACGTCGCCACCGCGCCGAACGGCGCCGAGTTCACACGCACCAGCGCCACCAGGGGGTACACCCACGCGCTGCTGGTGGCCGACGAGGGCGGCGACAACTGGGGCGTCTGGTCCTGGCACCAGACGCGGCAGGCGGGCAGCAAGGCGCTCCAGGCGCAAGGCGTGCACAACCCCGGCCCCGGCACACAGCGCAAGCTGGTGCCGGTGAAGGTGGCGAAACGCAGCCGAAAGGACAGCGGCGCTGAGGCAATTGACGCCCAGCAAGCACCGAGAGGCAAGGCCCCGCGCCCAGCCAGCGGCGGCCAGCTGGCGTGGAACGAGAAGGACGGGGTGCACACCGCGAGGGGCGGGGACCGCATGTACCGGGTCGCCCAGGGCGACGGCGGGGCGTGGTTCGCCAGCCAGCGGGGCTTCAACGGCACCTACACGCCCGTCGCCGGGCTCTGCACCACCATTGCCCAGGCGCAGGAGTTGGCGCAGCGGTACGAGAACGGCGAGCGCCACCTGAGCCACCGGGGCTACCGCGACCTGCCGTACAAGGAGGCGGTGGCGAAGCTGGAGCAGTAGCGCGCCCACCGGCCCCGCCCAATACCACCCCGGTCAGCGCACCGGGGTGGTGCGCTCCGTGCGCCAAGCGCGCTGGGCGCCTCCAGCTTCAATTTGGGCAGCTGTCGACGTCTTTGCCTTCGACGTTGACGACGGCTGACCACCACCACATCGGGCCGAGCTTATCGAGGCCCGCCTGGGGCAGGACCATGCCGATTTCGCCGGGTGTGTCGGTGTCGGCGAAGCCGTCCATGTTGTGCTGGCGGCCCTCGCCGAAAGGGAAGTAGAAGTAGCCGATCTTCTGCCCGTCGAGCGTCTTGTAGCCCAGCTGCACCGTCTCGCCAGCCGGGTTGGTGGCGAGCAGCGACCACAGCACGGTGCCGGTGGCGGGTAGCTCGCCGGTGTAGTTCATCGTGACGCGGGCACTGGTGCCTTCGCGCCCAGCCATTTCGCCGACCTCCACCCTCGTGCTTTGCAGGTCTATCGGAGACGCGGAAGTGGTTGATTCGCAGGAGGATTCGGGACCAGCCATCACCTTGCCCGGTGGCGCTGACGGCGGGGCCGCTGGTGGTGGCGGCGGTGCTGCGGTGGTCGTGGTCTGTGGCACCGCCGTCGTCGTGCTCGGCGGGGTGGTAGTAGTTGTCTGCGTGCCCTCAGTGCCGGTGGCCTTATCCTTGTCGCCGTCCGTCAGGTTGCCGATGAGGGCCAGCAGCAGGAACACGGCGACAACGCTGCCGACGATGATCCAGAGGCGCCGCCTACCCTTGGCGGGCGGCTTGGGTGGTGGCGCGCCGCCCCACTGGTGGCCGTCCCAGTACGCCTGACCGCCAGTGCCAGCCGGGTCCGGATACCAGCCCGGCGGTGGTGTCGGTGGTGTCGTCACGGGAAAACTGTTGACCGCTCGTCACCGGACCAAACCATTCGTGCCTCAGCCCGCCAGATCGTCTGGGCTGCCGCCCAGCTGGCGCAGCGCGTCCATGGCCGCCGGGTCGTCCAGGGTGGAGCGGCGGGGCTTGCCGGTAGTGCGTGGGCGGTCCGTGTGCATCGCCCGGTCCCATGCCTCCTCGGCGCTGACCTCGCGCTGCTCCTCGGCGCGCATGGCCCGCCGCAAGGCGTCGTCCTTGCCGTCGTCCTGCTCAGCGGCAGCAGCAGTGGTGGTGGGCAGCACCCCGGCGGCCAGCTGCGCCGCCGTGAACGTGTCCTCATCGAACGCCTCGCACGGGCACTCGGCGTCGGCGCACTTGCCCAGGTTCTCGCCGTCGTCGGTGCTCCAGTGGAAGCCCTGCACGTGGCCGCACCGGCAAGGGTGGTTCGAGGACAGCACGATGTGGAAGACCTTGGCGTCAATCGCCCGCTGTTGCTTGTGGTAACGCTCCCACGGGCTGCGTTTCGGCATTCGGCTAACTCCGTCGCGTTCATACCGCCCGTTGTGGGCGCGCGGTTCACCCTGGCGCTACACCGCCAGCAATCATGATGCCTCGGCAACGGCTCGAATTGGGTGGCGCCACGCCGCAACTGCCCAGCGCGATTAGCAGGCGGCGCTGCGCCCGCGCACGCAGAAGGTCACCTCCGCACGTTGCCCGGTAGGCGGCAGATAGCGCACCCGACGCGGTATCGGAGTCAAGCCCGGCGGCCAGCTAGCGCTGCACCGCCTTCACGACGCCGCGCAACGACAGCCTCAGCCCCGAGTGCGCCGCCATGGCGCGGTAGCTGTGGCCGCGCGGCACCGTCGTAGACCCTCGGCACCCCGTCCTCCCTCTGGTACACACGCCGAACCGGCATGCATTTGGTGTTCATGCGCCCGGTGTTCACCTTGGTGGTAGACGCGGCGCAGACGGTGGGGCGCCGAAGCCGCCCGGCGAAACCCGGCCCGACTTGCACGAAACCTGCCCTTCCCCGGCGCCGCTGACCCGATTTTGCGCGTTTACCTTCTCGGGGGGTAAAAACGGGATCCGGGTAGATGGGGGCGGTCGAGGCGCGCCCAACTTTTGACCCCCTTACCGGGGTCCTGATGGGGAGGGTTGGGTGCGGGTAGTGCTCGGTTGTTCGCTACTCCGGTCACCACTCCCCGCGTACCGCCATGGGCTCCATTTGAGACGATTCGCGCATGGTCCCTTGGTGGCAAACCGTCTTGGGCGGGGTTGGAGTGGTTCTTGCTGCGATCGTCGCTGGATCTTTCGCCGTGCGGAATGCGCGCAAAACGCCGCACGAGACGCTCAAGATCTTGGTCGAGATTGCCGAGAACGCGGAAGGCCTCATCCGGCCCGAGGATCGAGAGGTCCTTGAGACTGCGATACATCGCGAGATACAGCGCATAGATCGTCTCAACCGGGCACGTCTCGAAGGGTTCTGGAGGTACTGGGCGGAGATCCTCAAGCAGGGCTTGGTCTTTGACGCGTTCGGAGTCCTCATTGGTGGTATCACAGAGCTGCTCGGTGATGTGATTGGTGTCTCGCAGATGCGTTTCCCCCGCGAGGTCGCAAGAAGCAGGGAAAGCCCGAGAGTCCGAACCGCATGAATGATTAGGATTTCCTGCCTGCTTGAACGGATGGAGTGGGATTACATGACTGACGCCGCCGACGAACTGGCCAACATTGTCCGGAAGCTCGTCAACGAGACCTGCGGCAGAGGTTTGGGTCTTTGCGAACTTGATCGCCCTAACCTCACGGAGCAGGGCTTGTTTGAGTACCTGCGCGACAGTCAGAAACTGCCGGTCACGCGACGGGGTATCAAGTACGCCGTGCTGCGCCGCGAAATCCTGCCTACTCGCATCGGCAACGGCAACTACTTCTCTATGCGAGACGGACTGGATTGGATTAGATCCCGCAAAGCTAAATAGCTGTAGCGACAAACCTGGTTTAAAAGGCCGCATTTGGTGATCCGGCTACTGTCAGGTTTGTGGAGCATCACCTGAGCATCTTTCGTCCGTATGATCGCGACGCCAAGCATGAAGACCAGCTGACCCGAGCCGCCCTGATTGTGGTGAAACTGGTGCCCTTGGCGCACGCAGCGTTTCTGGACCTTGCCCGATGCCAGCCATTGTCAGCTTTGCCACGCCCACGCTTCGAGATGCAAACGGAGAAGTTGGTGCCACTGGACCCCGACGCTGAGGATCCGGAGCTTGCCGAGCTTGTGAGCGTCTTCCTCGGGCCTCACGAGGACCTCGTGGAGACGCAGGAGCCGAATGTGGCCTCTGAACGCAGGGCTCGGTACGACGGTGTTATCCAGTACGGGTCGCGTCTGCTGGTGGTGATCGAGAGCAAGCTCTATGCCAACGCCAGCGACCAGCAATCGCTAGACATCAACACCAAGGGAATCGCTCCCAAGAAGAAGCGCAGGGTCCCTGTCAGATGGCAGGATCTCCTCGACCGCTGGTGGAATCTGATGGAGCTAGATGTTCTCGGTCCCGCCGAGGTCCACGTTTTGAATGACTTCTTCGACAATGCGGAAGAGAACTTCGGTGACTTGCTCCCCTATACCGACCTCGAACGCTGCGGCGATCACCGTGGTCGTCGTCTGCGCCGCCTGCGAAACGTCCTGGAGAAAGCGACCGGCTTCTCCGCAGAGGTCCGCGATGTCTTGGGCCATGCCGGTGTCAAGTTCCCGGACGATCAGGTAGTCGCGGTCGACCGCGTTAGCCTCTACGTCGAGAGCGACAATCTCATCGTCAGCATGTGGCCCGCAGAGCTCGCTCCCCAGTACAAACGTGTGTACTCCGATTCTAAGAGGGCGGAAGCCCTCATCGCCTTGACCGAGGACCCGGCCTGGCAGGTGCACGCCAATTTTTACCTGGCCTATTGGCGGGCCAGCGTGCCTCGACGGTGGTATCCAACGCGGCACCTTCCTGGACCGGACTACGTCCGCCAGTGGGTCAACGACTTCCATGGCCACCGCGCCGGACGTCGACCACGCGAGGACGTCAACGACCCGAAGTTTCGACACTGGTTAGTCGAGCGAAAATACGCCATCGAAAACGAGATGGAGAGCCTTGACGAATGGGCGGACAAGCTACCAATGGACCACTTCGACATCCGCCCAAGTATTCAAGTCACCCGATCCTGGCAATGGGCAGATGCAGTCGCTCGCGACACTACTGGCCAACTTACGAAGGAAGTCAGCGACGCGATCAATCAGGTGTTACTGGCCCTGGGCGAGCCACAACTAGAGGACATTCAGCCCCTATCATCAGACCTTAAAACAGTCGAGACATGAACGAGGAACGGCACAACGACTCACGTTGGCCGAAAGTTGTTGTTCACTGTCAGACTGATGTGGCTGTTGATCTGCTCCAGAGGTATTACGCGCAGGACGACAGCGGCAAACCTCGGTATACCGGCGCGCGATTCGAAGCCATGGCTGCACTAAACGACGATCCACACACGCTTGGCCCAGCCGACTTCGTGGCCGTTTCGATGCTCAGCGTCAATGTTCCGCCGGAGGCTGCCATCCGATTGCTCGGCCCTGACGCGGCAATCATCTCGTCGCTTCTCAAGCAGGTTCCGTCGGACCAAGACATCGTTGATGTTCAACCTCGACTGCTCGCCACAGAATCGCCGGCGGGCAAGCTGTGGGCGGTGCTGAGAGGTGGAAAGGATGGCCTCGGGCGAACCACCACAAGCAAGCTGCTCGCGGCCAAGCGGCCTCGCCTCATCCCAATTTGGGACAGTTTCGTCGAGCACGCCACTGGCTTCGACACTCGCGACTATTGGCGGCGGTTCCAAGAAGTGCTCAACGCCGACGACAGATATATCTGGAAGTGGCTAAGCGAACTACAGTCACTCGCTTCGAACGTGCCTGCAACGGTCCGTGAGCTTCGTATCCTCGACGTGCTTTTCTGGATGTCCGTCGAGGGCGGCTTAAAAGGACAAGCCGGAGGGGGAGGCTGATGGCGGATATGCAGTGGCGGCAGGCGATGGTGAAAGCGCTGCAAGACAGCCGAGAGCCAATGCATTATGCGGACATCGCCCAAGCCATCATCGACAAGGGCTACCGCGTCAATGTCGGCGCAACGCCTGCCGCTACCGTGGCAGCAAACCTATCCCAATCAATTGGAAACGATCCGAAGTCGCCCTTCGTCAGAATCGACCGCGGCGTGTACGCGCTCCGTAGCGCAAAGCGTACCGCTGCTGCTGCCAAGAGCGTTGATAAAGCGAATGAGGCGGAGGAAGTCGCCCGTGAAATGGGCCTCATCAATGCGTTCGGAATGTTTTGGAGTAGGGACGCTGTGTACTGGAAGACCACGATGCCGCGTCTGCTCGGAGTCCAGCAATCGGGAAGCACGCCAGTGAACTTCACCGAGCAGGCAGGAGTCTATGTTCTCTACGACGTGCACCGCCCGATCTACGTCGGCAAAGTGACCGAGCCACGCATGGGTCTGCGCCTCTTCGACCACACGCGCGACAGGCTCACTGGACGCTGGAACCGCTTCTCCTGGTTTGGCGTGCGAGGTGTCACCGACGACGGCAAGTTGACACCCGTACCGACCGCCGGGATAGCCGTGGCAACCCTAATCGCAACGATGGAAGCTCTCCTCATAGAGGGTTTGGAGCCTCCCCAAAACAGGCGACAGGGAGATGGATTCAACGCTGTTGAGTTCATTCAGGCGATGGATCCCGACATCGAGAACGAACGAAAACGTTCACTCTTAGCGCAGTTGTCTAAGAACGTCGGATTGAGCTAGTAACCAGGATGGCTCCTGCAAATACATTCTCCCGACCACCCCGTCGGCTACCGACCCGAACTAGCCAGCGAACCCGGACCACCGTCCGGGATCACTGGGTCTGGCAGTGCAGGGTGCCGCCATCGTAGAGGATGCACGGCTGTACTGAACACCCTTGCGAGAGTCGGCACTTGACCATGTCGCGGCTGACTTATTGTTGGGGCATGCCCACCACGATCGCCGCCAGCGGCGTGGCCTGTACTAAGTATCCTCCTAGAGCAGTCGCCTGCAGATGAGCACCAAACGCGGCTGATCAGCCGACGACGTAAACCGTTCCCGGCGTGCCGTCCGGGGCTGAACAGCAATATCGACATAGCGTTGCCTCCGAGGAGGGGAGGACGATGGCACGGCCAATCGTGGACGAACGCACACTAGCGGGATACCTGATCGGACCTACGGAATTGCGCGCCCGCGAGCTGTCGGTGCAGGGCGGCCAACCTCTGATTCGGTTCGCGGACATCGAGGAGCATGTAGTCGATCCCCAGACCGGCGTGACGCTGCGGTGCGACCTGACTTTGCGGTCGGACCTGTCAGCGTTGATTTCGTGCGAGATGAAGCGGCCAGAGGTCATGGGAGTTGACGACCCGAAGCTGATTGCGGACGCGCAAAGTAAGGCTGTCGGCAGGGGCCTTACCTACTTCCTCACCTGCAACATTCGTCATGTTGCGGTGTGGCGGACGTCAGTAGGAGCGAGGCAAACGACCCCGGTTGCGATTTACGACCTCGCTCCGGATCTATCTGAAAGCTACTACGCACAGCCTCGGCGGGAAGAGATCGGGCAGCGCTGGCGCGACTTCCTGGGCCATCTGGAGCCTCTGCTGCTCGAAGACTTAGAGCGTGGCAGACCGGATGCTCGACCGCTACCGCCGCATGTAGAGGAGCTCAGAGAAGCGATCGTCGAGGCGGGCAAAGAGGCAGGTCTGCGGATCAGAGAGGCTGCCACCGATGACACCTTTCGCGACACGGTCCTCGACGCGTTCCGTGACCAGTTCGGTGTCGAGCTTCAACTCGATCCGTTTGGACCCGCCGACCGATTCATCAACGAATCGGAACAAGTCGGGATTATTGCTGCATTCGTCGTGACGTCGCGCCTCCTTCTCTACCAAGCGCTTTCACTAACTGAAAGGCAGGACGGGAGTCGCTTCGATCTCGACCCGCTCGAGGTAAGCCGCAGTGCTTCGGATCCAGGTCGCATTGCCGGCGAAGTTAAGGGCCTGCTCGACCATGCGCAACGACAAACGGGCGACTTCGAGACAACGCTTACCTCCACCGCCCTGGACGACATCGCATTCGTCTCAGTTGGGTCTCGCACCGACGTCGGGATGCGGTGGGGCCGGATCATCGACGTTGTAAAAAAGTATGACTGGTCCGGTCCCTCGGAGTACGTCCCAGGTCTCTATGAGTCCCTGCTAGACGACGAGCACCGGCATATTCTCGGCGTCCACTACACTCCGGACCCGCTCGCCGAGATTATTGCGACGTATTCCATCAGGAATGCGGCGGACACCATAATGGACCCGGCATGCGGTGGTGGCACATTCCTAACTATGGCATATGCGCGCAAACGAGCGCTTGGCTCCACGCATGAACAGTCACTGAGTGAGGTCTATGGCGTCGAAATAGCCGATTTCGCAGCCAGTTTGTCATCGCTGGTCCTTGCTCTATCCGATCCGTCGGCACGGTCCGCGTATCCGAGAGTCATTCAGGAAGATTTCTTCGGGGTTACCCCGGGGAGCGCAACCGACCTTACGTTTCCAGGGACGGGAGAACTGAAGGCGCCGGGCAACTTGAATGCGGTGATAGGTAATCCGCCTTACATACGGTTCGAAAACAGGACGCCCGAGGAGCGAGCAGAAATTCAACAGCTCTTTGCCGCAAGGTTCGTTCGCCGTGAGGTCGCATACCCAAACTTCACTGGGAAAGCTGATCTTTGGGCCTTCTTCGTTGCGCATTCTCATTCTTTCTTAGCCCCCGGTGGCCGTTTGGCTTTCGTTCTATCATGGAGCTTGCTCTCCACAGTTTATGGTGACGCTGTACTGTCGTTTCTCGGTCGCTACTTTCTTGTGGACGCCCTAATTGACAGCCGTGTTGAACGCTGGTTCGCAGCAGCGCAAAATACCGTTTTGCTGTTGGCGCGCCGGGCGGAGCCGCCGCCGACGCCTCTAGGTGCCGCACCCAATCCCAATATCCCCGACGACCATATGGTGCGATTTGTACGATTCAAGCAGCCGATTATTAAGCTTCTTGACTATGGCCAACCCCGGGGCAAGCGAGCCGAGGATCTTGTCGATGAAATACTCGGAATCTCAGAGGATACGGGTGACGACATTCGGTGGGACGTGAGGGTTGCTGATCAGGCAAATCTAATCCGGCGAAGTAGCGACTCGTTGCCTGAGGATGATGAAAGTGACTGAGGTCGACACACGTTTCAGTGCACTTGGTGCGGCACAGGCCTTCCCCGGCCAGCTAGCAACCAGCTGGGGAGCGCACTTGGTTGAGCGTCCATCGATAGCAGCATTGAGGCGACGAGCGGGCAGCCTTCTCGCGCCGCTGGGTGAGGTTGCCCCTGCGCGCAGCGGGATAGCGACGAGAGTGGTGGGCTATTTCATCGTGGAAGAGATCGTTGACCGAAACTTGCAGGCGGCAGCGGGAATTCGAAGTGGGGCGGATAGGAGACGTATCGCGCTGGTTCGTGATGGCCGCGGGCAAACACACCTGCTGGAACGTGCCGTCCTCAAGCCAATCGTGCGGCGGCCCGGTGTGCTCGAAGGTCGTATCTGTATAGATGAACAAGCCGCGTTTCCGTGGTTTGTGTTCTACGCGCAAGACGACAAGGAATCATTGCGGCAGAAGCGTTGGGCCCACGCGCTCGACTACATCCGGTACGGCGAAACCACGGATTTCCCAGCTCGCGAGGGAAGCCGGCGCGCTGGTGGTGTGCCCGCACAGCGCGCTCAAGTGATAGTGAGGCCAATTTGGTTTCACGTACCACGCATGGCAATGGGACCAGGTCGTGTGTGCTGGCTGAAAGGACGTGGGGATAGGCACTATGCGCCTGTCTTATCCGAGGGTGTCCTTGTGCCAGATAACTTCCTGTTCAGTGCTCCTCCAGCTGAGCTGCAGCAGCCGGAAGCATTCGCAGCCGTTGCAAATCTCACATGGACACATTTGATGGCTGAGATCTACGGACGTCGCGGAGGCGGTGATGGGGTACTACACACATACGTCCGTGAGCTTGAGATGCTTCCGATCATTGATCCAAGGAAGTTCAGCCCTGAACAGTCGGAGGCTCTAACCAGCTTATTCGAACCCATTACCCGCCGTGCGGTATTGGCACTCGATGAAGAACTCCAACAATCCGACCGTCAGGCATTTGATCAATGGGCCATGCGGTACTTATTCGGCGACGATGCTATCGACGCAGCGCGCACAGTGGAAAGGGCAATCAGAGATCTGACGGCTGAGAGGACTCAGCGGATCATCTCTGGTCGAGAACAAGTCAGGCGGGCAGTCCGACGGACTCAATTTAATCCTGACCCGTTCGCAGCCAGAGCGATACTCGACGTCGGAGAAGCGCCCAGTCCGATGAGTCTTTTGGATCACTTGTCCCAAGAAAGTTTGGAGATCACGGACATAGTGATCCCGCCTCACGTAGTAACAGGTTCACTTCAAATCGGTGAAAGTTTGTTTGACGCCGACACCCTATTGGTTGGGTCGGATGTAGTTGTAGAGACACAGTCTTCTGGGCACGCGCGCATCGCAAGGGCAATCTTGCGTAGGCACGCAGACACCACAGGGCCCTGCGGCTTGCCGTCAGATGAAAACGAGGCGCTGCGCGTCGCAGCGGATTGTGATGCGGCGTGGCAACAATGGAAGGACGAGATGCTCGCCGACATTCTAGCCGCGCTCCCCGGTCAGAACCGTGCGCGGCAGCGGCAGTTAGTCTTGGCGGCGGTTGAAACTATGACCGGGCTGTGGCCAGGTTCATTGACCTCCTAACCAACTTGCCTTAACAATTCGGCAGCCTCGGAATTCTCGTCATCACTGGCAGCGTCGATCATCACTTTCCAGGTCGAGGCTCCACCTACAGAGGTGACGAGGCGGGGTTATTCATCTGGTGCGTCAGAACGTCGGTGCTGTCAGTCCAGTGATCTCGACGACCGACTTCGGAAAGCGCGCCGCCGAGAATGCCAGGTAGCCGTACACCTGCAACCGCACAGTCAGCTGGCCACTAAGAGTCTCGGGCATCACGCGGGTGCGGATGCGCGACTCCCACAGGATCAAATCGGATGCGCGGATCACGTAGATCAAATCTTCGTTGGTGTTCGCGCCGTCAGCAGTGCCAATGTTCGGATCTGTGACGACCGGCAGGCCGTGCATGTTGCCGACCACCTGCTCGGCTGCCACCGCGCTGACGACGCCCGCGGCGTTCTGGGGGTTATTCGAGGGCGGGAGGAACAGCGGGCGGTTGGTGGTGTCCATCAGCGTAAGCAACCACCCCCACCGACGCGGATGCATCACGATCACAGTAGGCGGCATGAACCGCTTCGTGTGAACACGCTGTACCGCGTCCGCGATGGCCCCATAGACGCCCTGCGTGGTGAGCGCGCCCACGGCCACGGTCTCGATTCCAGCGGTTCCCCTTACTCCGAGGACTTGGCCATTAGACCCGGTGCCCGCGAGCACCTGCGCGTCGACTTGGGCCGCGTAGTCCGCCATTAGATCACGGAAGACCACCTCATCGAATGCGATGGGGCTCTGGTCGATGAGTTGGATTGCGAGGTCTTGTTGGCCAGCGATGGTGCGCACGGGTGCGTTCACGAAGGCGTCCGTCAGGTCCTGTTCGACGGTGTTCGTATTGTCCGACGTCTGCACGCCGGTCGCGGTCCCCGTCAGGATGCGCGGGATGCTGATGCTGTCCGTTCCGGCGGGAAGTGGCTGGTTGGTGACCAGGTTCGCGAACGCCCTACCGGGTCGGGCCAACTCGATGTACTCGCTCATCAGCCAGGCTGGCGGTACGGCGTAGCCACCTTGCCCGTCCGTACGGGACAGATCGCGGTACTCGGCGTACTCGGGCAGGTTCTGGACGTCCTTCGCATGACGCATAAGGCGATCACGTGCACCGCCATCAAAGTCGATGTTCAGCGACGCACGAACCAAATCCTGCATGTAGGACCTACCGTGCGCGACTGCTGCACTCTTGGTGTAGGTCGCCGGCTCGAAGACGCTCGTAGACATCTCTATCTGTTCCTGTTTCCCGTGAGTGCAGCTGCGCTCAATTCGACGAATACGTCGCGCATGCAACGTAAATGAACATGTACTGATTGAGAACCGTTGAGGCGTACTCTTACTGGTTGTAATGGTACGCCGGTACCAGACCGTAGCCGGTCACCACGGCGTCAATCGGCGTGGCGGCTGCGGTGCAACTGGCACGGCGTCGATCTTTTCGGCTCCGGTGCCCACTGCAAACTAGTCAGCCGATTCCTGTACCAGCAGCCACCGCTTAACCATGTGAACCGTGGGCAGCACCGCCTCTCGCGGCATTCTTCGCCGCGTCAGCGTGACGCTTGGCCGCTGCCGTGTTCGACTCGACGATTGCCGACCCTCGAATGATGTACGCCACCAAAGCCTGCCAGTCGGTGTCGGCCACCCACCGGCGAGTGGTGAGGGCTGCGCTCATGCGCAACAGCCGCCGGGTGGTCCGCAGGTCCTCGGCACGAATGCGAGCGTCACCGCGCGCCTGGCGTCGCACCTTGTCGCAGTCCGAGTGAACGAGACGCCAGCGCAGCGGCGGCATGTGCGGGCCAGCCACGCCGTGCTCTGCGCGCCACTGCGCCAGCGCGGCGATGCGGCGCATAGCGGCATGGCGGTCCACGGCGGCATAACCAGGACGCTGCGCGGTGATTTCGTCCCCGCAGCGTTGGCACACCAACTCGAACACGTCGCGTCCCGGCCACGGTGGTGGCAGATTGGCCGGGTCTGCTGCGGCGGCCTCGACAGCTTCGACGCGCGCGCGGTGCCGGGCGTCAGGGCCGCGATACCGGCGTATGGTGCACGGCTGGCCCGGCTGCGCACCGCACTGCGGGCACTCCACCCGCAGCGCCGGATCACCCTTGGCGTGACCACCGTTCCGAGTTGTCATGCGGGTTGCTCTCTCTCAGTCGACGTTTCGCTGTTCACTTCGTGCAGTCGTTTTGATGATGATGAGACGGCGCGTGTCCTGGGCTTGGGCCAGCAGCTGCTGGCGGCGCTCCCGCAGCGCGGGCGTCCAGCCGCTCGTTGCGGCGCACCAGGCGTCACTCGGCGCACCTCGTGGCGGTGTTGTCGAGTCGTAGCCGCGTGCTGCAGTCCCGGCAGGGCCTCCCGCTGCCCACCGCCATACGTGGCGGCATGCCACCGGGTGGCGTTGTGGCTCAACACGTCTGGCGGCATGGCGCCACGGGCAGACAATCGGCTGAGAGGCGGCCAGGTTTCCCGTGGCCGCCCGTCGGGCACCGCCACACCGGGCAGCACATGTTAGGCCCGCAGCGTTGAAGGTGGCCCGCAAAGCGCGGCTCACTGGGCCGCCGCCTGCCCGGTGTCGCCGCTGCCCGAGCATTTCCAGCCACCAGAGAGCAGTCGGCATCGGGGGCACGTACCGTCCGCTTCGAGGGTGCACGTGCAGGTATCGCAGCGTCCGTATGGAGCCGTGGCGTCGAGCGGGTCTTCGGACTGCGCAGCAACGGGCAACGAGTCAGCGCCTGCCTCGGCGCCCGTCGTCTCAGCGCTCGCGCCCGCCTTCTTTACTTCTCTAGGTTCTCTATAAGTAGTGGGGCGTGCGTTTTCGCACTGGTACCTGTGCGATTCCGCACTGGTCCGTTGCGTTTCCGCACTGGTCCATTGTGGTAACCGTTGCGATTCCGCACATTGGCTGGTCAGAGCTGTTGCGAAATCGCCCATTGGCAGGTCAGACGGTAGGCGGTACGCCTTGGTTTGGTCGCCACCCGAAATCCCCGGCAGCAAACTCAGCAACTCGCCAGTTTCCTCAAGGCGCTTGATTGCCCGCTGCACGCTGTAGCGATCTACGCCGCCCAGGGATTTGCCGATCTCAGCGTGAGACGCCCGCCACCACACCTGGCCGTCGATGAGCAGCCGGTCGCCGTACGCCTCGGCGGCTGTGACGAAGCGAACGAGCGCCAGGATCACCGCCCCGGCAGGGCCGACGCGGCCAACGTCGGCGGGCAGCACCATCAGGAACTCGACGTAGGCCACGCTCATGGTGCCCACCAGCTGTCAGCCTGGTGTGTGATACTCGGGCCATCGTCGTGCCAGACGGATACCGGGCCGCTCCCCTTGTGGGGGCGGTTCGTTCGTGTCGGGGGGCCGCAGCACTTTAACGTCATCGAATCACCACCGCCCCGAGCGACCGCCGTCGCGCGCAACACGTTCGGCTTTGACGCGGCATCTAAGGTCCAGTAGTTGGGTGGCGTCATGCGGGCAGCGGGCGAGGATTGACCAGGCGGCGCCGGTTTCGGGGTAGACCTCGACCATGCCGTTGTAGTCGCACATGCTGCATGAGGCATCGCGGGGACTCGTCACGCAGCACCGCCGAGCCTGCTGTTGAACAGCAGCTGGAGCTTGGCGCGCTGCCGCGCCGTGAGTGGCGGGGCCTGGGCGGCGTTGCGGCGCACGGCCTCGCGGACCTCGGGGCTGAGCGGCACCATCCACTGCGCCAGCTGTTCACCCTCGGCGGGTCCGGTGCGGGTGCGCTTGGCGGCAGTCACAGCGCCGCCTTGGCGTCGTCGCGCCAGATCAGCACGGCGTGCCCGACCTTGAAGGCGTGCAGTCGGCCCTTGGCGATGTACCTGATGATGGTGTCGGGGTGCTTGCCTGCGAGCTTGGCCAGCTGGCTGATGCTGAGGGTCTCGCGGTTAATCTGCTCGACGGCTTGTTCGAGAACTTCTCGGGGTAGGCGTGCCACGGGTGTTTCCTTCAAAACGACAGTCACTCAACGGGTTACGTTCAGTGGCTGCGCGTTGTGCGCTGCCGTGGTGTTGCCCAACCGCCAGGAGTTCCCCCGAGTGGGGCGTAAGGCCAAGTGCACCCGGTATGGCGCGGTGGCCGGTCCCCGCAGTACGACGTACGAGTGCAGGTTGGCTATGCGCTGCATATGCTACCCGCATACGCCGCCAGGGCGTTGGGAGGGGATCAGCGGCAGTGGTTGCTGCACAGGTGAATTGCGCAGCGCGCTGGGCGTGGTTTACCTGCGGATAGACGCCCGCCCGGCCACCTTCCAAGTGGCAGATAACACGCGGGGGGGCCGGGCGTGTTGAGGACCGGGGCGCCGCCGCAGCTGGCTGGCACAAGATCAGCGCGCGCGGCAGCAACTCAGATCAGGGCGGTGTCGCCTTTGAACACCACCGTCACGTACTCGGGCTGGAACCCGCGCACCCCGCGCCTGGGCAGCGGCAGGATGGTCACCACCGCGATTTCGTCGAGCGCCTGCGCCTGCTGCTCAATCGTCATACCGACCCACTGCTCATGCAAGCGCTTGCCGCTGGCCACCAGCGCCGCCGCCGGTGACCTGCGGGTGGCGGCGGCCAGCTGGGCGTCAATCTGCGCGATCTTCGCGCGGTTGTCCAGGCTGCCCTTACGCAGCTGGTCCGCGTCAATGGCGTCCTCGTTGAACATGGCGACCAGCTGGTCCAACTTCGCCACCAGGGCGGCCCGGCGGGTACGCAGCTTGCGCAGGTCCACCTTGGGGTTGTCCAGCAGTACCTGGGCGTCGGGCAGCGACAGCCGCTCAAGCAGAGAGGCCACCACATAGTCGTCCACCACCTGGCCCGCGCGCATGACGCACGAGCCTTTGGAGCACGTGTAGCGCCGCCCGGTGGCTGTGCGGCGACTGCCGGGCCAGGAGATGCGCATGGTGCTGCCGCACACCCCGCAGCGGTATACACCGCTGCCCAGCCACTTGCGCCCGAAGCTCGTATTCGTAACCCGCGCATCATCGTTGAGGTAAGTCGCCAGGCCCCGGTAGGTGTCCACGTCCACCAGCGGCGTCCAGTCGCCGGTGCCAACCTCCTTGCCCAGGTGGGTCTTGATGCCAGCGTAGCGCGGGTTGAGCAGGATGCGGCGAATGCGGGTGCTCGACCACTCGGTGCCCTTCGTGGTGGTCACGCCGCTGGCGTTCCACTCGCGGGCAATGCCACGCAGGCTCTTGCCCGCCAGCACGTCGGCCACCGCCTGGCGGAACATGCTGGCCTCTGGCTCGAACGGCATGCCTGCCACCCCAACCTTGCGGTCATCGGGCCGCACGCTCGGCCCATTGCCGTAGCCGAAGGGCCGGTTCCCGTTGGTGCCCCAGCCACCCGCTGCGGCCTTCTGCGCGTACTGCTGCTTGCGCCGCTCGCCGGTGTGCTCGCTCTCCTGCCGTGCCACGCTGCCAAGTATGCGGGCCACCATCTTGCCCGCACTGGTGGCGAGGTCAAGCTCGCCGCTGTTGACGGTGCGAATGGGCAGCTTGGCCAACTCGGCTATCTCGATCAGCCGCTCCAGGTCCTTCATGCTGCGGTACAGCCGATCG
The DNA here is from genome assembly GCF_039871645.1 of Mycobacterium sp. B14F4. Lineage (NCBI taxonomy): Bacteria > Bacillati > Actinomycetota > Actinomycetes > Mycobacteriales > Mycobacteriaceae > Mycobacterium > Mycobacterium sp. B14F4. The sequence goes on along the minus strand of NZ_JBDPMF010000001.1, from coordinate 663,500 downwards.
GTGTGCCAGGCCATGAGGCCGTCTACGTCGCCGTTCTTGATCGCGTCGAGCAGGCGCTCGAAGCCGGGCCGCACCCTGCCGTTGTAGGCGCTGATGTCGTTGTCGGAGAACACCTCCACGACCTGCCAGCCCAGCCGGGCGGCCAGCTTGCGGCATTCCTGCTCCTGACGCTTGACGCCCAGGCTCTCGCCGTTGCGGTCCTTGCTGATGCGGGTGTAGATCGCGGTGCGCGTGGGTGTGTGCATAGCCCAGCAGCATACGCGCCCCTCGTACATGCTGGCCGTACGCCGTCGCAGCCCTGGTCCCGACGAGCGCCGCCGCCCGGTAGGCGACCTCGTCGAGAGCCGTGGGACCGACCGCCCACAGCACCATCGGCGCATGTGCTCGCGCCCGATCGGCCACACCGCGGAACGCGGTGAACGCCAACAGCGGCCATTCGTCGTCGTCCGGCGTGATCAACCGCCCGCCGAGGCGATCGAGTATCTCCAGATCGGCTCGCGCGCAGTCGCTTTCCCGTCGAGCCTCGACAAACGGATCGACCGCATCTCCCGCGTGGCCACGCCGCACCCGGTCGGCGGCTTCCACCGCGCCCACCCGCGCCGCCAGCGCCGCAAGCTCGCGGCACGGCGGTTCGGCCACCCGGGACAGATACGCCCACGCCAGCGCCAGTTCGTCCGTCATTGCACCTGCCCTCCCTGCCGGAAACTCAATGCCGTCGTGACGTCCTCGCGCACCGGTGAGGTACGCCCGGCAAGGTCGCACAGCGACCACGCGACGCGCATCGTGCGATCCATGCCGCGCACGCTGAGCGTCTTGCGGTCCAGCGCGGCATGCAGCGGCGCCATCACCGCGGCGGGCAGCCGGAACTTTCGCCGCAGCAGCGAGCCCCTCACCTCGGCGTTGGTCCCGATCCCGTAGGGCCGCCACCGCTCGGCGGCCGCCTCCCGCGCCGCGGCCACCCGCTCGCGGACCACGGCAGTGGACTCCCCGTCCTGCGCGGCGATCGCGCCGGCTCCGAGGGAATGCATCTCCACCCGCAGATCCACCCGGTCCATCAGCGGGCCCGACAGCTTGCCGAGATATCGCCGCTTCTCCTGTCCGTTGCAGACACAGTTGCGCGGGTCGGGGGGCGCACACGGACACGGGTTCGCGGCCAGCACCAGCTGAAACCTCGCCGGATACCGTGCGACACCGTCGCGACGGGCAAGACGAATCTCGCCGTCCTCCAACGGGGTTCGCAGCGCTTCCAGCACGCTGACGCCGATCTCGGCGCACTCGTCGAGGAACAGGACGCCCCGATGCGCCCGGCTGACCGCCCCCGGCCGGGCCATCCCCGTTCCGCCGCCGACCATCGCGGCCACGCTCGACGTGTGATGTGGTGCCACGAACGGCGGCTGGGTGATCAACGGCGTGTCACCCGACAGCAGGCCGGCCACCGAGTGGATCGCCGTCACCTCGAGCGCCTCGCTCTCCGACAGGGATGGCAGTATTCCCGGAAGGCGTTGAGCCAGCATTGTTTTACCGACGCCCGGCGGTCCGGTCAGCATCAGGTGATGACCACCGGCGGCGGCCACCTCGACGGCATACCGCGCGTGGGTCTGTCCGAGTACGTCGACGAGGTCGGCCGTCGGCTCCCGACGTGACGACGGTGATGCGATCCTATGCTCGAGCGCGGTCTTGCCCCTGATCCACGAATGCAGCTGCGTCAGGCTGTGCACGCCCCAGACCTCGATGCCCTCGACCAGGCTTGCTTCGGCGAGGTTGTCGAAGGGGACCACCGCCGCGGGCCAGCCTTCGCGCCGTGCGGCCAGCACCGCGGGCAGCACGCCCTTGACCGCGCGCACCCGACCGTCGAGCGCCAATTCGCCCAGGAGGACCGTCTTTTCGAGCCGGGCCCACTGCCTGTTCTTGTTCGCCGACAACACGGCCAGCGCCAACGCCAGGTCGTAGACGGACCCCATCTTGGGCAACGTCGCCGGCGACAGCGCCAGCGTCAGCCGCGACATCGGCCACACGTTGCCGCTATTGGTGATCGCCGCGCGGACCCGGTTGCGCGACTCCTGCAGAGCAGCGTCGGGCAGTCCGACCAGATGGACCCCGGGCAGCCCGGAGGCGATGTCGGCTTCGATCTCGACCGTCTGCCCCTCGAGGCCGCGCACGGCCATCGAGAACGCCCGCCCCAGCGCCATTTACCCCACCCCCTGAAGGTGGCTGACTTCGGGCGTGCGGCGCCTGCCGATGCGCACGCCGATGACGTCGATGCGCACCTGCGACCAGCCGCCGTCGTGCGCGGCCAGCCACAGCCCCGCGAGGCGGCGCAGTCGGCGCAGCTTCTGCGGCGACACGGCCTGCGCGACACCGCCGAACTGGTCGCCGGTGCGCGTCTTCACCTCGACGAACACCGCCGTGCGCGCGGCGTCGTCGGCGGCGACGACGTCCAGTTCGCCGTACCGGCACCGCCAGTTGCGCTCCACCACCCGCAGCCCCAGCGCCTGCAAGTGCTCAACCGCGAGTTGCTCACCCAGCGCGCCGATCTCGGCACGTGTCCACGAAGTCATGCCCACACCCTGCGGACAAGGCCCGACAGGACGGCCGGCCCCGCCCCGCGTCATCCCCAACCGCACATTCATCCACAACCGGCAGATCAGACGTTTCGGCCACGTCAACAACCGGGTAAAGGGGCGCATGGCCGACAACACCCTGCACGGCGTCGCACACCGCGCGACGAACAGCGATGCGTTCGAGTACACGGCACGCGCCGGTTTTGCCGTCAGCGGGGTGCTGCACCTCCTCGTCGGCTACCTCATCCTGCGCATCGCGTTCGGGTCGGGCGGCAACGCCGACCAGTCCGGCGCGCTGGACACCCTGGCAAAGCAGACCGGAAGCACGGTGCTGCTGTGGGTGGTGGCCATCGGCCTACTGGCGCTCGGTCTGTGGCGCGTGGCCGAGGCGATCATCGGCGCCAAACCCGGCGAGGGCTCCGGAGCATACGGCGACGACACCCCCGCGTGGAAGCGCGCCAAGGCACTCGGGCTGGGAATCGTCAACTTCGCGATCGCTTTCTCGGCCGCCCGCTTCGCCATGGGCTCCGGACAACAGAGCAGCCGGCAGAACTCCAGCCTGTCCGCGCAGATGATGCAGTCCGGCTGGGGCAAGGCCGTGCTGATCGCCGTCGGCCTGGGGCTGATCGCCGTCGGCGGCTACCACGTCTACAAGGGCGTCACCAAGAAGTTCTTCAAGGACCTGCGCATCTCGGGTGGCACCGGCGTCAAAGCCGTCGGCATCGCCGGATATGCCGCCAAGGGCCTGGTGCTCGCCGGGGCCGGCATCCTCGTGATCGTAGCGACACTGCAGGCCGACCCGGCGAAAGCGTCCGGACTCGACGCAGCGGTCAAGGCCCTCGGACAGGCGCCGTTCGGCAAGGTCCTGCTCATCCTCGCCGCGGTCGGCATCGCCGCATTCGGCGCCTACAGCTTCGTGCGGGCCCGCCACGGCCGCATGTAGCCGGTTTCCGCCCGGCCGGGCCGAGCGCGCATCGATTCCATCCGGGCCCACCCCTGGCTGATGCATACTCCTTGCACGCCGGGGCAGACCATGAGGAGCGTCATGAGATCCAGGGGGGCGACCGCTGCGTCCGTTCTCGCGGCAGGTGTCGTCGCGGTCGGAATCGCCGGCCCGGCGTCCGCCGCAGACGAAATCACGTCGAACGCGGTCGGTACGTACGACGCCAAGTACCCGTGGGGGACGACGACGTGGGTCGTGACGCCGTGCGAGGACCAGGCGAACCAGTGCGTCCGCGTCATCGAGTTCGGCGCGGGCGACACCGAGCGGAAGTATCCGGGGTGGAGTGCGAACGCCTACTGGCAGGTTGGCTGGTGGATGCTCCGCGGCGTCGACACTCCCGATGCGCTCACGTGCGAGGACGGCTCGAAACACAACCTGCCGATGAACTACGCGTGGGACGCCGCAACGGGCACCGGGGTGCGCTCCTACTACGAGCCGGGGATCTGTGACGGCGACGCCTACAACGGCGCCAACGACCTGTCGTTGACCAAGATCGGACCCGCGCCAGGCGCCGCGTAGCAGCCGTCCGTCAGCGGCCGGTCGCCGCCGGGGAGCCCGGCGAGAGGGCCGGGACTGCCCGATTTCCGGCACGGCAATCCAGTGCAGGCACCGGCAGGGGTATGTTCATTTAGGTAACCCTCAGCTAAGGCACGCGTCTGAGCTGGACAAAGGTGGAAGGACCTTCCCTATGCGACTTCGGTGGCAGCGGATCGCCGCAGCCCTGTCGACCCTTGCCGTGGTGGCCGGCGCCACCGCCTGCTCGGGGTCGCAGGGCGGCGACGAGCTACTGATCTACAACGCCCAGCACGAGTCGCTGACGAAGGAGTGGATCGACGCCTTCACCGAGGAGACCGGCATCAAGGTGACCTACCGGCAGGGCGGGGACACCGAACTCGGCAATCAGCTCGTCGCCGAAGGCGACGGCTCCCCCGCCGATGTGTTCCTCACCGAGAACTCCCCCGCCATGGCGGCCGTCGAGCGCGCCGGGCTGTTCGCCGATCTCGAGCCCGACACGCTCGATCAGGTTCCGCCGCAGTACCGTCCGCCGAGCGGCAAGTGGACCGGGGTGGCGGCACGCAGCACCGTGTTCGTCTACAACACGTCCCGGCTGCAGCCCGGCCAGTTGCCGAAGTCGCTGCTCGACCTGCAGCAGCCGGCGTGGAAGGGCCGTTGGGGGGCGCCGCCGACCAAGGCCGACTTCCAGGCCATCGTCTCGGCACTGCTGCAGCTGAAGGGCGAGCAGGCCACCGAACAGTGGCTGGCCGCGATGAAGGCCAACGCCAAGATCTACAGCGACAACATCGCCACCCTCAAGGCGGTCAACGCCGGTGAAGTGGACGGCGGCGTGATCTACCACTACTACTGGTTCCGCGATCAGTCGAAAACCAAAGAGATGAGCGCGAACACGGCGCTGCACTACTTCAAGAACCAGGACCCCGGCGCATTCGTCAGCCTCTCCGGCGGCGGCGTGCTGGCCTCCAGCGACGAGAATGATCAGGCGCAGCAGTTCATCCGGTTCATCACCGGCAGGAAGGGCCAGGAGGTGCTCGAGAAGGGCACCTCCTTCGAGTATCCGGTCGCCAGCGGCGTACCCGCCAATCCCGCACTGCCGCCGCTGGATACACTGCAGGCGCCCGACGTGAACCCGTCGACCTTGAATGCCCAGCAGGTGACCGATCTGATGACGAAGGCTGGCCTGCTGTAGGTGGTCGACGCCCCGACCCTGCCCCCTACCCGGCCCGCGACTTCGGTATCGCGGTCCGGTAGGACCGCGCGCCCCGGTCCGTTGGTCTCGGTCACCGTCGCCGTGCTGGTGGCCGCGACCTGCATTCCGCTGGGGTACGTGGCGTGGGCGACGCTGTCGGTCGGCTGGGCGCGCGCCTACGAGCTGATCGTGCGGCCACGGGTCGGCGAGCTGCTGGTCAACACCGTCGCGTTGGTGGTCATCACGGTCCCGCTGTGCGTGGTGCTCGGCGTCGGGGTGGCGTGGCTGGTCGAGCGGACCGACCTGCCGGGCCGGACCTTCTGGCGACCGTTGTTCGTTGCGCCGCTTGCCGTTCCGGCCTTCGTCAACAGCTACGCCTGGGTCGGCGTGATCCCGTCGCTGCACGGACTGTGGGCCGGGGTGCTCGTCACCACCCTGTCGTACTTCCCGTTCATGTACCTGCCGGCCGCCGCGACGCTGCGCAGGCTCGATCCGGCCGTGGAGGAGTCTGCGCGGGCACTGGGGTCGGACTCGGCCGGGGTGTTCTTCCGCGTCGTGCTTCCCCAGCTGCGGCTGGCGATCCTGGGTGGCGGGCTGCTGATCGGAGTGCATCTGCTCGCGGAGTACGGCGCGTTCGCGATGGTGCGATTCGACACCTTCACCGTCGCGATCTTCCAGCAGTTCCAGGTCACCTTCGACGGGACGGCGGGCAGCATGCTCGCCGGCGTGCTGGTCCTGTTGTGCCTGGCGCTGCTGACCGCGGAGGCGGGCGCCCGCGGCAGCGCCCGATTCGCCAGGATCGGATCGGGTGCGCCCCGGGCCGTGACGCCGCTTCGCCTGCGCCACAGCAAGCTTCCCGCGACCACGGCCCTGCTGACGCTGGCGGTGCTGGCGATCGGGGTTCCGGTCGCCACGATCCTGCGCTGGCTGTGGATCGGCGGCGCAGAGGTGTGGGTCGTCGACGACCTCCTGCGGGCGCTGGGGCAGACCATCGGGCTGGCGTCCGCGGCCGCGATCCTGACGACGGTGCTCGCCTTCCCTGTCGCCTGGGTGGCCGTGCGCTCCAGCGGTTTCTTGGCCCGCGCCGTCGAGGGCGCCAACTACGTCACCAGCGCACTGCCCGGCATCGTCACCGCACTTGCGCTGGTCACCGCGACCATCCACTACGCCCGACCGCTGTACCAGAGCGTGGCGCTCATCGTGTTCGCCTACGTCCTGTTGTTCATGCCGCGGGCGCTGGTCAACGTGCGGGCCGGGCTGGCCCAGGTGCCGCCCGGCCTCGAAGAGGCGTCCCGGTCGCTGGGCAGTTCCCCGACCGCCACCTTCCTGCGTGTCACGCTGCGGCTGACCGCGCCCGCCGCCGCAGCCGGCGCATCGCTGGTATTCGTCGCGGTGGCAACGGAGTTGACCGCCACCCTGCTGCTCGCACCCACCGGCACCCGCACGTTGTCGATGCTGTTCTGGTCGTTTTCCAGCGAGCTGGACTACGCGGCGGCCGCACCCTACGCGCTGATGCTCGTCGTCCTCGCGTTCCCGGTGACGCTGCTGTTGTTCCGGCAGTCGACGAAGGCGGCCGCGCTGTGAGCGCCCCAATCGTGCTGCAGGTGCGCGGACTCGGGAAGTCGTTCGGTGGTGTCACCGTGCTCGACCACATCGACCTCGATCTGCCCGCCGGGACCATCACCGCCGTCGTCGGGGCGTCGGGGTGCGGCAAGACGACGCTGCTGCGGTTGATCGCCGGCTTCGAGACGCCCGACACCGGCACCGTGATCATCGCCGGCCGTCAGGTCGCGAGCCCGGACAGCAGCGTGGCGCCGCACCGTCGGGCGGTGGGCTACGTCGCACAGGACGGCGCACTGTTCCCGCATCTGACCGTCGGTCAGAACGTCGCCTACGGATTGCCGAAATCGCTGCGCCGCAACGATGTTCGCGCTCGTGTCGCCAAGCTACTGGAAACGGTGTCGCTCGACCCGTCGTACGCGCACCGCCGACCTCACGAACTGTCGGGCGGTCAGCAACAGCGGGTCGCCCTCGCCCGGGCCCTGGCCCGCCGGCCCGCCGTCATGCTGCTCGACGAACCGTTCAGTTCGCTCGACACCGGACTGCGCGCCTCCACCCGCAAGGCCGTGGCGCGTCTGCTCGCCGACGCCGGGGTGACGACGCTGTTGGTCACCCACGACCAGGAGGAAGCGCTCTCGATCGCCGACCAGGTCGCGGTGATGCGCGACGGCCGCTTCACTCAGGTCGGGCCGCCTCAGGAGGTCTACCGCAGGCCCGGCGACCACTTCACCGCCGAGTTCCTCGGCGACTGCATCTCGCTGCCCTGCAGGGTCACCTCGGGCGTCGCCGACAGCGTGCTCGGGTGCGTTCCCGTGCTCGGCGCACCGCCCCCGGGTCCCGCGACGCTCCTGCTGCGGCCCGAACAACTTGTCGCGACGGTGGTTTCGGACACCGAACAGCTCGACGGTGTCGGCACGGTGCTTGCCGTCGAGTTCCTCGGACACGACGTGCTGTTGACCATCGACCCCGCAGGCGATGCGGACCCGATCGTCGTGCGCCAGCACAGCCTCGATCCACCGCCCGTCGATGCCAAGGTCCGTATCGAGGTCGTGGGCTCCGGAGTCGTGCTCCCATGAGCCGGCTCGCCGAGCACTTGCGCGCACACGGCACTGCCGTCGCGGTGCTGACCGACTCCGAGCAGCTGACCTACGCCGATCTCGCCGACCGGGTCGCCACGGCCGCGCGCGACCTCGGCGACACCCGACGCCTGGTGCTGCTCGAGGCGCGCAACGACATCGTCACCCTGGTGCATTACCTCGGCGCCCTCGCCGGGCGCCACGTCGTCATTCCGGTTCCGGCCGGCCGCGAACACACGACGATGCTGCAGACCTACGACCCCGACACCGTCGTCGCCGGTGGTGCGATCCGTCACCGGCACACGGGCACGGCGCACCGCCTGCACGACGACCTCGCGATGCTGTTGTCGACGTCCGGTAGCACCGGCTCGCCGAAGTTGGTGAGACTGTCGCAGGCCAACCTGGTGTCCAACGCAGCCACGATCGGCGACTATCTCGGCATCCGCGAAACCGACCGGGCGGCAACCACCTTGCCGATGTCCTACTGCTACGGGCTGTCGGTGGTCAACAGCCACCTGTTGCGTGGCGCCGCGCTCATCCTGACCGACCGGTCCGTGACCGATGACGAGTTCTGGCGGTTGTTCGGCCGCCACCGGGGCACGTCGTTCGCGGGCGTGCCGTACACTTTCGAACTGCTGGAGCGGATCGGCTTCCCCGCCATGGACCTACCCGATCTGCGCTACGTCACGCAGGCGGGCGGGCGAATGCCACCCGAGCGCGTCCGGCGCTTCGCCGAGTACGCGCGCGACGGCGGTTGGGATCTGTTCGTCATGTACGGGGCAACCGAGGCGACCGCCCGAATGGCCTATCTGGCACCGGAACTGGCGCTGTCACGGCCGGACTCGATCGGCCTGCCGATACCGGGTGGCTCGTTCACCGTCGAGCCCATCGAGGGCTGGGCCGACGACGCCGTCGGCGAGTTGGTGTTCCGCGGGCCCAACGTCATGATGGGCTACGCGCACGGCCCGGCCGACCTCGCGCTCGGCAAGACCGTCGAGGCGCTGCACACCGGCGACGTCGCCCGGCGCGCCCCCGACGGGCTGTACGAGATCGTCGGGCGCACCAGCCGGTTCGTCAAGGTCTTCGGTCTGCGCATCGACCTGCAACGCGTGGAATCCGCGTTGCGCGCGCAGGGTGTCGCCGCGTTCTGCACCAGCGACGACGACCACCTGATCGTCGCAGTGACAGACGGCGCCCGAGCCGATGTCCGCCGTGTCACCGCGCAGGCCGCCGGGATGCCCACCTCGGCGGTACGGGTCGTCGTCGTCGACGAGCTACCGTTGCTGCCCTCGGGCAAGCCCGACTACCCGACGCTGCGCCGGCTCGCCGGCCAGCAGGACGAGCCGCCCGCAGCAGACCTGCGGGCGCTCTTCGCCGAGGTGCTGCAGATCGATCGGGCCGCCGTCGATCCCGACTCCAGCTTCGTCGACCTCGGCGGCAATTCACTGTCCTACGTGACGATGTCGGTCCGGCTGGAGCGTGCGCTCGGACAGCTGCCCGCCGACTGGCCGCAGCGGCCGCTGCGGGACCTGGATGCCCGCGCCGCGCCGCGGCGCCGGCGCCGCGTCTGGTCCGCGGCGGTGGAGACCAGCGTGGCGCTGCGGGCCGTCGCGATCGTGCTCATCGTCGGCTCCCACGCCGCCCTGTTCGAACTGTGGGGCGGCGCACATCTGCTGCTCGGTGTCGCGGGCTACAACTTCGGCCGGTTCTGCATGACTCCCCTGCCGCGTACCGAGCGGGTGCGCCACCTGCGCGACACCATCGGGTGGATCGCGGTCCCCTCGGTGCTGTGGGTCGCGGTCGCGCTGCTGGTGACCCGCGACTACACGTGGTCGAACCTGTTGCTGGCCAACAAGTTCCTCGGCCCGCACGACAGCATGACCGCCGGCCGGCTCTGGTTCGTCGAGGTGCTGGTGTGGACGCTGGTCGCGCTGGCGCTGCTGTTCTGGATACCGGCCCTGGACCGCGCCGAGCGCAGCCGTCCGTTCGCCGTCGCCTGCGCCTTCCTGGTCCTGGGGCTGGCCCTGCGCTACGACGTCCTCGGGCTGGACATGGGCCGCGACGCGTGGTTCACGATGCTGGCGTTCTGGTTCTTCGCCATCGGGTGGGCGGCCGCGAAGGCGACGACCCCGTGGCACCGGGTACTGCTGACCGTGGTGCTCGCGGCCGCGTTGCACGGCTACTTCGACAGCCTGACGCGGGAGCTGTTGGTGCTGGGCGGGCTGGCGCTGCTGATCTGGCTGCCGACCATCCGCTGCCCGGCCGCACTGACCACGGCCGCAGGGGTTCTCGCCGAGGCGTCGCTGTACACCTATCTGGTGCACTACCAGGTCTACGCGCTGTTCGACGGCCACCCCGCCGTCGGCGTGGTCGCCTCGATCGCGGTCGGCATCCTACTGACCCAACTGGTGACCGCGCTGCGCCGGCGGATGCGCAGTCGAGTCGATTCCCTCAGCTCGGCCGCGGTTCCCGCGCTGCGATAAGGCCTTCCTGCGCCATGGTCGCCGCGACGACGCCGTCGGCGCGGATCAAGCTGCCGGTCACGACGCCCCTGCCCCGCGCGGCCGCGGGCGATGTCGACTCGAGCAGGTTCCACTCGTCGGCGAAGACCGGCTGGTGAAACCAGATCGCCGAGTCCGTGGTACCGCTGCGGTGTGTCCGCGCCTGCATCGAGTGCCCGTGCACCTGCAACGCCGGGTCGATCATGTACACGTCGGTGACGTAGACCGCGATGAGCGTGTGCAGCGCCGGGTCATCAGGCAGGGGCACGGTGGCGCGCCACCACAGCCTGCGCACGAACTCACCACCCGACGAGTCGTCGGCGATGCGGATGTCGAGCTCGTCGAGCGGCATCGACGGCGCCGGACCCGCGGGACCCGTCTGCGGCAGCGCGTCCGGGTCGTGCGGCATCGCCTGCCGCCGGCCGTGTTCGGGTCCGCGGGCAGGCACGGCGAAGGAGGCCGTGGCCGTCGTCAGCAACCGGTCCCGCTGATGCGAATCGATGCGCCGGGCCGACGACGTGCGTCCGTCGAAGACCCTGGTGACGCGGTACTCGACGTCGTCACCGGCCTCGCCGCCGCGCAGAAACTGAAGGTGCACGTTGGTCGGCAGCCGATCCGCGTCGACGGTGCGCCACGCCGCCGCGAGGCTCTGAGCGACGAATTGTCCTCCGTACGAACGCTTCCCGGCCGGGCCACTGGCCGGACCGAGCCACGAGTCGGCACGCTCACCGACGCGCAGTTCGAGCAGCTTGAGCAGCATGCTCATTCGCCGCGCCCGATCGCCACGGTGCCTGACTCGACGAGCCGGTCCACCTCGTCGGCGGTCAGCCCGAGCCAATCGCCCAGCACACTCGTGGTGTCGTCGCCCAGCGCGGGTGAGGGAACCGCAGGCGGATACTGCCCGCCGATCGACATCGGCAGCCCGGGAGCCAGATACGTCCCGATCCGCGGCTGAGCCAAGGGGGTGAACATCGGGTTGGCGATCACGTTGGCCTCCGTTGCCGCCTCGGCGAAGGTGCGGTAGCGCTCCCACAGCACCGAGGTGGCCGACAACGCCGCGGTGATCTCCTGGGCGGTGTGCGTACCGAACCACTCGCCGAACAGTCCGCTCAATGCGTCTCGGTGCTCGAAGCGCTGCCCCTCGTCGGCGAAGTCGGCGCCGAGCGTCTCCGCGAGTGCGGCAACGGCTTTGGCGGTTCCCGTCAGTTCGGCCAGGTCGCGGAAGTGACGACCGGTCAGCGCGACGACCATGAACGAGACGCCGTCGCTGCTGGTGAAGTCCTGGCCGTACTGGCCGTACACCGAGTTGCCGATCCGTTCGCGCGTGGTGCCGTTGACCATCACCTCGGTGAGGAAGCTGAGGTTGCCGGCCGTGGCCAGCGCGACGTTCTCCAACGGGATGCTGACGCGCTGACCCTGACCCGTCGCGTCACGGTGCCGCAGTGCGCTCACCACGGCCAGCGCCGCATAGATGCCGCACGTGACATCCCACGCCGGTAGCACGTGGTTCACGGGGGCCGCCAACTCCGAAGGCCCGGTCACCAACGGAAACCCGATGCCGGCGTTGACGGTGTAGTCCACGCCGGTGCCGCCGTCGGCGCGACCGGACACCTCGACATGGATCAGGTCGGGACGCAACCGCGTCAGCGTGTCATACGAATGCCATTCCCGGCCAGCCACATTCGTGATCAGCACCCCGCTGCCGGCGATCAGCCGCTGGACGAGGTCCTGCCCTTCCGGAGTGCGCATGTCGGCCGCCACCGACCGCTTGCCCTTGTTCAGCCCCGCCCAATAGATGCTCTCGCCATCGCCGGTCAGTGGCCACCGGCGGTAGTCGGCCGCACCGCCGATCGGATCGACCCGGGTCACCTCGGCACCCAGCTGCGACAGCGTCATCCCGGCCAGCGGGACGGCGACGAAACTCGAGATCTCGATGATGCGCACCCCGGCCAGCGGCCGGGCGGCGTCGGGTGTGCCGGTCATCGCGCTCAGTGTAGGCGCCCGGCTCGGCCGGCGATCACACCAGTTCGATGGCCTCCGCGATCGACGGCAGGATGCGGCTGGGCCGGAAGGGATACCGCTCGACCTCGTCGACGGTGGTGGATCCGGTGAGCACCAGGATGGTTTCCAGTCCGGCCTCGATGCCGGCGACGACGTCGGTGTCCATCCGGTCGCCCACCATCACCGTGCTCTCCGAATGGGCCTCGATCCGGTTCAGTGCGCTGCGGAACATCATCGGATTCGGCTTGCCCACGAAGTACGGCTCGCGCCCGGTCGCCTTGGTGATCATCGCGGCGACGGACCCGGTGGCCGGCAACGGACCCTCCGCCGACGGCCCGGTGACGTCGGGATTGGTCGCGATGAACCGGGCACCCTGCAGGATCAATCGGATCGCCTTGGTGATCGCCTCGAACGAGTACGTCCGTGTCTCCCCGAGCACGACGAAGTCGGGGTCGACGTCGGTGAGCGTGTAACCCGCCTCGTGCAGCGCCGTGGTCAGCCCGGCCTCACCGATGACGTAGGCCGAGCCGCCGGGCAGTTGGTCGGTGAGGAACGACGCGGTCGCCAGCGCGGAGGTCCAGATCGACGCCTCCGGGACGGTGAGTCCCGAGCGCATCAACCGGGCCGCTAGGTCGCGTGGGGTGAAGATCGAGTTGTTGGTCAGTACGAGGAAGGGCCGCTCGCACTCGACCAGTCGCTGCAGGAACTCCGCGGCGCCCGGCAGCGCGTGCTCCTCGCGCACCAGGACGCCGTCCATGTCGGTGAGCCAGCACTTCGGTGTGTCGCGCACACCCCCAGTGTGCACCGCTTGGATACTCAGCCCATCGGCATGTCGGGCATGGGTGCGTTGCACCGATCCCGGAAGTCGGCCGCGGGCTGCCGTACTGCGCGGAGTTCATCGCGCACGCGTGGGTTCGCCTCCATGTAGGCCTGAATCTCGGCCGTCATCTGGTCCCTGGGCTTCCCCTTGAGGCCCGTGAAGAAGGCATTCACGTCGGGATGGGTGAACAAGTACGACGACGTACCCGCGGAGACCCCGCTCATGACGCCGGCAAGGTCAGCGGCCGTGCAGTTCGGCGGGTCGGCGGCGGCGGTCGCCGATGCACCGAAAAGCGTTGCACCGGCGATCAGGCCGGCGCCGATAATGCTGCGAGAGAACATCTCAAGCTCCTTGATCGAATGGACGACGGATTACTGGGCGAGACTCAGCGCGGACCGCCCGGGCGCCCCGGGCGTCCGATGTCGATGGGCGGAGGGGGAGGACCGGGATTCACGATCACGTCGATACCCCAGTCGTCGCTGCAGTACCAGGGGTCGGCACAGTAACCGGGATAAGCGGGCCCCGCGGTGGGTGCGCTCGGCCCGCCTCCCCGCACCGTTCCCTGTGCGCACACCGTGGCGGCACCCGCACTTGTGCAGTCCGCTGCTGCCGGCGCTGCACCGATCATCACGGCGACGGGCACCACCGCCGGTATCACCACCAAAACTGAACGCAGCCGGTTAATTCTCACAGTGTCCTCCTTCCTGAATGAATGTAAAGGACCCTGTATTCAGGATCATGACATCGGGTCTCGTTGTCCGGCTAATAGAGGATTTAGACCTCTATCCGGTCCGAAAACGCAAAGTTGGAGCTGCTACCAGCCGCGATAACGTGTGACCGCTCGCAACCCGAGTGACCGAACCGCCGAAACCACTGCGCAGAAACTAAACGGTGCTACCGTCGGGCTCACCCGGTTCGGAAAGAGGACGTGGCATGGCAGAAGTCGATTGGGACTGGACCAAGCCGGCCGCGATGGCCATTCCCAAAGAGGGATACTTCGAACTCGAGCGCGGCCGCTACGGCCCGGTGTTCCCGAGGACCCCGGCGTGTTACGGATTCTCGATCATCGCCAAGGTCAAGGAAGGTCGGGAGGAAGCGATCCGCGCCTACGGCAAGCAGATCGAAGAGGCGATCGCGGGCAGCCCCGACGTGCTCGCGCCGCTTCGACTGCACTACCTGCGCTGGGTCCTCTTCGACGTCGGTTCCGGACTGCACTTCCAATATCAGGGCATCTTCGACACCGACTTCGACAAGTACACCGAGGATGCGGTGCAACTGTTCAGCCAGACCGGCATCACGACGGCGTTCACCAACCTCGAGGGCTTCCCGGAAGACTGGAGGGAGAACCCTGATGCATTCGTGAAATTCGTTCGCGATCATCATGTTCCGAGCTTCCTCGAGTACGGCGAGTACCCATACGTCACCGCGGACGAGATCAAGAAGGCGCTTCGATTGAAGGCCGCGTTCTCGACCATGCTCGACCAGATGCAGTAGCCCTCGGGCCCGCACATGCTCGAACTCGACGACATCCAACACATCCTGCTGACCCGGACGCCGGCGATCACCGGCCGGTACGAATTCCTCACGTTCGACACGCCGTCCGGCGGCCGGGCGTGGTTGTCGGCCCTGTTGGACAAGGTCGAATCGGCAGCGAGCGTGCCCGCGACCATGGACAGCACGCGGCGGTGGGTCACCGTGGCCTTCACGTGGACCGGGCTGCGGGCACTCGGCGTTCCGGAGGAGTCGCTGGCCACCTTCCCCGACGCGTTCAGAGAAGGTATGGCCTCGCGAGCAGACGTCCTCGGCGACTCCGGCGAGGACCATCCGGACAACTGGGTCGGCGGCTTGGCGAGCGACGAATTACACGCCATCGCGATCCTCTTCGCACGCGACGACGAGCAGTGCCGCAGATCCATCGAGGAGCACGACAAGCTGCTCGCCCGCACCGACGGTGTGCGTAGCCTCTCGTACCTCGACCTGAACGCGACCCCGCCGTTCAACTATGCCCACGACCACTTCGGGTTCCGTGACCGGCTGTCCCAGCCGGTGATAAAGGGGTCGGGTGAGGAACCCACACCGGGTTCCGGCGCGCCACTCGGACCGGGCGAGTTCATCCTCGGCTATCCCGACGAGAACGGGCCCGTCACCGATCTGCCTCAGCCCGATACGTTGTCGCGCAACGGGAGCTACATGGCATACCGCCGATTGCAGGAGCACGTCACGCGCTTCCGCGACTACCTGCGGGACAACTCTGAGGACGCGGACGGTGAAGAACTCCTAGCCGCGAAGTTCATGGGCCGCTGGCGAAGCGGTGCGCCGCTCGTGCTGGCACCGGACAAGGACGACCCCGAGCTGGGCGCAGATCCCATGCGCAACAACGACTTCGACTACAAGGAGATGGACCCGTTCGGGTACGCCTGCCCGCTGGGTTCGCACGCCAGGCGGCTGAACCCGCGTGACACCGCGCACTACATGAACCGGCGCCGCATGATCCGCCGCGGAGCGACGTACGGCCCCGCACTGCCCGACGGTGCGGCCGACGACGGCGTCGATCGCGGCATCGCCGCATTCATCATCTGCGCAGACCTGGTGCGGCAGTTCGAGTTCGCCCAGAACGTCTGGATCAACGACAAGACCTTTCACGAGCTGGGCAACGAGCACGACCCGATCTGCGGGACGCAGGACAGCACGCTCGACTTCACCGTGCCGAAGCGGCCCATACGGAAGGTACACAAGGGTATCCCGGCGTTCACCACACTGAAGGGCGGCGCATACTTCTTCCTTCCCGGGATCAACGCGTTGGGGTATCTATCGACTGTGGGTAAGACATGACCACAGCGCAGGCACGCACCTACAACCAGAACCACGTCGCCCGTAACCACGACGGCCGCCGACGGATCAGCATCTACTGGACCTGGAGCTACCCGTGGGAAGCGCAGCGCGACCCGGCCGAAATGTACAACCGCTTCTCGACCATGACCGAGGTCCGAAACGCATTGTGGCCCAACTACGAGACGCCAGACTACAACGCGGCGCACTTCCTGCAGGGCATCGCGGGAACGCTCGAACTGTTTCACCGGTCGACGCTGGCGTTCCAGGAACTGGCGGGCGAGGCCACCGGCCACCCCGTCGCGGTGTTCCAGCGCATCGACCAGGCCGGCTACCTGCTGCCGATCGACGACCGGATCCTCGCCGACACCGACACTCTTATGGTTTTCGGTCTCGACCACATCCTCTCCGAACAGGAAGCCGCAACCGAGGAGATCGCGGCGATCAGACAGTGGCTTCAGCGCGAGGGCACGTGCCTGCTACTGGCGCCCCACCACGATGTCGGCTTCACCGACGACTTCGCCCAACGGCAGATGGAGTTCGAGCATCACGGCGATCCCCTGGTGCCGCGCCAGCAGCGGTTCGGCCAGTACACCCGATCGCTGATGAAAGCCCTCGACGTACCGGTGCACAACACGTGGGGTCTGCGGCCCGCGGTGGTTGAGGGAACCCGGGAGATCGCGCCGCTGACCGGATTCCGCGATCTCGATACCGCGCGACTGTTGGACAACGTCACCACGTTCAACTTCCATCCGCACCTGCCGCACTACGAACTCACGGCGCCCGCCGGCGACGGCCTGCGCGTGCTCGGCCGCCAACGTGTCGACCCGAACCGGCCGCACCCGTTCACCACCGGGGGCGACACCGAGTTCAACGCTCTGATCTGGATGCCTCCGGCGGGCCGGCGCGCAGGCGACATCGTGCTGATCGACTCCACACACTTCACCACGCTGTTCGGTGGTACCGACAGCCTGCGCAATCTCTGGCACAACCTGGCAACGATGAAACCGGAGTAACCATGCACACTGCGATACGCCCTTGGACCACAACGGGTATCGCGCTGATTGGAGCGGGCGTGATCGCCGTCGCGCCGATTACGCCCGTCACGGCGCCACCCGACGTGCCGGTCGCCGTCGCGAAGGTCCGTTCGGTGACGCTGCCCGACGTGCAACTGGCGGCCTCGGTTGCCGACATCTTCACCTTTCCGATACTCCGCCAGTACGTGATCAACGAGGTCGGCGACTTCCTGGTCCAGATCGGGGCCTGGACCCAAGCGGGCGCGAACCTCGCAGAGGTGATCGGCGCGGTGCCCGAGACACTGCGACTGCTCACCCAGCAGCTGCTCTCGCTCGACCTGCTCGGCGCACTCGACACGATCTCGACCGCTCTGGTGGGTTCGATCGCGGCTGTGGGTCTGCCCTTCATCGAGTCCTCGATAGAACTCAGTGAGCGGGAGCTGGCGAGGCAGTTGGCGCTGGCGAGCGCGTCGCCCGAAGCCTTCATCGGGCTGGCCCTGTCGTTCGTCGGAGCCGTCGAGACCGTGCTTCAGGCGTCGATAATTGGCGGTCAGCAAGTGGTGGATGCCATCCTCACGTTCGACCTCGGCAACATCGCCACCGCCTTCCTCGACGCGACGCGTGACTTCTTCGCTTCGTTCGCCGTCGGCGGGCAGATCCTCGTCGACGGGATCGTGTTCTATCAGCAGACGATTGCTGCGGCGCTGGCCGCGCAACCGCCGACGGCCATGGTTGCCACCGACGCCGAGCTGACCGGCCCGACATCGGTGCCCGACCTCGACGACGACGCAAAGTTGCTGACGCTGTCCACCGAGCCCGAACCGGACGGGCAGGAACTCACCAAGTCCGATACCGCCGAGGAGCAGGGCTCAGGGGAAGAAGGCTCAGAGGAGCAGGGAGGCGGCCAGGAGGCCGGCGAGGATCCCGCCGGCGCGGAGGAAGCCGAGGACACGGCTTCCGAAAAAGAAGTCGCCGAAGAGGATGCAAGGGAAACCGAGGAAGAAGTCCCCGATCCAGCGGGGAACGTGCAGGACGGCGGCACAACGGCAATCTCCGGCGCAACGCAGACCGGCCAAGGCAACGAGGAATCCGCGGACACCGGAGACACGGACACCGGAGACACTGAATCCGCTGACGTCGCCTGACGGTCCCCGGAATCAGCGGGTCTTGACGGGTAACCTCGCCCAGCCCCGCACGCTGGACGTCCGCGCCCGGCTGGCGTTGGCGTAGTCGACGTCCCAGTCGGTCCACCGCTTGAGGACCTCCTCGAACGCGACCCGCGCCTCGAGTCGCGCCAGCGCCGACCCCAGGCAGAAGTGCAGCCCCTGCCCGAAGCTCAGGTGACCACCTTTGCGGTGGATGTCGTAGCGGTCGGGATCGGTGAAGTGCGCGTCGTCGCGGTTGGCGGACCCGTTGAGCAGCAGCATGTATGACCCTTCGGTCACTGTGTGGCCGTACAGCTCGACGTCGCGCGCCACGTAACGCGCCTGCACCGGCGAGGGCGGCTCGTAGCGCAGCGTCTCCTCCACCGCGGAGGGGATCAGCGACGGGTCGGTGACGAGTTGGCGACGCTGGTCGGGATGTTCACCGAGCAGCTGACCCATGAAGCCGATGAGCCGGGCGGTGGTCTCGTTGCCCGCACCCGCGATCATCGCGGTGTAGGCGAGCACTTCGGTGCGTTCGAGTGGCCGACGCGTCCCGTCCTGCTCTTCGACCTCCGCGTTCAGGAGTTCCGTCATCAGGTCGTCGGACGGATGCGTCGCCCGCCATTCGATGTATTCGGCGAACATTGCGATCGCATCGGAGAAGATCGTCGGGCTGAGGTCAGCCACACCCGACTCCTGAGCACCGACCGTGATGCTCTTGTCGTTGAGATCGCGGATCTGCTGCTGGCCCTCCTCGGGAATACCGAGCAGGTAGCCGATCGTGCGCATCGGCATGATCGCGCCGAGATCGCTGACGAAGTCGAAACCATCGGCGTCTTGCAGCGGATCCAGTGCGCGCGCACAGAATCCACGGACCAGCTCTTCGACCGCGAGCATCCGGCGAGGCGTGAAGACCCGGGACAGCAAACGGCGGTGCAGGTCGTGCAGAGGCGGGTCCTCGAACAGCAGGATCCCCGGCGGCACCTCGATGCCGCTGAACAGGATGTCGGCCGTCGTGCCCCGGCCCGACCGGTAGGTCTCCCAGTCCGGTAGGGCGCGCGCGACGTCGTCGTAGCGCGACAGCGCGTAGAAGTTGTACTTGTCGTTGAAGTACAGCGGCGCCTCTGCCCGCATCCGTTTCCACACCGGGTACGGGTTGTCGTCGATCGCGAAATCGAAGGGGTCGTAGTACAACTCGACGGAGGGGTCGACAGTCACAGCAAGTACTCCTTGAGATCAACGGGGCTGGTTCGGTACACCCGGGAACAACTGCACATTCGGGCCGGAGGTCACATATCCCAACTGTTTCGTCACCAGGTGGGGCGCGAAAACCGCGCCATAGAGGACGTTCCCGATGACGATGACCGAGACGATGGACACGACGACCGATTGCACGCGGGTCTTCGACACCTTGTCGGAGAACATCTCGATGACGTTTCGTCCCTGCACGTCCGTCCGGCCGAGCAGATAGGTGAAGACCATCATCTGGATACCCATCGCGATGGCGTCGTAGATCGGATACTGGTGCAGAGTGCCCTCGAAGATGGCCAACCCCGGGATGACGTACGCGTAGTAGAAGACCCCGATCTGGGCGCCGAGACCGCCATTGAACACCAGGGCCCAGCAGAAGCCGACGATCAGGCCGACCACCAGAAGCGTGATTGGCCTACGCCAGTTGAACCGCTCGCTCAATTGCCGCCCGATCGCCGCGCCGGTGACCGCGGGAATGCAGAAGTAACCGATGTAGCCCAGCGGCACCGACGAGGGCAGGCCGCCCCAGGTCATGTTCAGCGGCCACCACGACGGCATGCGCGGCAGTCCCGGCGGGAACTGGGCGTACATCGCCCAGTCGTAGGGCGCCTCGATCCACGAGAACGAGATCGCGCAGATGCACAGGAGAAGCAAGGGATGCAGGCGCCGACCGCGCACGCTCAGGTAGATGCCTGCGGCCGTGAAGAAGATACCGCTGAGCCAGCCGAAAGCATTGGCCGCCGCCAGCAGCGGTGTCAGTTCGCCGTTCACCGGTCACGCTCTCCACTGGCCGTCTGTTCTTCGCGCAAGCGCTCATCACTGGCCGTCTGTTCTTCGCGCAAGCGCTCATCACTGGCCGTCTGTTCTTCGCGCAAGCGCTCATCACTGGCCGTCTGTTCTTCGCGCAAGCGCTCATCACCTGTGCCGCCGCGTGCTTCCGGATCGAAATAGACGACCACGCCGAAAATCAGGATGATCAGCCCGAACAGCGTTCCGAGCATGATGAGTTGGCCCACGACCACGTTCCTTCCGCCACGATCTTCCGAATAATAGTGGACACTATTACCACGCACCCGGTCAAGGGAGGGCTATCGTCAATTCCCGTGCCCCAGCGAAGCTCGTCGAAGAAGGGAACCGCCGGCGAGTCGCCCGCCGCGCGCAGGCCCCGCGGCGAGGCACGCCGGCTCCTGCTCGACGCCGCCCGAGATCTGTTCGCGCGCCGGGATTACCGCAGTACCACGACCCGCGAGATCGCCGAGGCCGCGGGGGTCAGTGAGTACCTCCTGTTCCGCCACTTCGGCTCGAAGGCGGGGCTGTTCCGAGAAGCCCTGGTGGTGCCCTTCACGAGCTTCCTCGACGAGTTCGCGAAGACCTGGCAGGCCGTCGTCCCCGAGGAGACCGACGAGGCCGAGTTGGCGCGTCAGTTCGTCGGCCATCTCTACGACGTCCTCGTCGAGCACCAGGGCCTGTTGCTGACGCTCGTCGCATCGGACGGACTCAGCGACGACGACATCGAGGCCACCGGCGTGGCCGACATCCGTCGCGCGCTCGGCCTGCTCGGCCGAATCAGCGCCGAGGGCATGCGGTTACGCGGGATGCGGCCGAGGCAGCCGGACCTGCCCGCCCAATCGACGGTGGCGATGATCGTCGGAATGGTCGCGCTGCGGTCCACCTTCTTCGGCGACAAGCCGCCCTCCCGCGAGGCGATCGTCGACGAACTCGTCCAGGCCACGCTGCACGGGTTCCTGCACCGCCCCGACTGACAGGTCTAGCCGCCGGGTCCGTTGGGCCACTTCAGCAGTGAGCCGGCATCGACCCGGATGTGCTGGCCGGTGATGTAGCGACTGTCGTCGCTGGCCAAGAACACCCCGAGCTTGGCCATGTCCTCGGGCTCGATGTACGGGATCGGCATGGCCTGGAAGAGGCTGAACAGCGGTTCGGCGTCCTCGCGCGTCGGTGTTTTCCCCTCGGCCTTGAGGTCGGGCCGGAAGACGCCGTACATGCCCTCGTTCTGCAGCAGGTGCGTGTTGCAGTTCGTCGGATGGATCGCGTTGACCCGAATCATCCTCGGCGCCAGATGAAGACACATCTCGTCGACATACTCCATCACGATCCGCTTGCTCCATCCGTAACCGGCACCGCCGGGACCCATGTCCGGGCTGGTGGTGGTCCCGCGGATCATGCCGGCGGTGGAACCGGTGACGATAATCGACGCACCGTCCGGTAGGTGCGGGATCGCGACCGCGACGGTGTTCATCACGCCCACCAGGTCGACGTCGGAGGCGTCGACGAAACCCATGGGATCGGGATTGCCCATGGCCATGGGCAGGATGCCCGCGTTGGCGACGACGATGTCGATTCTGCCGAGATCGGCCAACCCGGCCTCGACCGCATCGCGCAGTTCGTGGCGCTCGCGGACGTCGGCGACACGTGCCACGACGCGCCGTCCGATCTCTTTGATCGAGCGCTCGGTCTCGGCGAGGTCGTCCGGCGTCGCCAGCGGGTAGGGATTCGACGGGATGTCACGGCAGATGTCGACCGCGATGATGTCGGCACCTTCCTTGGCCATCGCGATCGCGTGCGCGCGCCCCTGACCGCGGGCCGCGCCGGTGATGAAAGCGACCTTGCCGTCGAGCTTTCCGGTCATTGAAACCTCCGCTGAGCATGTGCGCGGGCCGAGCTGCCGCACAGAACGATGACCGAAACCTATTTTATACAGGCCACCAGATCAACAGTTTGCGGGACAAAAATTTGGGTCGAGCCGTTCTATCGGGGTGCGTCTGCATTCTTCGAACCCATCGACCTCTCCAGTCCCGCACGCATGGCCGGCCGCGGTCCGCGCATCGGGCAGATGCCGGTCGAGGCGACCCACAGCACCGGTGGTCGTCGACCCAGTTGGAACCGAGCTTGCCAAACGTGTCTTCCACCTGGCCTCCCAACAACTGCGTTTCAGCAGGCAGGAACGTCGAAATGCGCACGTGATCTGATAACCTTTACCAAACATTGGGTCAGATGACTGCTGGTGGGAGCCGAGAACGTGCAGGAGATGCGGGGCGAAGCCGCGTGACACCAAAGCGCAACGCGGGGAAGGGAGCAGTTGGCTTCTCGAGCCACGCCGGCAATGCGTACGACGATGGCACCAGGCGTACCGAAATACTGCAGACGGCCGCGCTGCTGATCGCCACATCGGGACTGCGGACCTCCTTGCAGGAGATCGCCGATGCCGCCGGCATTCTGCCCGGCAGCCTCTATCACCACTTCGAATCCAAGGAAGCGATCCTTGTCGAGCTGCTCAGGCGTTACCACGAAGACCTGGACCGGATTGCCGAACGCGCCCAGGTCAAATTGGACGACCCGTCGTCGCACTCTGCCTTCGATCGGATCGTGGACCTGAGCTCCGCGATCGCGCAATGCGCAGTCACTCACCGCGCAGCACTACAGATGTCGTTCTACGAGGGGCCGAGTACCAACCCCGAGCTGGTGGCGCTCGCGCAGAGAAGGCCGACAGCGGTGCTGCAGGCGATGCTGCAGACGCTGAGGGCGGCTCGGTGGAGCGGCTACATCAGATCCGACGTCGATCTCAACGTCCTGTCGGACCGCATCGTGCAGACGATGCTTCACGTCGGCCTGGACGTGATCCGCCACACCGCCGGTGCCGACAAGCTCGCCACCGTGCTCTGCCGGATCATCCTCGAGGGACTGGCCGCCGAGCCCCCCAGCGATGCCGACTTGGACGGGTCTGCCGCCTTCCGCGCCGCCGATGCCGTGGTGAAGTCATGGAGCGACGAAAGCGAGATTGACGACAAGGCGGCCCACGTACGTGCCGTCGCCCGTGCGGAGTTCGGACGCAAGGGCTACGAGGTGACGACTGTTCGCGACATCGCTTCGGCGGCTGGGATCGGCACCGGCACGGTGTACCGGCTGATCGGGTCGAAAGACGAGCTTCTGGCGTCCATCATGCAGTCCTTCGGCGAAAAGGTCGCGATGGGCTGGACGGAGGTGCTCAAGACCGACGCGTCGCCGATCGAGAAGATCGACGCATTGAGCTGGATCAACACCAACGCGCTGGACCGCTTCGGTGACGAGTTCCGTATTCAGCTGGCGTGGATGCGCCAGTCCCCTCCCGACACGTCGAATCCGGGCTATCTGTTCACCAAACGGGTGCGGCAGATGAAAAGCCTTCTGGCCGAGGGGATGCAATCTGGGGAGATCAGCATCGACAGCCCGTCGAACGAACTGCTGGCGCGCAGCGTCATCGGCATCGGCTGGGTCCCGGAGAACATCCTCCGCGATCTGGGGACGCGTCAGGCGCTTATCCTCGTTCGGGATACGACGATTCGCGGTGTCATCGAACGCCATTCCTGACTACTTGACCGTGCCGCTGTCATGAGTCACTCGACGTCAGATTTCTTGCCCACGGGCATAGACCAAATAGTTGTTCTGGCGTACCGTGGAGGAGCGGCCCAGGAATCAGGCGGCATTGGGCAGCCATGCCCGCACCGCCACAAAGTAACTCGTCAAGGACTCGACACATGCACGACGTCGCCGCCCCGAAACGCGATGACGACCCGAGGTGGGATCCGGAAAGCACCCGCCGGCTGATCAACTTCGCCCGCCCCATCTCCCAGCGCTGGTTCCGATGGGAGGTGAACGGTCTGGAGAGATTCCCCACCGACGGGGGCGTCCTGACGGTGTCCAACCACTCCGGCGGAATGCTTACTCTCGACACGTTGATCTTCAGCACCGCCTACTACGACCGATTCGGCTTCGATCGGCCGGTGCTGACCTTGGGGCACACCGCGTTGTTCACCGGTCCGATCGGCGGGTGGATGTCGCGCATCGGCCTCATCCGCGCGAATCGCACCGAAGCCATCGAAGCGCTGCAGTCGGGCGCGGTGGTCCTGGTGTTTCCCGGCGGGACCTACGACGCTTATCGGCCGACCTGGGCGGAGAACAGCATCGACTTCAAGGGCCGCACCGGTTACGTGGCAACTGCACTGGCGGCCAACGCACCTATCGTTCCCGTCGTATCGACCGGAGGACAGCAGAGCCAGCTGTTTCTGACGCGTGGCACCTGGCTCGCAGAACACCTCGGCCTCAGACGTTTTCGCTCCGACATCTTGCCGATCAGCTTGGGGTTCCCCTTCGGACTGAGCGCGATCGTGCCCGTGAACATCCCACTGCCGACGAAAGTCGTCACGCAGGTGCTACCGCCGATCGACATCATCGGCCGGTTCGGTCGAGATCCGGACATCGACGAGGTCGACGCCCACGTTCGGTCGGTGATGCAGACCGCGTTGAACGAACTCGGCCGCCGGCGTCGCTTCCCCGTCCTGGGATGAGGCCACCCGATGATTCCTACAGCCTGCAGGCGCCGCGGAGTTCCGCGAACGCCCCCGCAAGCGCCTCGGTGGCTTCGTCGACTCCTCGCAAGGTCAGATCATCAGCGAGAACCGAGATGTTCAGCTGGTCGACATAGCTCCACACGGTGATGTTGACCCCACATCCTGGGGCCAACGGGCCCACCGAGTAGATCTCGTCCACACGAGCCCCGTCGAAGTGGCCATACGCGCGCGGGCCAGGGACGTTGGAAATCGGTAAGTTCATCAGGCGCCGGTCGGTGTCGTGTTGTGCGACCCACTGCAGTATCGGGCCGGCAACGGCAGGAGGTATATAGCCCATCAGCCGTCCATACAGCTCCGGGTCGAAGAGCTGCTGGGTCTGCTTTGCGCTGGTGGTGGACTCGGAGATGAGCCGCACGCGCTCCAGCGGGTCGTCGACGTGAACAGGTAAGGACACTGCCAAACCACCGATCTCGTTGCCCGTGATCCGGTCGGCCGAGTGGTCGGTGCTGAGCGGGATCGACGCGACGATCGGCACATCGGCAATTCCGTCGTAGCGCAACGACAACGTGCGCAAAGCTCCCGCCGCCATGGCAAGTACCACATCGTTGACAGTCACGCGCAGGTGTTTGGCGGTCTCCTTGACCTCTCCGAGCGGCAATGTCTCGCTGGCGAATCTTCGCACCGGCGAGATCACATGGTTGAGGAATGTTGCCGGCGCGTGCATCGGTCGAGCGAAGTGTTCCCGTTGATCGCCGCGCTGGTGGGAACGCCGGCGCAGCCGCCGGTAGCCGGATAGGGCGTCGCGAACGACGCTCGGCAACTCGGCCAGTTGACGGAGGTGGTCACGACCTGCGGCCGCCAACAACTCCCCCGACGACGGCGGCGCGCATGCTTCGACGGTGATCGGCTCGTCCGTCGCCGGCCGGTCCGCATCCATCAAGCGACCCATCAGGTTGGCCGACGCGATCCCGTCTGCCAACGCATGGTGCACCTTGCCGATCAGCACCCACCTCCCGTCCGCCAGACCGTCGGCGAAGTGGAATTCCCACAATGGATAGCGCCGGTCCAACGGTGTGCTCGCGATTTCGCCGATCACACGGTGCAGTTCGCGTCTGCCCCCGGGCTCGGGTATCCGGACACGGCGCAGGTGATAGTCGAGATCGACCTCGCAATTCTGGAGCCACATCGGGTGGTGCAGTCGCCATGGGATGTCCACGAGTTTGTATCGCAGGGGCTCGAGGAGGTGCAGACGTCGCTCGAGCGCATCACGAAACGCGTCGAACCCGGGGGGCGCGCCGCGGTCACCTGTTCCGAGGAAGGCGATCTTGAGCGTATGCGTGTGCACGTTGGGCGTCTCGCTGTAGAGCAGCAGGGCGTCCATGCCGTTCAGGCGCTTCACTGCTTACTCTCGCAGATCGTGAACACGGCGCACTTCGGCGGTCAGTCCTCAGGCAGCGGGTCGTACTCCACGTGCAGCGCCGTGAGGCCACGCATGATGAATGTCGGCTCGTACTCGTACTTTCGGTCCTCAGCGGGCCCGTGCATCTCTTCGGAGATGCGGATGTCGGTCATCCGATCCAAGATCCGATTGATCGCAATGCGAGCCTCGGCGCGAGCCAGTGGAGAGCCCGGGCAGGAGTGTGGCCCTCGTCCGAACGCCACATGCTCGCGCACATTGTTGCGGTCGTGGTTGAACTCGTGCGGATTCTCGAACTTGCGCGGATCGCGATTGCTCGCGCCGGGAAGCATCATCAGGATTGTGCCGGCCGGGATTTCGACGTCACCTATCGTGGTCGAGGTACGCGCCAACCGAAAATGACTCTTGACGGGGCTCTCCATTCGCAGGCACTCCTCGAGGAACGCCGGAATCTGTCCGCGGTCGCCGCGGAGTGACTGCTGAATGTCGGGACGCTCTCCGATCATTCGCATCGCGGTGCTGACGAGCTTGGTTGTCGTATCCGTACCGGCGGCGAAGAGGAACGTCGCGAGCTTGACGACGTCGTCGACCTCGGGCACCGACCCGTCGGGGTATGTCGCTGCCGCGAGCTCTGTCAGCACGTCCGCCCGCGGCTGTCGACGGCGGTCGCTGATGTAAGACGTGAACTTCTCGTCGAGCCACGCAAGAGGGTTGTGCGCCACGGTTCCGCCCTGGTTGCCCTCGACCTCACCGAGCGGTTCGGCGCCCATCATCTGCTTGAACTCTTGATGATCCTCGGTCGGCACGCCGAGCAGGTCGGCGACCACCAGCAGCGCCAGCGGCTTGGCGAATTCCTCCATGAATTCGCAAGAGCCGCGGTCGAGGACCTTGTCGAGTTGCTGATCGACGAGGCGCCACATGAAATCTTCGTTCTCGCTGAGCCGTTTCGGGGTGATCAGCTTGCTCAGGAGCCCCCGCGTCTTCTGGTGCGCCTCGCCGTCCATCGTCACGACATGTTCGGCCATCGGAATGGCGGCGCGGTGCTCCTCGATCTGAGCACTGATGTCGTCACCCTCCGGCGTGAACGGCAACGGCGGAAACGGCCCCGCCACCGCGACACACGACGACATCGCCGGGTCCTTGTACGCGGCGAGCGCCTCCTGATGACCCGTCACCGCCATCACGCCGTACGGCGTCGCGTACTGCACGGGGCACTTCGAGCGCAACTGGTCGAAATAGCCGTACGGATCGGGGACCAGCGACATGTCGGTGAAGTAGTCGACCGACTCCAAATCGCTCATTGCGTCTCCTCGCTCAAGGTCAGTGCGAACGTGTACTGAACAAACATTAGGTTACAGGCCGCGCCCTCGGCTGGGGGCGACGGTCACGCTGCCGACAGATCTCCTACTGCGGATCGAACAGCACGGGCACGGAGGTCGGCGAACGGAACACCTGACCGCGAATATGGGGGTCATCCGCGTCGGGGTCGAGCCGCAGGTTGGGCAGGCGGTCGAGCAGAAGGTTGATGGCAGTGCGCATCTCGAGGCGCGCGAGGTGCATCCCCAGGCAGACGTGCACACCGTGTCCCCAAGCCAAATGACTCTTCGCTGGACGGAAGATGTCGAACTTGTCCGGATCCGGATAACGGTCTTCCTGCCGCGTTGTGGACCCCAGCATCGGCATCACGGTTGCGCCGGCTGGGATCGCGACACCACCGAGCTCGGTGTCGCGGGTCGCCACGCGGGTGATCGTCAACAGCGGCGGCTCCCACCGCACACCCTCTTCGATCGCCTGCGGCAGCAGGGACCGATCGGCCTTGATCGCTTCGAGCTGGTCCCGATTCGACAACAGAGCGAACAGCAGGCTGCCCAACGACCGATAAGTCGTCTCGACACCGGCAGGCAACAGCAGCCGAAGGAAAGAGTAGATCTCCTCGTCCGCGAGCTTCTGCCCGTCGATCTCCGCCGCGGCGAGCGCGCTGATCAGGTCCTCCTTGGGTTCCGCGCGACGCGCTTCGAGAATCGGCGCGAAGTAGTCGCACAGGGCAGCTGAGGCCGCCAGTCCGCGTTCGGGATTCATGATCCAGCTCAGAAGCGAGATCGACCAGCGCTGGAATTGCGGGTAGTCCTCCTCCGGCAAGCCCAGCAGACCCGCGATGATCTGGCTGGGATAGTCGAAGGTGAACTCCTTGACCAGGTCCGCCTTGCCGTTGGCCGCGAACTTGTCGATCAAGCCGTTGGCCACGCGGCCGACCAATTCGTCTTGCCAGCGCGCCAACGCCTTCTGGGTGAAGGCCTTCTGCACCAGCGACCGCAGCCTGCCGTGGATCGGTTCGTCCATGCCGAGCATCACACCCTCGCCCAGCACCGGTCCGAACGCCGCGATGACGGCGGCCGAGGAGAACGTCTCGTTGTCCCGGAGCATCTGCTGGACGTCCTCATAGCGGTACACGATGAACATCGGCAGCGATTCCTCGTGGGGCAGTGCACCGGAGGTCTCCAGTCGCTGGACCGGTTCCTCACGCCGTATCCGCGCCAACTCGGTGTACGGATCACGCACGTCACCGGAGATCGCGTCGTCGAAGGATCCGAAATCCTCGAGATCGTTGAATAGCTGTTCCATTACTGCTCCTTGCTGCTGTTATTCCTGTTCGGACCGATGATCTTCGCGCTAGCGCTCATCGGCCGGGTAGGCAACGGACTTGACTTCCGTGTACTGGCTGAACCCCACGATCCCGTTCTGTCGGCCGACGCCGCTTTCCTTGTAACCACCGAACGGCGTGTCCGCGCCGTAGCCCGCGGTGCCGTTGAGGCCGATGAAACCCGCACGCAGTCGACGTGCGACCGCCAGCGAATGCTCGAGTGTTCCCGACATCACGTTGCCTGCGAGGCCGTAGACACTGTCGTTGGCGATCCGGATGGCGTCTTCTTCGTCCTCGTAGGGAAGGACGGCCAAGACGGGTCCGAAGATCTCCTCCTGGGCGATGGTCATCTTGTTGTCGACGTCGGTGAAAAGTGTTGGGCCGACCCAAAAGCCCTTGTCGAAGTCCCTCGGCGGCTCGGTGCTGCCCACGAGCATGGTCGCGCCCTCGTCGACGCCCTTCTGGATGTAGCCGAGGATGCGCGACTGCTGCTTGGCAGAGATCACCGGACCGCAGATCGTGCCCGGATCCTGGGGATCGCCGGCCTTGATGTTCTCGTAGATGCCTTGCAGGATCGCCACACCCTCGTCGTAACGGGACCGCGGCAGCAGCATCCGGGTCGGCGCCGCGCATCCCTGCCCCGCGTGCATCAGCGGACCGATGCCGATCAGGCAGGCCGTGTTGAAGTCTGCGTCCTCCAGCACGATGGTCGCCGACTTGCCGCCGAGTTCGAGGAACAGCCGCTTCATCGTGGCCGCACCCTTCTCCATGATGCGCTTGCCCACCACGGTCGATCCCGTGAAGGAGATCATGTCGACCTTCGGGGACAGCGTCAGTTCCTCGCCGACGAAGTGGTCGGAGGCGGTGACGACATTGACGACTCCCGGTGGGAAGTCGGTCTTCTCGGCGATGAGCCGGCCAAGCCGCGTCGCGTTGAACGGTGTGTTCGGAGCGGGCTTCAAGACGACCGTGTTGCCCGTCGCCAACGCCTGCCCCAGCTTGTTGAGCGTGACTTCGAACGGGAAGTTCCACGGCACGATGGCGCCGACCACCCCGACCGGCTCGTGCCACACCTTCCGGCGGGTGTTGACGCCGGTCACCGACACGACCTTGTCACCGAGATCGGTCTCCCACGGGAAAGTGTCGATCAACCTGGCCGGGTATTTCAGACCGTCCTCGAGCGGCGCATCCAAATGCGGGCCGTGCGTCACCGCGCGCGGCGCCCCGACCTCGCGGATGAGCTCCTCGCGCAACTCTTCGCGTTCGCTCTCGATCGCGTCGTGCAGTTGCAGGAGGCAGCGCTTGCGAAGCTCACGATTGGTCGACCAGTCCGTCTCGTCGAACGATCGGCGAGCGGCATCGATGGCACGGTTCATGTCGGCCTTCGAGGCGTCCGCGACCTCGCCGAGCACCTCTTCGTTGGCCGGGTTGATGTTGGTGAACGTTCCCGCCTCGCCGTCGACGAGCTTGCCGTCGATCATCATCCGCGACTCAAAGTCGACCTTCGCTGTGTCAGCCACTGTTCTCACTTTTCCTCTGTCGTTGTCTTGGCGGGAGAAAGCCGCATGGCGAGCGACGCCAGTCGCTGCAACACCGACTGTGGAAGCACGCGGGCCGCGAACACCATCACACGCTGCGCCGCTGTCAGCGGATACGCTCC
This sequence comes from Mycobacterium sp. B14F4, assembly GCF_039871645.1. NCBI lineage: Bacteria > Bacillati > Actinomycetota > Actinomycetes > Mycobacteriales > Mycobacteriaceae > Mycobacterium > Mycobacterium sp. B14F4. The sequence goes on along the minus strand of NZ_JBDPMF010000001.1, from coordinate 632,969 downwards.
GCCACGCATCGCGCCGTATCGTGGAATGCCCATCACGATCCGGGACACATGGTGCATACTCGCCGCGGGAAGGATACGGTTGAGCGTCAACAACATTGAGGCGTCCGGACCCACACCGCGGCGCTTGAACGAGCCCCGGTCGTCCAGTGCCTTGAGAAGTCCCTCGGTGAACTTCTCAGGGGGCCGCGCGAAACTGACCGCGAATCGTCCGCGGGTGTTCATGGTGTTGTGCAGCCGAGCGTAGGGGCCACCGAAGTCACGGTCATCGGTGGTGCCCGCGTCGGTGATGATGTCGGTGTCGTACGTTCCCGTCACCAGGATGGTGACGCCCAGGCCGAACGGCGCGATTTCACCTGCCATGGATTCACCCCACCGCTCCAGCGCACCCTTGGCCGCGGAGTACGGTGCGATGCCGGGTTGGCCGCGCACGCCGCCCGCACTGGAGACGAGCACTATGCGCCCCTGTCCGGCAGCCCGCATCGATGGCAACAGCGCCTTGGTGAGCGCCACCGGACCCATGACATGGGTGGTGAGCATGTTCTGCCACAAGTCCATGTCGGTTTCCTCGACCATTCCGGCGGCCGAGATTCCGGCATTGTGGACGAGTCCGTAGGGTGCGCCGACGGTCTCCTCGATTGTCTTGGCCGCGGCCGAGATCGACGCGGCATCCGTCAGGTCGAGTTGGACACCGATCAGTCGGTCGTCGTCAACCGCGGCACCGATTGCCTCGCGCAGCAACGGCATTCCGCGGTCCGGGGTGCGCATCGCCGCGACCACGCACCACCCCTCCCGACAGAGACGCACGGTCGACGCGAACCCGAGTCCGCGGGAGGCGCCGGTGATGACGACGGTGCGCGGGTCAGTCACAGTCCGCTCTTCGCGCAAGCGCTCATCGCCCATCCTGACCTTCCGTTGCACACCGGTTGCTCTTCGAACCCAGCTCGACGTCGGTGTTGCGGAACGGGCCCTGCTGCCAGGTGGACCATTTGCCTACCGAATACGGCCCCTCGGCTCCGTTCGCCCTGTAGTACCCTTGCGGGTCGTACACCTTGGCCTCGGGGTACGGCCACGGGCAGGCAACCGACGTCGCCAACCCGCTGGCCTTGATCGCCCAGAACCAACTGCCGTAGGCGAAGTAGGACACGTTGATGATCGCGAACATCACCAGAAACGTGCCGAGCACCGGCTTCTTCGGGAAGAGCTTCGCCTTTGCAGCGAGTTTCTCCGCCACCGACTTGCCCGTGTCGTCGCGGTAGACGAGTAGAGCCGCCGGAATCATCACGAAGGTCACCGACAGCGATTCCCAGATCAGCGGGAACTGGAACGTCGAACCCGGGAACAGCGTTCCGAAAGGGATTGCCTGCGAATAGATGTAGAGGCCCGTGCGCACCAAGCTGATCTCGAGAATGGCGTCGAAGATGAAGCCGATCACCAGTACCAGTGCGCCCAGGCTGACCAGCGGATGCCGGGCGACGAACGCCTCCGGACCGCGCTTGGCCTGCATCTTGCGCAGGATCCAGACCGCCGGGAAGTACGGGCCGAAGTAGAACAAGACATAGCCGAACACGATGAAGGGTTCAACCGTCGGCGACATCATGATCAGCAACCAGGATTCCGGCCAGTGCAGCAGCATCGGGTTGTACACCGCGTACGGCGACCAGTTCATGATCGGGTCCTGCCACACGATCAGCGTGGTGCACAAGACCATGAGCAGCACCGGACTGCCGGGGTTTCTGCGCCAGCCGACGATGAACATGACGGTGAACACCACGACGATGATCACGGCGCCGACCTGTGGGATGATCTGCCACTGGTCGAATGCGGTCAGGAACTCGACCGGACGGGGCCTGCCCTCGACGTTCGGGTTGGCGACGCGGGGGTCGACCTCGGTACGACCGACCGCGGCGAACAGGCCGAGAAAGCCGAGCCACGCGAGCAGCGCGATCACCCGGCCCCAGTTCGGCCCCTTACGCGTCGAATCAGCCGCTTTCGACTCGGCGTCCAGCGGTTTGGAGTCCTGCGTCGTCATGTCATTCCTCCCCGAATCGGTCGACCAGATGTGAGTTGATGCCGTCGGCGTCGAGCGTGCGCGCCACCAGATAGCCGGAACCCATCCAGGCGCGACGGGTCCACTTGCCCAGCGACACCCGGGTTCCCGGCGCACCCGATGCGGCCGGCAACATCTTGACCCGCTCCAAAGCCTCTTTGACGCCACGCGGGCTCAGCGGATGCGCATCGGTGAACGCGCGCACCAGGGTCGCGGCCACGTCACGGTTAACCACCGTCACGCAGAACTCGGGGCGACTGCCGTCGTACTTCTCGGCGTACCGGTCCAGGAAGTCCTGCCCGACGCGGTTTTCCTCGTCGTACTGATCGACGCCCACCCAACCCATGAACGCGTTCCACATGATCGGGTTGACCCACGCGTTCTGGAACGCGGTGGTGGTGAACCTCGGCGGGTCCCAGTCGAGTGCCTCCAGCGCCGGATTGATGAAGACGATCCCGAACCCGAAGCCGAGGTGCACGATGGCCTCGGCCTTGGCGTCGTGCAGCGTTTGCACGGCCGCATTGATGTCCTGTGCCGTCTGTGCGATCGATACCTCTGCAACTATCCGAATACCCTTGCGGGCGCACGCACTTCGGAGGTTCTTCAGGTAGCTCTCACCGATGAGGCTCTGCTCGACCAGAACGCCGATCTCGGTGAGTCCCCTCTTGGCGATGAGGTCGGCCAGGAAGATCGGCTCATCGGTCATCGAGCCCTGGGGGAATGCGAAGGTCCATTCACCCAGCCAGTCGTCGGTGCCCGTGACGCTGATGGCCGGCACCTTGAAGCGCTCTTCGATCACCTCGCGCAGCGGCACGCAGTTGTCGGTGATGTTGGGACCGAACACCACCAGGCAGCCCTCGTCGACGAGTTCACCGTAGGCATCTATAACCGCCTTGACGGAACCCTTTGGCAGGCCCTCCACCTCGCGGTAGATCATCTTCACAGGGCGGTCCATCAGACCCTGCTCGAGGGCCTCTTCGAAGATGAGGTCGAAGCACTGGGTGAACGAGGCGAACAACTCCTCGGGGAAGCCGGGCGGCAGGGTGAAGTCCATCAAATAGCCGACCTTGATCGGCTCTGCAGTGCTCTCGTAGGACATGTGACCTCCGTGAGGATGGGCTGTGGATCGGCCGCCGGGTCGACGCGACCTAATATTTGTTCAGACCCTAGCCGTCGCTGCCGAGGAACGTCAATGATCGGATGGGCTCGGTTCGCCCAGGTAGACGTCGATCATCTCGTTCAGGCCGCGCCCGACCGACACGTCGTCGGTGAGTGGCCCGGCGATCGCCGCCCTCGCCGCGTCACGCGCGGTCAGGCCCTCGGCGATCAATCTGCCTGCGGCGATGAGCACGCGGGTCGACGCGACTTCGCGCAGTCCCCCCGTTTCCAGTCGGCGGATGGCCTGACCGAACCGCACGAGTTCGGCAGCAGTGGCAGGCTCGACGCCCGCCTCGTGGGCGACGATGCCCTCCTCCACGTCGGGCGCGGGGAAGCCGAACTCGATGGCGACCATACGCTGCCGAGTGGAGTCCTTCAGATCCTTCAGGACGCTCTGATAGCCGGGGTTGTACGACACGACGAGACCGAACCCCGGTGCCGCGTCGAGCGTTACGCCAAGCCGCTCGATCGGCAGTTGCCGCCGGTAATCGGCGAGGGGGTGCAGCACCACGGTCGTGTCCTGCCGCGCTTCGACGACCTCGTCGAGGTAGCAGATCGCCCCTTCACGCACGGCCCGCGTCAAGGGGCCGTCGACCCAGACGGTCTCGTCCCCCTGCAGCAGGTACCGGCCGACCAGGTCGGCCGTGGTGAGATCGTCATGACAGGCCACTGTGATCAGCTGTCTGCCGAGGTCGTGGGCCATCGCCTCGACGAATCGGGTCTTGCCGCACCCCGTCGGGCCCTTCAGGACCAGCGACAAGCCCTGGTGGTACGCGGCCTTGAAGACCGCCTCCTCGTTGCCCACCGGCCGGTAGTACGGGCGCGAGGACTCGACCTGCGGCATCACACCATTCTGATACGCCACCCCTGGCTCGTTCGCCATTGCGTTCCTTTCCTCCGCCGCCTCGCCGAGGCTGCTTGAATAACGTCGCCGTGTCGACGAGCTCGGTATATCAACGGCGTTCTGCGACTTGATATCAGCGCGGTGACCCTCGCTTGTCATGCCACCCTCCGCTTCACTTCCGCGGATCGCAACGCCGAGCGGAACAGCGGGCCGACGATGCCGGTCAGCAACTCAGGTTGGCCGATCGTCGCGTGCGCGGCACTTCCGAATACCCGACGCAGCGATGTCACATCGGTGCCCGCACCCACGGTCAGGCACACGCAGCCCGTACCCCGGCGACGAGCTTCGGTCAGCGCTCGGCGAGCGTCGGCGGCGCCATACGCACGTTCGTAGCCGTGGTCGTAGGCCAATCCGTCGGACAGCACGACCAACAGGCGCCGTGACGTGCCTCCCCGCGCCTCCAAGACTGCCGAGCCGTGCCGGATGGCCGCGCCCAGTCGCGAGTACGCGCCCGGTTCCAGACTGTTCAAGCGCTTGATGACGATCGCGTCGAGGTGGTCGTCGAACCGCTTGACGGGCACCAGGCTCACCGCGGTGCGTCCCTGCGAGTAGTAGGCGTACAGCGCCACCCTGTCGCCGAGGTCGTGCAATGCGACCGTGAGGTTGGCGATCGCGGTCCGCTGCTGCTGGTGCACCGTGCGCCCGAGCGTCCCGGGTTCGGCCGTCGAGCCCGAGATGTCCAGCAGGAGCAGCACCGACAGATCGCGGCGGCGCCGAAGGCTGTCGAGATAGACGGCCTCGTCGGGCACCGAACCGGCCCGCACCTCCACGCGTGCCTCCACCGCGGCATCGATGTCGATGTCGTCGCCCTGCGACTGCCGATGACGACGATGTAGGCCCATCCCCAACCGCGCAAGCGGCCTCCGCACCCCGATCGCGGCATCGATCGCCTGCGGGGCCGATGCCTTGATCGTCGGCTCGACCTCCCGGACGGTGCACCAGTCCGGCCGATAGCTCTTGCGACCGGCATCCCATTCGGGGTACGTGAACCCGCGGGATTCGATGTCGGCGACCTCCTCGGAGGACACCGACGCCGTCGACGAGACCGCGTAGGCGCCACGGTTGGCGGAATTGGTGCGATGCGACGGCGAGTCGGCACCGGGTGGTCCGTCGCTCTCCTCCGACTTCCTGGCCGACGACAGAAGCTTCTTCAGCCACTTGCCGATGAAGCCCCCGCCGCCGACGGGGCTGGTGAACAGGTCCGGATCGTCGCTGTCGTCGACCTCGTCGTCATCGAGTTCCTCGAGCTCGAATTCGCTCTCCCGACGCGGAACGTGTCCCGGCGCCTCGTGGTCGACCTGGGCCGCGGATCGGCTGCCGGCGGCGATCACCTTCTTGGCGCGAATGGCACCGAACGCTTCCGGCGCATCGTCGACGGCCTGCTTACCGGACGCGATCGTCAACGATGCGGCGGGTGAATCGCTGCGTTCCGCCAATCCCCGGTCAGCGAGGCTGGCGAGGCTGCCCGGCAGCAGGTCGGCGTTTGCGACGAGCGCGCGATGCCCCTCGACCGCCAGGTAGCGTCGTGCTGTCCTCGAGTGCCGCACCAAGGGTCCCACCCACTCGGGGTCGAGGCTGCCCGCCGCGATCAGCGACGCCTGCACGGCCACGGACTGCAGGTGAGTCCGTGCCGACGCGGAAGGATCGACGAAAATCGTCTGTCCGTCGGTCCATGCAAGCGTGCCGGCGTTCAGCGGCGCCACGGCAACCGGCTGCCCTGCGAGCGCAGACGCAAGCATGCTCAGCCCTTCGAAGCGGCCCTCATCAGCGCCGTCAGCCACCCGCCACCTCCGCACCATTGCGATGTTGACCAAATATCTGTTCCACCGTAGAGTTTGGTCGCACTGGAAGTCAATTGACTCGCAGAACTCCGGGAGCCGGAAAGTGGTGCGCTGGAGGTCTCACGAGAGTCGCACAGCGAATAGGCAAGGAGCGCAACATGATCGATTTCACCGATCGTGTCGCGATCGTCACCGGCGCCGGCCGCGGGCTGGGCAGGCTCTATGCCCTCGACCTGGCGCGCCGTGGCGCAGCGGTCGTCGTCAACGATCTCGGCGGCAGCATGCGTGGCGACGGCGCGGACTCCAGCGTGGCCGACGAGGTTGTCGACGAGATCACGCAGGCGGGCGGTAAGGCCGTCGCCTCGTACGACTCCGTCGACAGCCCCGAAGGCGGTCGGGCGATCGTCGATACCGCCGTCGATGCGTTCGGACGACTCGACGCGGTGGTGAGCAACGCCGGCATCTTCGGGTCCGTTGGATTCGAGGATCTCACCGCCGACGAGTGGAACCGCATGCTGCGGGTCCATCTCAACGGCGGATTTCACCTCAGTCAGCCCGCCTTTCGAGTCATGAAGGGCAATGACGGTGGCGGCAGATTCGTCTTCATCTCGTCGTCGGCGGGCATCTTCGGCCAGCCGATGGAGGCACACTACGCCGCCGCCAAGGCAGGACTGGTCGGTCTGACGAACGTGATAGCGATCGAAGGTGAGGCCCATGGAATACTCGCCAATTCGGTGATGCCGACCGGGTTTTCGCGGATGGTCACCGAGACCGTCGGCGACGAGAAGTTTCTCGCCGAGTCGGGTTTCATGCGCGCCATCCGGCCAGAGCTCGTCGTACCTCTGGTGACATTCCTCGCCAGCGCGGCATGCTCGGTGACCCATCGCAATTACTCGGCCTGCGCCGGGCGGTATGCCAGGGTGTTCGTCGGACTCAGCGAGGGATGGCTGTCCGACACGGACTCCGAGCCGACCGCAGAGGACATTGCGGCGCATCTCGACCAGATTTCAGCCACCGACAAGTTCATCGTTCCCGCGTCGATCGTCGACGAAGTACTGGAAGTCTGCGATCGGCGTGGAATCAGCGCGATGCCCGACAACGCCGAGGTTGCCTTCCCCGAGCCACAGCAGCGCTAGGAGCCGGCGTGGACGTTGACCATCTGCTCACCACCACGAGGTCAGCGCGAAAATCGCTGGATCTGGCCGCACCGGTGGATATGGCGGTGATCCGCGACTGTCTGCGGATCGGCCTGCACGCCGCCAACGGGTCGAACCAGCAGTCGTGGCGCTGGTTGATCATCACCGACCGCGGCATGCGCGAGTCGATCGCCGGTCTGTACCGCGACGCGTACCTCGCGAAAGTCGGTGGCCGGCCGATCGCCGATCTGCTTCCCGACGGCACACCGGAACGCAGGTTGATGTCGTCGACCGAGTGGCTCGTCGAGCACATGGCCCAGGTGCCCGTACTGGTCATCCCGTGCTACGAGTCATCGATGCCGCGCGCCGAGGGTGACGAATCCTTCTACCATGCAACGCTATACGGCTCCATCTTTCCGTCCGTCTGGAACTTTGCGCTCGCGTTGCGCACCCGCGGCTACGGAACCTGCGTCACAACCCTGCACCTGCTCGAGGAGAAAGCGGTGCGAGATCTGCTGGGGATACCAGACTCGTATGTGCAGGGATGCCTGCTCCCGGTCGCTCGACTACGGCATGGCTGGGGCACCCGGCCCGCGAGCCGTCGCCCGCTGGAGGAAGTGATAGCCATCAACGGATTCGAACCCGAGGGGACCCGATGACGACCGACTCCGACTTGCGCGATCAGGTCAGGCGGCTGACCGATCGTGCCGAGATCATCGACTGCCTTCAGCGTTACGCCCGCGGCATGGATCGACGCGACCGGGAACTGCTGCGGTCGGCCTACCACGATGACGCGGTCGACGATCACGTCGGATTCGTCGGTCCGGTGGAGGACTTCATCGACTGGGCGTTCGCCTATCACTCGACCCAGACGCGGTATCAGCACTACCTGTTGAACCACACCGCGGAACTCGACGGCGATGAGGCGCATGCGGAAACCTACTACCTCTTTGTGGGCACCGACCGGGAACCCGCCGACCACCTGACCCTGTCGGGCGGTCGCTACGTCGATCGGCTCGAACGCCGGGACGGCCGGTGGGCGATCGTCGACCGGGTGTGCATCGTCGAGTGGAATGCCGAATCGACGTCGCTGATCACCGACGAGATCCTGGCGATGCTCACCGACATCAAGGGCGCCGCGCACGACCGCAGCGACCCTTCCTACCTGCGTCCGCTAATCGCGACCCGCTCTCCGGCGAACCGGTAGCCCGCTCGGGAGCGCGACGATCGTCGCACCGTCCTGTGCGGTCAGCGGTTCTGCGGTCAGTGACGAAGACCGCCGAACCGTGGAATACCCATCATCAGTCGAATCATGTGATGCATGGCGACCGAGGGCAAGAACCGGTTGGCCAGCATCAGCATCCGTGCGTCGGGTCCGACGGACCGCCGGACGAACGGCCGGTCGCTGTCGAGCGCCTTGGCGAGGCCGGCCGCGAAGAGGGCGGGCGGCCGTGCCGCGAGCTTCATTGCGGCGCGTCCACGTTTGTCCATCGTGCTGTGGTGCCGGGCATACGGGCCCGTCAGATCCCGACAGTCGGTCGTACCCGCGTCGGTGATGCTGTCGGTGTCGTAGGTGCCGGTGACCAGGATCGTGACGCCGATCCCGAAGGGCGTGACCTCTGCAGCCAATGCCTCGCCCCATCGCTCGAGTGCCCCTTTGACCGCCGAATAGTGCGACGTCGCGGGCATCCCACGAACGCCACTCTCGCTGGACACCAGGACGATGCGACCGCGGCCGGCGGCCCGCATCGGCGGAAGCAACGCCTTGGTCAGCGCCACCGGGCCGAAGACGTTCGTGGCGAACATGCGCTCCCACAGATCGATCGGGGTCTCTTCGACCATTCCGGCCGCCGTGATGCCTGCGTTGTGCACCAGACCGAACGGCGCCCCGACCGCAGCCACGATCGACTCGGCGGCCGCATCGACCGATGCGGGATCGGTGAGATCGAGGCGAACGCCGATCAACCGGGGGTCATCGGAGTCGGCGCCGGTTGCGGCCCGCAGATTCGCCATCCCGGTGTCGACGGAACGCATCGCGCCGACGACCGTCCATCCCGCACGGTATAGGTGCGCGGCGGAGGCAAGACCGAGTCCGCGTGAAGCACCGGTGATCACGACGCTCCGCGGGGGTGTCATCGGTTACTCCTCGCCGAAGCGAGCGACGAGTCGCGCGTTGACGCCGCCGGGCCCGAGCTCGATTGGTTCGGCCGTGCTTTCGTAGGACATCAACCCTCCGGCGCCACCCACCTAACTTTTGGTCTGACCGGGAACCGTAGCCTCCGCCTGCAGGCGTGTCAACGAGGCGTTCAAATCCAGCCGATCGTGGCTGTTTGACCAAATACTTGTTCCGTTCTAGCGTGGGCAACACACTCAGCCCAACCCACTGCGGAGGCCCGGTAATGAACATGAACGACTTTGTCCTCGTTTCGGTCGACGATCACCTCGTCGAACCGCCGGACATGTTCGAGGGACACATTCCCGAAAAGTACAAGGACGATGTTCCGAAGCTGATCCAGCGCGAAGACGGCACCGACGCTTGGGTTTTCGAGGGACAGGAAGCCACGAATGTCGGGCTGAATGCCGTTGCCGGCCGCCCGCCGGACGAGTACGGGGCCGAGCCGACCAAGCTCTCGGAGATTCGCGAGGGTTGTTACAACATCCATGAGCGGATTCGCGACATGAATGCCAATGGCGTGGCCGCGGCGTTGAACTTCCCCTCGTACCCGCAATTCTGCGGCCAGTACTTCGCCCGCGCGCAGGACAAAGCGCTCGGCCTGGCGGTGCTGCGCGCCTACAACGACTGACACATCGACGAGTGGTGCGGCGCATATCCCGGCCGGATGATCCCGCAGGCGCTGCCCCCGATCTGGGATCCAGAGTTGATGGCCGAGGAGGTGCACCGGGTGGCGAGGAAAGGCTGCCATGCCGTCACGTTCTCCGAGAACCCCACCAAGATCGAATACCCCTCATTGCACGACCCGCACTGGGATCCGTTCTGGCAGGCATGCAGCGATGAGAACACCGTTGTGAACCTGCACATCGGATCTTCCTCGAGCGTCACGATCACCTCGATCGACGCTCCGGTGGACACCATGATCACCTTGCAGCCGATGAGTATCGTGCAGGCCGCGGCCGACCTGGTCTGGTCGCCGGTACTGCGCAGATTCCCCGATCTGACGTTCGCCCTGTCCGAGGGCGGAATCGGCTGGGTGCCCTATTTTCTCGAGCGGATCGATCGTGTCTACACGATGCACCGGGCTTGGACGCACCAGGATTTCGGCGACATGCTGCCGAGCGAGGTATTTCTCGACAGAGTCGCGCTGTGTTTCATCGACGACGAGTTCGGTGTCGCGAACCGCGACAAGCTGAACCTCGACATGATCACGTGGGAATGCGACTATCCGCATTCCGACTCCACGTGGCCGCTCGCACCTGAGACCCTCGACATCTACCTCGACGGGCTGCCTGAAGGCGAGATCGACAAGATCACCCACGAGAACGCGATGCGCCTGTACTCGTTCGACATGTTCTCCCACGTGCCGAAGCAGGAACTGACCGTCGGCGCCCTGCGGGCCCAGGCCGCAGACGTCGACCTCGGTATCCGCTCCTCGGAGCGGTTGAAGAAGACCGGCAACGTCCCGGTCACGGTGCTCGACCTCGCCGCCAAGCTGCCGTCTTAGCCACGGCGATCCCATCGGACCCGTGGGGTCCGAAACGCCCTGCATCTCCTCGAAATCAGCACTCACGAACTGGCGGAACCGGCCCTCCTTTCACACCATTGAGTCGATTCGTTGACGACTGTGGTGCGCAAGTTGACCCGTCACCAGACACAAGGAAGACAACCCCACTCTCGTTCAAGCCTTGCTGGCAATGTGCCCTCCAACTGGGGCTTGTCCGAGCCTTGGCTCTTGTAGACGCGTCCGTGACACGTCACTGCGCGGCGTCATGTTGCGCCTGAGGTGGGCTACCCGACGATGACCGGGAGCCTTCCCCACCCCCGCACGCTCGACGTATGCGCCATGGCCGCGTTCTCGTAGTCGACCTCCCACTCCTGCCAGCGGCGCAGCACCTCTTCGGTTGCGACCCTGGCCTGCATCCGGGCCAACGACGAGCCGAGACAGAAGTGCAGTCCCTGCCCGAACGACAGATGCGATCCGGTGCGATGAATGTCGAAACTCTCAGCGTTGAGGTAGTGCCGCTCATCCCGGTTGGCAGAACCGTTGAGCAACAACATCACCGAACCTTCGGCGATTCGGCGGCCGTGGCATTCGACCTCTCGCGCGACGTGGCGCGCCTGCACAGGCGACGGCGCCTGGAAGCGCAGCACCTCCTCGATCGCCCCGGGAATCAACGAGAAGTCCTCGACGAGTTCGCGACGCTGGTCGGGATGCTCGGCGAGCAGCTGACCGATGAAGCCGATGAGTCGCGTCGTCGTCTCGTTGCCCGCACCGGCGATCATGCTGGTGTAGGTGAGCACTTCGATCCGCGTCAGCGGCCGAAGTCGCCCGTCCTCCTCGATCTCGGCGTTGAGCAGCTGGGTCATCAGATCGTCCGAGGGATGGTCGGCGCGCCATTCGATGTAGTCGGCGAATAGTTGATAGGCGTTCTCGAAGGTTGCGGCCGACACCGATTGAAAACTGCCGTCTTTGAGTCCGATCGCCGCGTCGGTGTTGTCGCGGATCTGCTGCTGACCCTCTTCGGGAATACCGAGCAAATAGCCGATGGTCCGCATGGGGATCAACGCCGCGAAGTCGGTGATGAAGTCGAAACTCGGGGAGCCTGCCAGTGAATCGAGTGCGCGCACGCAGAATTGGCGCGTCAGCGGTTCGATGGCCTCCATCCGCCGAGGCGTGAAAACTCGGGACAGCACGCGCCGATGGAGGTCGTGCAGCGGCGGATCCTCGAACAGGATGACCCCCGGAGGGACATCGACACCGCTCATGATGACGTCGATCGTCGTGCCACGGCCGGACCGGTAGGTGTCCCAGTTGGAAAGTCCCCGTACGACGTCCTCGTAGCGGCTCAGGGCATAGAAGCCGTACTTCTCGTTGTGATAGAGCGGGGCCTCGTCCCTCATGCGTTTCCAGACGGGGTACGGGTCGTCGTCGATCTCGAAGTCGAACGGGTCGTAGTACAGGTCGACGGTGTTCGCACCGGTCATTCGCTGCTCCCCTTGCCTGCCATCCGATCGTTGACCGCGGCACCGACGCGCTTCAGATCGGTGCGCGCCGCGATCGCCGAGCCCAACATCAACGGTGCGGGCAGATACCCGTCCGCCGCCGCATACAGTGCCGTGGTCGACGCGCCGAACGCCGGTGCGCGCATGTCGAACCGAATCGAGAACATCGTCGGCTCCTTCACTGATCAGTCGAAAGCATGACGGGGCAACGTGGTCGGCAGATCGAGCGAACTCAGCAGGCCGGCGGGCGCATCGACCACATACGGGATCGCATTGACCACCCGCATCGCGGTGGCGGCCATCGCGGCGTGGCCCGCCGCGTGGCCCTCGGAGGCACCGACGTTCATCGCGCAGTGAATGTCGGGGTCCCCGTCGATGTCGACGCGGTAAGTGGCGTCGAACTCCGATGCCGGCCAGTCCGGCGCCACGTCACGCGCCATCCGGATGATGTGCTCGACCACGATGGCCTCTCGGCCGTTCACGACGCCCGCGGCACGGGTGCACACCGCGCCGCAGGTGCCCGCCTTGATCGTGCCGAACGCCACTTCGATATCGCGATCCGTGAGGCGGCGTTCGAGGCTGCCGTGCACTTCTTCGACGTCGACACCCAGACCGGCCGCGATCAGGTGAATCGGTGCCCGCCATGCCATCTCGATGAAACCCGGCGTTTTCAACAGGGGTTCGAAGTCCAGCGGATGGCCGAAACCCATGCCGTTCATCATCACGTCGGCCACCGGGTAGTGGTCGTTGAGCGCGACCTCGGTGACCTTCAGGCACCGGATCTTCTTCGACTGGGTTGCGAGCAGAAGCGCGAGCTGGTCGGAACCGAAGCCCGGGAAGATGCCGGAGGCGTAGAACGACGAATTGCCCGCCTCCGCGGCCTTCTCCATCTGATCGCGCCACTCGGGGGAGTAGTAGGCGGGCGGATAGACCAGGCTGGTGGACGACGTCGACACGACGTTGATGCCCGCGGCGAGCAACTTCAGGTAGTCGGGCACCGCACCCGCGTCCCGATCGGGTCCGCTCGCGGCGTACACCACGCAGTCGGGTTGCAGCGCGACGAGGGCGTCGGCGTCGTTGGTCGCCGTCACCCCGATCGGGTCACCACCGGCCAATTCCCCCGCGTCCTTGCCGACCTTCTCCACGGAGTGCACCCATACCCCGGCCAATTCGAGGTCGGGCCTGCCGATGATCGCGTCGATGGCGATCGACCCGACACCGCCTGTCGACCAGACCACGATTTTCAGCGGTGATGTCACGAATCCTCCTGTCGCTCTGCGGCATTCCGGGAAGCCGTCGCGGCCAGCTCGAGATAGGGCCAGGCCACCGCGGGCGGGACACCGCCGCACAAGGGCAGCAGCGGCAGAGGCCTACCGCTGCGGACGTACGCGACGGCCTCGTCGACGGTGAAGATCCGGTAGGGACCGCCGGCCTCCCGCAGTTCCGGCACGCTGCGCGCGGTCGAGATGCTCGCCACCGAATCCTCGCCGTGGCGGTAGGACGCCGCCATCTCCGCGTCGTGGAGCAGGTAGGGACCCAATTCATGCCACGCCGCCTCGACGTCGTCGGCGACGAAGACCGTGGTCGGCGCGCCCTCCACGGGGAACTGGGTCAGGCCGGGCTCGAATCCGTTGATGCGGCACTCGGTTTCGTAGAACTCCCTCAACTCGACCGATGCCACCTGGGAGATGAATCCGAGTCCGTGGCGCGCCGCGCGCCGAGCGGCGGCGCTGCTGCCTCCGGCGATCAACAGGTACGGCCCGCCCGGGGTGACCGGCGGCGGCGTGACGTGGACACGCCGACCATCGACATCGACCGGATCACCGAGCAGTAGTTGGCGAAGCAGCGCCAGCGACTCGTCGGCCAGCGCGCCGCGGTGTCGCATGTCGACGCCGAAGTGGGCGTACTCCTCGGCACGGTGGCCGATGCCGAACGCATAGGAGACTCGCCCGCGGCTGATGATGTCGAGGACGCTGATCTCCTCGGCGAGCCGGACGGGATCCCAGAAGGTGATCGGCACGGCGGCGAGCAAGATCGCCAGCCGTTCGGTTCGCGCGGCGATGGCCGTGGCCAGGAGCTGGGGGGCCGGCAGGTGGCCGTCCTCGGTGCCATGGTGCTCGGACAGCACGGCGACGCGAGCGCCACGCGTCTCGGCCCACTCACACATCTCGACGGCGGCGCCGTACAACTCGGGCGCGGGCGCACCCGTCGCCGGTGCGCGCATGTCGAATCGCAGCGTGAACATCAGCGCCGCGTCAAACACGGGGTGGTCACGCCGAGAAACTCTAACCTAAAATTTGTTCTGTCGGCTTTTAATAGTGCTTGCTATTCTCACCTGGACAGCCGTGGCAACGGCGAACAGGAGGCATGGTGACCGAGAGCAAGCACCGCGTGGTCGTTTGGTCGACCGGCGGCATCGGATCGATAGCGATCCGGGCGATCCATCAACGACCGAACCTCGACCTCGTCGGTGTGTGGGTGCACTCGCCGGAGAAAGACGGCAGGGACGCAGGCGAACTCGCCAACGGTGAGCCGATCGGGCTGACCGCCACCTCCGACGCCGACGCGTTGATCGCGCTGAAGCCCGACTGCGTCATCTATGCGGCCAGCGGGCCCGAGCGGGACGCGTTGGCGATCCCCGACTACGTCAGACTGCTCAGTGCCGGCATCAATGTCGTGACCACCAGCACGACCCGACTGGTCAACCCGCATGCCTACGAGCCCGCCGAATGGCGCGACCAACTCGCCACCGCGGCCAAGGAGGGCCAGGTCTCCCTGTACGCCTCCGGCATCGAACCCGGTTTCGCCGCGGACTATCTGCCGCTCGTCTTGACGACTCAGTCATCGCAGATCGAGAAGATCCACGCCTACGAGATCGGTCTGTACGACGACTACGGCGTGCCCGACATCATGAGCGACGCCATGGGTTTCGGGCGCCCGCTCGACTACCAGCCCTGGATCGGCCTCCCGGGTGCCATCGCCGGCGAGTGGCAGGGCCAGATCCGGATGGTCGCCGACGCGCTCGGCGTGGAGGTCCAGGAAGTGCGCGAGACATTGGACCGCGCGGTCACGAACCGGACACTCGAAGTCGCGATGGGAACCGTGGAGGCCGGAACGTGTGGCGCGCTGCGGATGCAGGCGATCGGCGTGGTCGACGGACGCGAAGCCATCGTGATCGAGCACGTCACCCGGTTGGCGCCCGACGTGGCACCCGACTGGCCGACGCTGCCCGGCGCGCTGGGCTACCGCGTGGTGATCACCGGCCAGCCGGACATCGACTGCACGATGTCGGCGACCCTGCGCGATCGCAAGAAGGCGGGCATCGAGGGCATGACGTCGGGGGCGGGCGCGATGGTCGCGACCGCCATGCGTGTGGTGAACGCAGTGCCGTATGTCGTCGCCGCGCAGCCGGGACTGCTCAGCTCGGTCGATCTGCCGCTGACGATTCCACGCGGGGCGTTCAGCCGATCCGGGTGAGCTCGAGCGGCTTCTCGACGTCGAGCACCTTCATTGAAATCGCATGCGCCACTGGGGCTTTGCGTCCGGTCCCAGCCGACTAAAGGGTTCGGTTCCGCGGGTTAGCCCACAGGCCTCGGTGTGCGGCGCAGTGCACGCACCCGCTACTCGGGCAGCCGCAACTCGGGCTTCTCGACCTCTTCGATGTTGACGTCTTTGAAGGTGATCACGCGTACCTGTTTGACGAAGCGCGCGGGTCGGTACATGTCCCACACCCAGGCGTCGGCGAGGCGCAGCTCGAAGTAGACCTCGCCGTCGGAGTTGCGCGGCACGACCTCCACGCTGTTGGCCAGATAGAACCGGCGCTCGGTCTCCACGACGTAACTGAACTGCCCGACGATGTCCTTGTATTCGCGGTAGAGCGAGAGCTCCATCTCGGTTTCGTACTTCTCGAGATCTTCGGCACTCATCGGCTCAGCTGTCCTTCACGTTGGTTCCGCCCCATTGTCCCCTACCCCACTTCGTCATGCTGATCCGGTGCGCCGTCGGAGATCAGCTCGGTCACCACCCTGACGCCGCCCGCAGTGGCGACCCGCCGCACATTGATGAACGAATGTCGATGCTGGCTGCACGGTCCGCGCTCGGCCAGCGCCGCGCTGTGCGCCGGGGTGCTGTAACCCTTGTGCTCGGCGAAGCCGTAGCCGGGATGTTCGGCCTCCATCTTGACCATCAGCCGGTCACGACTGACCTTCGCCAGCACGCTGGCCGCCGCAATGCACGCGGCCGCCGCGTCGCCCCCGACCACCGGCAGCGACGGCACCGCAAGGCCGGGCACCCGAAACCCGTCGGACAGCACATAGCCCGGCCGCACCGGCAGTCCCGCCACCGCCCGCCGCATGCCCTCGATGTTGGCCACGTGCACACCGCGCCGATCCACCTCGGTCGACGGGATGAACACCACGTGGTAGGCCAGCGCATAGCGGCGGATCAACGGGAACAGCCGCTCGCGTTCCTTCTCGTTGAGCTTCTTGGAGTCGTCGAGCGCCGCCAGGCTCTCCAGCCGGTTCGGCCCCAGCACACACGCCGCGACCACGAGCGGCCCGGCGCACGCACCACGGCCCACCTCATCGACACCCGCGACGGGACCAAGGCCGCTGCGATAGAGCGCGGACTCCAGCGTGCGCAGGCCCGAGGACTTCCGGATCACCGCGCGCGGAGGCCATGTCGCCGGCAAGAACAACTCTCCTACAGGGTCTGGGGCGTCAGGTCTGCGGGTTCACACTGCCGACCCCGCCCCAACGCGACGGCGGCCAGGCGATGAACCGTGCCTTCCCGATGACATTGTCCACCGGGACCGTGCCCGCCATCGGGTCGCCCGTGCACAGCAGACCCTTCTGCGCGTCGGCGGGGGTGTTGGTGCAGTGCGCGCGCGAATCGGCCGAGTGAGTGCGGTTGTCGCCCATCACCCACAGCCTGTCCTCGGGCACCTTGACCGGACCGAACTCGTTGCCCAGACAGGGATAGACAGCGGGGTCGACGCGCATGGTGTCGGCGTTGAGGTACGGCTCGTCGAGGCGCTTTCCGTCAACCGTGAGTCCCGTGGTGGCACGGCATTCGACGGTCTGGCCGCCGACCGCGACGATGCGCTTGACGAGGTCGTTCTCATCCGGTGGCACGAAACCGATGAACGACAGCGTGTTCTGCACCCAGCGCACCGCGGTGTTGTCCGATCGGATCGACCGATAGTTGATATTCCAGTTCGGCGGGCCCTTGAACACGACCACGTCGCCGGGTTCTGGCGACGAGAAGCGGTAGGTCAGCTTGTCGACCATGATCCGGTCACCGGTGCAGCCGGCACAGCCGTGCAGGGTCGGTTCCATCGACTCCGACGGGATCAGGTACGGCCGCGCGACGAACGTCAGCATGACGTAGTAGAGCACCAGCGCGATCGACACGAGGATCGCGAACTCGCGCAGCGCGCCGCCCTTTTTCTCTGGCTTGTCGGCCGGCTTGTCGGTTGCGTCCGGATCGTTGTCCGTGGACTTCTCGGCTGACGACTCGTCGGGCTGCGTGGATCCGGTCACCGGATCAGGGTAGCCAGCGCGCTCGTCGCCGCCCGACGGCAAGGTCAGCGCTTTTCCTTGATCTTGGCTTTCTTGCCACGCAACTCGCGCAGGTAGTAGAGCTTCGCGCGACGCACGTCACCGCGGGTGACCACGTCGATGTGGTCGATGTTCGGCGAGTGCACCGGGAAGGTCCGCTCGACGCCCACGCCGTAGCTCTCCTTGCGCACGGTGAAGGTCTCCCGGACGCCGCCACCCTGGCGACGGAGCACGACACCCTTGAAGACCTGGATACGCTCCTTGGAGCCCTCGATGACCTTGACGTGCACGTTGATGGTGTCGCCGGGGCCGAAAGCCGGGATGTCGTCGCGCAGCGACGTCTGATCGACGAAGTCCAGCGTGTTCATCGGTGACACTTCCTTGCGGTTGGTGGCTGCGGGCGCTGCGGTCACGGTGGACGCCGTGACATGAGACTGCCGAGCCGAGCTGTTCGGGCGTATCGGGGTGCATCTCGCAGCTGGATGGAGCTAGCCGAACCCGGGTCCTGCGCGAGACAACTGCTCAATTGTGCCAGATAGGGGCTGATCGAGTGAAATCGCGGCGATCCGTTCGGACCAGGGCCCCTGAGGGGGTCTGAGCAAGCGTCGCGGGTACTCAGCGATTAGGCTGAAAAGCGGGCCGGGGCAACGCAGCGGGCCCGAATTTCCGGATCTCGGGACATTTGAGGAGGGTCATGCGACGGCGGCCGTCGAGGCTGGTCAGAGCAACCGCAATCATCGCCGTCGCGGTTCTGGTCGTCGCCGGCTGCGAGGCCAAGGTGCACGGCACACCGCCCGGATCGGCGGGGCCCCACCTGACCGTCGTCGTCCCGCAGGGCACCATGGCGCCCCTCCCCGAGGCTCCCCCCGACGAACCCCCCGCCTCTTTCGAGGGCCTGGGCGATCGCGTGCGCCGGGCCACCGCCGAGGCCGCCGCGGCCGGTGCCGACATCTCGATCACCGTGCTCGACCGCAATACCGGACAGGTCGTCTCGAACGGGAACGCCCAGGCCATGCCCATCGCCTCGGTGGTCAAACTGTTCATCGCCGACGACCTGCTGCTACAGGAGGCGCGCGGCGAGACCAAGATCTCGCCCGACGACCGGCGGGCTCTCGACACGATGCTGCGGTCCTCGGACGACAGTGCGGCCGAAATCTTCTGGAACCGCAGCGGTGGGAGCGCCGTGATCAACCGCGTGGTGTCGCGGTACGGGCTGACGGCCACGAGCCCGCCGTACAACGGGAAGTGGGATCTCACGCTCAGCACATCGGGCGATCTGGTCCGCTATTACGACATGGTGTTGGACGGCCGCGGAGGGCTGCCGCCCGAACAGGCCAACGTGATCATCGGCAACCTCGCGCGCTCCACCCCGACCGGGGTCGACGGCTATCCGCAGCGCTTCGGCATACCCGAAGGCCTCTTCGCCGAACCCGTCGCCGTCAAACAGGGCTGGTTCTGCTGCTGGAACGGCGCCAACCAGCTGCACGTGACCACCGGCGTGATCGAAGCCGACCGCCGCTATGTCATGGCGATCGGCTCACTCCAGCCCACCGATGAGGCGACAGCGCGGGCCACCCTGACCCAGGCCGTCAAGACGATGTTCCCTGGCGGCCGCATCTAAACGTCCGAGCAGACGGAAAACTGCGCGAGAACTGCCGAAATTGGGCATGTTTATGTCTGCTCGAGGAAGAACGGGGGCGCCATGACAGAGTCCGATCGAAGTCCTTCTGACATCTCGCGTCGGGCCGCGCTCGCCGGGCTGGGGTTCGGGGTCGCCGCGATGGCCACCGCCCCGCAGTCCCGGGCGCAGCTCGACGAGGGCTACGAGGCGATGCTGATGAAGTGCATCGACCCGCGGTTCACCACCAACACGTTCAATTACATGACCGGCCGCGGTTGGCAGAACAACTACAGCGAGTTCGCCTTCGCGGGCGGCCCGGTCGGCGTGGTGGCACCGGTGTTCGCCGGCTGGCATGAGACGTTCTGGGAGAACCTCGCCATCTCGGTGGACCTGCACTGGCTGACCCGCCTCATCGGCATGACGCACCGCGATTGCGGCGCGGCCGCGGTGGCTTACGGCGACCGCGTGCTGACCGACAGGGCCTACGAAACCGAGATGCTGTCCGGGGCCTTGCGGGCGTTCAAGACCGAAGCCAACCGACGCCAGCCCGATCTGGTCGTCGAACTCGGCATCATGGACATTCAGGGAGCCGTCGAACTCGTCACCTGACGCCGCTCAGCCGAACAGGTCCGGCCGTCGCTCCCGGGTGCGCTGCAGTCCCTGCTCGCGCCGCCATGCCGCGACCTTCGCGTGGTCGCCGGACATCAGGATCTCCGGCACGTCGAGCCCACGCCAGCTGGGCGGCCGGGTGTAGCTCGGCGCCTCGAGCAGACCGTCGGAATGCGAATCGTCTTGATGTGACGCGGGATTGCCGAGCACGCCGGGCAGCAGTCGCACGACCGCCTCGATCATCACCAGGGCCGCCGACTCACCGCCGGGCAGCACATAGTCGCCGATCGACACCTCGACCACCCGCATCCGGCGCGCCGCGTCCTCGACCACCCGCTGGTCGATGCCCTCGTAGCGCCCACACGCGAACACCAGATGCCTCTCACCGCTCCATGCGTGGGCGTCGGCCTGGGTGAACAACCTGCCTGCCGGTGTGGGCACCACCAGAAGCGTGTCGTCGGAACAGATCTCGTCGAGCGCCTCACCCCACACCGGGGCCTTCATCACCATGCCCGGCCCGCCGCCGTACGGGGCGTCGTCGACCGAGCGGTGCACATCATGGGTCCACCGCCGCAGATCGTGCACCTGCAGATGCACGATGCCCGAGTCGATCGCCTTGCCCGGCAACGACTGTCGCAGCGGGTCGAGGTAGGCCGGGAAGATCGTCACCACATCTATTCGCACGTCTAGATCTCCAACAGGCCTTCTGGCGGGTCGATCTCGACCAGTCGATCGGCCAGCGACACCGACGTCACGATCACGCTGACGAAAGGCACCAGCACCTCGCGGTCACCGCTGCGCACCGCGAGCAGCTCGCCCGCCGCGGTGTGCAATACCTCGGCGACGGTGCCGACCTCGGCGCCGGCGGTGGTGCGCACCCGCAATCCCTCGAGTTGGTGGTCGTAGTACTCGTCGGGGTCCTCGATGGGGGGCAGCTCCTGCGAGTCGACGAGGAACACCGTGCCGCGCAACGCATCCGCGTCGCTGCGGTCGGCCACCCCGTCGAGCCGGATCAGCAGCCGGCCGCCGTGTTCGCGCACCGACTCGATCGTGTACTCGCGTTCCGCGCCACCCTTGCCGGACCTGCCGCGCAGCGTCCCCCCCGGCGCGAAGCGGGCGTCGGGATCATCGGTGCGGACCTCGACGACGAGCTCGCCGGCGACGCCGTGCGCCTTGACGACCCGCCCGACAACGAGGTCCATCTCGACCGCTACTGGTCGGTGTCCACCACGTCGACGCGGATGCCCCGGCCGCCGATGCCGGCGACCAGCGTGCGCAGTGCGGTCGCGGTGCGACCACCGCGACCGATCACCTTGCCGAGGTCATCGGGATGCACGTGCACCTCGACGGTGCGCCCGCGACGGTTGGTCACCATGTCGACGCGGACATCGTCGGGGTTGTCGACGATTCCACGGACCAGATGCTCGACGGCGTCGACGACGACAGAGCTCACGGCCGCGCTCAGCTCTCGGCCGACGAGGGCTCCGAGGAGCCGTCTGCGGTGGCGCCGGCGACGGTGGCGTCCTCGCCTTCGGCCGGCGGTTCGGACTCATCCTTGGTCGGCGCCGGGTCGGCGGTGGCCTGGGCTTCGACGGCCTTCCCAGCCTTCTTGGCTGCCGGCGCCTTCTTCTTCTTGGGCTGGGCGGCCTCGGTGCTCGGGCCGCCCTCGGCCTCGGCCAGCGCGGCGTTGAACAGGTCCAGCTTGCTGGGCTTGGGCTCCTTGACCTTCAGCGTGCCCTCGGCGCCGGGCAGACCCTTGAACTTCTGCCAGTCGCCGGTGATCTTCAGCAGCTGCAGGACGGGTTCGGTGGGCTGGGCGCCGACTCCGAGCCAGTACTGCGCGCGCTCCGAGTCGATCTCGATGAGGCTCGGCTCTTCCTTCGGGTGGTACCGCCCGATGATCTCGATGGCGCGGCCGTCGCGGCGGGTGCGCGCGTCCGCGACGGCGATGCGGTACTGAGGGTTGCGGATCTTGCCAAGCCGGGTGAGCTTGATCTTGACAGCCATGGTTGAGCTACTTCTCCTGTGATTGCCACGGTGCAATTCAGCGATCGGGGCGGAATGCCTCGACCCGGTTTTGCCTTACGTGTGTGACCGCCGCACAGCCGGAGTCGTGCGGTAGACAGCCGCCCATTGTGCCAGAACAGCCCCGACCGGGAAAAATCCGCCCGGACAACCCCGCGACCGTGCGGTTTCATCCGCGACACGCCGCGACGGGCGGATCAGATCGCACACTCGCGGTGTAATGGCCGCATGACCGCACTCAGAGACAGGCTGCTCGCCGCGGTCGCCGGCCAGCTCGGCCGCCCCCACGGCGTTCTCGGGTTGTTCGTGGCACGGGCGCTCAACCGCGGCAACGAGCGCGCGATCGCGGCCGCGGTCGACGCCGCCGAGGTCCGGCCGGGTGCGACTGCTGCGGATGTCGGGTTCGGCGGCGGAATCGGGTTGCGGATGCTGCTCGACCGGGTCGGCGACACCGGCACGGTGCACGGTGTCGAGATCGCCGACGACATGCTGCGCCGTGCGAAGTCCCGCTTCTCGGCCGACCTGCGGTCCGGACGGTTGCGGCTGCAGCCTGGCTCGATGACCGCGTTGCCGCTCGACGATGCGTCACTCGATGCAGTCATCACCCTCAACACCGTCTACTTCATCGACGACCTCGGCGCCGCGGTCGCCGAACTGGCGCGTGCGGTCCGTCCGGGCGGGCGCGTCGTGGTCGGCATCGGCGATCCCGACGCCATGCGCCACGCGCCGTTCACACAGTACGGATTCACGCTGCGCCCGGTCGCCGACGTCGCCGCCGCCCTCGCCGAGGCCGGGATGACGGTCGAGCACCGCGCCATGGACGACAAGCCGATACCGCGCCACCTGTTCATCGCACAGCACCGGACCTGAGCCCTCACGCGAGCTTGTCGAAGCACTTCTCCTCGACGCGCTTGCTCATCCGCCAGCCGTCGGCGGTGCGGACGAACTCGTCGACGTACCAGATGCCGACGAAGTAGATCTGGCGCGATCCCGAGGCGGGATCACCGCCCATCACCATCGGGTTGAAGCAGATGGCCCGCGACGTCGCGCGATCGCCGGAGATGCGCACGTCGACGTTGCCGAGCATGTGGTAGTACGCGGGGAAGTTCGGCAGCACATCGGCCAGCCAGGCCTTCACCTGCGGAAAGCGGCCGTCGATCCCGCCCGTGACGCGGTAGTCGATGTAGGCGTCCGGGGTGAACACCCGGTCGAGGTCGTCGAACCGCTTCTGGTCGATCGCCGTCGAGTAGTCGGTCAGCAGCTGCTGGATCTCCAGGCGATCCGAAATCTCCTCCAGGCTCAACATGGCTCGATTGAACACGACTAGGCTGCCACCTCATGGTTGTTCGCTCTTCGCGCAGGCGCTCATCGCTTCGGAAGCTGCCCATCTACATCGCGGCCGCCATCGCTCTGGTCGCCGGGGGAACCGTCACCGCGACCGCAGCGCCGGTCGACATCAGTCAACCGTCCGGCTCGCTGCCGGTCCCCGCAGGCCCCGCCCAGGCGTGGGTCCTCGCCGACATGGACAGCGGCGCGGTGCTCGCCGCGCGCGACGAGTACGGCCAGTACGCGCCCGCGAGCACCATCAAGGTGCTGTTGGCGCTCACCGTGCTCGACGAGTTGCCCCTCGACATGACCGTCGTCGCCAATGAGGCCGACACCAAGGTCGAGTGCAACTGCGCGGGCGTGACGTCCGGCATGGTGTACACCACCCGCCAACTGCTCGAGGCCATCCTGCTGGTGTCGGGCAACGACGCGGCCAACACGCTGGCAACCATGCTGGGCGGCCGTGAGGTCGCGGTGACGAAGATGAACGCCAAGGCCGCCCTGCTCGGTGCCTACGGCACCAACGTCGCGTCGCCGTCGGGTCTCGATGGCCCCGGCATCGACATGTGGTCCTCGCCGCACGATCTCGCGGTCATCTTCCGCGCCGCGATGGCCAACCCGGTCTTCGCCGCGATCACCGCCCAGCCGACGGCGGTGTTCCCGTCCAAGACCGGCGACAAGGTGCTCGTCAACCAGGACGAGTTGCTCAAGCGCTACCCGGGCACGCTCGGCGGCAAGACCGGTTTCACCGACCGCGCCCAGAAGACGTTCGTCGGGGCCGCGCAACGCAACGGTCGTCGCCTGGTCATCGCGTTGATGTTCGGCATGGACAAACCCGGTCAGCCCACCTATTGGGATCAGGCGGCGACCCTGCTGGACTGGGGTTTCGCGCTCAACCCCAACGCCAGCATCGGCGTGCTGTAGTTCGCACAGTTGCGCAATCGCAACGCTTCCGAGACCGTCCCGGGGAACGTGACCGATACGCTCGGCGGTCATGCGAAAAACGCTGGCTGCGTTGGCCGTCGCGCTGACCCTTGCGATGACCCAAGCCATCGGAGTCGCTCCCCTGGCACCCGCCCAGCCCGGCGGTGAGCCCTCGGGCGCCGTCGCCATTCCCGACGGACCTGCGCAGGCGTGGGTGCTTGCCGACGTCGACTCGGGACGAATCCTGGCTTCGCGCAACCCTTTCGAACCACACGCCCCCGCGAGCACCATCAAGGCCCTGCTGGCGATCGTCGTGCTCGACCACCTTCCGCTCAACGCGGTGATCGTGGCGCGCCCGGCCGCCGCCGACGTCGAATGCTCATGCGCCGGAGTCAAAGCCGGCCGCCCGTACACGGTGCGCCAGCTGCTCGACGGGCTGATGCTGGTCTCGGGCAACGACGCCGCCAACGTGCTGGCCGACGGGCTCGGTGGCTATCAGGCGGCCGTCGCGAAGATGAACGCCAAGGCGGCGGCGTTGGGCGCCCGCAGCACCAGCGCCTCGTCGCCGTCGGGTCTCGACGGCCCGGGTATGGAGTCGTTCACCACCGCCAACGACCTCGCGCTGATCTACCGTGCGGCGTTGCGTTATCCGGTCTTCGCCGCGATCGTCGCGCAACCGTCGTCGCTGTTCCCCACCGATGACGGCCCGAAGACGATCACGAACCAGAACGAGCTGCTGCGGCGCTACCCCGGCACGCTGGTCGGGAAGACCGGCTACACCAACCTCGCCCGCAACACCTACGTCGCCGCGGCACAGCGCAACGGCCGCCGGCTGGTGGTGGCGCAGGTGTACGGCACGGGCGACCTGTACGGCCAGGCGATCGACCTCTTCGACTGGGGCTTCCGCCAGTAACCGCGCGTCGCAAGCAACCGTGTCTGCACACCGACACGCCGCCGATCGCGTGCAGTCAGCGGTCGCTCGCGGCTACCGGTGAGCCCGCCCCCGCAGGAGCACCAGATCCGGATGGTTGACGACGGCCGCGCCGCGGCGAGGGTCCTCCGAGAAGCAGACCAGGTCGGCGGGTGCGCCGTGCTCGATACCCGGCCTGCCCAACCACTGGCGGGCGTTCCACGACGCCGCGCCCAAGGCATCGGTCGGGCTCATGCCGATGCCCGTCAGCGCGTCGATCTCGTCGGCGATCCGGCCGTGAGCCACCATGCTGCCCGCGTCGGTGCCCGCATAGATCGGCACGCCGGCCTCCCGCGCGGCGGCGATCCGCGCCGGGCAGCGCTGGTGCAGGTCGCGCATGTGCTGCGAGTACTTCGGGTACTTCGCTGCCGCGTCGGCGATGCCCGGGAAGTTGGCGATGTTGATCAGCGTCGGCACCAAGGCGGTTCCGTTTTCGACCATCAGGTCGATGGTGTCGTCGGTCAGGCCGGTCCCGTGCTCGATGCAGTCGATGCCCGCCTTGATCAGGCCGGGCAGCGCGTCCTCGCCGAACACGTGCGCCGTGACGCGAGCCCCATTGGCATGTGCGGCGCCGATCGCGGCGGCGAGCGCCTCGTCGGACCACAGCGGCGCGAGATCGCCTGTGTCACGGTCGATCCAGTCGCCGACCAACTTGACCCAGCCGTCGCCGAACCGCGCTTGTTCGGCGACCGCGGCCGGCAACGCAGACTCGTCCTCGAGTTCCAGCGCGACCCCGCGGCTGTACCGCTTCGGCCGGGCGAGGTGCCTGCCCGCGCGGATGATCTCCGGCAGATCGTCACGGTCGGCGAGGCTACGGGTGTCGACGGGAGATCCGCAGTCGCGAAGCAGCAGCGCCCCGACGTCACGTTCGAGTTCGGCCTGCGCGATCGCCTCGTCGAGGGCGGTGGGTCCGTGCTCGCCGAGCCCGACGTGGCAGTGCGCGTCGACGAGACCGGGCAGGATCCAGCCGTCGGCCCCATCAGCACCGAACACCGTCCGGGCGTCGGCGACCGGTTCGGCGCTCAGCACTCCGTCGACGATCCACCACTCCACCTGCTCCTCGTCGGGCAGTCCCCGACCGCGGATGTGAAGTCGCACTTACTTCTGGCCCGGGAACTTCAGCTTCGACAGGTCGATGTCGGCAAGCCCCGGCGGCAATTCGTCGAGGCCCTTGGGCATGTCAGACAGATCCGGGAACCCCGGCGGCATTCCCGCCATGCCGGCGCCCAACGGGTTGCGCGTCTTGGGCGGCGTCGGGCCCTTGCCGCCCTTCTTGCCCTTCTTCTTGCCCTTGGCGCTCTTGCGAGACGATTTGCGACCGAACGGCATTCCCATCTGGCCGGCCATCTGCGACATCATCTTGCGGGCCTCGAAGAACCGTTCGACGAGCTGATTGACCTCGCCGACCGTCACACCGGAGCCGTTGGCGATGCGGAGCCGCCGCGAGCCGTTGATGATCTTCGGGTCGGCCCGCTCCTCGGGCGTCATACCGCGGATGATCGCCTGCAGCCGGTCGAGCTGCCTGTCGTCGACGGCGGCCAGCGCGTCCTTCATCTGGCCTGCGCCGGGCAGCATGCCCAACAGGTTGCCGATCGGGCCCATCTTGCGAATGGCCAGCATCTGCTCGAGGAAGTCCTCCAGCGTCAGCTCGCCGCTGCCGATCTTGGCCGCGGCCTCCTCGGCCTGCTGGGCGTCGAAGACCTGCTCGGCCTGCTCGATCAGGGTCAACACGTCGCCCATGCCGAGGATGCGGCTGGCCATCCGGTCGGGGTGGAAGACGTCGAAGTCCTCGAGCTTCTCGCCCGCCGAGGCGAACAGGATCGGCACGCCGGTGATCTCGCGCACCGACAGCGCGGCGCCACCGCGCGCGTCGCCGTCGAGCTTGGTCAGCACGACGCCGGTGAACCCGACACCCTCGCGGAACGCCTCGGCGGTGGTGACGGCATCCTGGCCGATCATCGCGTCGAGGACGAAGATCACCTCGTCGGGGTCGACGGCCTTGCGGATCGCCGCCGCCTGGCCCATCAGCTCGTCGTCGATGCCGAGCCGGCCGGCCGTGTCGACGATGACCACGTCGTAATGCTTGGCCCGTGCTTCGGCCAGGCCAGCGGCCGCCACGGCGACGGGGTCACCCGGTCCGGCGTCGACGGCTCCGGCGTCGGAGACGCCCGGATGCGGCGCGAACACCGCGACGTCGGCGCGCTGCCCGACGATCTGCAGCTGGTTGACGGCGCCGGGCCGCTGCAGGTCGCATGCCACGAGCAGGGGTGTATGCCCTTGCCCGCCAAGCCATTTCGCGAGCTTGCCGGCCAGCGTCGTCTTACCGGAGCCCTGCAGGCCCGCGAGCATGATCACCGTGGGCGGCGTCTTGGCGAACGCGAGCTGGCGGGTCTCCCCGCCGAGGATCCCGATCAGCTCCTCGTTGACGATCTTGACGACCTGCTGGGCCGGATTGAGCGCCCCGGACACCTCGGCGCCGCGGGCGCGCTCCTTGATGCGGTTGACGAATGCGCGAACGACGGGCAGCGACACGTCGGCTTCCAGCAGCGCCAGCCGGATCTCGCGAGTGGTCGCGTCGATGTCGGCGTCGGTCAACCGCCCTTTGCCGCGAAGGCCCTGCAGGGCGCCGGTCAACCGGTCGGACAGGGATTCAAACACGGCGTCCAGCCTAACTGGCCTCGGAAACCGGCTTGGCCGGCGGCGGCGCCGGCAGTACCGCGTAGAGGTCGCGTTCGAGTTCGTCGCGCATATCGGCTCCGGCCGTGATGCCGAACAGGTCCACCACCGACGAACCGAGCGTGGTCACCTTCGCCCACGCGATGTCCACGCCGTCGCGCTCGAAGACCGCGGTGAGTCGGGCGAGCAGGCCGGTCCGGTCGGTGCTGCGGATCTGCACCACCTGCTCGCCGGGCGCCGCGCCGTCCGACCACAGGATGCGCGGCGGGGCGGGGACATGGTTGATCGGCACAGCCGCCAGCACCTCACCGGCGCGGGTGGTGCCGTGTTGCACAGCGTCCTGCTCGCGCCGGTCAAGCGCACCGAGCACGTCGAGTTCACCGTCGAGCGCCAGGATGAATTGCTGGCGCAACAGCTCCGCTGCGGGCGGCGTCCCGAAATGCGGTGAGACGACGAACGTGTTGATCGCCGACCCCTCGTGGGCGTTGACCGACGCCGAGTGCACCCGCAGTGAGTTCAGCGCCAGCACAGCCGCGGCCTTCGACAGCAGACCGCGCCGGTCCGGCGCGATCATCGTGACGTTGTAGATGTGCGGGCTGTCCCCCGGGGTCAGCTCGACGTGCACACCGACCTCGGCGGCCAGCGAAAGATAGCGTGGGTCAATCGGATCGGGCTTGGGCAGTTCGTTCCCGGCCATCACCAGCCGGCAGCGACGCACTAGGTCGCCGATGAGCGAGGCCTTCCAGTCGCCCCACACCCCGGGTCCGGTCGCCAGTGAATCCGCTTCGGCGAGCACATGCAGCAGTTCCAGCAGCACGAGGTCACCGTCGATGGCCTCGACCACCGACGCGATGACCGCGGCGTCCTGCAGGTCACGCCGCGTCGCGGTGTGCGGCAGCAGCAGGTGGTGGCGCACCACCTTGGACAGCACCTCGACGTCCGACGGCCACAGGCCCAGCCGGGTGCCGATCTGCGTGGCCAGCTCGGCGCCGATCACACTGTGGTCGCCGTCGCGGCCCTTTCCGATGTCGTGGCACAGGGCGCCCAGCACGAGCAGGTCCGGACGGGACACGCGCGTAGTGAACGCGCTTGCCCGCGAGACGGTTTCGACGAGGTGTCGATCGACGGTCCAGATGTGTACCACGTCGCGCGGCGGCAGGTCGCGCACCGCTCCCCACTCCGGGAAGAGCCTGCCCCACAAGCCGGTCCGGTCCAGCGCCTCGATGGTGGCCACCGCTGCCGGTCCCGCCGCCAGCATCACAAGCAGGTCCTTGAGGGCCTGTCGCGGCCACGGCGCGCGCAGTTCGGGGGCGGTCTCGGCCAACCGCGCCAACGTGGACGCCGCCATCGGCAGCCCAGTGGTCGCCGACGCCGCGGCCACCCGAAGGATCAGCCCCGGATCGCGCTCGGGACGGGCGTCGCGCGCGAGAATGACTTCACCGGCGAACTCGATGACACCCTCGTCGAGCGGACGGCGCGACGGTCGCCGCAGCGCGGCGAACCCGCGTCGCGGCAGCGCATTCGCTGCGGTGCGGATGCCGGAGTCGACGTAGAAGCTGATGGTGCGCGCGGCGTCGGAAAGCGTGCGCGCCAGGTCGAATCGGTCACCGATGTGCAGCGCGGCCCCGATCTCGTCGGCATGCTGAGCGAGCAGGAGTTCGCGGCCGCGGCCGGCGACGCGGTGAAGTTCGGTGCGCACGTTGAGCAAGGCCAGGTGCGCCTCGCCCAGGCTGCCGAGCGGCGAGGCCGACGACCGGTTGGGATAGACGTCCGTCAGCTGGGCGATCGCGAGCGCGTTGAGCAGCTGGACGTCGCGCAGGCCGCCACGGCCGCACTTGAGGTCCGGCTCGGCGCGGTGGGCGATCTCCCCGCTGCGTTGCCATCGGGCCCTGGTGTGCTCGACGAGTTCGTCGAACCGCGACGCGATACCGGTGCGCCACTGCCGTCGGGCTCCACCGATCAGCAGTGACGACAAGTCGGAGTCGCCGGCGATGTGGCGTGCCTCGAGCATCGCGAGGCCGGCAGAGATGTCGTCACCGGCAACCTGCAAGGCCTCGGGCACCGTACGCACGCTGTGGTCGATTCGAATGTTGGCGTCCCACAACGGATACCAAAGCAGTTCTGCGACCTGGCTGACGACGTCGGCCGGTATGTTGTCGTGCAACAGGGTGAGGTCGAGGTCGGAATACGGCACCAGCTCGCCACGGCCCAGGCCCCCGGTGGCGACGATGGCGAAGCCACTGGTCGGCGTGACACCGATCTCGGTGGCCTTCGTGGTGAGCCAGAACTCGTGCAGATCCTGTAGCGCATGCCGCAATGCTGCCGAATCCAGTTGTCGCCCATGGCCTGCCAGCAGCTGTTCGCAGGCGGCGGCCAGATCGGTGGCGGGACGGGACGAGCCCGCCGCCGGAGCCTTCCATCGCGGGGCGCCGGCGGCGGGATCGTTCTGTTCTGTCATCTCGTGTCCTCTCCCGGCCTCGGAATTGACGCTCATAATGCTTCGGCCGGGAAACGACCTATCAGTTGTTCAAGCGGCTCAAAGGGCGTCGGCTCCGCGTTCCCCGGTGCGCACCCGGACCACGGTGTCGACGGGGCTCACCCACACCTTGCCGTCGCCGATCTTTCCGGTTCGCGCGGCCTGGACGATGACATCCACCACCTTGTCGACGGCGGAGTCGTCGACCACGACCTCGACCCGCACCTTCGGTACGAAATCGACGGAGTACTCGGCGCCGCGGTACACCTCGGTGTGGCCCTTCTGGCGGCCGTAGCCCTGAACCTCGCTGACGGTCATCCCGAGGATACCCGTCTGCTCCAGGCCGGTCTTGACGTCTTCCAGCGTGAACGGCTTGACGATCGCAGTAATCAGCTTCATGTAGTCGATCCCTTCCGATGAAATTCTTGCCGATCAGACGAGTTCATAAGCCGTTTCGGCATGTTCGGTCTCATCGATGCCGGTGTCCTCGTCTTCCATGCTCACTCGCCAGCCCAACGGCTTCACCAGGAAGGCGATGATGGCGGTCATGATGCCAGTGAACACCACCGCCACCAAGGCGATCACCACCTGCACAGCCAACTGCTGAACACCGCCCCCGTAGAACAGGCCCGTTTCGGTAGCCAGGAATCCGATGCCGACCGTGCCCCACAAGCCCGCGACGAGGTGTACCCCGACGACGTCGAGCGAATCGTCATAGCCCAGCTTGTACTTGAGACCGATCGCCAGTGCGGACAACACGCCGGCGATCGCGCCCAGGATCAGCGACCCGATCGGCGACAGGGATCCGCACGCCGGCGTGATCGCCACGAGACCGGCGACGACGCCCGAGGCGGCGCCGACGCTGGTCGCGTGACCGTCGCGGATGCGTTCCACCAGGAGCCAGGCCAGCATCGCCGCCGCGGTGGCCGCAGTGGTGTTGACCCAGACCTGCCCGGCCAGCATGTCCGCTGCACCCTCTGATCCGACGTTGAAGCCGAACCATCCGAACCACAGGATCGCGGCACCCAGCATCACGAACGGGATGTTGTGAGGACGGAACGCCATCTTGCCGAATCCGGTGCGTTTTCCGATCAGCAGGGCCAGCACAAGGGCCGCCATCCCCGCGTTGATGTGCACCACGGTGCCGCCTGCGAAGTCGATCGGTGGGACGTTCGCCGCGCCCGCTTCGGCGTCGTAGCCGAACAGCCAGGAGGCGACGCCGTTCTCGGAGCCCGACAGCAGGCCGCCGCCCCAGACCATGTGAGAGAGCGGAAAATACACCAGGGTCGCCCAGATGCCACCGAAGACCAGCCAGGTGCCGAATTTCATGCGCTCGGCCACCGCGCCGCTGATGAGGGCGACGGTGATCACCGCGAAGGTCAGCTGGAAGCCGACCCACACTATCGCGGGCACCGACCCGAAGCCGCCAAGGACATAGAGGGTCTCCTCGCCGACTTCCTTGGTTTCCAAGAGCTGGCTCACACCGAAGAGGGCGAACGGGTTGTCGAAGATGCCAAGAATGTCGCTCTCGCCGGTATGCGCCGACGCGAATGACATTGAGTAGCCCCACAACACATAGATGACGCTGACGACGCCCAGCGCGCCGAAGGACATCATCATCATGTTGAGAACCGACTTCTGCCGTGACAGGCCACCGTAGAAGAACGCGAGGCCCGGCGTCATGAACAACACCAGAGCGGCGGCCGTGAGCACCCACGCCGTATCGCCCGAGCTCAATCCGTCCGGGCCGAACGGCGCAAACGCGTCGTCGGGTAGGGCCATTGGTAAGGCTGAAACCACTTTGTGTGACCTCCTTGGGAAGTGCGCCGATTGGATCGGCCTCCCGAAGAGACTCTGTGGCTCGCGTTTCGCCCGCGATTCTGTTCCGTTTCCAATAGGTGAACGGAAACGCGCGGGACGTTACGCTCGTGTTTCGGCGCTATTGGGCCGGCAAAACCGGCGCCGCCGTGAAACACTTTGCGGTTCGCGGCGTTAACCCAGGAGCGCGTCGACGAAGGCCGCGGGCTCGAACGGCGCGAGGTCGTCGGCGCCTTCGCCGAGTCCGACGAGCTTGACCGGCACGCCCAACTCCTGCTGGACGCGGAAGACGATCCCACCCTTTGCCGTGCCGTCGAGTTTCGTCAGCACGACGCCGGTGATGTCGACGACCTCGGCGAACACCCGGGCCTGCGGCAGACCGTTCTGCCCGATGGTGGCGTCGAGCACGAGCAGCACCTCGTCGACCTCCGCACGGCGGCTGACGACGCGTTTGACCTTGCCGAGCTCGTCCATCAGGCCGGTCTTGGTGTGCAGACGTCCTGCGGTGTCGATGACGACGACGTCGGCGCCGTCGTCGATGCCCTTGTCGACGGCGTCGAACGCCACGGAGGCGGGGTCGGCGCCCTCGGGGCCGCGGACCACCTGCGCACCCACCCGCGACGCCCAGGACTGCAACTGGTCGGCAGCCGCGGCGCGGAACGTATCGGCGGCGCCGAGAACGACGCGGCGCCCGTCGGCGACCAGCACCCGGGCCAGCTTGCCGACGGTCGTGGTCTTGCCGGTGCCGTTGACCCCGACGACGAGCAAGACCGACGGTTTGTCGGCGTGCGGAAGAGCCTTGATCGAGCGGTCGAGTTCGGGTCGCAGTGCGGCGATGAGCACGTCGCGCAGGACCGCGCGGGCGTCGGCCTCGCTGCGCACGTTGCGGCTGGCCATCTGCTCGCGCAGGGCAGCGATCACCGACTCGGTGACCACCGGACCGAGGTCGGCGATCAGCAAGGTGTCCTCGACCTCCTCCCAGGAGGACTCGTCGAGGTCACCGCCGCCGAGCAGGCCCAGCATGCTGCGCCCGAGCGTGTTCTGCGATTGGGCCAGCCGCCCGCGCAGCCGTTCGAGCCGGCCTTCGGTCGGAGCGATCTCGTCGAGAACGGGCGCCTGCGGCTCCTCGACGGCCGGGGCGGCGGGCTCCTCGACCGGCGGCGCGGGCGCCTCCTCGACGGGCGGCGCGGGGGCCGGCGGTGCCTGGACCGGCGGCTCGGGCAGGCGCACGTCGGCGATGGGCCGCTTCGGCGCGTCGCGGGGCACCGTGGCGTCGTCACCGACGGCGGGCAGCCCGCTGGTGTCGATCCGCTCGGCCGGCTGGGTGGGCGCCGACTGCGCGAACGTGATGCCCGAGGAGGCGGTATAGCCGCCTGAGCGGTCGATGGGCTTGGTGGTGTCCGGCTTCGACAGGCTGATCCGTCGACGGCGATAGAGCACCAGGCCGACGACGAGCGCGGCGATCAGCAGAACGGCGATGACCGCGATAGCGATCCAGAGACCTTCTGTCACCGCGCCATTGTCTCAAGGTCGGTCGGCGCCGACGCCCGCCCCCGTGCCGGCTCTAGTTGACGGCGCTGCCGACCAGCTCCTGGCCGCGCATGCGCTGGCTGATCACCGCGGTGATGCCGTCGTCGCGCATGGTGACGCCGTACAGCGCGTCGGCGACCTCCATCGTCGGTTTCTGGTGCGTGATGACGATCAGCTGGGACCGCTCACGCAGCTGCTCGAACAGGCTGATCAAGCGGCGCAGGTTCACGTCGTCGAGTGCGGCCTCCACCTCGTCCATGACGTAGAACGGCGACGGCCGTGCGCGGAATATCGCGACCAGCATCGCGACCGCGGTAAGCGACTTCTCGCCACCGGACAGCAGCGAGAGCCGCTTGATCTTCTTGCCCGGCGGGCGCGCCTCGACCTCGATTCCGGTGGTCAGCATGTCGTCGGGGTTGGTCAGCAACAGCCGGCCCTCGCCACCCGGGAACAGTGTCGAAAACACTTGAGTGAACTCGCGTTCCACGTCGGTGTAGGCCTCGGCGAACACCTGCAGGATGCGAGCGTCGACATCATCGATGACGTCGAGGAGGTCCTTGCGCGCAGCCTTGACGTCCTCCAGTTGCGTGGACAGGAAGTTGTAGCGCTCCTCGAGCGCGGCGAACTCCTCGAGCGCCAGCGGATTGACCCGGCCCAGTTCGTTGAGCTCGCGTTCGGCCTTCTTGGCCCGGCGTTCCTGCGTCGGCCGGTCGAACGGCATCGGTGCGGGCGCGGTGACCTGCTCGCCGCGTTCGCGCGCCTGCTCGTATTCGGCCATCTCCAATTCCGTCGGCGGCAGCGGCACGTCCGGGCCGTACTCCGCGACCAGGTCGGCGGTGGCCATGCCGAACTGCTCGAGGATCTGCTCCTCGAGTTGCTCGATGCGCAGCGCGGCTTGGGCTTTGGCGACCTCGTCCTTGTGCAGCGCCTCGGTCAGGCCGTTGACCCTGGCGGTGAGCTCGTTGACCTCGTCGCGGGTCCGCGACAGCGCTGCGGAGCGCTGCTGACGTTCGGCGGCGAGCTCGTCGCGGCTTCGCGACGCCACCGCCACCGCATTACTCAACCGTTGCGCGACAACGCGTCCCGACTCGGCGACGGCGGCGGCCACCGCGGCGGCATGCACCCGCGCCTCGCGAGCACGCTGAGCGCGCAGCCTGGCCTCGCGCTCGCTCGCCGCGGCGCGCCGTAGCGAATCCGCCCGCCCGCGAACGGCATTCGCGCGCTCCTCGGCCGTACGAACCGTCAGGCGAGCCTCCACCTCCGCGGCCCGCGCGGTTTCCGCGGCGGCGGTGGTCTCCTGGCGGTTGACCGGCTCGGACTCGAACGTCGGCGCCTGCTGAGCGTTGTGCAGCCGCTGCTCGAGCTCGGCCAGTTCGGTGACGGTGCGTGTCCGGTTGGCCTCCAGCTCGTCGCGCTGCTTGATCAACCGCTGCCATTCGTCGTCGGCGGCGCGGGCCTCCTGGCCGAGGCGACCCAGCTGCTCGTAGATCGCCGAGATCGCCGCGTCCGACTCGTTGAGCGCGGCCAGCGCCTGCTCGGCGGCGTCCTGGCGGCTGGTCTGCTCGGCCAGCGCACCGGCCAGCGCCGCCGTCAACTCCTCGACCTGCGTCTCGGCCGCGGCGAGTTCGGCGCGGGCCTTGTCGACCTCGCATGCGATCTCCAGCGTGCTCGGCTTGCGATCCGACCCGCCGCTGACCCAGCCCGCGCCGACCAGATCGCCGTCGGTGGTGACGGCGCGCAGGTGGGGGCGCGATGCGACGACGTCGAGCGCTGCGTTCAGGTCCGGCACCACGACGACGTCGCCCAGCATCGCCGAGACCGCCCCTCGCAGGCGCTGCGGCGCATCGACCAACTCGACCGCCCACGAAGCGCCCGGTGGCAGCTGGCCCGTCGGAGGCTGAGCGTGATCGGGCCAGTCGCTGAGCACGATCGCCGCGCGCCCGCCGTCGGATTCCTTGAGCGCCGCCACCGCGGCGCGAGCCGCACCCGAGTTCTCGGCAGCTACGGCGTCGGCGGCAACGCCCAGCACCGCGGCGACGGCGACCTCGTAGCCGTTGCGCACCTTGAGCAGGTTGGCGACGGAGCCGAGAAGGCCTGCGCCGCTGTGGTTCTTCTGCAACCACGCGGCGCCGTCCTTGCGGTCCAGGCCGACGGACAACGCCTCGATGCGGGCACGCAGCGAGGCGACCTGGCGTTCGGCGCCGCGCTCGGCGGCCTGCAGCTCGGCGACGCGTTCGTCGGCCAGCCGCAGCGCGGCCACGGTCCGGTCGTGGTGTTCGTCGAGGCCGACCTCGCCGGCGTCGAGTTCGCCCACCCGGCCCTGCACGGTCTCGAACTCGGCCTGGGCCTGCTGAGCCCGCGCGGCGGCCTCCTCGATGCCGCCGGTGAGACGGGCGACGGTTTCGTCGATCGACTCGACGCGGGTGCGCATGGTGTCGACCTGCCCGGCCAGCCGGGCCAGACCCTCCCGTCGGTCGGCCTCGGCCCGGGCGGCCGCCAGGTGGGCCCGCTCGGCTTCCGCGGCGAGGCGCTCGCATTCGCTGAGCTCACCGCGGGCGGCTTCCAACTTCGTACGGGAGTCGGCCAGCTCGTCGAGCAGCTGACGTTCCTGCTCGGCGACCTCTTCTGCTTGGGCCTCCAGCGCATCGGGGTCCGGCCCCGTCGAGGCCTCCGGCTCGGTGTCCAGATGCTGGGCGCGCTCGCTGGCGATGCGCACGGTGGCGCCGACCCGCTCGGCGAGCGCCGACAGCGCGAACCACCTCTGCTGCGCGGTATCGGCGCGCTCGCTCAGTGTGTCGACGGCCGCCTCGTGCGCGGCCAACTCGACGGTCTTGGCCTCCAGCCGGGTCGCCACCTCGTCGTGCTCGCGGCGCAGCGTCGTCTCGGCGTGATTGGTGTTGTCGAATTCGGCTCTGCGCCTCACTAAGTCGTCGGCAGCCAGCCGCAGACGAGCGTCGCGCAGATCGGCCTGGATGGTCTGCGCCCGCCGCGCCATCTCGGCCTGCCGGCCCAGCGGCTTGAGCTGGCGGCGCAGTTCGGTGGTCAGGTCGGTCAGCCGGGCCAGGTTCGCCGACATCGAGTCGAGCTTGCGGACGGCCTTCTCTTTGCGCTTGCGGTGCTTGAGGACGCCGGCAGCCTCCTCGATGAACGCGCGACGGTCCTCCGGCCGGGACTCGAGGATCTCGGAGAGCTTGCCCTGGCCGACGATGACGTGCATCTCGCGGCCGATGCCCGAGTCGGACAGCAGTTCCTGGACGTCCATCAAACGACAACTGCTGCCGTTGATCTCGTACTCGCTGCCACCGTCGCGGAACATCCGGCGGGTGATCGACACCTCGGAGTAGTCGATGGGTAGCGAGCCGTCGGAATTGTCGATGGTGACGGTCACCTCGGCGCGACCCAGCGGCGGGCGCGACGACGTGCCCGCGAAGATGACGTCTTCCATCTTGCCGCCGCGCAGGCTCTTGGCGCCCTGCTCACCCATCACCCAGATGAGCGCGTCGACCACATTCGACTTACCGGAGCCGTTCGGCCCCACCACGCACGTGATGCCCGGCTCGAAGCGCAACGTCGTCGGCGAAGCAAACGACTTGAAGCCCTTGAGGGTCAGGCTCTTGAGGTGCACGAGGTGCCACACTACCGTCGCGCAGGCTAACGCTCGGTGAACCCTTGTAGCGAGTCGCCAGGTTGGGTGAAGTCGGCGACGACCTTGTCGACGCGACCGGGGGTGTTGCCGCCTTGCAGCAGGTCAAGCAGCTGCTGGCAGGCCTGCCGTGGACCCTGCGCGACCACCTGCACACGCCCGTCGGCCTTGTTCGCCGCGTATCCCGCCAGCCCGAGTTCGAGCGCCCGCGAGCGCGTCCACCACCGGAAGCCGACCCCTTGGACGTGGCCATGCACCCAAGCGGTCAGACGTACCTCAGCTAACTCCTGCATCAGAAACCTCAAATGTCACTTCAGTCCCGGACCTGAGCGTGCGTCCGACGGTGCACACGGAGTCGATCGCCCGCTCGACCACGGTGAGTACCCGCTTGCGCTCGCCCTCCGAGAGTCCCGACAGGTCGAGTTCCATGCGTTCGGCGAGCAGCGGGTAGCGCTCCTGGTCGCGGTCGGCCGCGCCGGACACCCGGATCGTGGTGTCGTAGTCCTCGCCGAGCCGCCGCTGCAGTGGGACGTCGCTGGCCATGCCGCTGCAGGCCGCAAGCGCGATCTTCATCAGTTCGCCCGGCGTGAAGACGCCGTCGACGTCCTCGCCGCCGACGAGCACCTCGGCGCCGCGCGAGCTACGTCCGGTGTAGCGGCGCGGTCCCGTGCGCTCTACCCACAGTTCGGTCATGCGTCAGTTCTACAACGTGGCGCCGAATCAACGCCGCACCCGTGGGCGGGGTTGGCATTTCGGGCAGTAGAAGGACGAGCGGTTCATGAACTTATCCCGACGCATCACGGCGCCGCAGCGCCGGCACGGCTCGCCCTCGCGGCCGTAGGCGTCCAGCGACCGGTCGAAGTAGCCCGACTCGCCGTTGACGTTGACGTACAACGAGTCGAACGACGTACCGCCCTGCCCTAGCGCCTCGGTCATCACCTCGGCGGCGGCGTCGAGCAGTTCACCGAGCACCTTGCGGCTCAGCGACGACGCGAGCCGAGCGCCGTTGACACGCGCCCGCCACAGCGCCTCGTCGGCGTAGATGTTGCCGATTCCCGACACCACGGTCTGGTCCAGCAGCTGCCGCTTGATCTCGGAGTGCTTGCGCCGCAACACCGTTACCACACCGTCGCGGTTGAACAACGGATCGAGCGGGTCACGTGCCAGGTGCGCGACGGGCACCGGCACCTCGCTGCCGTCGACGGTGACCACGTCGGCGAGCATCCACCCGCCGAACGTGCGCTGGTCGACGAAACTGAGCGCGGTGCCGTCGTCGAGCAACGCCGCGATGCGCAGGTGGTCCTGCTTCGGGAGTTCGCCCAGCAGCATCTGCCCGCTCATGCCGAGGTGCACCACCAGCGCCGAGCCGTCGTCCAGTGTCAGCCACAGATACTTTCCGCGACGGCCGGTACCGACGATGCGTGAGTCCAACAGCCGCGCGGTCAGGTCGGCGGGGCCGGCCTCGTGCCTGCGCACCGCGCGCGGATGGTGCACACGCACCGCGGTGATCGTCTTGTCGACGACATGCGCGTCCAGTCCCCGGCGGACGACCTCGACCTCGGGAAGCTCAGGCATCTACCTCGGCGCCGGCCAGCGTGTTCCATGCCGCGGCGGCCGCCTTGAGTTCGGCTTCCTTCTTGGTGCGGCCCACACCGCGGCCGTATTCGATGTCGGTGACGATGACCGTCGCAGTGAACTCCTTGTCGTGGTCCGGGCCAGTGGAGGTCACCACGTACAACGGCGCGCCCATCCCGCGCGACGCGGTCAACTCCTGCAGGCTGCTCTTCCAGTCCAGTCCGGCGCCGAGGGTCGGCGCGGTGTCGAGCAGCTTACTGAACAGCCGCAGGATCACCTCTCGCACGACGGTGATGCCGTGCTCCAAATAGATTGCGCCCAAGAGAGATTCGACGCCGTCGGCGAGGATGCTGGCTTTGTCCGCGCCGCCGGAGTTCTCCTCGCCCTTGCCCAGCAACAGGTGCGCCCCGAGTCCGCCGTCGGACAGCTCGCGACCGACGTCGGCGAGCGCCTGGGTGTTGACGATGCTCGCGCGGAGCTTGGCCAGGTCACCCTCGGACCGGTCGGGGTGACGATGGTAGAGCTCCTCGGTGATGGTCAGCCCGAGCACGGCGTCGCCGAGGAACTCCAGCCGCTCGTTGGTGGGCAGCCCGCCGTTCTCGTAGGAGTAGCTGCGGTGCGTCAACGCGATCGTGAGCATGTCGTCGGATAGATGCACGCCCAGCGCCGCCCGCAGCGACGCGCGGTCACTCACGCGCGTCCTCGTCCGACATGGTCGCCAGCTTGGCCCACCTTGGGTCGATCTGTTCGTGGTGGTGGCCCGGTTCGGCGGTGGCCATCGCGACCCCGCACTGCGGGCACAGGCCGGCACAGTCCGGGACGCACAGCGGGACGAACGGCAGTGCCAGCCCGACGGCGTCGATGATCGGCTGTTCGAGGTTGACGGTGTCGGCTCCCTTTACCTGGCTGACGCGGCCGACCTCGTCGGCATCCGTCGTCTCGTCGGTCGCACTGTCGGGGTAGGCGAACAGCTCCGTCAGCTCGATCTCGACGTCCCCGGTGACGGGGGTCAGGCAGCGCGCGCACTCCCCGGACGTCGGCGCCGACGCCGTGCCGGTGACCAGCACCCCCTCCGACACCGACTCGAGCCGCAGGTCCAGCTTCAGCGGCGCGCCCTCATCGATGCCGATCAGGTCGAGCCCGATCCGCGACGGGCTGGGCACCGTCTCCGACACGGTAATCATCGAGCCCGGCCGCCGGCCGAGCCGGGCGATGTTGATCACGAGCGGCGATTGTGAGGCGCGGTGGGCCGCCGCGTTCGCATGCGTCGCCATAGATGCCAATCCTACGGCGACGGTCGAGCCAGCTAGCGCGCCGCGTAGTCGTGTGTGCCCGCGGCGGTGCGCAGCTGGTGGCGGCCGCGGCCCACCGACCGCAGCGTGCCGTTGAGGAAGTCCTCGAACTCGGCGAGCTTGCTGTCGACGTAGATGTCGCATTCGCCGCGCAGGCGGTCGGCCTCGGCGTGCGCCGAGTCGATCAGACGGGTGGCCTCGGCAGTAGCGGTCTGCACGATCTCGGTCTGCGACACCAGTCGCTGCTGTTCCTTGATGCCTTCCTGGACGGCCTTCTCGTAGGCGAGGTTGCCGCTCTCGATGAGCCGGTCGGCCTCGGTTTTGGCCCGCCCCGTGCTGGCCTCGTACTCGCGCTTGGCGGTGGCGGCGATCCGGCCGGCCTCCTCGCGGGCTTCGCCGACCATCCGCTCACTGTGCTGGCGCGCCTCGGCGACCATGCGGTCGGCCTGGGCCTTGGCATCGGCCAGCAGCCGGTCGGCTTCGGCGCGCGCGTGGTTGAGCAGCGAATCCGCCTCGGCCGTCGCCGTCGACACCATCGAGTCGGAGTGCTCCTTGGCCTCCCGGAGCAACCCGTCGCGGGCATCGAGCACATCCTGGGCGTCGTCGAGCTCCCCGGGAATCGCGTCCTTGATGTCGTCGACCAGCTCGAGGACATCACCGCGAGGCACCACGCAGCCTGCCGTCATCGGCACGCCGCGGGCTTCTTCCACAATCGCGCTCAGTTCGTCGAGCGCCTCAAAAACTCGATACACGGCAACACCCTCCAGGCGTAGTTGACAGTTACCAGTGTGCCTGGTGTTGCGGCTGTGACTCCGCTTTCGCGCGCCGGTGTGTCGCGTGTTCGCGTTCTTGCTGTGTCACCGCTTCCCCAGGTGCGCAACTCCCGTCTGAATTGCTCCGCGCACATTATGTCAGGCAGCCAGGGGCCACGAGCCCGGTGCAGACGGGAGCTACTTGAGCGCCGCGCCGATCAGGTCGCGGGCCCGGTCGAGCATCGACGCGAACGGCCCGACCGCGAAGTTCAGCTTCGCGGACTCGACTCCGGGATGCGGACGCGTGGGTGCGATCGCCTCGGCCGCCTGCACCGCCTTGGCCATCCGCCCGAGGTCGTCGGATTCGAGCTTGGCCTGCAGCTTGCTGAACTCGTCGAGTTCCTCGGCGTCGGCGTGCTGGATCACCGCGTCGCGGAACGTGGTCAGCTCGTCGATGAACTCCTTGGAGCCGACGTCCATGTCCTC
Source organism: Mycobacterium sp. B14F4 (assembly GCF_039871645.1). NCBI lineage: Bacteria > Bacillati > Actinomycetota > Actinomycetes > Mycobacteriales > Mycobacteriaceae > Mycobacterium > Mycobacterium sp. B14F4. Next base: position 591,483 of record NZ_JBDPMF010000001.1, on the reverse strand, counting down.
CAGCTTGGACAGCTGCTCCTTGGCTTCGTGCTCCTCCTTCAGGCGCGCGTCGACGATCGCGTCGCCCTCGCCGAGCTCGTGGCGGGCGCGGGGATGCACCACCATCTCCTCGGCGGTCTCGTGCACCGCGAGCAGCTGGCGCAGATTGACGAATGCCTTCTCGCGGGCCTCGTCGCTCGATGCGGACAGCACTTCCTCGAACAGGTCCTTGATCAGATTGTGCTGGTCCTTCAGGAATCGGACCACGTCGTCGGTCGACTGGACGAACGTTTCGACCATGGCAGAAACCTCCTGCGAAATCGGGTTTGGTGGAGGCGCGGATGGGCTGTGCGCCACCCACCACCTACCCGGCACGCGGGTAAATTAACCCTGCCGCAGCTTGTCCTTCAGTCGCTCGTTGACGGCGACGGGCAGGAGTCCGGAGACGTCACCACCCAGGGTCGCCACCTCCTTGGCCAGCGACGAGGACACGAACGAGTAGTGCGGCATGGTCGCCACGAAGAAGGTATCGACGCCGGCGATGTGCTTGTTCATCTGCGCCATCTGAAGTTCGTATTCGAAATCGGTGCCGGTGCGCAGACCCTTGACGATCGCCGTCAGGCCGCGGGCCTTGACGAAGTCGACGACCAGACCGTGACCGGTCTCCACCCGCAGGTTCGGCAGATGAGTGGTCGACTCCTCGATCATCGCGATGCGCTCGTCGGCAGCGAACATGCCCTTTTTGTTGGGGTTCACCAGCACGGCGACGACCACCTCGTCGAACTGCGCGGCTGCGCGCTCGAAGACGTCGATGTGGCCGAGAGTCACCGGGTCGAAGGAGCCCGGGCATACCGCGCCGCTCATGGGCGATGACGGTATCAGTGCTGCCCAGTTGCTTCGGCCAGCTCCAGCCGGGTGTCGCCGTAGGTGCGCGACGGCCACGCCCGCCAGCCCGGTGGCCAGTCCACCGGCGGGCCGGACGCAGCGCGCTCGAGGGCGACCACGGTGCCCTCGGCGGTCCACCCTCCGCCGAGCAGCGCTGTGAGGACCGAGCCGATCTCGGAAGCGCCGACCTCGTAGGGCGGGTCGGCGAACACGACATCCACGGGACGGCGGGTGCCCGAGGCCAGCACCGCGGCCACGGCGCCGCGGCGCACCGTCGCCCCCGTCGCTCCCAGCGTGGCGATGTTGTCGGCGATGACGCCCGCCGCGCGAGCGTCGGACTCCACGAACACCGCCGACTCCGCTCCCCTTGACAACGCCTCGAGTCCCAGCGCTCCCGAACCCGCGTACAGGTCGAGCACCGCGAGTCCCTCGAAGTCGATGCGCGCGGCGAGCACGTTGAACAGCGACTCGCGGACCCGATCGGTGGTCGGGCGGGTCCCCCGCCCGGAACGGCTCTGCGGCACCGCGATTCGTCGACCACCGAAGGTGCCGGCGACGATGCGGGTCAGCTGACCACCACCAGCAGGTCGCCGCCTTCGACCTGGGCCGTCTCCGACACCGCGACCCTGCTGACCTTCCCGGCCTTGGGCGCGGTGATCGCGGCCTCCATCTTCATCGCCTCGATGGTGGCGATGGTCTGCCCCGCCTCCACCGCGTCGTCGACGCCGACGCTGACGGTCACCACACCCGCGAACGGGGCGGCGACGTGGTCGGGGTTGGCCCGGTCCGCCTTCTCGGCGGTCGGGATGTCGCTGGCGATGCTGCGGTCGCGCACCACCACCGGCCGCAGCTGCCCGTTGAGGATGCACATCACCGTGCGCATGCCGCGCTCGTCGGGGTCGGAGATGGCCTCCAGGCCGATGAGCAACTCGACGCCGCGCTCCAACTGCACGGTGTGTTCCTCGCCGCTGCGCAGCCCGTAGAAGAACTGGTTGGCCGACAGGCTGGAGGTGTCACCGTACAGATCGCGGTGCGCTTCGAATTCCTTTGTCGGACCGGGGAACAGCAGACGGTTCAGCGCGGCCTGGCGGTCGGGACCCTTCTGCGCCAGCACCGCCTCGTCCTCGGCGCTGAGTTCCTGCTGGGGCTTGGCGGGGGCGCGACCGGCCAGCGCCTTGGTGCGCAGCGGCTCCGGCCAGCCGCCCGGCGGATCTCCGAGTTCCCCGCGCAGGAAGCCGATCACCGAGTCGGGAATGTCGAATCGCGACGGGTCGGCGGCGAATTCGTCGGCACTGATGCCGGCGCCGACCAGCGCGAGCGCGAGGTCGCCGACCACCTTCGACGACGGCGTCACCTTCACCAGCCTGCCCAGCACCCGGTCCGCCCCGGCGTAGCTGCTCTCGATCTCCTCGAAGCGGTCGCCGAGGCCCAACGCGATGGCCTGCTGGCGCAGGTTCGACAGCTGCCCGCCGGGAATTTCGTGGTGGTACACGCGGCCCGTGGGAGCCGGCGGACCAGACGCCACAACATCGAAGGGCGCGTACACCTTTCGCAGCGCCTCCCAGTACGGCTCCAGGTCGCACACGGCCGACAGCGACAACCCGGTGTCGTATTCGGTGTGGGCGGTGGCCGCGACGATCGAGCTCAGCGCGGGCTGGCTGGTGGTGCCCGCCAACGGCGCCGCGGCGCCGTCGACCGCGCTGGCACCGGCCTGCCAGGCGGCCAGGTACGTCGCGAGCTGTCCACCGGGGGTGTCGTGGGTGTGCACGTGTACCGGCAGGTCGAAACGGCTGCGCAGGGCAGTGATCAACGCGTGCGCGGCCTGCGGGCGCAGCAGACCGGCCATGTCCTTGACGGCCAGCACGTGCGCGCCGGCGTCGACGATCTGCTCGGCCAGTTTGAGGTAGTAGTCGAGGGTGTAGAGGTTCTCGCCGGGGTCGGACAGGTCGCCTGTGTAGCTCATCGCGACTTCGGCGATGGCCGTTGACGTTTCGCGCACCGTGTCGATCGCGGGCCGCATCGATTCGACGTTGTTGAGCGCGTCGAAGATGCGGTAGATGTCGATGCCGGTGGCGGTGGCCTCCTGAACGAAGGCCTGCGTGACGGTCTCCGGGTACGGCGTGTAGCCGACGGTGTTGCGGCCCCGCAGCAGCATCTGCAGGCAGATGTTGGGCACCGCCTCGCGCAACGCGGCCAGCCGTTCCCACGGGTCTTCCTTCAGGAAGCGGAGTGCCACATCGTAAGTCGCACCGCCCCAGCATTCGATGGACAGCAGCTGTGGCGTCATCCGCGCGATGTAGGGCGCCACCATCAGCAGGCCGGTGGTGCGCACCCGGGTGGCGAGCAGGGACTGGTGGGCGTCGCGGAACGTGGTGTCGGTGACGCCAATGGACCTGCCGTCGCGCAGCCAGCGTGCGAACCCCTCGGGCCCCAGCTCGGCCAGCCGCTGCTTGCTGCCCGGCGGCGGCGCGGCCTCGAGGTCGATCTGCGGCAGCTTGTCCTGCGGGTACACCGATGCCGAGCGCGGTCCGTGCGGCTGGTTGACCGTGACGTCGGCAAGGTAGTTGAGGATCTTCGTGCCGCGGTCGGCGGGGGTGCGGGCGGTCAGGAGGTAGGGCCGCTGGTCGATGAACGACGTGTTGATCCGCCCGGCTCGGAAGTCGGGATCGTTGACCACCGCCTGCAAGAACGGGATGTTCGTCGACACGCCCCGGATGCGGAACTCCGCCAGCGCACGGCGTGCCCTGGCCACCGCGGCGCCGAAGTCCCGGCCGCGACACGTCAGTTTGACCAGCATGGAGTCGAAATGCGCGCTGATCTCCGCGCCGAGGTGTGAGCCGCCGTCCAACCGGATGCCCGCACCGCCCGGCGTGCGGTAGCCGGTGATCCGGCCGGTGTCGGGCCGGAACCCGTTGGCCGGGTCCTCGGTGGTGATCCGGCATTGCAGTGCGGCCCCGTGCAGGGTCAAGGTGTCCTGGCTCAGCCCGAGGCTTTCCAACGTCTCGCCGTCGGCGATGCGCAGCTGCGAGGACACCAGGTCGACGTCGGTGATCTCCTCGGTGACGGTGTGCTCGACCTGGATGCGCGGGTTGCACTCGATGAAGACGTAGTTGCCGCGCTCGTCGAGCAGGAACTCGACGGTGCCCGCGTACGTGTAGTCGATCTGGCGGGCGAAGGCGACCGCGTCGGCGCAGATCCGTTGCCGCAGTTCCTCGGTCAGGTTCGGCGCAGGCGCCAACTCGATGACCTTCTGGTGGCGACGCTGCACGCTGCAGTCGCGTTCGAACAGATGCATCACGTTGCCGCGGGTGTCGGCGAGGATCTGCACCTCGATGTGGCGCGGGTTGACGACGGCTTGCTCGAGGTAGAGCGTCGCATCGCCGAACGCCGACTCGGCCTCGCGCGACGCGGCCTCGATCGCCTCGGGCAGCGCGCCGATCTCGGCGACCCGCCGCATTCCGCGCCCGCCGCCGCCCGAGACGGCCTTCACGAACAGCGGGAACTCCATGTTCTCGGCGGCGGACATCAGGGTGTCGGCCGACGCCGACGGCGCCGAGGAGGTCAGCACCGGCAAGCCCGCTGCGCGGGCCGCCTCGATCGCCCTGGCCTTGTTGCCTGTCAGCTCTAGCACCGTCGAGCTGGGGCCGACGAAGGTGATCCCGGCCTCGGCGCAGGCCGCGGCCAGGGCGGGGTTCTCCGACAGGAAGCCGTAACCGGGGTACACCGCGTCGGCGCCGGCGTGCTGGGCGATGCGGATGATCTCCTCGACCGACAAATATGCCCGCACCGGATGGCCGGTCTCACCGATCTGGTAGGACTCGTCGGCCTTGAGCCGATGGAGCGAGTTGCGGTCCTCGTAGGCGTAGACCGCGACGGTGTCGATGCCCATCTCGTAGGCGGCGCGAAATGCGCGGATCGCGATCTCGCCGCGGTTGGCGACCAGAACTTTAGAAATCACGGGCGATCACGCACGTACTGTATCGCCCGCCTGGTCGGCCGACCCTAGACGAGCGTCGACCAGTAGTTCCAGAACCGGACGAGGATCAACAGCAGCACGGCGGTGAACCAGAGCGCCACCAGCGACCACCGCCAGGCGTACAGCAGCCGGGCGACCGTGCCGCCGCGCTGGGGCTGCAGGGCGATCGTCGTCGTGACCACGAGCAGCGGGATCGTCACGGCCCAAACGACCATGCAGTAGGGGCACAACGCGCCGATGTCGTAGAGGCTCTGGTAGATCAGCCAGTGCACGAACGCGGAGCCGAGCAGGGTGCCGACGGCCAGGCCGCCCCAGTACCACCGCGGCAGGTCCACCCGCGCGAGCGCGAGCACACCGGTCACCAGCACGACCGTGAAGGCGACGATGCCGATCAGCGCGTTCGGGAACCCGAAGACCGACGCCTGCGGGGTGACCATCACCGACCCGCAGGACAGCACCGGGTTGATGCTGCAGGTCGGGACGTAGTCGGGATTGATCAACAGTTCGATCTTCTCGACGGTCAGCATCCCCGCCGCGGCCAGCCCCAGCACCCCGGCGATCAGCACCCACACCGCGCTCGGGCGTCCGACGGCCAAGCCCGTCGGCTCGTGGGCCGCGGGCTCGGTCGGCTGGACGGCCCCGGGCGCGGCGACCGTCATGGCGCGGGTGCCGCCGGCGGCGGGGTCGGATCCGGGTTGGCCGGCGGGGCACCGGCGTCCAGCGCGGGCACCTGGCCGACGATCTCCTCGATCTTGGCGATCAGCGCGTCAGGGGTGGAGGGGCGGTAGTCCTCGCCGTTGATGCGGATGGTCGGCGTCGAGTTCACCTCGGTGGCCTTGGCCAGGCCCTTGGCCATGTCCTCGTAGCGACCGCCGTTGATGCACGCGGGGACCTCCCCGGTCACGCCAGCCTGGCGGGCGACCTCGATGAGCCGGGCGTTGTCCGGGAACGGGCCGACGCCCTCCGCAGGCTGCTGGGCGTACAGCGCGGCGTGGAAGCGCCGGAACGCGTCCTTGTCCGCATCGGCCACGCAGTAGGCGGCGTTCGACGAGCGCGTCGAGTAGCCGTCGCCCTGGCGGTCGAGGATGGAGACCATGTAATAGTCGGCGGCCACGGCGCCGCTGTCGATGAGCTTGTTGATCGTCGGACCGAACTGCTTCTCGAAGTTGCCGCACGCGGGGCACAGGAAGTCCTCGTAGAGCGACAGCACCGCCTTGGGCTCGGAGCTGCCCTCCTGGGTGATGAGGTTGCTCGACGTCACCCGGATCGACTTCGCCTCACCCTCGGCGGGCTTGTCCTCCTTGGTCATCAGGATGTAGCCGACCAGAGCGACGGCGAAGATCACGACGACCGCGGTCAACCCGATGCGGATCGCCAGATTGCGCTTGCGGTCGGCGGCGTTGAGGTCGTAGCGCGGGGTCTTCTTCGGTTTCGTGGCCACGGGTAAAGCGTACCGGCGGCGCCCTGACCCGTTACGAACCGGCGGTGAGATGGGCGCGCAGCGCGGAGATCACATCGGCCATCGCGGTGGTGCTGTCACCGCCGCACGGGAAGAAGTTCGCGAATCCGTGGATCAGTGAGCCGAACTCGCGGTGGTCGACCGACACCCCGGCCGCCCGCATGGCGTCGGCATACTGCCTGCCCTCATCGCGCAGCGGGTCGAAGCCGGCAGTGATCACCAGGGCCGGCGCCAGGCCGGACAGGTCGTCGGCCAACAGCGGTGACACCCGCGGGTTGTCGGCGCCGATCCCGCCACTGAGGTACCTGACACGGAACCAGTCCAGGTCGTCGCGGGTCAGGAAGTACCCGTGGGCGAAGAGCGTCTGCGACCGCGTCTCGTCGCGATAGTTCGTGACCGGGTAGAGCAGAAACTGCAGAGCCGGCCGGGGGCCGTCACCGCGGGCCCGGTGCGCGACGAGCGTCGCCTGGTTGCCGCCCGCGCTGTCACCGCCCACCGCGACCCGATCGGGGTCGGCCCCCAGTTCGGCGGCGTGGTCGTGCGCCCACCTGAAGGCGGCGTAGGCGTCGTCGGTGCCCGCGGGCGCCGGGTGCTCGGGGGCCAGGCGGTAGTCGACCGACAGCACGTGCATGCCGCCGCGTTTGCAGATCTCTCGACACAGGTCGTCGTGGGTGTCGATGCTGCCGATGACCTGGCCGCCGCCGTGGTAGAAGACCAACAGCGGGCCGTGGCCTTCGACCGGCCGGTAGTGGCGGGCGCGGATGGCGCCGGCCGGTCCGGGTATCGACAGGTTGCTCACGGCGGCCACCGGGATGTGCTTCCGGAAGCCGGCGGCCAGCGCCTCCAGCTGACCTCGGGCCGTTGCGACGTCGTCGGAGTTGACCAGGCCGCTGATCCCGGCCATCCGTTGCCCCGTGAGCATGAGGTGCAGCGTGGTATCGAGCGTGTTGCCGTCGATGGTGACCGAGCGGCCGCCGAGCAGGAGCCGTTTGACCCCGCGAGGGATGTAGGGCAGCGCGCGCAGTGTGACGCCCGCGGCGGCGTTGACGACCGCTTCCTTGCGGGTCGGACTCCACGTGACTTGTGCTGGCAGACTTTGGGTCATGGCATCTCCCTCGATCACGCTCAATGACGGTAATTCCATACCCCAGGTGGGGCTCGGCGTTTGGCAGACGCCGCAGGAAGAGACCGAACGCGCAGTGGCGACCGCTCTGGATGCCGGTTACCGACACATCGACACGGCCGCAGCGTACGGGAACGAGCGCGAGGTCGGCGCCGCGTTGAGAAACGCTGCCAAGTCCGGCCTCGCCCGCGACGACGTCTACATCACCACCAAGCTGTGGAACGCCGACCAGGGCTACGACAGCACGCTTGCGGCGTTCGACAAGAGCTTGCAGCGGCTCGGCCTGGATCAGCTCGACCTCTACCTCATCCACTGGCCGATGCCGGCGGCCGGCAAGTTCGTCGAGACGTTCAAGGCGTTCGGGCATCTGCGCGACCAGGGCCGCATCCGCTCGATCGGCGTGAGCAACTTCGAGCCCGAGCACCTGCGGATGGTCGTCGACACCACCGGGATCGTCCCGGCGGTCAACCAGATCGAGCTGCACCCGCTCCTGCAGCAGGAGGAGCTGCGCGAGGTGCACGCCCAGCTCGGCATCGCCACCGAGGCGTGGAGCCCGTTGGGTCAGGGCTCGTTGCTCTCCAACGACACGGTGACGTCAGTTGCCGATGCCCACGGCAAAACGCCAGCACAGGTGTTGATTAGGTGGCATATCCAGCTCGGCAATATAGTCATCCCGAAGTCGGTGACCCCCGAAAGAATTGTGAGCAACTTCGACGTGTTCGATTTCGAACTGAGCGAGCAGGACATGGCGTCCATCTCGTCGCTCGGTGACGGCACGCGGATGGGTCCCGATCCCCGAACATTCGAATTCACAGGGTAGGTGACATGACCTCCGCGGCTGCGATTCCCACGGTGACGCTCAACGACGACAACACAATCCCGGCGCTCGGGCTCGGCGTCGGTGAGCTGTCGGACGCCGAGACCGAAGAGGCGGTATCGGCCGCGTTGGTCGCCGGCTACCGGCTCATCGACACCGCCGCCGCGTACGGCAACGAAGAGGCAGTGGGCCGAGCCATCAAGTCGTCCGGTGTCGCGCGCGACGAGATCTTCGTCACCACCAAGCTGGCCACCCCGGATCTGGGTTTCCAGTCGTCGCAGGATGCGCTCAAGGCGAGCTTGCAGCGGCTCGGCCTGGATTACGTCGACCTCTACCTGATCCACTGGCCCGCCGGTGAGCAGGGCGCGTACGTCGACAGCTGGGGCGGGCTGATGAAGCGCAAGGAGGTCGGCGACACCAAGTCGATCGGCGTGTGCAATTTTCACGCCGAACACCTCTCGGACATCATCGACCTGTCGTACTTCACCCCGGCGATCAATCAGATCGAGCTGCACCCCTTGCTCAACCAGGCCGAGTTGCGGGAGGTCAACGCCGGCTACGGCATCGTCACCGAAGCGTACGGCCCGCTCGGTGTGGGCCGCTTGCTGGACAACTCGACCGTCGTGTCGGTGGCCGAGGCGCACGGCAGGACGCCGGCGCAGGTGCTGATTCGCTGGAGCCTGCAGCTGGGCAACGTCGTGATCCCCCGGTCGAAGTCGCCGGAGCGGATTAAGTCGAACCTCGAGGTGTTCGACTTCGAGCTCGGCGACGACGAGATGGCCTCGCTCAATGCGCTCGACGAGGGCACGCGGTTCCGCCCCGACCCGGAAACCTACACGGGCACATAGCCTTTCAAGTCGCATCCCGTTAGACCGCGATTCACATGGCGTCAACACCCCTTCGCCGATTCGCGGCGTTATCCCCAATGGCGAATTGATCCACAGGCTCCGTTTTCCGGCCGGGTTGACTGCGTCGTGGGTCAGCGGAGTGGCATAGCTTCGCTCGTATGTTCGAAGATTTGGTCGACGCGGCTGGTGGCGCTTCTGATGCCGCGGCGGTGGCGGCGTGGGCGCGTATCGAGAACGCCGCGTGTGCGCGGCGACTCTCGGCGGCCGCCGATGTGCTCGATCGCCACTACGCCGCCGACGGGTCGGCCGAACGTGATCAGTGGATCGAGGACAACTGGTGGGCGGTGGCCGCCGAGATCGCCCCGGCCCAGAACGTGTCACCGGGCATGGCCGCGGCCCAGCTGGGCGTCGCGGTCGCGTTGCGCGATCGCCTACCCCGGGTCAACACGGTGTTTGTGACCGGTGCGTTGACCTACCGTATGGTCGCCGCGATCGTCTCACGCACCTGGCTGATCGAGGACCCGCAGCTGCTGGCCCAAGTCGATGCCGCGATCGCCGCCGACGTCGCCGGCTGGACCACGCTGTCTGTGGAGCGTCTGCGCACCGAGGTCGACTACTGGGTCGACCACTTCGACCCGGCCGCGTTGCGCCGCAGTGAAGCCCGCTCGCGAGACCGCTGCCTGGATGTCAAAGACCCCCGGGACGGTTCCGGGGTGGCCCACCTCGAGGGCACCCTCTACAGCCACGACGCCGACCTGATCGACACCCGCCTCGAAGCGATGGCGGCCACGGTGTGCCCCAACGATCCCCGCACCCTGGATCAGCGTCGCTCTGATGCCATGACCGCGGTGTTCCACGGCGCCCACACCCTGGCTTGCGCGTGCGGGTCGAAGGACTGCCCGGCCGCGGGCACGGCCCCCACCGCGGTGGTGGTGCATGTCGTGGCCACCGAGAACACCGTCGCTGAGGCGACCCCGGCTCGACTCGACGGCCCCCACCCGCCCGCCAACGACGACCCCACCCACACAGGCGACACCCCCTGTGACGCTTCGCATACCGCGCCTGTCACCGGGCCGTCGGCAGCCGGGCCGGGTTATGTCTTCGGTAACCGCGCGGTCCTGCCGGCGCCGGTCGTGGCCGCCACGTTGGCCGGTGCGAAACGCCGACCGGTCATCCACCCCGGCGATGCGCCTCCGGAAAGGCGGCGGATTCCCTCGGCGCTGCTGGCGTGGTTCATCCGCTGCCGCGATCTGACGTGCCGCTTCCCGGGGTGTAGTAAGCCGGCCACCCGTTGCGATATCGATCACACGATTCCCTATCCGCGCGGAGCCACCCAAGCCTCCAACCTCAAATGCCTGTGCCGAGCACATCATTTGTTCAAAACGTTCTGGGGCTGGCGCGACCAACAACACCCCGACGGGACCGTGGACTGGATCTCCCCGCAAGGTCAGCGATACACCACCCATCCCGGTAGCCGGCTGCTGTTTCCCACGCTGTGCCGCCCCACCGCGCCCGCGGTCGTCGACCACACCGTCGACCTGCTCGACGACGCCGTGCGCTGCCTGAAGATGCCACGCCGCAAACAAACCCGCGCCCAGAACCGCGCCCACGCCATCGCCGACGAACGCCGACGCAACCAGCCCCACGCCGACGAACGTCACAGACCCCCACCTTTCTAGACCGGCCCGCGAGCCGCCCGATCTCGGCCGACGGACTCAGCTACCCGTACGATGGAGAACGAGGGTTCTCGGGCGAGGAGGCGCCATGGTTGACGGAGCGGACAAAAGCCGCGTACTCGCTGCCGCGACTGAGCTGTTCAACGAGCGCGGCGTGCAGGCCGTGGGAATGGATGCGATCCGCGATGCGGCGGCCATCCCGTTGAAGCGGCTCTACGCCTTCTATCCATCGAAGGCCGATCTGGTGTCCGCGGTGCTCAAGCAGCGTGACCGCGATGTGCGTCGGGCGATGGCCGATTTCGTCGAGAGCCGGGCAGACGAGCCCCACGAGCGGATCCTCGCGGTGTTCGACTACCTCGCGCAGTGGTTCGCCGAGCCGGATTTCCGCGGTTGCATGTTCATCAACTCCGTCGGCGAGCTGGGCGGCACCTCAGCCGATGTCCGGCGCATCGCCCGCCGCCACAAGGTTGCGCTGCGCGACTACCTCGCCGACCTGGCAGCAGCGGCGAGATTGCCGGCAGAACTCGCCGATCAACTCGCGATCCTGGCCAACGGGGCGATGGTCGCAGCGACGATCTACGGCGACGGCGCCGAGGCGGCGGCCGCGGCGCGCTCGGCCGCCTCGGTGATCCTCGCCGCCGCCTGACACTTGCGCGTAGAACGATCGTTCTCTACGCTGACCCCTACGCGTAGAACGATCGTTCTCGACGATTCCCAGGAGCACGACATGACGAATTTCGACACTCGGTTCAGGACCGCGACAGTCAACGGTTGGGAGGTGTTCTACCGCGAGGCCGGCGACCGGGCCAACCCGACACTGGTTCTGCTCCATGGTTTTCCAAGCAGCTCGCATATGTACCGCAACCTCATGGCCGAGCTGTCGGACTCCTACCACCTCATCGCGCCCGACTACCCCGGCTTCGGTAACTCCGCCGCACCTGCGCTCGACGAGTTCGAGTACAGCTTCGAGGCGCTCACCGACATCGTGACGGGGTTGCTCGACCACCTGGGCGTCGATCGGTTCGCGCTCTACATCCAGGACTACGGCGCACCGATCGGGCTGCGCATCGCCGGTCGGGCGCCCGAACGGGTGACCGCTCTGATCACCCAGAACGGCAACGCGTATGTCGAAGGCTTCACGCCCTTCTGGGACGTGCTGTTCGCCCACGCGAAGGACCGCGGTGCCAATGCCGACAGCGTGCGGGAACTGCTGCAGCCGAAAGCGACTCAGTGGCAGTACACGCACGGTGTTCCGGCGGACCGCCTGGACCGTATCGCGCCGGAGGCATGGCAGTTGGACCAGGCGGGACTCGACCGACCCGGCAACGACGAAATCCAGTTGCAGCTGTTCTGGGATTACCAGTTCAACCTCGACGCATACCCGGCTTTCCAGCAGTACTTCCGGGAGCATCGGCCTCCGACGCTGGTGGTGTGGGGACGCAACGACGAGATCTTCGGGCCCGCGGGCGCCGAGGCGTTCCGGCGCGATCTGCCCGACGCGCAGATCCACCTGCTCGACGCCGGCCATTTCGCGCTCGAAACCCACGGACCGGAGATCGCCTCGCTGATCCGCACGTTCCTGGGCGCGGTGACGGCGCCATGACCGAGCCACGCCCGCCGTTGCCGCCGTTCACCCCCGAGACAGCGATGCAGAAGGTGCAGGCCGCCGAGGACGCCTGGAACACGCGCAACCCGTACTTGGTGAGCCTGGCGTATACGCCGGACTCGCGATGGCGCAACCGCGACGCGCATATCGTCGGACGCGAACAGATCGTCGCATTCCTCACCGAGAAATGGCAGCGCGAACTCGACTACGTCCTGCGCAAGAGCCTGTGGGGCTTTCGCGAGAACCGCATCGGCGTGCGATTCCAGTACGAGAGCCGCGACGCCTCCGGCCAGTGGTACCGCAGCTACGGCAACGAGTTGTGGGAGTTCAGGCCGCACGGGTTGATGTCACGCCGGGAAGCCAGCATCAACGACGTCCCGATCGATGAGTCGCAACGGCGGTACTTCGGCCCACGACCGAAATCCGAACACGGACAGGAAATCCCGATCTGGTGAGCCCTACCCCATCGGGCAGGTCGCCGCGGCCTGCCGCAGCGGCGGCACCGACGGGGCGTCCACGGGCAGTCCGTAGCCCCGCAGCACCTCGATGAACTGCATCGCGTACTGGCAGTGGAACGCGCCGTTGGGCGGCATCCACAGCGCGGGCTCCTTATCGCCCTTGTCCTGGTTCACCTGGCCCTGCACCGCAACCAGATTGGCCGGGTCGTTGGCGAACCGCACCCGCATCTCGTCGGTCCAGTTGCGGGCGCCCTGATCCCAGGCGTAGGCCAGCGGCACGATGTGCTCGATCTGCACGGCCGCGCCGGTCTGGGCGCCGCGGGTGAACGGGACCGTGAGGTTGGTGTACGGGTCGTGCAGGGTTCCGGTGGCGACGGCCCGCGGGCACCGGCTGATCGACACGTACGTCTTGTCGACGAGGTCGCGGTCCAGGATGTCGTTGCGGGTGTCACAGCCGTTGTGCCCACCGGGTGCGCTGTTGTCGTCGGTCCAGCTCTCGCCGAAGGCGGCCCGGCGGTAGTCGTATCCGCGGATGCGCAGCGGCACGACGGCGATGCCGGCAAGCACGTCGACACCCGGTGCCACAGTGGGGACGTCGGCGCTGGCGACGAACTCTGCCCGGTCCCCCGAAGACGCGACAGTCTGGACGGCGACGACCACCGCGATGACGACGATCGCGACCAGCCACAGCAGGTGCTTGCGGTTCATGCCTTGTCCAGGAACTCGACTTGGTCGGAGTCGACGAAAGGTGCGGCCAGCACCGCCATGCCCGCATTGGCGGGGTCCTGCTCGTAGAGCGTCTTGCTAAAATCGCGGGCGGTTTCGATGACCTCACGATGCTCCGACAGCGATAGGAACCGCAGCGTGATGGCTCGTCCGGACTGGCTGTATCCCAGCACGTCTCCCTCCTGGCGCTCCTCGAGGTCAAACTCGGCGAGCGTGAAGCCGTCGAGGGTGGACGCGACGGCGGCCAACCGCACGCCGGCCTTCGAGCTCTCGGGCAGTTCGGTGACGAGCAGGCAGAGGCTGGGGTGCTGTCCGCGGCCGATGCGCCCGCGCAACTGGTGCAGCTGGCTGATGCCGAACCGGTCGGCGTCCATCACCAGCATCACCGTCGCGTTCGGCACGTCGACGCCGACCTCGATGACCGTGGTGCACACCAGCACGTCGATCTCCCGCGCCCGGAACGCGGCCATCACGGCGTCCTTCTCGTCGGCCGGTAGCCGACCGTGCATGAGGCCCAGCCGCAGAACCGACAACGGGCCGCGGCTCAGCCGGTCGAACAATTCGACGACGGTGGTCGGCGGCGGGCCGCCGCGGTTCTTGTCCTCGGGAAGCTTGTCGTTCTCGTCGATGCGCGAGGCGACCACGTAGGCCTGCCGTCCCTCGCGTACCTCTTCGGCGATGCGCTGCCAGGCCCGGTCCAGCCACGACCGGTGCTCATTGAGAAAGATGGTGTTCGTGGTGATCGCCTGGCGGCCGCGCGGGAGTTCGCGCAGCGTCGAGGTATCCAGATCGCCGTAATAGGTCAGCGCGACGGTGCGCGGTATCGGCGTGGCGGTCATGACAAGAAGATGCGGCGTCACCCCCTCGGGAGCCTTGCCGCGCAACCGGTCTCGTTGTTCGACCCCGAAGCGGTGCTGCTCGTCGACGACGACCATACCGAGGCGGTGGAACTCCACGGCGTCCTGCAGCAGCGCGTGCGTGCCGATCACGATCCCAGCCTCGCCGGCCGCCACCTCGTCGCGCACCGCGCGCTTCTGCTGCGCCGACATCGACCCGGTCAACAGCGCGACCCGCGTCGCTCCCTCGGCACCCTCCAGTTGGCCTGCCATGGCCAACGGGCCCAGGACGTCGCGGATCGACCGGGCATGTTGGGCGGCAAGGACTTCGGTGGGTGCGAGCAGCGCAGATTGATAGCCGGCGTCGACCATCTGCAGCATCGCGAACACCGACACGATGGTCTTGCCCGAACCCACCTCGCCCTGCAGCATGCGGTTCATCGGCCGCGTCGCGGCGAGTTCGCCGAAGATGTCGTCGAGCACCTCGCGTTGGCCGGCGGTCAGTTCGAACGGCAACTGCTTGTGCAACGCCCCGACCAGGCCGTCGTCGTGACGGGGCGCCACGGGGCCGGACTCTCTGAGTTCGCTGTGGCGCCGCCCGACCAGCGCCCACTGCAGGCCGATCGCCTCGTCGAAGGTCAGACGCGTGATCGCCGCGTCTCGTTCGGCGGCTCGCTCGGCGGTGTGGATGGTGCGCAGCGCCGTGTCCTCGTCGATCAGATCATGTTGCCGCAGAAACGATTCCGGTAACGGCTCGGGAATAGGGTCGAGCACGTCGAGCACCTGGCGGACACACGCGTAGATGTCCCAGCTCTGCACCTTCTTGTTCGCGGTATAGATCGGAAAGAAATCGCGCTCGAACGGCGACAGCAGGTCGTCACCGGTGGCCCCGGACGCCTCGATGATCGTCTTCAGCGACTTCGAACCCTTCAACTCGCCGCTGTCGTGCAGCACCAGGAACGCGGGATGGGTCAGCTGCATCGTGCCCTTGAAGTAGCCGACCTCCCCGGAGAGCATCACCTTGACGCCCTCTCGCAGCGACTTCTTGAGGTACTTCGGGTTGAAGAACGTCGCGGTCGCCTTCGGCCGCCGATCCCTGAGGGTGACGACGAGGTACTCTCGCGCCGGCGCCCGTTTCGTCCACCTCGTCTCGGCATTCGCGATGTGGTCGACGAACGTGACGTGTTCACCTATGGGGAGTTCTTCGCCCTCGTCGGCGGTCGTCATCTCGTCGCTGTATTTGCGTGGGAAATAACGCAACAGGTCGTTGACGGTGCGGATGCCGAAGTGTTCCTCCAGCGGGTCGGCCGCCTTCTTGCCGAGCACATAGTCGAGGCGATCGGTCAGCACGGCCACGGCTACTCCACCCCGATCAGCAGCGAATCACCGCGGTGTCCGGTGTGATACGTCACCAACTCGGTGCCCAGGTGCCTCCGGTGCACGTGGTCTTGCAGGGCCGCCGCGACGGACTCGTCGACCCCGGCGCCGGTCAGCACCGTCACCAGTTCCCCACCCGCGGCCAGGAGCAGGTCGATCAGCCCGGCGGCCGCGGCGACCAGGTCCTCGCCGACGATCAGCACCTCGTCACCCGAGATGCCAAGGCCGTCACCGGGATTGCAGGTGCCCGCCCAGGTGAGCGCCTCCTCGGCGGCCACTCGCACCGAACCATGCCGCGCGGCCGCGGCCGCCCTGGCCATCGTGTAGCCGTCGTCGACGGCCTGGCGCTCACCGTCGTGCACCGCGAGCGCGGCCAGTCCCTGCACCATCGACACCGCGGGCACCGGCACCACGTCGATGCCCCATCCGCCTGCGGCGGTGCACCCGGCGACCAACTCCTCGGCGGCGACGTATCCGTTCGGCAGCACCATGACCTGCGCGGCGCCCGTGGTGACCAGCGCGTGCAGCAGCTGCTTGGCGCTCACCGGCGCGTCGGGGCTCAGCCGCAACACATGTGCGCCCTCGCCGGCGAACAGCTCCTCGGCGCCCGCGCCGTCGACGACCGCGAGCACGGCGCGGTCCCGCGCCCATCCCCCGGCCGGCCGGGTCGCCGCGGTGCCCGCCAGCGCGGTGACCTGGATCCGGCTCGGCGTACCCACGGCGAGGCCCGCCTCCACCGCCGCACCTGCGTCATCGGCGTGCACGTGAACCGAGTACTGCCCGACGCCGCCCGCCGCCGCCGCGATCGCCACCGATTCGCCGAGCCGGTCGAGTTCGCTGCGCAGCTTCTCCACACCGGCCGCATCGCATCCGGTCAGCAGATACATCACCTCGAACTGCGGCGCCGCCGCCGTCGCCGCCAGGCTCGCCTCACTGTGCGGACGGGTCGGCACGTACTCCTGCCGGCGCGGCGAATGGCCGGTCAGCGTGGTGCTCATCGCGTCAAGAAGTACCAGCAGACCGCGGCCGCCCGCGTCTACCACGCCGGCCTCGGCAAGCGCGTCGAGCTGCTCGGTGGTGCGGTCCAGCGATCCGGCTGCGGCCTCGGCAGCAGCGCGCACCACGTCGGCCAGTCCGGCGGCGTCGGCCGCGGCGTGCTCGGCGGACGCCGCCGCGTCCTGCAGCACGGTGACGATCGTGCCCCGGACGGCCTCGCCCATCGACGTCACCACGAGGCCGACGGCGTGCCGCAGTACCGCCGCGAACAGCGCGCCGTCGACGTCGGCGAGCACTCCGCTGCGGTCGGCAGCGACCTCGGCCGTGACGTCGGCGAGGCCGCGCAAAATCTGCGACAGGATGACGCCCGAATTGCCCCGTGCGCCCTGCAGCGCCCCGCGGGCGAGCGCGGCGGCCACCTCGGCGACGTCGTCGGTGCCCGACACGGCGTCGGCCTGCGCCCAGGCTGAACGCATGGTGAACAGCATGTTCGTGCCGGTATCGGCATCGGCCACCGGGAAGACGTTGAGCCGGTTGATCTCGTCGGTGTGGGTGATCAAGTCACCGACTGCGGTGTGTGCCCAGTCGCGCAATGCGGAGGCGTCCAGCCGTCGAGCCGACATGCCTGACCTCCAACAACACTGTGACGCCGGTGCCGCACGCACTCGGCAAGCCGCCGTGCGCGTCAGCTTAGCCAGTGGACCTGACATCGCGGTCGAGACCGTTGCGGCTGTGGACGGCCCCGTCGGCGGCCGACGCTTTTTGGCGATCCTCGCGCCTGCCGGTATCCTGATCAGGTTGTCGGTCGAGCCGCGCCCGGTCGCGGTGCACGACCCACCCCAAGACTGATCTGAGGAGTTGGAGCAAATGGCTGCCGTGTGCGATATCTGCGGGAAGGCCCCCGGCTTCGGTAAATCGGTGTCGCACTCCCATCGCCGGACCAGCCGTCGGTGGGATCCCAACATCCAGAGCGTGCGCGCCGTGACCCGCCCCGGCGGCAACAAGCAGCGCATGAACGTGTGCACCTCGTGCATCAAGGCCGGAAAGGTCGTCCGCGGCTGACGCGCCCCGAGCGGTGCTCGTTTAGCGGCGCCGCACCGGGGTACCGCCCCCTGTGACCGGGCATCCGGCCCGGTCCGAAGGGAAAGCAGGCGTGGCCATGACGAAATCCGCGGTACTCCGACCCGTACTGATCACGGTCTCGGCTGCCCTTGCTGCCGGATGGCTGGTGGCATGTGCCGAGGATGAGGGCACGAACACCGAAACGACCACGGTCGAGACCACGCAGACTTCTGAGAACGACGGCACCATCGAGATCCCGTCGCCGAATATCGAGATTCCCGACGTGACCGTCTCGCCCAACCCCTGACGTCACCCCCGGCGAGCGTTCAGTCGTTTCGGTAGTCACGCCCTCGGGTAGGGACTTATCCATGACCTCACGCGCCTGTTCGCGAACCACCCGCACCACCCTGACAGCCCTGTCCGCCGGCCTGGCAATGGGCTGGCTGCTGTCCGGCTGCGGAGGCGGCGAGGAAGGCGAGCAGACGACCACCACCACCACGACGACCTCGGTCACCACGTCTGTGGAGACGACGGCCGAGACCAGCGCGCCCGCCACGACCGCGCCGTCGCCGGAACTGCCGACGGCGACCACCGAGGGCGACGGCACCGTGGAGGTTCCGGTGCCCGAAGTCCCGTCTCCGCCGGCCATCCCGTCGCCCCCGGCGATTCCCTCGCCACCGCCGATCCCGGGTGTCGGCTAGCCCTACGGCAGGCGCCAGTCGATCGGCTCGGCACCCATCTTCTCCAGCAGCTCGTTGGCCCGGCTGAACGGCCGCGAGCCGAAAAACCCGCGCGACGCCGACAGCGGCGACGGATGCGGCGACTCGATCGCCACACAGTCGCCGCCGTCGAGCATCGGCTTGAGCGTCGACGCGTCGCGGCCCCACAGCACCGCCACCAACGGCTGCTTCCTGGCGACCAGCGCCCGGATCGCGCACTCGGTGACACCCTCCCACCCCTTGCCGCGGTGTGACGCCGGGTTACCCGGGCGCACCGTGAGCACCCTGTTGAGCAGCATCACGCCGCGTTCGGCCCACGGAGTGAGGTCGCCGGAGGCCGGTGCGGGATGACCCAGATCGCTGCCGTACTCCCTGAAGATGTTCTCCAGACTGCGCGGCAGCGGACGCACCTCGGGTGCCACCGAGAAGCTCAGCCCGACCGCATGGCCCGGCGTCGGGTAGGGATCCTGGCCGACGATCAGCACCCGCACCCGGTCCAACGGAAACGTGAAGGCGCGCAACACGTTCTGCCCGGCCGGCAAGTACCCGTTGCCCGCGGCGAGTTCCGCGCGCAGAAACTCCCCCATCTGCGCGACCTGGTCGGTCACCGGTTCCAGCGCTCGTGCCCAGCCGTCCTCGACGAGTTCGTGCAGCGGTCGCGCGGTCACGTCAGCCCTTGGATCAACATCACCACGGAGTCGGCGCCCGCCTGTCGGTCCTTCGAGATCTCTTGGTATTCCGGCGATTCAGCCCACTCGCGAAACGACGCCTCATCGGGGAAGGACATGAGTACCACCTTCTGGCGATCCGAGCGGCCCTCCAGGATCTGCGGTGACTCGTCGGCGGCGAGCAGCGTCCCGGCGTGCCGGACGAAGACGTCCATGAAGCGGGCTTGATAGCGGTCGTAGGCGGCGCGGTCGGTGAACCTGAGTTCAGCGATGGCGTACACGGTCACGGTTGGCCACCCTAGCTAGTCGAAGGACTGCCAGCCCGGATTGCCCTCCCACGCCGCGCCGTCGACCAGCACCCCCGGCGGCCCGGCGAGCACCCGCCCGACCGCTCGCCACCCCGCCGGCAACGGCCCGGTGAAGGTCGCGACGAGCGCATGGTCCTCGCCACCGCCGAGGATCCAGGCCCACGGATCGGCGCCGAGAGCGGCCGCGGCATCGGCGACGGCGTCACGATCGCCGGACAGCGCGGCCGTCGACAGGTCGATGCGGACACTGGACGCCTCGGCGATGTGGCCGAGGTCGGCGAGCAGGCCGTCGGACACATCGGTCATCGCGGTGGCGCCCCCGTCGGCCGCGACACGACCCTGGCCGTACGGCGGCTCGGGCACCAGATGACGACGACGCAGATCGTCGAACTGGCGAACATCGTTGTGCCACAACGCGTAACCCGCGGCGGATCGGCCGAGGTCCCCCGCGACGGCCACGGTGTCCCCGAGCCGGGCGCCGCTGCGCCGCACCGGCTCGCGGCCGGCCATGTCGCCGAGCGCGGTCACCGAGACCACCCACTGCGGTGCGCTGACCAGATCGCCGCCGACGATCCCCGCACCGAACGTTTGGGCCTCCTGCCACATGCCGTCGGCCAACTCGACGGCCTGCGCGGCAGGGGTGTCGGCGGGCGCGCCGAATGCGACGACGAAGGCGGACGCGCGCGCACCCATCGCCTCGATGTCGGCCGCGTTCTGCGCGATCGCCTTTCGGCCCACGTCGTGCGGCGTCGACCAGTCCAGGCGGAAATGCCGCCCCGAGACCAGCATGTCGGTCGACACCGCGATCCTGCCGTCGCCCGCAGACACCACGGCCGCGTCGTCCCCGGGCCCCAGCACGACGGCGGCCGGTTGCCTGCGGCCCGCCACCAGGCGGTCGATCACACCGAACTCGCCGACCTGCGCCAGGCTCTCGGCGTCGGTCACCATGCCACCTCCTGTCGCCGCTCGTGGCCTGAACACCTGCCGGACCTGCGGTACGTTAAGCCCCTGCGGCGTGGAGTCTATGCAGTGGCAGGGAGGGTCAACGCGTGGTCGAGGCTTTCGTGCTGATCCAGACCGAGGTGGGCCGCGCCGAGGTGGTCGCCAAACAACTCGCCGCGCTACCCGGGGTGTTGTCCGCCGAGTACGTGACGGGTCCCTACGACGTCGTCGTGCGCGTCGGCGCGGACACTCTCGACGACTTGACGGCATCCGTCGTGCCCACCGTGCAGCAGATCAGCGGTATCACGCGCACGCTGACCTGCCCGATCGCCCATGGAGCGCATCCCTAGAGTTGACCCGTGCAGTCCGAGACCGGCGACGGCCCACCGCGGGCGCTGCTGATCGCGGCGATCGTGGTGGCGGTCGGCGCGCTGATCGCGGTCCTGGTGGTCGCGGTGCTGCGGCGACCGGGCACCCAACCGGTACCGATCGCTGCGGTGCCCGCCCCGAAGGCCACCAGCGCCGAGTGCGAAGGCCTGACCGCCGCGCTGCCCGCCGATCTCGGTGACGTTCCGCGCGCCCCGCTGCTCGACCCCGCACCCGCGGGGGCCGCGGCGTGGCGGGCCGGCGATGGCGACGAACCGATCATCCTGCGCTGCGGGCTGGACCGGCCCGCCGAGTTCGTCGTCGGCGCCCCCCTGCAAGCGGTCGACGACGTGCAGTGGTTCCGGGTCGCCGACGGCGGCGGCACCCGCAGCACCTGGTACGCGGTCGACCGCCCGGTGTACGTCGCGCTGACCCTGCCGCAGGATTCCGGGCCCACACCCATTCAGCAGGTCTCCGCGGCGATCGCGACGTCGTTGCCGGCCAGGCCGCCCGATCCCGCGCCGGTGAACTGAGCCGCCCGGCTACCGCAAGCCGGTGCCGCGTTCGAGCGCGGTCTCGACCATCGTGGCGAGCAGGGTCGGGTAGTCCACGCCGCTGGCCGCCCACATCCGCGGGTACATCGAGATCGTGGTGAAGCCGGGCATCGTGTTGATCTCGTTGATCACCGGCCCGTCGTCGGTAAGGAAGAAGTCGACGCGGGCCAGACCCTGGCAGTCGATCGCGTTGAACGCGCGAATCGCCAAGCGGCGCACGGTGTCCGCGACGTCGTCGTCGACCTTGGCTGGCACGTCGAGTTCGGCGGCGTCCTCGAGGTACTTCGTCGTGAAGTCGTAGAACCCGTCCTCGCGCCCGCGCACGCCCGCGACCCGGATCTCACCGACCGTGCTGGCCTCGACTCTGCCGTCGGGGAACTCGAGCACACCGCACTCGAGTTCGCGGCCCGGCACCGCGGCCTCGACGATCACCTTGGGATCGTGGCGGCGGGCCTGATCGATCGCCATCGGCAGCTGATCCCACGCGGTGACCCTGCTGACGCCGATCGACGATCCGCCGCGGGCGGGTTTGACGAACACCGGCAGCCCGAGGCGTTCGCGTGCTTCGAGGTCCACCGTGTCCTGGCGTGGGCGCAGCACCTCGTGATCGCCGATCGGCAACCCGTCGACGGCCAGCAGCTTCTTGGTGAACTCCTTGTCCATCCCGGCCGCGCTGGCCAGCACCCCGGCCCCGACGTAGGGCACACCCGCGAGTTCGAGCAGGCCCTGGATGGTGCCGTCCTCGCCGTACGGACCGTGCAGCACGGGAAACACCACGTCCACGGCTGCCAGCAGTTCCCCGGCGCCCTGGCCGAGCGAGAACAGCTGACCACCACGGGTCGGGTCGGCGGCCAGCGCCAGCTCGGTGCCCGACGCCGGGGTCACCTCCGGTAGCCGACCGTCGGTGATCGCCAAGGTGTCGGGCTGGGCGTTGGTCAGCATCCAGGAGCCGTCGGGCGTGATGCCGACCGCGACGACGTCGAACCGCCGCGGATCGAGGTTGCGCAGGATGCTGCCAGCAGAAACACACGAGATCGCGTGTTCCGAGCTGCGTCCGCCGTAGACGACGGCGACCCGGACGCGACCCGGGCCGGAGTCAGAGCGGGCGGTCACAATCTTGAGAGGCTACCGTCCTGGGCTACCCGAGCGCTTGCTCGATGTCGGCGACCAGGTCGTCGGTGTCCTCGATGCCCAGCGAGATGCGGGCGAAGCCGTCGCTGACCGGGTCGCCCCAGCGGGCCCGACGGTCCACCGAACTGTGGATACCCCCGAAACTCGTCGACGAGATGAGCAGGGCGCTGCGCTCCACCAGGGCGTTCACGGCGGCCGCGTCCGCGAGCTCGACGGCGACCAGGCCGCCGAAGCGCTTCATCTGCGCGCGGGCGATGCCGTACGACGGGTCGTCGGGCAGCCCGGGATAGCGCACCGACCGCACCGCAGGGTGGGTCTGCAGCGCCACCGCGAGCGCGGCGGCGTTGTGGCACTGCCGTTCGAAGCGCAGTCCCACGGTGCCCAGGCTGCGCAGCACCAGCCACGCCTCGAACGCACCGAGGATCGCGCCCGCGAGCAGTCGCTCGCGGGCCACGGCCGCCATCAGGTCGGGATGACTGCCCGCCACATATCCCGCGAGGACGTCGCTGTGCCCGGACAGCGCCTTGGTAGCGCTCGCCACGACGAGGTCGGCGCCCAGCGACAACGGCTGCTGACCCAACGGGGTGGCGGTGGTGTTGTCGACGACCAGGGTGGCGCCGCGGCCGCGGCACTGCATGGCGAGCCGATGCAGGTCGACCACGTCGAGGCGGGGGTTGGCCGGGCTTTCGGCCAGCACCACGTCGGCGTCCACCGACGCGGCACACATCTCGTGACTGGCGGCTGTGACAATTGTTACGCCTTGGGGTGCAAGGTATTCCATGGCGTACTGCCGAATCTGGTAATAACCGTCGGCGGGCACCACCAACTTGGCTCCCGGCTTGGCGAGCACCCGCAGCACCGATGTGACGGCGGCCATGCCCGACCCGAATGCCAGCGCCGCCGCGGCGCCCTCGAGTACGGCCAGCGCCGACTCGAGTCGGCGCCACGTCGGGTTGGAACTGCGCCCGTAGCTGTCCAGCGAGTCCGTGTCGTCGGGCGACAGATGGTAGGTGGCCGCCGGAACCGGGGACGAAGCGACCGGCTCACCCGGAACCGGTTCTGCGCCAACGGCGTTGACGCTGCGGGTGGAATCGCCGTACTGACCGTCCACGGTCCCTACTCCGGCTTGGTGCTGCGCCCGAGCAACAGCGCGACCGCCTCGTCGACCGAAAGGCCCTTGTGGCACACGCGCACTACCGCGTCGGTGAGCGGCATTTCGACGTCGTAACTGTCCGCCAGCGCCTGCACCGCCTGGCACGACGCGACGCCCTCGGCGACGTGTCCGCCCGCCGCAAGCATCGCCGATTCCATGGTGCCGCCCTTGCCGAGTCGTTCGCCGAAGGCGCGGTTGCGCGAATGCGGCGAGGTGCATGTCGCGATCAGATCGCCGACGCCCGCCAGGCCGGCAAGCGTGGCCGGCTTGGCGCCCAAGGCAATTCCCAGCCGCATCACCTCGGCCAGCCCGCGGGTGATGATCGCGGCCGCGGTGTTCTCCCCCAGCCCGACCCCGGCGGCCATCCCCGAGGCCAGCGCGATGACGTTCTTGCAGGCGCCACCCACCTCCGCGCCGATGACGTCGGCGTTGGTGTAGGGCCGGAAGTACCCGGTCGACAATGCCCGCTGCAGGGCGACGGCGCGGCCGGAGTCGGTGCAGGCGACAACGGTGGCGGCCGGCTGTTCCTCGACGATCTCACTGGCCAGGTTCGGGCCGGTGACCACCGCCACCCGCCCCGGATCGGCGCCGGTGACTTGCACGACCACCTGGCTCATCCGCATCAGCGTGTCGAGTTCGATGCCTTTGGCCAGGCTCACCAGCGTGACGTCGTCGCCGAGGGACGCCGACCACTGTTCGAGGTTGGTCCGCAGCGTCTGCGCCGGGACCGCCAGCAGCACCGTGCAGGCGCCGGCCAGGGCCTCGGCCGCATCACTGGTGGCGCGGACGGACTTCGGCAGCTCGGTGTCGCCGAGATACCCGGAGTTGCGGCGTGTGTCGTTGATCTCGTCGGCCAGTTCGCGACGACGAGCCCACAGCGTGACCTCGTTGCCCGCGTCGGCCAGGATCTTCGCCAGCGCCGTACCCCACGCACCGGCTCCCATCACCGCCGCCTTGACCACGCCTCAACCCTAGCGTGAGTCGCTCGGCTGGCAGACTGCGCGTGAGGAGCGAGAGGACAGGATGACGATCATGAGCGGGTCAGGCGGAGCCGACATCGGGCTGGTGATCGCCGTCAAACGACTCGCCGCGGCCAAGACCCGGCTGGCGCCCGTGTTCTCCTCGGCAGACCGCGAGAAGGTGGTGCTGGCGATGTTGCTCGACACCATCACCGCCGCCGCCGCGGTCGAGGCCCTGCACGCGATCACCGTCGTCACCCCGGACGGGGCGGCCGCCGATGCCGCCGCCGGGCTCGGCGCCAGGGTGCTTTCCGATCCGACGCCCGACGGCCACCGCGATCCGTTGAACAACGCGATCGCCGCCGCAGAGGCCGAGGTTCGCAGCGAGACGCCGAACATCGTTGTGCTGCAGGGAGATCTGCCGGCCCTACAGTCGCGGGAGCTGGCGGCGGCGATCGGAGCCGCGCGGGCGCATCCACGCAGCTTCGTCGGTGACCGGCACGGCACGGGCACCTCGGCGCTGCTGGCCTTCGGGGTCCCGCTCGACCCGCGGTTCGGCACCGATTCCGCGCGCCACCATCGCGATTCCGGCGCGGTCGAGTTGACCGGTGAGTGGCCCGGGCTGCGCTGCGACATCGACACACCCGAGGATCTGGCCCTCGCCCGGCGGCTCGGCGTCGGGACCGCGACGGCACAAGCCATCGGGGACACCCGGTGAACAGTTGGTCGTGCGCTGGCACGAGCACCAACCGATAGGGGATCATCGGAAGAATGACGGAAGCCGAAACCCAGATTCGTGACAGCGACACCGAGTCGGCGGCCGTCAACGTCCGGCCCATGGCGACGGACTCCGGTGATTCGGCACCGGAGGCGCCCCCCGCGGCCACGTCGCCGGCGATCGACAACGCCCTGCCAGAGGATCGCTACCTCAACCGCGAACTGAGTTGGCTCGACTTCAACGCCCGCGTGCTCGCGCTGGCCGCGGACCCGTCGCTGCCGCTGCTGGAGCGTGCGAAGTTCCTCGCGATCTTCGCGTCGAACCTCGACGAGTTCTATATGGTGCGGGTCGCCGGTCTCAAGCGCCGCGACGAGATGGGCCTGTCTGTGCGGTCGGCAGACGGGCTGTCCCCGCGCGAGCAGTTGCGCCGCATCAACGAGCGCACCCAACAGATCGCCAACCGGCACGCACACGTGTTCGGAGATTCGGTGCGCCCAGCACTGGCCGACGAGGGCATCGTGATCGTCACGTGGGGCGAACTCGACGACGCCGAACGCACCCGACTGTCCACCTACTTCCACGAGCAGGTGTTCCCGGTGCTGACGCCGCTGGCGGTCGACCCGGCCCATCCCTTCCCGTTCGTCAGCGGGCTGAGCCTGAACCTGGCGATCACCGTCAAACATCCCGACGACGGCGGGCAGCATTTCGCCCGGATCAAGGTGCCCGACAACGTCGACCGGTTCGTCGAACTGGCCATCCGCGAGGGCGACTCGCAGATCGTGCGGTTCCTGCCGATGGAGGAACTGATCGCCGCGTTCCTGCCGGTGCTCTTCCCCGGGCTCGAGATCGTCGAGCATCACGCGTTCCGCATCACGCGCAACGCCGATTTCGAGGTCGAAGAGGACCGCGACGAGGACCTGCTGCAGGCGCTCGAGCGGGAACTGGCGCGGCGCCGCTTCGGCTCGCCCGTGCGCCTCGAGGTCTCCGATGACATGACCGAGAGCATGCTCGAACTGCTGCTGCGCGAACTCGACGTCGCGCCCGGCGATGTCATCGAGGTGCCCGGCCTACTCGACCTGTCGTCGCTGTGGCAGATCTACGACCAGGACCGCCCCGGGCTCAAGGACCGTCCGTTCGTACCCGCGACGCCGCCGGCGTTCGGCGAACGGGAGACCCCGAAGAGCATCTTCTCCACCCTGCGCGACGGTGACGTGCTCGTCCACCATCCGTACGACTCGTTCTCCACCACGGTGCAGCGTTTCATCGAACAGGCCGCCGCCGATCCGAACGTGTTGGCCATCAAGCAGACGCTGTACCGCACGTCGGGTGACTCGCCGATCGTCAACGCGCTCATCGACGCCGCTGCGGCGGGCAAGCAGGTGGTGGCGCTCGTCGAGATCAAGGCGCGCTTCGACGAACAGGCCAACATCAAATGGGCGCGCGCCCTGGAGCGCGCCGGCGTCCACGTGGTGTACGGGCTCATCGGGCTCAAGACCCACTGCAAGACGTGCCTGGTGGTACGGCGCGAAGGTTCGGTGATCCGCCGCTACTGCCACATCGGGACTGGTAACTACAACCCGAAAACCGCGCGGTTGTACGAAGACATCGGCCTGCTGACCGCTGCTCCCGACATCGGCGCCGACCTCACCGACCTGTTCAACTCGCTGACGGGTTACTCGCGCAAGGACTCCTACCGCAACCTGCTGGTCGCCCCGCACGGTGTGCGGAGAGGCATCATCGAGCGCATCGAGCGCGAGATCGCCGCGACGCGGGACGGCGCCGAGGGCCGGATCAGGCTGAAGGCCAACGCCTTGGTGGACGAGCAGGTGATCGACGCCCTGTACCGCGCGTCGCAGGCCGGGGTGCGGGTAGAGGTGGTGGTGCGCGGAATCTGCGCGCTGCGGCCCCAGGCTCCGGGCTACTCAGACAACATCGTCGTGCGCTCGATCCTCGGCCGGTTCCTCGAACACTCGCGGATAATTCACTTCCGCGCCATCGACGAGTTCTGGATCGGCAGCGCCGACATGATGCATCGTAATCTCGACCGACGGGTCGAGGTCATGACCGAGGTGAAGGACCAGAGGCTGAAGTCGCAGCTGCACGACGTGTTCGAGTCCGCGATGGACCCCGCCACCCGATGCTGGGAGTTGGGTATGGACGGCAAGTGGATCGCGTCGCCGCAGGAAGGTCAGACGGTCCGCGACCATCAGATGTCACTGATGGATCGCCACCGGCAACCGTGACGACGGCGTCGACGGCAGTCGTGGCCGCTCCGAATGATCTGCAGGAGTAGAGGTGCCGAGAAGTTCCGAGCCGAAACCGGCGGACAAGGCCGTTTTCGCCGCGGGTGCGGTGCTGTGGCGGCCCAACGGTGATCCCGACGTTCCCGAGATCGCGCTGATTCACCGGCCTCGCTACGACGATTGGTCGCTACCTAAGGGCAAGGTCGACCCGGGCGAGACCGAACCCGTCACCGCCGTGCGCGAGGTGCGCGAGGAGACCGGGTACACCGCGCATCTGGGCCGACGACTCACCTCCGTCAACTATCCCGTCGAGGAGGGCACCAAGAAAGTGCGCTACTGGGCGGCGCGCCATGTGCGCGGCGAGTTCACCCCCAACGACGAGGTCGACGAGCTGAAGTGGATGCCCGTCAGCGAGGCGATGAACCAACTCGGCTACCCGCACGATCGAAAGGTCCTGCGCCGCTTCATGAAGAGCCCCGTCGACACCAAGACGGTGCTGATCGTTCGCCATGGCACCGCGGGCAGTAAGTCCCGCTACAAGGGCGACGATCGGCTACGCCCCCTGGACAAGCACGGCCGAGCACAGGCCGAGTCGCTGGTCGGGGTGCTGCTCGCCTTCGGCGCCGACACTCTTCACGCCGCCGACCGGGTGCGGTGTTTATCGACGCTCGAGCCACTGGCCGAGGAACTCGGGACGACGATCGAAAGCGAGCCGCTGCTGACCGAGGAGGGCTACGCCGACGACCGCAAGGCGGCCCGGCAGCGGTTCCTGGAGATCGCGGACAGCGGGGGCACACCGGTGATCTGCACGCAGGGCAAGGTGATTCCCGACCTGATCGCCTGGTGGAGTGAGCGCGACGGCGTGCGGCCGGACAAGTCACGCAACAGCAAGGGCAGCACCTGGGTGATGTCGCTGCACGACGGCCGGCTCGTGGCAGCCGACCACATCGGCAGCCCGCTGGCCACCAAGGAGTAGCGCACGGATACGCCGCGGGTCGAGGTGACCCACGGCGCGTCCGATGCCGAAACTACTTGCGGCCGCGCTTGGCAGGCGCCTTGCGCGCCGGCGCCTTCTTGGCCGTCGCCTTGGAGGCAGTCCGCTTGGACGCGGCTTTCTTCACCGCCGCCTTCTTCACGGCTTTCTTGGCTGCCGTCTTCTTCACGGCTTTCTTGGCTGCCGTCCGCTTGACCGCCTTTTTGGCTGCCGTCTTCTTCACGGCTTTCTTGGCTGCCGTCCGCTTGACCGCCTTCTTGGCTGCCGTCTTCTTCACGGCCTTCTTCACCGCGGCCCTTCTGACGGCCTTCTTGGCCGCGGCCTTCTTGACCGCCTTGCGGGCGGTGCCGCCCGCGGTCGCGCCTCGCTTCACTGCTGGTCCTTCCGCCGGGAGGCGCTGTGCCCCTGAGACAACCGCTTTGAACTGTGCACCGGGCCGGAAGGCCGGCACGGAGGTGGGCTTGACTCGTACGGTCTCGCCGGTGCGCGGGTTACGCGCGACGCGGGCGGCGCGGCGGCGCTGTTCGAAGACGCCGAAGCCGGTGATGGTGACGCTGTCACCCTTGTGCACCGCACGCACGATCGTGTCGACGACATTCTCCACTGCGTCGGTAGCAGTCCGCCGATCCGTCTTCAGCTTCGTCGTGAGTACGTCGATCAGCTCTGCTTTGTTCATGCAAAACCTCCGGATACCAGTGGTCCTCTTTGGACCGACTAGAGGACACGGTAAACCCATTCCCCATTGATTTCCAAGAGCCACGCGCAATTTCAAGCAGAACTAGCGAACTTTCTTGCCCCCCTTAGTCTCCTGAGGGCACCCCCGAGAACGGGGTTCAATGGCGACGATTTCGGCCCGCCGAGGCCTTTCGTCACACCGGCAGCGTGCGCGGCTTCCAGTCCGGCCGAGTCGCCTCGTAGGCCTCGATCTCCTCGCATTTGCGCAGCGTAAGGCCTATATCGTCCAGCCCGGAGAGCAGTCGCCACGCCGTGTAGTCGTCAATTCTGAACGGCACCATGACCGTTCCGGCAGTGACGGTTCGATCTTGAAGATTCACAGTGATTTCCAGACCCGGCTGCTGCTCAATGAGCTTCCATAAAATTTCGACATCATCTTGCGCGATTTCGGCCGCCAGAAGCCCGGCCTTGCCCGCGTTGCCCCGGAAGATGTCGGCGAAACGGGACGAGATGACGACCCGGAATCCGTAATCCATGAGTGCCCACACGGCGTGCTCGCGGGAGGACCCGGTGCCGAAATCCGGCCCGGCGACCAACACCGAGCCCCTGTCGAACGGCGGGAGGTTCAACACGAACGAGGGGTCGTTGCGCCATGCGGCGAACAGACCGTCCTCGAAACCCGTTCGCGTGACCCGCTTCAGATAGACCGCGGGGATGATCTGGTCGGTGTCGACGTTGGAGCGACGCAGCGGTACCCCAATGCCGGTGTGAGTATGGAAAGCCTGCATGACTTCTCCTCCTAAGCAGTCAGGTCTGCGGGTGAGGACAACGTGCCGCGCACCGCCGTGGCGGCTGCGACGGCAGGCGACACCAGATGGGTGCGACCGCCCTTGCCTTGCCTGCCCTCGAAGTTGCGGTTCGACGTCGACGCGCACCGCTGCCCCGGCGACAGCTGATCTGGATTCATACCAAGACACATCGAGCAGCCGGCCTGGCGCCACTCGGCTCCGGCGGCGATGAAGATCTCGCCGAGGCCTTCGGATTCGGCCTGCGCCCGCACCCGCATGGAACCCGGCACGATGAGCATCCGCACGCCGTCGGCGACAGTGCGCCCGCGCAGCACATCGGCGACGACCCGCAGATCCTCGATGCGGCCGTTGGTGCAGGAGCCGACGAACACCGTGTCGACGGGAATGTCACGCATCGCGGTACCGGGCCGAAGATCCATGTACGCCAACGCTTTCTCGGCTGCCTGACGCTCGGCTTCGTCGAACATCAACTCCGGATCCGGCACCGAACCCGACAGCGCCACCCCCTGGCCGGGATTGGTGCCCCACGTGACGAACGGGCTCAACGTCGCGGCGTCGAGGTACACCTCGGTGTCGAACTCGGCGCCCTCGTCGGTGCGCAACCTGCTCCACGCGGCCACCGCCGCGTCCCACCGCGCACCCTTGGGCGCGTGCGGGCGACCGCGCAAGAATTCAAAAGTGGTCTCGTCGGGCGCGACCATTCCGGCCCGCGCACCCGCCTCGATGCTCATGTTGCAGATCGTCATCCGGCCCTCCATCGACAGTGCTTCGATGGCACTGCCGCGGTATTCGATGACATGACCCTGCCCGCCGCCGGTACCGATCTTCGCGATGACCGCGAGGATGATGTCCTTCGCGCTGACGCCGGGCGGAAGTTCGCCGTCGACGTTGACCGCCATCGTCTTGAACGGACGCAACGAAAGTGTCTGCGTGGCGAGCACGTGCTCGACCTCCGATGTGCCGATGCCCATCGCCAGCGCGCCGAAGGCACCGTGCGTCGAGGTATGGCTGTCACCGCACACCACCGTCATACCGGGCTGGGTCAGCCCGAGCTGAGGCCCGATGATGTGCACGATGCCTTGTTCGACGTCGCCCATCGGATGCAGCCGGATGCCGAACTCCTCGCAGTTGCGCCGCAGCGTCTCCACCTGAGTCCGCGACACCGGGTCGGCGATCGGTTTGTCGATGTCGACGGTCGGCACGTTGTGGTCTTCGGTGGCGATCGTGAGGTCCGGCCTGCGCACCGGCCGCCCCGCCAACCGCAGACCGTCGAACGCCTGCGGACTGGTCACCTCGTGAACAAGGTGCAGATCGATGTAGATCAGGTCGGGCTCGCGCGCCGCGCCGTCACCGGCGCCGGGAACGACGACGTGGTCGGCCCACACCTTCTCGGCCATGGTGCGCGGCTTGTCTCCGCGGCTCGGATCGGTGGACATCTTGACTATCTCACAATCTGGGACGTTAGTATCTCCTTGTGAGACAGGATAGCGGCATCGGCGTGCTCGACAAAGCCGTGGGGGTTTTGCACGCGGTCGCCGAGTCCCCCTGCGGGCTCGCCGAACTCTGCGAGCGCACCGGGCTGCCGCGGGCCACCGCGCACCGGCTTGCCGCGGGCCTGGAAACCCACCGCCTGCTGAGCCGCAACGGCGACGGGCGGTGGCGACTGGGCCCGGCGCTGACCGAACTGGCCGGACACGTCAACGATCCGCTGCTGGCCGCGGGCGCGGCGGTGTTGCCCCGGCTGCGCGAGATCACCGGTGAGAGCGTCCAGCTCTACCGCAGGGAAGGCACCTCACGGATCTGTGTGGCGGCATTGGAACCTCCTGCCGGGCTTCGCGATACCGTGCCCGTCGGCACCAGGCTGCCGATGACGGCCGGTTCGGGGGCCAAAGTGCTGCTGGCGCATGCGGACGCGGCGACCCAGCAGGCGGTTCTGCCCGGGGCCAAGTTCACCGACCGGACGCTCGCCGAGGTGCGCAAGCGAGGGTGGGCGCAGAGCGCGGGCGAACGGGAACCGGGAGTGGCCAGCGTGTCGGCTCCCGTGCGCGACGGCCGCGGCGCGGTGATCGCCGCGGTGTCGGTGTCGGGACCGATCGACCGGATGGGCCGTCGGCCCGGTGCACGGTGGGCGGCAGACCTGCTGGCGGCCGCCGAGGCACTCACCCGTCGCCTTTGAGCGCGAGCAGACGCAACTCGCGGAAGAGAAAGAAGAAGAAGAAGAAAAGTACCCCCGATGGGATTCGAACCCACGCTACCGCCGTGAGAGGGCGGCGTCCTAGGCCGCTAGACGACGGGGGCCAGAACTTTCCGGATGGCCAGCATAGCTCAGGGCGGATTGACGTCCTAATCACACTGGATTGGCTGGGGTACCAGGACTCGAACCTAGAATGGCTGAACCAGAATCAGCTGTGTTGCCAATTACACCATACCCCATTGGCTACCTATAACCGCAGGTCATAGGACCTTTTCGGCGATCCCACCCGGTCGGGGGTTTCCCTCGCGTGTGGAATCGGGCCGACGTGCAGATTACCAAAGATTCGCAGCCTGCTTTTCAGGCCTCCGCCGCCGCGGCGGCGTGCTCGCGGCCGGCACGCAGTCGGTCCAGACTGCGGTCGCGGCCCAGCAAGTCGAGCGATTCGAACAGCGGCGGGCTGACCGTCGCCCCGGTGGCGGCGACGCGGATCGGCCCGAACGCCTTGCGGGGCTTGAGTCCCATGTCGTCGAGCAGCGCGGCCTTCAGCGCCGCCTCGATCGCGTCGGTGGTCCACTCCCCGATGGCCTGCAGCGCGATCAGCGCCGTGTCGAGCACCGCGACCGCGTCGGCGCGCAGTTCCTTCGCCGCGGACTTCTCGTCGAGGGCGAACTCGTCGTCGTTGAGAAACTTCAACAGCTCCCACGCGTCGCCCAGCACCACGATGCGGGTCTGCACCAGTCGCGCAGCCTCGGCGAACTGCCGGTCGTCGAGGCGTGTTTCGTAGCCGTGGGCGGCGAAATACGCCGCGAGGCGGGCGGTGAAGTCGTCCTCGGTCAGCAGCCGGATATGTTCGGCGTTGAGCGCGTCGGCCTTCTTCTGGTCGAACCGCGCGGGGTTGGAGTTGACGTCGGCGACGTCGAAGGCGGCGACCATCTCCTCGAGGGTGAACACGTCGCGGTCCTCGGCGATGCCCCAGCCCAGCAGGGCCAGGTAGTTCAGCAGGCCCTCGGGGATGAAGCCGCGTTCGCGGTGGATGAAGAGGTTGGACTGCGGATCGCGCTTGGACAGCTTCTTGTTGCCGTCGCCCAGAACGCTTGGCAGATGCGCGAACTCCGGGACGCGCTGGGCCACCCCCAGGCGGATCAGCGCCTGGTACAGCGCGATCTGACGTGGAGTCGACGACAGTAGGTCCTCCCCGCGCAGCACGTGGGTGATGTTCATCAGCGCGTCGTCGACGGGATTGACCAAGGTGTACAAGGGCTCGCCGTTGCCCCGGGTCAGCGCGAAATCGGGCACCGTTCCGGCGGGGAACGTCGTCTCGTCCCTTACCAGGTCGCGCCAGCCGATGTCGTCGTCGGGCATCTTGAGCCGCACGACGGGTGACCTGCCCTCGGCGTGGTAGGCCGCCCGCTGCTCGTCGGTCAGCGTGCGGTCGAAGTTGTCGTAACCCAGTTTGGGGTTGCGACCCGCGGCGAGGTGGCGGGCCTCGACTTCCTCGGGGGTGGAGAAGGATTCGTAGGCGTCACCGGACTCGAGCAATCGCGTGATCACGTCGCGGTAGAGGTCCAGCCGCTGCGACTGGCGGTAGGGCCCGTAGGGTCCGCCGACCTCGGGCCCCTCATCCCAGTCCAGTCCGAGCCATCGCAGCGCGTCGAGCAGCGCGCGGTAGCTCTCCTCGGAGTCGCGCGCCGAATCGGTGTCCTCGATGCGGAACACGAACGTGCCGCCGGTGTGGCGAGCGTACGCCCAGTTGAACAGCGCGGTGCGGATCAGGCCGACGTGCGGCGTGCCGGTCGGCGATGGGCAGAACCGTACCCGTACGTCCGCGGTCACGACTTCCCCTTGCGCACAACAGGGTTGGTCAGGGTACCGATGCCCTCGATGCTGATGGCTACCGTGTCGGAGTCCTCGATCGGCCCGACGCCTTCGGGGGTGCCGGTCAGGATGATATCTCCGGGCAGCAGCGTCATCACCCGTGAGATCCACTCGACGATCGCGCCGACGTCGTGGACCATCATCGAGGTTCGGCTCTGCTGCTTGACCGATCCGTTGACCTCCGTGCGGATCTCCAGATCCGACGGGTCGACGTCGGTGACGATCCACGGCCCGATCGGGCAGAAGGTGTCATGCCCTTTGGCGCGGGTCCACTGGCCGTCCTTCTGTTGCTGGTCGCGCGCGGACACGTCGTTGCAGATGGTGTAGCCGAGGATGTTCTCCGCGACGCGGGCGGCCGGAACGTCCTTGCACGGCCGGCCGATGACAACGGCGAGTTCGCCCTCGAAGTGCACCGGGTGCGCATCGGCGGGCAACTGGATCGGGACGTTGGGACCAATGATCGCGGTGTTGGGCTTCATGAAGATGATCGGATCGTCGAATGTCCCGCCCCCCATTTCGGCGATGTGGGCGGCGTAGTTCTTGCCCACGCACACCACCTTGCTGGCCAGGATCGGGGCGAGCAGTCGCACATCGGCCAGGGACCACTGGCGCCCGGTGAACTGCGGGTTGCCGAACGGATGCTCGGCGATCTCGCGGGCGACCGCTTGGGTCGGGTCATCGGTCGGGCCCTCGATGCTGACGAAGGCGACCCCGTCGGGACTGGCGATTCGGCCAAGGCGCATGCCGTCAGCCTAGTGGCCGCAGACTTCGCCTCCGCGGGCCGCTCCGCGGCGGCGCTCGTCTCACATTATGAAACAAACATTCAGCATCGTGAGACGCGTGTGCCACGATGAACCGATGAGCGTCGAATCGATCAGCACCGCGCGGCGCTGGTCGATGCTGGGCATCGCGTTGGCGGCCACCACGAGCGCCAACGTGTTCATCAACGGTGCAGCGTTTCTCATCCCGACCCTGCACACCGACCGGGGACTCGACCTCGCCGCGGCGGGCCTGCTCTCCTCGATGCCCAGCTTCGGGTTGGTCCTCACGCTGATCGCGTGGGGCTATGTGGTGGACCGGGTCGGTGAGCGCTTCGTGTTGACCGTCGGGTCCGTGTTGATCGCCGCGGCGGCGTTCGCGGCCGCGGCGGTGGACTCGCTCGTCGCGGTGGGCGCCTTCCTGCTGCTGGGCGGAATGGCCGCCGCCAGCAGCAATTCCGCGAGCGGCCGGTTGGTGGTCGGCTGGTTCCCACCCGACCAGCGCGGGCTGGTGATGGGCATCCGCCAGACCGCGACACCCCTTGGAGTCGCGTTCGGCGCGTTGGTGATTCCGCGGGTGGCCGAAAGCCACGGCGCGTCCGCGGCGTTGCTGTTCCCGGCGGTGGTGTGCGCGGTGTCGGCGGTGGTCTGCGCGGTCGCGGTCATCGATCCGCCGCGGCCCCCGCGCTCCGAGGCTCCCGCCGAGCACCTGGCCAACCCCTACCGGGGATCGGCCACGCTGTTGCGAATCCACGCCGTCTCGGTACTTCTCGTGGTGCCACAGGCGATGGTGTGGACGTTCACCCTGGTGTGGTTGATGACCGACCGCGGATGGTCGGCGGCATCGGCAGGCACCGTCGTCACGGTCGCCCAGCTGCTCGGCGCCGGCGGTCGGGTCGCGGCCGGGCACTGGTCCGACCGGTTGGGTCAGCGGCTGCGGCCGATCCGGTCGATCGCGCTGGCCGCGGCGGCCACCATGGGGCTGCTGGCGCTGACGGACTGGCTGGGCTCACCGGTCAGCGTCACGCTGATGGTGATCGCGTCGGTGATCACCGTGTCCGACAACGGGTTGGCCTTCACCGCGATCGCCGAGATCGCCGGCCCGTACTGGAGCGGACGCGCGCTGGGCACCCAGAACACCAGCCAGCACCTGGCCGCGGCCGCGAGCGCACCGCTGTTCGGCGCGTTGATCGGCGTCGCCGGTTATCCCGCGGCGTTCGCCGTGTGCGCGTTGTTCCCGTTGGCCGCGATCCCGGTCGTGCCCGCCGACGAGCCGGCCTGACGCCCACGCCGTTCACGACGGGCGGCGCGGCAGAATCAACAGGGCGGCCACCAGAAAACACAGCGCCCCGACGAACGTTCCGAGGTTGGCGAGCACCGCATCCTCGGTGACACCCGCCCTGCTGACGTAGGCACCGGCGGCCGAAACCCCGAATGCGATGCAGCCGAGCAGGTTGATCCACTCCGCCTGCCAGTCGCGCGATCTCAGCTCGGCGATGCCGACCGCGGCCGACACGGCGACGACGCCGAGGACCCCGCTGATCAGGAACGCCGACGATCCCGCCGCATCGGGCGCCCACACCAGCCGTCGCTCCGGCGTCACCGCATGCGCCCACAGCGCCGCCCCGGTGCTCAGGTTGAACAGGATCGTGCCGACGAATTGCGTGGCCGCGGAGAGCCATCCGACGCCCGGACCGGACAGCACCACCTGCATCCAGCCGGCACTGGTGAAGAACCAGGACCCGACGAAGCACAGGAGGTTCGCCACTCCGGCACCGGAGAGCGCAGGCAGCCCCGGCAGGGTGGCGACGGCGAACAGTGACGAACCGATGGCGAAAAGCCAGCACTGCCGCCGGAGCGTCGCGACGCCGTGCTCCTTGGACGGACTAGAGATAGCTCGCGATCCGGTCGCCGACCTGAGTGGTCGACAGTTTCTCGGCACCCCGTGTGGCCAGGTGCTGCTCGACGGCCTTGTCGACCCGCGCGGCCGCATCGGCCTGGCCGACGTGAGCCAGCAGCAGCGCCACCGACATGATCGTGGCCGTGGGGTCGGCGATGCCCTGTCCGGCGATGTCGGGTGCGCTGCCGTGCACGGGTTCGAACATCGACGGGTTGGTCCGCGTCGCATCGATGTTTCCGCTGGCGGCCAACCCGATGCCGCCGCACACCGCGGCGGCCAGGTCGGTGACGATGTCGCCGAACAGGTTGTCGGTGACGATCACGTCGAACCGGCCCGGGTCGGTGACCAGATGGATGGTGGCCGCGTCGACGTGCTGATAGGCGACCTCGACGTCCGGGTGATCGGTGGCGACGTCTTGCACCGTGCGCCACCACAGCGCACCCGCGAACGTCAGCACGTTGTTCTTGTGCACCAGCGTCAGGTGCCTGCGGCGCTGCTGCGCACGCGCGAACGCGTCCTCGACCACACGGCGCACACCGAACGCGGTATTGACGCTCACCTCGGTGGCGATTTCGTGGGGGGTGCCGACCCGGATCGCTCCGCCGATGCCGGTGTACGGCCCCTCGGTGCCCTCGCGCACCACGACGAAATCGATCTCGGGATCGCCGGCCAGCGGACTGCGCACCCCCGGATACAGCCGGGCGGGCCGCAGGTTGATGTGGTGGTCGAGCTCGAAGCGGATGCGCAACAACAGGCCGCGTTCGAGCACACCGCTGGGCACCGACGGGTCGCCGATCGCGCCGAGCAGGATCGCGTCGTGTCCGCGCAGTTCGTCTAGCACCGACTCCGGCAGCACCTCGCCGGTGGCGTGGTAGCGCCGCGCGCCGAGGTCATAGGGCGTCTTCTCCACACCGGGCACCACGGCGTCGAGCACCTTGACGGCTTCGCCGACGACCTCCGGGCCGATGCCGTCGCCGGCGATCACCGCGAGTTTCACGACAGGTCCACCACTTCGAGCAACTTGGCGCCCACGGAATCAGCGATTGCGGAGCGGACGTCGTCGGGCACGTCGCGGTCGAGCCGCAGCAGGATCGTCGCGCCCGGCCCCTCCGCGTCCTCGCTGAGTTGGGCGGCGTGGATGTTGATGCCCGCCGATCCGAGCAGCGTGCCGATCTTGCCGAGCGTCCCGGGCGCATCGACGTAATGAATGATCAGGTTGATCCCCTCGGCGCGCAGGTCGAAATTGCGCCCGTTGATCTGCACGATCTTCTCGACCAGCTGCGGCCCGGTCAGCGAGCCCGCGACGTTCGTCACCGACCCGTCGGCGGCGACCGCCCGCACGTCGACGACGCTGCGGTGATTCGGGCTCTCGGATGCGGTGGTGATCTCGGCCTGCAGTCCGCGCTCGGCGGCCAGGGCGGGGGCGTTGACGAAGGTCACCTGCTGATCGGTCATCGTGGAGAAGAGCCCGCGTAGCGCCGAAAGGCGCAGTACAGCAACATCTTCGGAAGCCAGCTCACCGCAGACCCGCACCGACAGCGTCGAGGTGGGTTCGGTCGTCAGCACACCGACGAGCAGCCCGAGCTTGCGCACGAGATCCAGCCAGGGCGCGACCTCTTCGCCGACGACTCCCCCGCCGACGTTGACGGCGTCGGGCACGAATTCACCGGCCAGCGCCAGCCGCACGCTCGCCGCGACGTCGGTGCCCGCCCGGTCCTGAGCCTCGCCGGTGGACGCCCCGAGGTGTGGCGTCACGACCACCTGCGGCAGGTCGAAAAGCGGGCTCTCGGTAGTCGGCTCCTTGGCGAACACGTCGATACCCGCGGCCCGCACATGCCCGGAGCGGACCGCTTCGGCCAGCGCCTCCTCGTCGATCAGCCCGCCGCGAGCGGCGTTGACGATGATCACGCCGGGCTTGGTCTTGGCCAGTGCCTCCTTGCCGATCAGGCCTGCGGTCTCCGGCGTCTTGGGCAGGTGCACGGAGATGAAGTCGGCGCGACACAGCAGTTCGTCGAGAGGCAGCAGCTCGATGCCGAGCTGGGCGGCGCGGGCGTGCGAGACATAGGGGTCATAGGCCACGACGTGGGTGCCGAACGCGGCCAACCGCTGGGCGACCAGCTGGCCGATGCGTCCCAGGCCCACCACACCCACGGTCTTGCCGTAGATCTCGGTGCCCGTGAACGACGAGCGCTTCCAGCTGCGCGCCCGCAGCGTGGCGTCGGCGGCAGGAATTTCGCGGGCGGCGGCCAGCAGCAGGGCCAGCGCGTGCTCGGCGGCGCTGTGGATGTTGGAGGTCGGGGCGTTGACCACCAGCACACCGCGCGCGGTGGCGGCGTCCACATCGACGTTGTCCAGGCCCACACCGGCGCGCGCCACGATCTTGAGCTTCGGCGCCGCGGCGAGCACTTCGGCGTCGACCGTCGTGGCCGAGCGCACCAGCAGCGCATCGGCTTCCGGCACCGCGGCCAGCAGCTTCTCCCGGTCGGGCCCGTCGACCCAGCGGACTTCCACCTGGTCACCGAGGGCGGCGACGGTCGATTCAGCCAATTTGTCGGCGATCAAAACAACGGGCAGGCTCACGCGGTCAGCCTAATGGGCTTGAATATCGAGGTGGATGTCACCGTCGTCGGCAGCGGGCCCAACGGTTTGGCCGCCGCCGTCATCTGTGCCCGCGCCGGCCTGTCGGTGCAGGTTGTCGAGGCCCAACCCACGCTCGGCGGCGGGGCCCGCACGCTGCCGGACCCCGAGTACTCAGACATCGCCCACGATGTCTGCTCGGCGGTGCACCCGCTGGCGCTCGCCTCCCCGTTCCTCGCGGAGTTCGACCTGCCCGCCCGCGGGGTGAAGCTTTCGGTGCCCGAGGTCTCCTATGCCAACCCGCTGCCGGGCGCGCGGGCGGCGGTCGGCTACCACGACATCGAGCGCACCGCGGCCGAACTGCAGCACGGCGAGTCCTGGCGACGCCTGCTCGGGCCGCTGGTGGCCAGGGACGACGCGGTGCTCAAGCTGCTGCTCGGCGACAAGCGGTCGGTACCCACCGACCCGATCGCGGCCGTGCAGGTGGGCCTGCGGCTGCTCGAACAGGGCACGCCCGCGTGGCGCGCGCTGGCGGGTGACGACGCCCGTGCATTGTTCTCCGGCGTTGCCGCACATGTGATCTCGCAGATGCCGTCGTTGGTGTCGGCGGGCGGCGGGCTGATGCTCGGCACGCTGGCGCACACCGTCGGCTGGCCCATCCCGGTCGGCGGCAGCCAAGCCATCGCCGACGCACTGGCGGCTGATCTGCGCGCGCACGGGGGCACCATCACCACCGGGCACGAAGTCACCGAACCCCCAACGGGGGTGGCACTTTTCGACACCGCACCGACCGCGCTGCTGAACATCTACCGCGACGCGGTGCCGTCCCGGTATGCCAAGGCGCTGCGGCGCTACCGTTTCGGTCCCGGCGTCGCGAAGGTCGATTTCGTTCTGTCCGAGGAGATTCCGTGGTCGGACCCGAGGCTGGCGCACGCACCGACCTTGCACATGGGCGGAACCCGCGAGCAGATGGCGTACGCCGAGCGCGAGATCGCCGGTGGCAGACAGCCCGAGTGGCCGATGGTGCTGGCGGCGCTGCCGCACCTGGTCGACCCGGGTCGTCTCGACGCCTCGGGCCGCCGTCCGCTGTGGACCTACGCACACGTGCCGTCCGGCTCCACCGTCGACCAGACAGAGCGGGTGACCACGATCTTCGAGCGGTTCGCGCCGGGGTTCCGGGACATCGTGGTGGCGGCACGGTCGGTGCCCGCGTCCCGGCTTGCCGAGCACAACGCGAACCTCGTCGGCGGGGACATCGGCGTCGGCGGGAATACGCTGCTGCATGCGCTGGCCGGACCGACCCCCCGGCTCAACCCGTGGAGCACGCCCCTTCCGAAGGCCTACCTGTGCTCGTCGGCGACCCCGCCCGGCGGTGGGGTCCACGGGATGGCGGGGTACTTCGCCGCACGCACGGTGCTGCGTCGCGAGTTCGGTATCAGGGAGGTGCCCGCCCTCGGTCCGTGATCGTCACCGGCCCGTCACACTTCGATGCGTAATCGATGCATCTATGCGGTAGAACTGGGAGTAGCCGGTTGGGTTCCGTCCAATCGGGGTACTTCGTCGTCGCAACTGAGTGAAGGGGACGCTGGTTGAGCAGTATCAACGGACATGCGCGCGTCCCCACGCTGGCGATGTCGCCCCCTGCTGCTCCGCACAAGGGCCTGCTGACGACGTCCTTTCCGACTTGGCGGCGGTCCGTGCGACAGGCCGTGCTGACCTCGGTCGCGGGGTTCGTGCGCACCCGGTGCGCCGACGATCTCAGCGCCGCGGGAGTGGACGTCGCCACCGACGTGCTGCTGGCGTTCGTCGACGGCGGCAAGTGCGTCCGCTCGACGTTCATGTACCTGGGCTGGCTGTGCGGCGCCGACGACGACCACGGCGCCCTGCGGGCGGCTGCAAGTTTCGAGCTTTTGCATGCGTTCGCGCTGCTGCAAGATGACGTAATGGACGGGTCGGAGTTGCGTCGGGGCCGCCCCGCGGCCCATGTCAGATTCGCCCAGTGGCACCGTGAACGCGCGATGTCCGGCTCGGCGGACCGATTCGGCGAGGCGGCCGCGGTGCTGCTCGGCGACCTCTGCCTGGTCTGGGCGCAGCAGATGATGCGCGAGAGCGGCGTCGGCGGGCCCGCGCTGTCGCGGGCGTGGCCGCGCTACGACGCGATGCGCACCGAACTCGCGGTGGGCCAGTTCGCCGACCTCGT
Source organism: Mycobacterium sp. B14F4 (assembly GCF_039871645.1). Taxonomy (NCBI): domain Bacteria; kingdom Bacillati; phylum Actinomycetota; class Actinomycetes; order Mycobacteriales; family Mycobacteriaceae; genus Mycobacterium; species Mycobacterium sp. B14F4. Next base: position 549,916 of record NZ_JBDPMF010000001.1, on the reverse strand, counting down.
CAACGACGCCGCCGAGTTCCCCGAGTGGGACCAGGTGCTCGACGTGCTGCGGCGCAAGTCGGGCAACTACACCGTGCGCAGGCCGTTGGAGATCGGCGCGGCGATGGCCGGCTGCGCCCCCGGTGTGATGGCACCGCTGAGCGGGTACGGCGAGGCGGTCGGCGAGGCCTTCCAGTTGCGCGACGACGTGCTGGGCATCTTCGGCGCACCGGAGGTGACCGGCAAGCCGGCGAGCAGCGACCTGTCGGAACACAAGGCGACGAGCGTGGTGGTGGCGGCCTACCGGCTCGCGGACGCCACGCTGCGCCGACAGCTCACCCAGTTGATGAGCACGCCGGACCTCGATTCGGCCGACATCGCCCACTGGCGGTCACTCATCGTGGCCACCGGTGCCGTGGAATGGATTGAAAAACTGATTGATTCACGTCTCACCCAGGCTCTCGAGCTGATCGACAGCGGGCCGCTGGAGTCCGTGATCCGCACTGCGCTGGCCGACATGGCCACGGCTTGCACCGAGCGAGCGGCATGATGCGCACGGTCGGGGGCAACAGCGACCGCGTCGTGGTGGTCGGGGCCGGACTGGCCGGCCTGTCGGCGGCCCTGCAACTCGCGGGCCGCGGCCGCGCGGTCACCGTCGTCGAACGCGGCGAGCATCCCGGCGGCCGCGTGGGCCGCGCCGACATCGGCGGCTACCGCCTCGATACCGGACCGACCGTGTTGACGATGCCCGACATCATCGACGACGCCTTCGCCGCCGTCGGCGAGACCACCGCAGACCGGCTGGACCTGATCAGCGTCGAACCGGCCTATCGCGCGTCGTTCGCCGACGGCAGCGGGCTGCACGTGCACAGCGACCGCGACGCGATGGCCGCCGAGATCGAACGTTTCGCCGGCACCGGCCAGGCGGACGGGTATCTGCGGCTGCGCAAATGGCTGACCAAGCTGTATCAGGTCGAGTTCGACGGGTTCATCGCGTCGAACTTCGACTCACCGCTGTCGTTGGTGACGCCGCAACTCGCGCGGCTCACCGCCATCGGCGGGTTCCGGCGGTGGGACAAGATGGTGCGCCGCTTCATCACCGACGAACGCCTGCAGCGGGTGTTCACCTTTCAGGCGCTCTACGCCGGTGTCCCGCCGCACCGCGCGCTGGCGGTCTACGCCGTCATCGCCTACATGGACACCATCGCGGGCGTGTACTTCCCGCGTGGCGGTATGCGCGCGCTGCCCGACGCGCTGGCGGCCGCGGCGGCCGACGCGGGTGTCCAATTCCACTACGGCTCACCGGTTTCAGCGCTGGAGCGGTCCGGTGACCGGGTGACGGCCGTGCGCACGGAGGGCGGCGACCGGATACCGGCCGACGCGGTGGTGCTGACCACCGAACTGCCCGACACCTACCGGTTGCTCGAGCGCACGCCGCGGCGCCTGCTGCGCCTGCGGCCCGCGCCGTCAGCCGTCGTCGCGCATGTCGGCTGCCGTGCGGTCGAGGCCGACATCGACCACCACACCATCCTTTTCGGTGACGCGTGGCAGCGGACCTTCACCGACATCATCGACGAGGGACGGTTGATGGCTGACCCGTCGCTGTTGGTGACCCGGCCCACCGCAGGCGACGCCAGCCTGGCTCCCGCGGGCCGCGACCTGCTCTACATCCTGGCACCGGCTCCTAATCTCGCTGTCGGACAGGTGGATTGGGCATCAACTCGGGACACCTACGTCGGCCAGATGATGGATGCCGTCACGGCCCGCGTGCCGCAACTGGGGCAGGACGCCGAGGTGCTGCACGTGGTGGATCCGGCGGACTGGGCCCGCCAGGGCATGGCCGCGGGCACGCCGTTCGCGTTGGCTCACACGTTCGGCCAGACCGGCCCGTTCCGCCCCGCCAACACCGTGCGCGGCATCGCAAACGTCGTGCTGGCGGGCTCGTCGACCGTCCCCGGTGTCGGCGTGCCCACCGCGCTGATCTCCGGGCGGCTGGCCGCCGACCGAATCACCGGCCTGCCGGCGCGGCGGGCCCGTACCCAGGTGGTGCCAACATGATCGGTTCCGAACTCGACGCCGCGGGCGTCCACGACCCGGCCCTGCGCGAGGCGTATCGGCGGTGCCGCACGATCAACGCCGAGCACGGCAAGACCTTCTTCCTCGCCACCAGGCTGCTGGCACCCGAGCAGCGGCCCGCCGTGCACGCGTTGTACGGCTTCGCCAGGCGCGCCGACGACATCCTCGACGACTTCGACCCGGTCATCCCGATGAGCGAGCGCGCCGACCGGCTGCAGCGGCTGGCGACGCAGCTGTTCAACCGCCTGGTGCAGGGCTGCACCGACGACGACGATCAGTCGCTGACCGCCGTCGTGCACTGCGCCCGCAGATACGGCATTCCGTGGGAGCTGTTCGACGACTTCCTCGGCTCGATGCGCATGGACCTGTCCGTCACGGACTATCCCGACCGGGCCGCGCTGGACCGCTACATGTACGGCTCGGCCGAGGTGATCGGGCTGCAACTGCTGCCGGTGCTGGGCACCGTCGGCCCCCGCGAGGAGGCCGCGCCGTACGCCGCCGCGCTGGGAAAGGCCTTCCAGCTCACCAACTTCCTGCGCGACATCGACGAGGATCTGCAGCGGGGTCGGGTGTATCTGCCCGCCGACGAGTTGGCCGTGCACGGCGTCGACCGCGATCTGCTCATGTGGTGCCACCGCAACCACCGCACCGACGCCAAGGTGCGCCGCGCGCTTGTCGAACAGCACGCCATCACCCGGCGCGTGTACGACTATGCCCAGCACGGCATTCCGCTGCTGCGGCCACGGTCCCGGCCGTGCGTCGCCGCGGCCCTGACGCTGTACTCGGAGATCCTGGACCGCATCGAGGAGATCGACTTCGCCGTCTTCAGCCAGCGCGCCACCGTCGGCACCGGCCGGCGCATCCGGGTCGGCGGCGCGGGTCTGGTCAAAGCGTGGCGCGCGCGGTTGCGAGACCACGGGGCGTGACGATGGACCGCTGGCAGTACCTGTTCGTGCTTGCTGCCTGCCTGGCGATCACCGCACCGCTGGAGATCCTCGGCGCCGGCGTGTACCGGCAGGTCTGGCGGACCGCGGGTGCGGTGCTGCCCGTGGCGGCGTTCTTCGTGGTCTGGGACGCGATCGCGATCGCCGCCCACGTCTGGACCTACAACCCCCAGTACGTCAGCGGCATCGAGATCCCCGGCGTGATGCCCGTCGAGGAACTGCTGTTCTTCATAGTGATCCCGTTGTGCGGTCTGCTGACCTACAACGCCGTCGACACGATCCTGACGTGGTTGCGCAAGCGCGCGGGCTCCCGGGCGGAGCGCGTCTCGTGACCGGTCTCGGCTACACGGTGCCCGCCGTGCTCGCGGTGATCGCGGTATGCGTGATGGAGTTCGCCGTGCTGCGCACCGGGCTGTTCCGCAGGGCGGCGTACTGGATCTCGATGGCGATCGTGCTCGGTTTCCAGATCCCCGTCGACGGCTGGCTGACCAAGCTCAGCGCGCCGATCGTCATCTACGACGACAAGCACACCAGCGGGATCCGGTTCCCGTTCGACATCCCCGTCGAGGACTTCCTGTTCGGCTGGGCGATGGTCACCGCGGTGCTGCTGCTCTGGGAGCGGCAACGGCTACGCGCAAGCAGAAAGGACACGCCGTGAAGGCCAGTGCAGGCTGGAGTCCCGACGACCCCGCCGATGTTCCCGCCGCATTCGACGACGGCGCATCCGCCTACGACACGCTGGTCGATTCCAACCCCGGATACCACGCGCACCTGCGGATCTCGGCGCAGCGCATGGGGCTGCCGGACGGCGGCCGCGGGCTGCGCCTGCTCGACGCCGGGTGCGGGACGGGTGCGTCGACCGCTGCGCTGCTGCGTGCGGCGCCGCAAGCCGAGATCGTCGGGGTGGACGGTTCGGCCGGCATGCTCGAACAAGCGCGCGCCAAACGGTGGCCGGACACGGTCGAGTTCGTGCACAGTCGCATCGAGAACATCGCCGACGCCGGCGTCACCGGACCGTTCGACGGCATCTTCGCCGCCTACCTGATCCGCAACCTGCCCGACCCGGATGCCCAACTGCGCGAGTTCCGTTCGTTGCTGCGGCCGGGTGCGACACTTGCCGTGCACGAGTATTCGGTGCGTGACTCGCGGCTGGCCACCGTCACCTGGAACGCCGTGTGCGCCACGATCATCATCCCGAGCGGCCGGCTGCGCAGCGGAGACGCGTCGTTGTACCGCTATCTGCGGCGCAGCGTCAACAATTTCGACGGCGCGGCGCGGTTCCGGAAGCGCCTGGCCGACAACGGCTTCACCGGGGTACGTAGCGAGACGATGCCCGGTTGGCAGCGCGACATCGTGCACACGTTCCTGGCCGAGGCGCCTCGATGACCGATCCGCGCCGCGTGACCCACGCCGCGTGGACCGGTGTCCCCGACGCCGCCGCCCTGCCTGAACGGCCCCGGGTGGTGGTCGTCGGGGCGGGCATCGCCGGCCTGGCGGCGGCGACCGGACTGGCCGAGCGCGGGGTGTCCGTCGACGTACTGGAGCGCGAGACATACCTGGGCGGTCGCGTCGGGGGCTGGACCGAACTGCTCGACGACGGCACGCCGGTGTCGATGAACCGCGGCTTCCACGCCTTCTTCCGGCAGTACTACAACCTGCGAAACCTGTTACGCCGCATCGATCCCGCCCTGGGAATGCTGACCCCGGTGCCGGACTATCCGCTGATCGACGCACACGGCAGACGCGACACCTTCCGCGGGTTGCCGCAGACGCCGCCGTTGAACGCGCTGGCGTTCGCGTTGCGCAGCCCCACCTTCCGGTTGCGGGATCTGGCGAGGATCAACGCCCGCGCCGCGGCTCCGCTGGCCACGGTCACGGTGCCCGCCATCTACCGCGAACTCGACGAGACCGACGCCGAGTCGTTCCTGCGCGACATCAACTTTCCCGAGGCGGCACGCCACCTCGCCTTCGAGGTGTTCTCCCGCAGCTTCTTCTCCGAACCGGCCGACCTGTCGGCCGGCGAGCTGGCGACGATGTTCCACATCTACTTCCTCGGCTCGAGCGAGGGACTGACCTTCGACGTCGCCAACGCGAATTTCGATGTGGCGCTGTGGAATCCACTGCGTTCCCATCTCCACGATCTCGGGGTACGCGTGCACACCGGCGTCTCGGCGACCGTAGTGCAGGCCGGTGCCCGCTTCCTGGTGCGCACCGACGGCGACGACCTGCAGGCCGACGGGGTCGTGCTGGCGACCGACGTCACCGGCCTTCAACGCATCGTCGACAACTCGGTCTCGCTCGGTGACGGCGCGTGGCGGTCACAGGTCGCCGCGCTGCAGACGGCGGCGCCGTTCGTGGTGCAGAGGCGGTGGCTGGACCGGCCGACGAACCCGGACCGTGCGGCGTTTCTCGGGACGGGCGGGCGCCCGCCGCTGGACAATGTCAGTGTGCTCGAACGGTACGAACGCGAGGCGGCCGACTGGTCGCGCCGCACCGGCGGATCGGTGGTGGAACTGCACTCCTACGCCGTGGCCAACGGCGCGGCTGGGGTGTGCGAGCGCATGCCGGCCCGGCTGCACGAGCTGTACCCGGAAACTGCGGGCGCCACCGTCGTCGGAGAGCGGGTGCTCAACCGCCAGGACTGCCCCCGCTTCGCACCGGGCGATTTCGCGTGCCGGCCCGCTGTGGCGACGCCGACCGACGGCCTGGCGCTCGCCGGTGACGGCATCCGCATCGATCTTCCCGTCGCGCTGATGGAACGCGCCGCGACCACCGGATGGTCGGCGGCCAACCTGCTGCTCAAGAGGTTCGGCCTCACCGGTCACGACCTGCAGACCGTGCCGACCAAGGGCCGGTCGGCACCGCTGCGCCGACTCGCCGAAAGGCAGCACAGGCGATGAGGCTGCTCTCGGATGTGACGGCCAAGCTCGCGAAAACCTCGCCGTTCGAGGTGCTTCCGCGCGCCGCGTGGTCGGGCCAACGGCCGACATACGCCGACGCCGAGCCCGCCCTGATCGACTCGGCGTTACGGCGGTCTCAACGCAGGGCGAGCGGGAACTGGTATGCGTTCGCGGCGAGCGACCGGATCGGCAAGCGACCGATCAGCGCGACGGTGGCCGGTGTCGAACTGGTGGCGTGGCGCGGCGCGGACGGCGGCCTGGCCGTCGGCCCCGCCGCGTGTCCGCACCTCGGCGCGGATCTGTCCACCGGCACCGTCGACTGCGGCACGCTGATCTGCCCGTGGCACGGCCTGCGTTTCGACGGTGGCCGAACGTGGGGGTGGCGCCCCTGGCCCGCGCACGACGACGGCGTGCTCGCCTGGGTGCGGCTGGACCGGGTCGGCGGCGAAACACCAACGGAGGCACCGGTTCTGCCACCACGCCCCGACGGCGCCCTGATCGCGGCGGTCACCCGGCTGGTCGGCACCTGCGAGCCGAGCGATGTCATCGCCAACCGGCTGGACCCCTGGCACGGAGCCTGGTTTCACCCGTACTCGTTCACCCGCCTCGATGTCCTGTCCTCCCCGGCCGCCGACGACGACCTGCCGGACGATGCGGATCGCTTCCTGGTCGCCGTCACGTTCCGTCTCGGCCGTCTCGGCGTCCCGGTGATCGCCGAGTTCACCGCGCCGGAACCGCGCACGATCACCATGCGCATCGTCGACGGCGAGGGCGCGGGAAGCGTGGTGGAAACGCACGCCACCCCGCTGGGTCCCGGTCCGGACGGCAAGCCCCGCACCGCGGTGATCGAGGCGGTCATCGCGCACTCCGACCGGCCGGGCTTCGCCCACGCCCTGCCCGGCGCGCCGGTGATCCGCCCGTTCATGCGGTTCGCCGCGACCCGGCTCTGGCGCGACGATCTCGCATACGCGGAGCGGCTGTACCACCTGCGCGCCCGGTCCTGAATCTGTTTTGCATCGAATGCGTCGGGTATGCGGCGCAGATGAGCAAAGACATCAGCAAGGGCGACAAGGTCCAGTGGAAGAGCCACGGCAGCACGGTCACCGGGACCGTCGAGGAGAAGATCACCTCTGACACGAAGACGGCCGGCCGGCAGGTACGCGCCGACTCCGACAACCCCCAGTACCGGGTGCGAAGCGACAAGAGCGGTCGCGACGCCGTGCACAAGCCCGAATCACTGGACAAGAAGTAGCGACATGGGCGACGACGACTACGCTCACATTCGCAAGGTCGTCGGCTATGCCCACCGGCATCTGGCACGACGGCCCACCGGCGATGTGAGCGAGTCGGCGTGGCGCTACTCGCTCATGAACTGGGCCCACGACCCCTGTAAGTGATCTGGTCAAGCAGCGGGATCTGTTCCATCGCCCACGGGCTGATCGACCACGGCAGCGCGACGGCAGAGCGCAACTGTTCCCAGGACACCCACATCCACTCCATGACTTCGTCGGGATCGGGCCGGACCCCGCCGTCACAGCGCGCGACGAACACCGGGCAGATCTCGTTCTCGACCGTGCCGTCGGCGGCCACCGCGCGGTAGCGGAAGTCGGGCAGCACGCACGCCAGCGAGTCGATCGTCACGCCCAGCTCCTGCTGCGCGCGGCGGTGCACCGCGTCCTCGATCCGCTCGCCGGGGCCGGGATGCCCGCAGAACGAGTTGGACCACACCCCCGGCCAGGTCAGTTTGCCCAGTGCGCGCCGCGACAGCAGCACCCGCCCGTGGGGGTCGAACAGATAACACGAGAAACCGAGATGCAACGGGGTCGCGGCATGGTGGACGGTGGTCTTGGCGGCACTGCCGATGTGCCGTCCGTCCTCATCCAGCAGCACCACGGATTCGTCGGCGGTAGCCGTCGTCATGCCAGACACCTCCGTAGACACCTCACATACATACCCAAATACATATACCGCAACGATGCAAAATCGATGCGATATCGCTCACCGCGGTCGAACGCAGCACTCGACCGCCTCCCGAAGGCTGTGCACGCGCACGGCCGACTCCGCCTCGCCGACCCCGTCCCAGCCGGGCCCGCCGAGGATGACCCGCGCCTGCGTCCCTACCGCGCGGACCATGTCCATGTCCGCGGTCTCGGGGGTCTGGGACCACAGCACCGCCGTGACCGGCTGGTGAAGGCGGCCGACCGCGTCGGTCAGCGCCGAGCGGGGCACGTCGGCGCCGAGCATCAACGCGCCGTGGCCCACCTCGCCGAGGGCGGCGCGCAGCGCCTCGACCGGCAGCACGTGCGTCTCCCGGGACGTGCACGCCAGCACCGTCGACGCCGTCGCATCGAGCGGTGCGACGGGCAACCGCTGCAGCGCCCGCGACACCGACCACGACAGCGCGTGTTCGACGTCGACGCAGCCGTCGCCGTCGTCCTGCCGGCTCACCACGGCCGCGAACGCCGGCCGCACCACCAGATCCCAGGTGTCGAGGACGCCGAAGTGGCGCAGGTGCGATTCCAGCAGTCTGCCCAGGGAGACCAGGTCGAGCGCGAGCGCGGCCGACAACACCGAGTCGACGTCGCCGCGCGGAGGCTTGACTGATTCGATGGCCAGGCGCGCGGCGCTGCGGGGGCTGGCTCCCTCCCCGATCAGCTCGTGCATGTTCCGCACGATCGTGATGTCGTTCTCGCTGTAGAGGCGGTGCCGGCCGGGGCTGTGCTCGGAGGGACCGACGCCGTAGCGCTGATTCCAGCTGCGCAGGGTTGCGGTCGGCACGCCGACGCGTTCGGCCACGACGCGGACCGTGAATTTCGGCTTGTCAGCGTCGTCTGACACGGCAGCCTGCAGATGTCTCAACTTCGTAAGAGTAAACCTTCACCGGCCCCAACAACCTCCTTCAACGCACTAGCGATGCATGTGTTCGCTATCTGGCTGCGGCTGGGCGGCGGAAGAGGGTATGAGTAGCGGCATGACCGATCAGGAGAAGGACAGGCGCCCCGAGGGCACCGACGATGCGACGGTGGAGGCGGTGGGCGCCGTGTCGGAGGCGCTGGAATGGGTGGAACGCGCGCGCGGCGAGCTGTATTCGTTCCATCAACTGATGGGCCGCGCGGATCTCCTGCTCGGCGAGGCATGCGACAAGCTGCGCGACGCCGGACACGACGCCGTCGCCGAGCGGCTGGAGTCCGAGCTCGTCGGCCGCAACGTGCTGCACGGCCGCTGGACGTTTCAGATCGTCGAGGAATTCGACGACAGCTACTGGTCGGTGTTCCGCGACCACGAGCGCCAGGTGCGCGACGAGCTACAGGGCGGCGTGCGGCACGTGTACGAGTCGGAAATGAAGGAGCGGCGCCGGACCCACGGTAAAGCGGGTCACGAGCGCCGCCCCTGAACAGTGACTACGCGGTGTCGGTGAGCGGGCGGTCGACCCAGCTCATCAGGTCGCGCAGCTTCTTGCCGGTGACCTCGATCGGGTGCTCGGCGTTGCGCTTGCGCAGCTCCTCGAGCTCCTTGTTCCCACCCTCGACGTTGGCGACCAGCCTCTTGACGAAGGTGCCGTCCTGGATCTCGGCGAGGATCTGCTTCATCCGCTCCTTGGTGCCGGCGTCGATGACCCGCGGCCCCGACAGATAACCGCCGAACTCCGCGGTGTCGGACACCGAGTAGTTCATCCGGGCGATGCCCCCCTCGTACATGAGGTCGACGATCAGCTTGAGCTCGTGCAGCACCTCGAAATACGCCAGCTCCGGCGCATAACCCGCCTCGACCATCACGTCGAAGCCGGTCTTGACGAGTTCCTCTGTGCCGCCGCACAACACGGCCTGCTCACCGAACAGGTCGGTTTCGGTCTCGTCCTTGAACGTGGTCTTGATGACGCCGGCGCGGGTGCCGCCGATGCCCTTGGCGTACGACAGCGCGAGCGCCTGGCCCTCGCCCTTGGGATCCTGGTCGATCGCGATCAGGCAGGGCACGCCCTTGCCGTCGACGAACTGGCGGCGCACCAGGTGGCCGGGGCCCTTCGGCGCGACCATGCCGATGGTGACGTTGGCGGGCGGCTTGATCAGGTTGAAGTGGATGTTCAGGCCGTGGCCGAAGAACAGCGCGTTGCCGTCGGTGAGGTTCGGCTCGATGTCTTGGGCGAAGATCTCGGCCTGCGCGGTGTCGGGCGCCAGCAGCATGATCACGTCGGCCCACTTGGCGACCTCGGCGGGCGTGTCGACCTCGAGGCCCTGCTCGGTGACCTTGTCGCGCGACTTCGACCCCTCCTTGAGGCCGACCTTCACCTGCACGCCGGAGTCGCGCAGGCTCAGCGAGTGCGCATGGCCCTGGCTGCCGTAGCCGATGACGCCGACCTTGCGGCCCTGAATGATCGACAGGTCCGCGTCGTCGTCGTAAAACATCTCAACTGCCACTTCGGTTTCCTTCTCTGTTATCTGATTCGGGGCTTACTTGACGGTGCCGATGCCGCGCGGACCGCGCGCCAGCGACACCACTCCGGACTGCACGAGTTCTCGGATCCCGTACGGCTCCAAGACCCGCAGCAGCGCCTCGAGCTTGCCGGGGGTGCCGGTCGCCTCGATCGTCAGCGACTCGGTCGACACGTCGACGACCTTGGCGCGGAACAGGTTCACCGCCTCGATGACCTGTCCGCGGGTCGACGCGTCGGTGCGCACCTTGATGAGCGCCAACTCACGGGCGACCGAGTTGTCCTCTTCCTGCTCGACGATCTTGATCACGTTCACCAGCTTGTTGAGCTGCTTGGTGATCTGCTCGAGCGGAGCGTCCTCGACGCTGACGACGATCGTCATCCGCGACATGTCCTTCTGCTCGGTCGCGCCGACCGCCAGGGACTGGATGTTGAAGCCGCGCCGCGAGAACAGCGACGCGACGCGCGCCAGGACACCGGGTTTGTCCTCGACGAGCACCGAGAGCGTGTGCGTGCTGGTGGTCATCAGGCGTGCCCTTCTTCCGGGTCGTCGAACAGCGGGCGGATGCCGCGCGCAGCCTGGATCTCGTCATTGCTCGTGCCGGCGGCGACCATCGGCCACACCTGGGCGTCGGCGCCGACGATGAAGTCGATGACCACCGGACGGTCGTTGATCTCACGCGCCTGCCGGATGACGTCCTCGACGTCTTCGGCACGCTCACAACGCAATCCGACACAGCCGAGCGCCTCGGCCAGCTTGACGAAGTCGGGGATGCGGTGGCTGTGCGTGGCCAGATCCGTCTGGCTGTACCGCTCCCCGTAGAACAGGGTCTGCCACTGGCGGACCATGCCGAGGTTGCCGTTGTTGATCAGCGCCACCTTGATCGGCGCGCCCTCGACGGCACAGGTCGCCAACTCCTGGTTGGTCATCTGGAAGCAGCCGTCGCCGTCGATGGCCCATACCTCGGCCTCCGGACGGCCGAACTTGGCGCCCATCGCCGCGGGCACCGCGAAGCCCATGGTGCCCAGGCCGCCGGAGTTCAGCCACGTCTTCGGGTTCTCGTAGGAGATGAACTGGGCGGCCCACATCTGGTGCTGGCCCACGCCCGCGACGTATACCGCCTCGGGCCCGGCCATCTTGCCCAGCGTCTCGATGACGTACTCCGGTGACAGGCTGCCGTCGCTCTGCGGGCCGTAGCTCAGCGGGTAGGTCGACTTCACCCCGCGCAGGTACTCCCACCAGTTGTCGATCTTGAGCGCCGTGCCATCCCGGCGCAGCGCGGCGACCAGGTCGGTGATGACGTTGCGGATGTCGCCGACGATCGGCACGTCGGCGTGGCGGTTCTTGCCGATCTCGGCCGGGTCGATGTCGGCGTGGATCACCTTCGCCTCGGGCGCGAAGGAGTCCAGCTTGCCGGTCACCCGGTCGTCGAAGCGGGTGCCCAGCGCAATCAGCAGATCGCTGCGCTGCAGCGCGGCCACCGCGGACACCGTGCCGTGCATGCCGGGCATGCCCATGTTCTGCGGGTGGCTGTCCGGGAACGCGCCGCGGGCCATCAGCGTGGTCACCACGGGAATGCCCGTCAGCTCGGCCAGCTCGAGCAGTTCGACGCTGGCCTCGCCGCGGATCACGCCGCCGCCGACGTACAGCACCGGCTTGCGGGCGGCCGCGATCAGCTTGGCCGCCTCGCGGATCTGGCGGTTGTGCGGCTTGGTGTTGGGCTTGTAGCCGGGCAGGTCGATGCGCGGCGGCCAGCTGAACGCGCACTGGCCCTGCAGGACGTCCTTGGGGATGTCGACGAGGACGGGACCGGGCCTGCCGGTCGCGGCGATGTGGAACGCCTCGGCGATCGCCTGCGGGATCTCGTCGCCGTTGCGCACCAGGAAGTTGTGCTTGGTGATCGGCATGGTGATGCCGGAGATGTCGGCCTCCTGGAACGCGTCGGTGCCGATGAGGCCGCGCCCGACCTGGCCGGTGATCGCCACCACGGGGATGGAATCCATGTGCGCGTCGGCCAGCGGGGTGACCAGGTTGGTGGCGCCCGGACCGGAGGTGGCCATCATGACCCCGACCTTGCCCGTGGCGTGCGCGTAGCCGCTGGCGGCATGGCCGGCGCCCTGCTCGTGACGGACCAGCACGTGGCGCAGCTTCTGCGAGTCGAACAGCGGGTCGTAGACCGGTAGCACCGCGCCGCCTGGGATGCCGAAGATGGTGTCGACGTCGAGCTCCTCGAGCGACCGGATCACCGCCTGCGCACCTGTCATCTGTTGTGGCCCAACGCGTTTGGGTTGCGCAGGTGCGGGCTTTGCGGTCGGCTGACCGGCATGTCCGTCATCGGGCACGGTTGCCGCCGCCTGCTCCAGCGGTCGGGTAGTCGGTGCGCTCACGGTGTTCGTTCTCCTAAATCCTGTTCGGATCCGTCTTCTAGGGTCTCAAATCGGTGGTCGGGCAAGAAAAAACCCCCGTCAGCGGGCTGCTGTACGAGGGTCGCGCGTCGATGCTGGTGCTATGCCCGAGCAAGGGCAAGCGCGGCATCAACGCGCTTCCCGATTACTACGAGCAGGGCCTGCATAACCGTCGACGGTAGCCTCCGCACTGGTCACAGGTCAAATTCCCCGCCTGGCCGAGCCCGGCCGGCAGGGTGCGAAGATGACTCAGGTGAGCTCCGATCCCGACCACGTCGTCATCAAGATCTCGCCGATGGCCCATTTCGCGGTCGGGTTCCTGACGCTCGGCCTGCTCGCCCTGGTACTCGCCGGCCCGGCGTGGGTCGCGCTGCTGCTCGTCGTCCCGATCGGCCTTTCGGTCTACATCGTGCGCAACCGGACCGTGGCCGACTCGGAGACGGTCACCGCGCGGTCCCTGCTCGGCAGCGAGACGGTCAGGTGGGACGACGTCGCCGGGCTGCGGTTCGGCAAGGGCTCGTCGGCCTACGCCCATCTCAGGGACGGCCGGGATCTCCGGTTGCCCGCCGTGACGTTCGCGACGCTGCCGCTGCTGACCGAGGCCAGCGGCGGCCGGGTGCCCAACCCGTATTCCCGAGACTCCCGAGACGATTAGGCGAACGGGTTGCCGCCGTTGAGCAGCACCCAGATCGCGATCCCCGCGCCCGCGCCGACCAGCAGCGCCACGAACGAACCGACGAAGGGACGCCGCGCCCACCCGCGGCCGGCGTCGAACCCGTATCGGCCGGGACCGGTCAGGATGAGCGCGGCGACGGCGCCCACGACGAACACCTGGTACTGATGGCCATCGGTGAGGAAGTCCGACAGCCGCGCCGCCTCGTGCGCGGCCATGGCCTCGGCCAGCACACCCGTCGTCAGGTAGGCCAGCGCCCCGGCGGCCGCCACCGGGGTGAACAGGCCCAGCACCAGCAGCACGCCCGCGGCGATCTGACCGAAGGTCGCGACGTAGGTCAGGATGTCGGCGTAGCGGAAACCCATGTCGGCGAGGCTGGCTTCCCAGCCGCCCAGGCCGGGACCGCCCCACAGCCCGAAGGCCTTCTGCAGCCCGTGCCCGATGAACAGCGCCCCGATGGCGACGCGCAGCAGCAGCAGGCCGAGGTCGAGCGTGCCCCGCTTGTCGCCACCGCGGGTCGGTTGCTCGGGCTCGATCTCCGTCGGTTCGGTCGAATACCCGGCCAGCGAGTGCCGCCCGCCCGGCTGCACGTACGGCAACGGCTCGGGATCGTCGAGCAGCCCGAACCCCTGGTTGGCGGGTGCGGCACCGTTCGCGTCGTAGTGCGGGATCGCGGTGGTCTCGAAGTCGCCCGCGTAGTGCGCGGACGGCAGATCGTCTTCGGGGTCGACCAGGCTCGCCGACACCGGCCGCCCAGTCGCGTCGTCGGGCCGCTGCCAGGCGCGTGGGTCATGGTGACTGGTCACGAAGCCAGCGTAAGTGCTAGTCACCCGCGAGTCGCGGATTGGCGCGGCGGGTGTGCGTGGCGCATATCGCCGAATGATCCGTAACCTGGCTCGCATGAGACTGCGCCGGCCGATGCGGGGTGCGTTCGCCGTGTTGTGCGCGGCGTTGCTCGTGGGCTCGGGGTGTGCACGATTTGACGACGCGCAGTCCCAGCCGTTCACCACCGAGCCGGAGCTCGCGCCGCCACCACCGTCCACACCGCCTCCCCCGCCGCCGCTGCCGCCGACGCCGTTCCCCAAGGAGTGCCCCGCGCCCGGGGTCATGCAGGGCTGCCTGGAGAGCACCAGCGGCCTGATCATGCTGCCGGACAGCCAGTCCGCGCTGGTCGCCGAGCGGACCACCGGTGCTGTCAAGGAGGTCTCGGTCCGCGCCGAGCCCAAAGTCAAGACCTCGATCCCGGTCGACGGCTCCGGTGACGGCGGCCTGATGGACATCGTCCTCTCGCCGACCTATCAGCAGGACCGGCTGATGTACGCCTACGTCAGCACGCCGACCGACAACCGAGTGATCCGCATCGCCGACGGCGACATCCCCAAGCCGATCCTCACCGGTATCCCGAAGGGCGGCGGCGGCAACATGGGCGCACTGATCTTCACGAGCCCCACCACGCTGGTGGCGCAGACCGGCGATGCGGGCAACCCCGCGGATGCCGGCAACCCCGGTTCGCTGGCGGGCAAGCTGCTGCGCATCGAGCAGCCCACGACCGTCGACCAGGCGCCGACGACCACCGCGCTGTCCGGCCTGGGCGCCGCGGGCGGCATGTGCATCGACTCCTCCGACGGCTCGCTGTACGTCACCGACCGGACCCCGACCGGCGACCGGTTGCAGCGCATCACCAAGGATTCGAAGACCTCAACGGTGTGGACCTGGCCGGACCGTCCCGGTGTCGCGGGCTGCGCGGCGTTGGACGGCACCGTGCTGGTCAACCTCGTCGAAACCAAGCAGACCGTGGCGGTGCGCCTGGCCCCCGACACCGGTGCGGTCACCGGTGACCCCGAGGTGGTGCGCCAGGACCAGCACGGCCATGCGTGGGCGCTGTCGCTGTCGCCGGACGGCAACGTGTGGGGCGCGACGGTGAACAAGACGACGGGCGACGCCGAGCGGCTCGACGATGTCGTGTTCCCGCTGTTCCCGCAGGGCGGCGGATTCCCGCGCAGCAACGCCGACAACACGTAAGACGTTGCGCGACAGAGGGTTCAGCCCTCCACGATCCGCAGCCCGACGATGCCGGCGATGATCACCGCCAGGAACACCACCCGCGCCACGCTGACCGCCTCGCCGAGCAGGATGATGCCTGCGATCGCCACGCCGACCGCGCCGATGCCGACCCAGACCGCATAGCCGGTGCCGGCGGGCAACTGTCGCAGCGCCACGGTGAGCAGGAAAAAGCTGAGCACCGCGGCGCCGACACCGACGACGCTGGGCCCCGGCCGGCTGAAACCTTCGGACTGTTTGAGCGCGATGGCCCAGACGATCTCGAGCAACCCCGCGACGACGAGTATCAGCCACGCCATCGTCAGGCGTTCGATCCGCCGTCGACGGTGAGCACCGCGCCGGTGATGTTCGTGGCGCCGGATCCCGCCAGGAAGGCGACGGCGTCGGCGACCTCGCGGGCTTCGGCGAAGCGACCCAGCGCGCTGAGCGCCCGCTGGTCGTCGGCGTCGGGCGCGTCGGCGGGATTCATGTCGGTGTCGGTGCTGCCCGGTTGCACGAGGTTGACGGTGATCCCGCGCTCGCCGAGATCGCGCGCGAGCCCCTTGGTGAAACCGATGAGCGCGGCCTTGCTCATCGCGTACAGCGTCACCCCGGGGTACGGCACACGTTCGGCGAGGTTGCTTCCGATGCTGACGATCCGGCCACCGGGCGCCATGTGCCGAACCGCCGCCTGGCTGGCCAGGTACGCCGCCCGAGGGTGGATGCCCAGCGTGCGGTCGATCTGCTCGAGCGGCACGTCCTCGATGGGACCGAAGGGGAAGACGCCGGCGTTGTTGACGAGGATGTCGAGGCGGCCGAACTCGGCGACGGTCGCCTCGACGGCCGCGACCACGTCGTCTGCGGCCGCGCTGTCGGCCCTGACGGCCAGGACACGCCTGCCCCGTGCGGCGATCCGGTCCGCCACCTCGTCGGCGCGGTCCTTGGACCGCGCGTAGGTCAGCGCCACGTCGGCGCCGAGTTCGGCCAGTCGCTCGGCGATCGCCGCCCCGATCCCCCGGCTGCCGCCGGTCACCAGAGCCACCGCGCTGCTGAGTTCCGCCATCTCCGCCTCCCGTTTTTTGTGTCGTTCGATACATAAATAACTGTGCGGGATAGACTTGTCAACGGTTTTCTTGTCGTTCGTTACAGAAAAGGAGGCGCGGCATGGCGACACGCGGACGACCCCGCGCCTTCGACCGCGGCACCGCCCTGCGGCGAGCGATGGAGGTGTTCTGGGACCACGGCTACGAGGGCACGTCGATCAGCGACCTGACCGCGGCGATGGGCATCAACTCGCCTAGCCTCTACGCGGCATTCGGGTCCAAGGAGCAGTTGTTCCGCGAAGCGGTCGCGCACTACAACGACACCGAGGGAGCCGCCGCGGCCACCGCGCTACGCGAACTGCCGACGGCGCGCGACGCCATCGCGGAAGTGTTGCGCCACAACGTGATCGCCTACACCGAGCCGGGACAGCCGCCGGGCTGCATGATCGTCCTGTCGGCATGTACCGACCGCAGCCAGACCGTGCACGACCACCTCGCCGACTGGCGGATGGCGCTGGAGAAGGACTTCGCCGACCGCATCGCGCGTGGCATCGCCGACGGCGACGTGCCCGCCGGTGCCGACGCCGCGGCGATCGCGGCGTTCTACAACACCGTCAACCACGGGATGGCGATCCAGGCCCGTGACGGTGCGGACAGGGCGAAGCTGTCGGCCATCGCCGAGGCCGCGATCGCGGGGTGGACGAGCCTGGTCGAAACCTGAAGTTTTTTTCAGCTGCAGGCGGCGAGCACCAGCTCGCGCACCCTTGCCGCATCGGCCTGGCCCTTCGTCGCCTTCATCACCGCGCCGACAATCGCGCCCGCGGCCTGCACCTTGCCGCCGCGGATCTTCTCGACGACGTCCGGGTTGGCGGCCAGCGCCTCGTCGACCGCAGACTGCAGTGCGGAGTCGTCGCGCACGACCTCGATGCCGCGGTCCTTCATGACCTGCTCGGGCTCGCCTTCGCCGGCCAGCACACCCTCGACGACCTGACGGGCCAGCTTGTTGGACAGCTTGCCGTCGTCGACGAGCTTGACCACCGCGGCCACCTGGGCAGGGGTGATCGGCAGCGCGTCGAGCTCGACTCCACTTTCATTGGCCTTCTGCACCAGGAAGTTTCCCCACCAGGCCCGCGCGGACTCGCTGGAGGCGCCGGCATCGACGGTGGCTGCGACCAACTCGACGGCGCCGGCGTTGATCAAGTCGCGCATCACCTCATCGGAGATGCCCCAGACGTCCTGAATTCGCTTGCGCAACACCCACGGCAGCTCGGGGATCGTCTGGCGCAGCCGCTCGACCAGTTCCGCGCTGGGTGCGACCGGCTCGAGGTCGGGCTCCGGGAAGTACCGGTAGTCCTCGGCGGTCTCCTTGCTGCGGCCGGGTGAGGTGTGGCCGTCCTCGTGGAAGTGCCTGGTTTCCTGGATGATCCGGCCACCCGATTCGAGAATCGCTGCCTGACGGCGCATCTCGTAGCGGACCGCGACCTCGACGCTCTTGAGCGAGTTGACGTTCTTGGTCTCGGTGCGGGTGCCGAACTCCCTCTGCCCGATCGGTTTCAGCGAGACGTTCGAGTCGCAGCGCATCGAGCCCTGGTCCATGCGCACATCGGATACGTCCAATCCGCGCAACAAGTCTCGCAGGGCCGTCACGTAGGCTCTGGCGACCTCGGGGGCCCGCGCGCCTGCGCCTTCGATCGGTTTGGTGACGATCTCGATGAGCGGGACCCCGGAGCGGTTGTAGTCGATCAGTGAGGTGGTCGCGCCGTGGATGCGGCCGGTGTCGCTGCCGAGGTGGGTCAGCTTGCCGGTGTCCTCCTCCATGTGGGCGCGCTCGATCTCGACCCGCCAGGTGGAGCCGTCGTCGAGCGGCACCTCGAGGTAGCCGTTGATCGCGATCGGCTCGTCGTACTGGCTGATCTGGTAGTTCTTCGGCATGTCGGGATAGAAGTAGTTCTTCCGCGCGAAGCGGCACCACGGCACGATCTCGCAGTTGAGCGCCAGGCCGATGCGGATCGCCGACTCGACGGCGGTCTGGTTGAGCACCGGAAGCGAGCCCGGCAGGCCGAGGCAGACGGGGCACACCTGGGTGTTGGGCTCGGCGCCGAACCTGTTGGCGCAGCCGCAGAACATCTTCGTCGCGGTCGACAGCTCCACGTGCACTTCCAAGCCGAGCACCGGCTCGTACCGTGCGACGACGTCGTCGTAGTCGAGGAGTTCGGCGGTCGCAGCAGTCATGCACCCGATCCTAGTGAGACCCCGTCAGCCGAAGAATTCGGCGGCGTCGTCGTAGCGGCTCTGCGGCACGAGCTTCAACTGGCGGGTGGCGTCGGCCAGCGAGACCCGGCCGATCTCCTGGCCGCGCAGCGAGACCATCATCCCGTACTCCCCCGCGTGTGCGGCGTCGGCGGCGTTCACCCCGAACCGGGTCGCCAGCACGCGGTCGTACGGGGTGGGTGTGCCGCCGCGCTGCACGTGGCCGAGCACCGTCACCCGCACCTCTTTGTTGATGCGCTTCTCCACCTCGAACGCGAGCTGCTGCGCCACGCCGGTGAACCGCTCGTGACCGAACTCGTCGAGGCCGCCTTCGCGCAGTTGCATCGAGCCCTCGGCGGGTTTCGCCCCTTCGGCCACCACACAGATGAAGTGTGAATCACCGCGCACGAAGCGCTGTTTGATCAACCGGCACACCTCTTCGACGTCGAATGGCTGCTCGGGGATCAGCGTCATGTGGGCGCCGGAGGCCAGCCCGGAGTTGAGGGCGATCCATCCCGCGTGGCGACCCATCACCTCGACGAGCATCACGCGCTGATGCGACTCGGCGGTGCTGTGCAGGCGGTCGATGGCCTCACTCGCCACGCCGAGCGCGGTGTCGTGGCCGAATGTCACATCGGTGCAGTCGATGTCGTTGTCGATGGTCTTGGGCACCCCAACCACCGGAACGTTCTCCTCGGACAGCCAGTGCGCCGCCGTCAGCGTGCCCTCGCCGCCGATCGGGATCAGCACGTCGATGCCGTTCTCGTCGAGCGTCTGCTTGATCTGGTCCAGCCCGGCGCGCAGCTTCTCCGGATGCACCCGCGCAGTGCCCAGCATGGTGCCGCCTTTGGCCAGCAACCGGTCGTTGCGGTCGTCGTTTTTGAGCTGGATGCGCCGGTTCTCCAGCAGACCGCGCCAGCCGTCCTGGAACCCGACCACCGACGAGCCGTAGCGCACGTCGCACGTCCGAACCACCGCCCGGATCACCGCGTTCAGTCCTGGACAGTCACCACCGCCGGTCAGCACTCCGATACGCATGCCTTCATCCTCCCCCGTCAGCGCGCCGTTGGCAGCGGACCTCGGGCATTCTCGTAGGCGGCGCCGACCCGGTACAGCCGGTCGTCGGCCAGGGCGGGCGCCATGATCTGCAGGCCGACGGGCAGGTTGTCGTCGGGCGACAGCCCCGACGGCACGGACATCCCGCAGTGGCCCGCCAGGTTGAGCGGCAGCGTGCACAGGTCGAACAGGTACATCGCCAGCGGGTCGTCGAGCTTCTCGCCCAACCGGAAAGCCGTCGTCGGCGTCGCCGGCGAGACCAACACGTCGACCTTCTGATAGGCCTCGTCGAGATCGCGGGCGATCAGCGTGCGCACCTTCTGCGCCTGGTTGTAGTAGGCGTCGTAGTACCCCGCCGACAGCGCGTAGGTGCCGATCATGATGCGGCGCTTGACCTCCGGACCGAATCCGGCGGCGCGGGTCAGCGCCATGACCTCTTCGGCGCTGTGCGTGCCGTCGTCGCCGACGCGCAAGCCGTACCGCATGGCGTCGAAGCGGGCCAGGTTCGACGACACCTCCGACGGCAGGATCAGGTAGTAGGCGGCCAGCGAGTGGTCGAAGTGCGGGCAGTCGACCTCGCTGACATCGGCGCCCAGCGCGGTCAACTGCTCCACGGCGGCGTTGAACGACGCCAGCACACCTGACTGGTAGCCGTCACCGCGCAGCTGCTTCACTACGCCGATGCGCACGCCCTTCAGGTCGCCCGAGGCGCCGGCCCTCGCCGCGCCGACGACGTCGGGCGTCGCGGCATCCACCGACGTGGAGTCCTTGGGGTCGTGCCCGGCGATGACCTGATGCAGCAGCGCGGTGTCGAGCACCGTGCGCGCACACGGTCCACCCTGATCCAGCGACGACGCGCACGCGATCAGCCCGTAGCGCGACACCGTGCCGTAGGTGGGCTTGACGCCGACGGTCGCGGTCAGCGCCGCCGGCTGGCGGATCGAGCCGCCGGTGTCGGTGCCGATGGCCAGCGGCGCCTGGAACGCCGCCAGCGCCGCGGCGCTGCCGCCGCCCGAGCCGCCGGGCACGCGGTCGACGTCCCACGGGTTGCGCGTCGGGCCGTACGCGGAGTTCTCTGTCGAGCTGCCCATCGCGAACTCGTCCATGTTGGTCTTGCCCAGGATCGGGATGCCCGCTGCGCGCAACCGCACCGTGACGGTCGCGTCGTACGGCGAGCGCCAGCCCTCGAGGATCTTCGACCCGCAGGTCGTCGGCATGTCGGTGGTGGTGAACACGTCCTTGAGCGCCACCGGGACACCCGCCAGCGGCGAGGGCAGCCGTTCGCCCTCGGCGACCGCGGCGTCGATCCGCGCCGCGGCGGCCAGCGCCCGATTCGCCGCCACGTGCAGGAACGCGTGATAGCGGTCGTCGGTCTCGGCGATCTGATCCAGACAGGCCTGGGTCGCTTCAGTCGACGACACCTCGCCGGCGGCGATCTTGTCCGCCAGTGTCGCGGCGTCGAGCCTGATCAGGTCGGCGCTCATGCCTCCTCCCCCAGGATCCGCGGCACGGCGAACCGGCCCTCGGCCGCCTTGGGCGCCTGGTCCAGCGCCTCGTCCTGGGTCAGGCACGGCTCGACGACGTCGGGCCGGAACACGTTGACGTCGGTGAGTGGATTGCCGGTGGGCTTGACCCCGGCGACGTCGACGGCCTGGATCCGGCCGACGTGGGCGAGGATGGCATCGAGCTGGCCGGCGTAGGAGTCCAGTTCGTCCTCGGTCAGGGCGAGGCGGGCGAGGCGGGCCAGGTGGGCCACCTCGTCTCGGGAGATCTGCGACACGACAGGCAAGCCTAGTCACCGCCCCCGAGACGGCCGTCGCCGGAATGCCGGGCGTTACCGGCTGTGCAACAGTGTGCGCGTGCCTTCGTATCTGCTGCGGGTCCAGCTCGAGGACCGACCGGGCAGCCTCGGCTCGCTGGCCGTGGCGCTGGGATCCGTCGGCGCCGACATCCTGTCCCTCGACGTCGTGGAGCGCTCGGCCGGATACGCGGTCGACGACCTGGTGGTCGAGCTGCCGGCCGGGGCGATGCCGGACATGCTCATCACCGCCGCCGAGAAGATCAAGGGCGTGTACGTCGACGCCGTCCGACCGCATATGGGACTGCTCGAGGCGCACCGCGAGCTCGAGCTCATCGACCACATCGCCGCGGCCGGCGCCAAGACCAGGAAGTTGCAGGTGCTCGCCGACGAGGCGCCGCGGGTGCTGCGGGTCGGCTGGACCACGGTGGTGCGGCTGACCGAGTCCGGGCCCGAGCGCGTCGTGGGCAGCCCCGGTGCCCCCGAAACCCAGGCGGCCGAGACGCCGTGGCTGCCCCTCGACCACGCCGAGGCTCTCGACGGCGAGGCCGAGTGGGTGCCGCGGGTGTGGCGGGACATGAGCACGACACTGGCGGCCGCACCGCTCGGCGACCCGCGCACCGCCGTCGTGCTGGGCCGGCCCGGCGGTCCGCACTTCCGGCCCTCGGAGGTGGCCCGGCTCGGCTATCTGGCGGGCATCGTCGCGACGATTCTGCGCTGAGCCGGCGCCCGGCGGGCTGTTACGGTTGCACACGACCGCTTGACCGCACCGCCCGCACGCCGTCGGAAGGGTTCTGAGTGGACACGGTTCTGATCCTGCTCGCCGCCATCCTGTTCTTCGCGGCGGTCATCGTGTTGATCAAGGCGCTGCAGCGGCCGAAGCAACCGAAAACCCCCAGCGGGCGGGAAGATCCGCTGAAGTTCGCCGCGTCGATGCCGCAGTTCGGCCCCCGCCAGCTCGGGCCCGGAGCGATCGTCGCGCACGGCGGCGTCGACTACGTCGTGCGTGGCTCGGTGACGTTGCGGCAAGGACCGTTCGTGTGGTGGGAGCATCTGCTCGAAGGCGGCTCCGAACCGCTGTGGTTCAGCGTCGAGGAGGACGAGGGACGTCTGGAACTGGCGATGTGGGCGCGCCGCGACGACCTGGCGCTGCAACCGGGCGGCGGGCTGGTCGTCGACGGGGCGTCGTTCCGCGAGACCGAACGCGGCAGCGCTTCCTACACCACCGAGGGCACGACCGGACTGCCCGCCGGCGGCGAGATGGCCTTCGTCGACTACGCCGACGCCGGCGAAACCTCCTTCCTCGGGTTCGAGCGATGGGCCCCGGACATGCCGTGGGAGATATCGGTGGGCAGGCCGGTGCTGCCCGGCGAGCTCACCGTCTATCCCGCTCCACCGCCCAGCACACAGGACCGCTGAATTGCCGTTGCATCGCCTGGCCGTGTCCCCGGCCGACGTGTCCGGGGCGGGACTGCGGCTGGCACTCAACGCGCCCGCGCCGACCCCGCTGGCGAGCTGCCGGCTCGACCATCCCCGCGGCGGCTCGCTGATGCTCGGCGTGCTGGGCGCCTCGCATGTGATCACCGTCGATGACGCGTTCTCCGAAGAGGTTTCGTGCACGGCCCACGCCGAGACCCCGTTGCCCGACCGCGCCGACGCTCCGGGATACCGCCTCGAATCGCGCAGCGAGACGCACGGCCGGGCGACATTCGACGGCCTGGCACACGCGCTGCGGGAGCGGTGTGAGCACGAGGCCCGCTGGTTGGGGGGCGCCTTCCCCGGCGACGACGCGGCGCTAACCGCGCTGGCCGCCGAACCCGACGGCGCCGGGTGGCGTTGGCAGACCTGGCATCTGTACCCCGAGACGACCGGCGGCACCGTCGTTTACACGAGCAGCCGGTGGCGGCCGTGACCCGGGCGGGACTGTTCTGGCTCGCGGGCGGCCTCGCCGTGGCCGGCGCCGCCTTCCTGTTGTTCGGAATCTCCCTGCAGAGCAAGGACATTCGGTCGCACGTCGCCAACAGCTACCGCGTGTACAACACCGGGACGGACGAATCCCGCTATGCTTGTGACGGGCCGCCGCGAGCGGTTGCCGACCAGATCGCCGCCTACCAGCCACCCCAAGCGCGCGCGACCGATCGCGGCACCGAATACCTGCGCTACGAGGACGACGTCGTGACCGTCGGCCCCGACGGCACGCGACCGTGCAGCGTGCGCGTCGAGGACATCAACAAGCGCTACAGCTCCGGCGGCTTCATCTTCCTCGGTCCCGGCTTCACACCCGGGTCTCCGGCGGGCGGCTCGGGCGGCAGCCCCGGCGGTCCGGACGGGACGAAATGACGCCCGCACCACGAGAAGGAGATTCCATGTATCTGGCCGTCGTCGAGTTCGGCACCGTCAGCGGCGAGAGCCTCGCCCAGAACGTGGTCGCCGCCATCCTCTACTTCATCGTCGGTGTCGCCGTTCTCGCGATCGGGTTCGCGCTGGCCGACGTACTCACCCCGGGCAGCCTGCGCCATTTGGTGTTCGTCGAGAGGCGGCCCAACGCCGTCGCCGTCGCCTCGGGCATGTACGCCGCCCTCGCGATCGTGGTCGTCTCGGCGATCCTGGCCAGTTCCAGCGAACTGGGCCAGGGCCTGGTCGACGCGGCGGTCTACGGCCTCGTCGGCGTCGTCCTGCAGGGGCTTGCGCTGGTCGTGCTCGAGGTGGCCGTGCCGGGTCGCTTCCGTGACCTCATCACCGAAGAACGCCTGCATCCCGCGGCCATCGCCACCGCTGTGACGCTGCTCGCCGTGGGAGGGGTGAACGCCGCCGCGCTGTCATGACGGCCACCGAGCACGACGCACCGGCACCGCGGCTGGCCGGATCCGCGACGCGCTGGCGGGCAGTGTTGTTCGCGGCGGTGGCGGCGTGTGCGGCGTGCGGCATCGTTTACGAGTTGGCGCTGCTGACGCTGTCGGCCAGCCTGCACGGCGGCGGAGTGGTGGCGATGTCGATGATCGTCGCCGGCTACGTCGCTGCGCTCGGCGTCGGCGCGTTGCTGGTCAAGCCCGTCCTGCACCGCGCACCGATCATGTTCATCGCCGTCGAGACGGCACTGGCGATCGTGGGCGGATTGTCCGCTGCCGCACTGTATGTCGCGTTCGCGTTCGTCGGCGGATCGCTGTGGGTGCTCGCGATCGGCACCGCGCTGATCGGCTGCCTGGTCGGCGCCGAGGTGCCGCTGCTGATGACCTTGCTGCAACGCGGCCGCACGGCAGGCGCCACCGACACCGGCCGCGTGCTGGCCAACCTCAACGCCGCGGACTACCTGGGCGCGCTCGTCGGCGGCCTGGTCTGGCCGTTCCTGCTGCTCCCGCACCTCGGCATGATCCGCGGCGCCGCCGCGACCGGCATCGTCAACCTGGCCGCCGCGGCCGTCGTCGCCCTGTTCCTGCTGCGGCGGGTGGTCAGCACCCGTGAGCTGGCCGCGTCGCTGACGGTGCTCGCGACCGCGCTGGCGCTGCTCGTCGTGCTGCTGGTGCGCGCCGACGGCATCCAGACCTCGACCCGTCAGCGGCTCTATGCCGATCCGATCATCGCCTTCGAGCGGTCGGCCTACCAGGAGATCGTGGTGACCCGGCGCGGCAACGACACCCGGCTGTATCTCGATGGCGGACTGCAGTTCTCGACGCGCGACGAGTACCGCTACACCGAGAGCCTGGTGTACCCCGCGCTCGGCGACGGCGCCGCATCCGTGCTGATCCTCGGCGGCGGTGACGGCCTGGCCGCGCGGGAACTGTTGCGCCAGAACGGTATCGGGTCCATCGTGCAGGTGGAGCTGGACCCCTCGGTGGTCGCGATGGCGCGCACCACGCTGCGGGACGCCAACGCCGGCGCACTGGACGACCCACGGGTACGCGTGGTCATCGACGACGCGATGACGTGGCTGCGCGACGCGCCCGCCGACGCCGTGCCACGCGGCGGCTTCGACGCGGTCGTCGTCGACCTGCCCGACCCCGACACCCCGGTGCTGGGCCGGCTGTACTCGGTCGAGTTCTACGCGCTGCTCAGCCGCGTGCTGGCGCCCGACGCCCTGGTGGCTGTGCAGGCAGGCAGCCCGTTCTCCACACCGACGGCGTACTGGCGCACGGTGTCGACCATCCGCGCGGCGGGTTACGCGGTGACGCCCTACCACGTGCACGTCCCGACCTTCGGCGACTGGGGGTTCGCGTTGGCCCGCCGCGGCCCGGACGCCCCGGTGCCGCGGGTCCCGGACGACGCGCCACCGTTGCGCTACCTCGACCAGCGAGCACTCGACGCGGCCACCGTGTTCGGCGCCGACAACAGGCCGCAGTCGTTACCGCCGTCGACGCTGGACCATCCGCGCATAGTCGACGACGTGCGCTCCGGCTACCGCTGAGGTCAGCCCCCCGCAGGCACCGGCCACCGGTCGTTGACGTCGGCGTTGGTGTCCTTGCGCGCACAGTGGGCGCAGCAGAACATCGCCTCCTCGGTTTCGATCCCGTGGCCCAGGATCCGGCAACCGCAGTGAGCGCACTCCGGCGCCAATTGCACGGCCGCGCACTCGACGCTGTCGAACGTCGCACTGCGGCCGTCGGGCCACGTCACGGTGAACGCCTTGTCGTAGTCGTTGCCGCAGGTATCGCAGATCGTCATCACCACTCCTTGTTCACTCGCCCAGACGAGTGCCCGGTGAATGGCACCGACAAACGCGCGCCTCAGACGCCCTCGGGCCCGCGCTCCAACAACCGCCCGAAGCCGTCCTCGTCGAGGATCGGCACACCCAGTTCGACGGCCTTGTCGTACTTCGAGCCCGGCGAGTCGCCCGCGACCACGTAAGCGGTCTTCTTCGACACCGAACTGGCGGCCTTGCCGCCGCGCGCGACGATGGCCTCCTTCGCGTCGTCGCGCGAGAACCCGGTCAGCGATCCGGTGACGACGATCGACAGCCCGTCCAGCGTGCGCTCGATACTGGTGTCGCGTTCGTCGGCCATCCGCACCCCGGCGGCGCGCCATTTGTCGACGATCGCGCGGTGCCAGTCGACGGTGAACCACTCCGTCACGGCCGCGGCGATCGTCGGGCCGACGCCTTCGACGACCGACAGCTCGTCCTCCGAGGCGGCCATGACCGCGTCCAGGTCGCCGTACTCGGTGGCCAGGGCGCGGGCCGCCGTCGGTCCCACGTGCCGGATCGACAACGCCACCAGCACCCGCCACAGCGGTTTGGACTTGGCCTCGTGCAGGTTCACCAGCAGCCGCTTGCCGTTCGCCGAGAGGTTTCCGTCCTTGGTCCGGAACAGCTCGGTGCGCAACAGGTCCTCGCTGCCGAGCGTGAACAGGTCGCCCTCGTCGGCGATGACACCGGCCTGCAGCAGCGCGGTCGCCGCCTCGTACCCGAGGCCCTCGATGTCGAACGCGCCGCGGCCCCCGACGTGAAAAACCCGCTCCCGCAACTGCGCCGGGCAGGACCGGGTGTTGGGGCACCGGATGTCGGCGTCGCCCTCCTTCGCGGGCGCGAGCTTGGTCCCACACTCCGGGCAGTGCGTCGGCATCACGAACTCGCGTTCGGAGCCGTCGCGCAGGTCGACGACCGGACCCAGCACCTCGGGGATGACGTCGCCGGCCTTGCGGATCACCACGGTGTCGCCGATGAGGACGCCCTTGCGCTTGACCTCCGAGGCGTTGTGCAGGGTCGCCTGGCTGACCGTCGAACCGGCGACCTTGACCGGTTCCATCCACGCGAACGGGGTGACGCGGCCGGTGCGCCCGACGTTGACCCTGATGTCGAGCAGCTTGGTCTGCGCCTCCTCCGGCGGGTACTTGTACGCGATCGCCCAGCGCGGCGCGCGCGACGTCGAGCCGAGGCGGCGCTGCAGTGCGACGTCGTCGACTTTGACCACCACGCCGTCGATTTCGTGTTCGACGTCGTGGCGATGCTCACCCCAGTAGGCGATGCGCTCGGTGACCGCGTCCAGCCCCGCGACCTGCGCGGTGTGCGCGGAGACCGGCAGCCCCCACGCCTTGAGCGCGCGGTAGGCGTCGTGCAGCGTCTTGGGCCGGAAGCCCTCGGCGCGGCCGAGGCCGTGGCAGATCATCCGCAGCTTGCGCCGCGCGGTGACGGCCGGATTCTTCTGCCGCAGCGAGCCCGCGGCGCTGTTGCGCGGATTGGCGAACGGCGGCTTACCCTCGGCGACCAGTCCGGCGTTGAGCTCCTCGAAGTCGGCAAGCCGGAAGAACACCTCGCCGCGCACCTCGAGCACCGTCGGCAACGCGAATTCGCTTGATTCGGCTAGCTTTTCGGGTACGTCTTCGATGGTGCGGGCATTGAGCGTCACGTCTTCGCCGGTGCGTCCGTCACCGCGGGTGGCGGCGCGCTCGAGCCGCCCGTCGCGGTACACCAACGACAGGGCCACCCCGTCGATCTTGAGCTCGCACAGAAAGTTGGCGTCTCGGGCCAGTTCGGGGCCGATCTCCCCGGTGAGCCGGGCCGCCCACGCGGCGAGCTCGTCCGGCGTGAACGCGTTGTCCAGGCTCAACATCCGCTCGAGGTGTTCGGCCGGCGTGAAGTCGGTGGCGAAGCCGGCGCCGCCGACCAACTGCGTCGGCGAGTCGGGCGTGCGCAGCTCGGGATGCTCGTCCTCGAGGGCCTGCAGATCGCGCAGCAGCTTGTCGAACTCGGCGTCGGTGATGATCGGGGCATCGCGGACGTAGTAGCGGAACTGGTGGTCGCGAACCTCGTCGGCGAGCTCCTGCCAGCGCCGGCGCAGGTCCGCCTCGGCGGCGTCGTCGGACTGTTCGGCCAGCGCAGCCTGGGGATCCGGGGTTGCCTTGGAGCTCACTCTCGCAGGCTAACCGAGCAGGGCGACAGCACACCCCGCGCCCGTGCCGCGGCAGCTCAGTCGGCGTACTCCACGAATGTGGCCATGCCACCGTCGAGGTGATAGTCGTTATGACAATGGATGATCCATCGACCCGGGTTGTCGGTGTCGAAGTCCATCTCGACGGTCTGGTTGGGCGGGACGAGCACGGTGTCCTTGCGGGCGCCCAGTGCAGTGCCGGTTCCGCCCGCCCGCCCGGCGGGCTGCACCACCTGGAAGGTGTGGCCGTGCAGGTGGAACGGATGAAACATCATCGACTCGCTGATGAAGCGGACCCGGACCCGCTGGCCGGGTGCGAGCGGGATGCCGTCGTTGGGCGGATCGTAGAGCTTTCCGTTGATCGGCCAGGTGTATCCCGCCATCGGACCCTGCAGCCGCAGGTCGAGCGTGACATCCGGATCGCGTGGGGCAAGGACGACCTGCGGTGCGGGGGTGAGCAGCGCGGTGTTCAGCACCTCTGACGTCCGCAGGGTCTCGACGAACTGAGCGACATCGCCCCTCGGCGGCGCCCCGTCGACCCGCAGGGTCAGCTGCGCGTAGCCGTCCTTGCCCTCCGCGGCGGCGACCACCGGCACCGACGACCCCACGGTGATGATCGCGTCGGCCCGTTCGCCCATGCCGAGGATCACCGCGCTCGTCCGGCGAGGGACGGCCGGGTAACCGTCGGTGTGGGTGACCGTCATCTCGGTGCCCGGCACCGCGACGCGGAACGCCGTATCGGCACCGGCGTTGATGATACGCAGCCGAATCCGTTGTCCGGCACGGCAATCGGTGACCTGTGGGTCCTTGGTCGTTCGGCCGTTGATCAGGAAGTACGGGTAGGTGACATCACCACCGTCCTCGCCGAGGGGCAGCGTCGGACTCAGTGGCGGCGACGGCCCGGCCATCGGCTTCATCCCGGTCTTCTTGAGGTTCTCGGCCACCTGGTCGGGGGTGGTGCCGGTGCCGTCGATCCAGTCGTCGATGACCACGACGAGTTCGTCGTCGTAATCGCCGCCGTCATCGGGGTCCTCGATGATCAACGGGCCGTACATGCCGCGGTCCAACTGGGTGCCGACATGCGAATGCAGGTAGTAGGTGCCGGCGTCGGGCACGACGAACTCGTAGTCGAAGCGGTCACCGGGCGCGATCGCCGGCTGCGTCAGCACCGGCACCCCGTCCATCGCGTTCGGTATCGCCAGCCCGTGCCAGTGCACCGACGTCGGCTGCGGCAACCCGTTGCTCACCGGCACCTTCAGGGTCTGGCCCCGGCGGAGCCGGATCTCCTTCGCCGGGACGGTGCCGGTGTAGGTCCAGGTCCGCACGGCGACACCGCCGAGGTCAACGTCGGTCTCTGCGGCGTTGAACGCGACTTCGACGGCATCCGATGCGCCCCCTGCGGCGGCTGGTTGGGCCGAGCGCGCCGAACAGGCGCCCGCGGACCCGGCGGCCACGCCGAGAGCGGACAACACCAGAAACCCGCGCCGGTCGATCATGATCGAAGCGTGGCACCTTCGCGCCGCTTCCGGCACGAATTGGCCGCGCTAGTCTGGCCCCATGCCACACCCGGTCATGTTCCGCGACGACGATCCGGTGCTGGGGCGGGTACGCGAGATCGCGCTGGCGTTCCCGCAGGCCTACGAGAAGGTTTCCCACGGCAGGCCGGCGTTCTTCGTCACCAAGATGTTCGTGATGTACGGCGGCAGCGTGAGGCCACCGGCGAAGGGCGACTACCTCCAGTATCCGCAGTCGATCGTGGTCAAGGTCGACGCGAGCGACCGGGCCGCGCTCGCCAAGGACCCTCGCTTCTTCTTCCCGGCCTATCTCGGGCCGTCCGGCTGGCTGGGCCTGGATCTGGGCGCGCGCCGGACGGGCGACAGGGACGTCGATCGGGATGTCGATTGGGATGTCGATTGGGATGAGGTCGGCGAACTGGTCGACGCGTCGTTCCGGTTGACCGCGCCGAAGAAACTCATCAGCCAGCTCGACCAAGTCTGACCGGCAAGCGGCAGAGCATGATTCGATCGGAGGCGCCATGAGTTTCGCGAGCCCGTTCCCCGAAGTCGACATCCCGTCCACCAGCGTCTACGACTACCTGTTCGGCGACATCGCCGACGAGGACCTCGACCGGGTCGCGCTCATCGACGCCAGGTCCGGGCGGGAGACCATCTACCGCGAGATGATCGCCCGCGTCGACGCATTCGCGGGCGCGCTGGCCGCACGCGGTATCGGAGTCGGCGATGTGGTCGGCCTGCTGTCCCCCAACAGCTCGGCGTTCGCCGTCGCGTTCCACGGCATCCTGCGCGCCGGTGCGGCGGCCACCACCATCAACGCGTTGTTCACCGCCAAGGACATCGCCAAGCAGCTGACCGACTCCGGCGCCAGGATGCTGCTGACGGTCGCCCCGCTGCTGGCCCAGGCCAAGGAGGCGGCGGCCGCCGCCGGGCTCCCCGACGACGCCTTGGTGGTGCTCGACGGCGCAGGCGTCGACGCCGACGGCCATCCCAACGCCGCGGAGTTTCTCCAGTCTCGGCCTGCCGCACCCGAAGTGAGCTTCGCCCCGTCGTCGCATCTGGCGGTGCTGCCCTACAGCTCGGGAACCACCGGCAACCCGAAGGGCGTGATGCTCACGCACCGCAATCTGGTGGCCAACGTCGCGCAGATCCGACCGTTGCACGGAATGGTGGCCGAGGATGCGGTGCTCGCGGTGCTGCCGTTCTTTCACATCTACGGGATGACGGTGCTGCTCAACGCCGCGTTGCACGCCCGCGCCCGGCTGGTCGTCATGGGAAGCTTCGACCTCGGCGACTTCCTGGCCCACATCCAGAACCACAAGGTCACCATCGCGTTCATCGCGCCGCCGGTGGCCGTGGCGCTGGCCAAGCACCCGCTGATCGACGAGTACGACCTGTCCTCGCTCAACGTCGTGATGTCCGGTGCGGCGCCGCTGGACGCCGACCTCGGCGCCGCCGTGGCGCAACGACTGGGCTGCCGCGTCGTCCAGGGTTACGGCATGAGCGAGCTCAGCCCCGTCAGCCACATCACCCCGTTCGACACCGGCGCACACGACATGAAGGTGAGCGCACCGCTCAGTTCCGTCGGCTGGACGGTGTCCAACGCGATGTCGAAGATCGTCGATCCGGAAACCGGCGACGAGATCCATCCTCCGGCAGGGGGTCTCAGCGCCACCGGTGAGCTGTGGTTCAAGGGCCCCAACGTGATGGTCGGCTATCTCGGCAACGAGGCGGCCACCAAGGAGACCATCGACGAGGACGGGTGGCTGCACACCGGCGATCTCGCGCAGGTCGACGCGCACGGCTGCGTCTACATCGTCGACCGGCTCAAGGAGCTGATCAAGTACAAGGGCTATCAGGTGCCGCCCGCCGAACTGGAGGCGGTGCTGCTGAGCCATCCCGACATCGCCGACGCGGCGGTGGTCGGCGTTCCGGACGCCGAGGGCGAGGAGGTGCCGAAGGCGTTCGTGGTCAAGCAATCCGGCGCGGAGCTGACCGAGGACGACGTCATCGAGTTCGTCGCCGGCCAGGTGGCGCCGTACAAGAAGGTGCGCCAGGTGCAGTTCATCGAGGCGGTGCCGAAGTCGGCGTCGGGCAAGATCCTGCGCAAGGATCTGCGCAGCGGGTCAGGACCGGCCTGAGAACCGGTTCTGCCGCTCGGCGGCCTGCGCCGCACGCGCCTGGCGATAGCCGAGCGCCGCGCCGGCCGCCGGGATCAACAGCAGACCCGCGACGCCCCATAGCGGTTCGGTGAGTTCGGCAGCGGGCGCGACGACGAACTGCCGCACCACGGTCGGCGGGGTGGCGATCCGGTCGACCAACGACGGGGCCTGCACCGGGGGCGGCGGCGGCGGAGGGGGCGCCGGCGGCTCTGCGGGTTGCGGCGACGGCGCTCGCCAGCGAGGTTCGGGATCATCGCGCTGGATGCCCGGGGCCCGACCGTTGCCGATCGTCACCTTGGGCGGTTCGAACACCGACGTGGCTCCCGGCGACACGGCGCCCGATCCACCGCCGGAGTCCGCGTCGGCGCCGGGGCTCAGCCGCGCGATGTCCTCGCGACCGGACCCAACCCGGGTTCGCGGGCCGTCGCTGCTACCGCTCTTCGAGGCGTCGTCGGAACCCTCGCGGGCGCTTCGCGGGCCGTCGCTGCCGCGGCGGTCGTCGTCCTTGCCGCCGCCGCGAGAACCGCCGCGGCCGTCATCTCCGCGATCGGAGGCGCTGCCCCGGTCCGACCCTCGGGAGCCGCCGGGATCGGCGAACGCCACCGCCGCACCGGAACCGCCGAGCAGCAGGAACACCGATAGGACTCCGACACCTGCCGCGAGGCGCGGGCTGGATCGAGCCACTGTTCCTCTCCCGGGTGGCGAAGTCGAACGACGGGGATTTGCCAAGCATTGTTGCACGACACGGGCGCAAATCTGCGAGGTCTTCAGCGAACGCGCTCAATTTGTTGTTTCGTCGTCCTCGACGAAGGCGCGCAACCGGTCGATGGCGCGGTCCCACCGTTGCGACAGCGCGGTGAGGTATTCGCTGGCATCGGCCAGCGGCCGCGGCTGCATCCGCCAGATGCGTTCGCGTCCGGCCCGCCGGCTGCTGACCAGCCCCGCGGACTCCAACAGTTTCAGGTGCTTGGTCGCGGCCTGCCTGCTGACCGGCACCACCTCGGCGACGTCCGTCGTCGAACAGGGGCCGCCGTCACACAACCGGACGACGATGCGCAGCCGATTGGGGTCGCCGAGGGCGTCGAAGTACGACGAGTACGCCGACAGTGGCGCCTCCGCCGTCGTGGGGCTCACACCCTCTCGCCGAGAGCGAGGTATTTGCGGACGAGCTCGGTCTGGGCTGCCCAGCCCTCGCTGTTGCCCTCGTAGGCGGACGCGCGTCGAGCGGCGGGCAGCGCGTCGAACCCGGACTCGACGATGCGCAGCAGCACCCCGTCCGGGGTTTCCTCGAGCGTGAACTCCACCAGCGTCATCGGTTCATTCGTCGGGTCGGCGCCGTCCTCGACGCCGTAGGGGTGCCAGCGGTACGCCAGCCGTCGTGGCGGTTCGACCGCGACGATGTGCCAGGTATCGGCCTGACCCGCATAGGGCGCCTGGGCCTTGGCTAAGTCGGCGTCGACGGCCGTCGGGGTCATGACGCCGGTGACCGCGGTGCCCGCGACGAACGGCCCGTCGAAGCGCACCCCGAACCACTGGCCGAACTCGTCGGCATCGCTGATCGCCCGCCAGACGCGGGTCAGCGGGGCCTTCAGCGTGACTTCCTTCTCGATCCGATCCGAACTCATATGCAACCTCCTGGTTGCACCTCACGGTAGTCGCCCATGCGGTTAGACGCAACCTTTTGGTTGCGCTTTCTATCCTCGGCGCCGATTTCTGCATGAGGGTCGTGATCGGGCGCCGGCCACAGCCACGGCGCAGAACTCGGTGAAGTGGGCTCCCGGGGCGACGTCGGCGGGCATCGCCGACCGCCTCCTCCCGCTCCCCTGTGCTGAGTATGCGCCTCGAAGCGACGGCGCACGTGCGTAATCGACTACTTCGGTACGACTAGATCGCGTCGGGGTCCTCGGCGAGGACGTCGGCGGCCTTCTGCGCCAACTCGACGGCGGTGCGTGCCCATTGGGAGGTGGCCGGCGCCAGCCCGCAGGTCGGGGTGATGCCGATGCGCTCGGCCAGGAGCTTGCGGGCGAAGCCGAGCCGGTCGGTGATCGCGACCGCCGCCCTCGCGAGCTCGTCCGACGAGGGACTGGCGGCGGGAGCGACCGACGGCACCACGCCGAGCAGCACGGTGCGGCCGCTCTCGACGAACTCCCCGACGCCGTCGAGGTCCTCGGCGACAAGCGTCGAAGCGTCGACCGACACTGCATGTATCGCACTGCTCCGCAACGCTTTCCACGGCAGCGCCGAGGCGCAGCTGTGCATCACCGCCTCGGTGCCCACCGTGGCGACACAATCGTCGAGCAGGCCCATGGCCACCGACTCGTCGACCGGGTGCACCGGCGTGAGGCTGGTGACCCCGGTGAGGCGGCCGTCCAGCGCGGCGGGCAGCAGCGGTTCGTCGAACTGCACCACCACGGCGGTGTCCAGCCGCCGGGCCACCTCCGCGCGGTGCTGCGCCATCCCCTCGGCCAGGGAGGAGGCCACGTCGCGCACCGCGCCGGGATCGGTGATCGCCCGGTGGCCGTTGGCCAACTCCAGTTGCGCCGCCAACGTGACCGGCCCGGGCGACTGGACTTTGACCGTGCGGCCGGTGCCGCGCAGACCGGCCTTCTCCCACGCCTCCTCCAGCGCATCGAGATCCTCGCTCAGCAGGCTCGCCGCCCGGCGGGTCGCCGCACTGCGGCCCGCCGCGATGCGGTAACCGCGGGGCACGGTGTCGATGGCGATGTCGACCAGCAGGGCCCCGGCGCGCCCGATCATGTCGGCACCCACACCGCGGGAAGGCAACTCCACCAGATGCGGCAGGGTGTGCAGTTCACCGACGACCACCTCGGCGCCCTCGCGCGCCGACGTGCCCGGCCACGACCCGATGCCGGTCGCTGCGGCGAAAACACTCACTCGGCCGACAGTATTCGATCACCGCTAGTGTCGATCCCGAAGGGTTGGGAAGGACGCGCATGCCCGTATCGCCAGGACGGACGCTCCTGTGGTGCGCGGCGGCGGCCCTGACCGCCGGGTGCACGCAGACGATCGGCGGCAGTGCGCTACGGGCCATCGGAGGCATCGACGACGACTCGCGCTCGCCGGTCGATGTCGAGACCATCATGCTCGACCAGTCACAGATGCGCGCAATCACCGGCGCCGGTGACGATCTCACGATCATTCCGACGATGGACGGCAAGGTACCGGTCGACATCGAACCGCTCACCGAATCCGCTCCACCGCAATGTCAATGGGTGTTCGCCGAAACGCAGACCTTCGGGCCCGACGTCGAGGAATTTCACAAGACCACGTTCCAAAACCCTCCCGATGGCGGCCTGATCTCCGAAGGCGCAGCGGCCTACCGCGACGCGGCCACCGCCCGCCGCGCGTTCGACGACCTCGTCGTGCGTGTCGAGGATTGTGACGCAACGCCATTGGGGACGATGTTCGTCGGCGACTGGACGGTCAGCCCCGACACCCTGCAGATGCGGCCCACCGGCGGCTGCAGCCGCGACTACCGCGTGAAGTCGGTGGTGCTGGTCGAGGTGACCGCGTGCCGGTTCCCCACTTCGGTGCCTCAGATCGTGATGACCAACATCCTGGCCAACGTGCCCGGCTAGCGGGTGATCGTCGCGCTGGCCAGCACTTCGTCGCCGTCGGGGTCGCGACGATAGAGCACCATGGTCTGGCCTGGAGCCACGCCGCGCAGCGGGGTCCGCAATTCGACGACGAGCCGGCCGTCGCGCAGTTCGGCCACCCCGTCGCCGATGCCGCCGTGCGCCCGCACCTGCACCTGGCATTCCACCGGACCGGTGGGCGCGACACCGGAGGTGAAGATCGGCCGCTCGCCGGCCAGCGTCGCGACGTCGAGATCGCCGGCGTCGCCGACGTGCACCGTCGCGGTCTCGGCGTCGATCCCGGTGACGTAGCGCGGCCGCCCGTCGGGGCCCGGTCCGGCGATGCCCAGGCCCTTGCGCTGGCCGACGGTGAACCCGTGCACGCCGTCGTGTTCGGCCAGCACCGTGCCGCCGGAGTCGACGACGGCGCCTCGGCGCACCCCGATCCGGGCGCCGAGGAACGCCCGCGTGTCGCCGGAGGGGATGAAGCAGATGTCGTGGCTGTCCGGCTTGTCGGCGACCGCCAGCCCGCGCCGCGCGGCCTCGTCGCGGATCTGCGGCTTGGGGGTGTCACCGACGGGGAACACCGCGTGGCGCAACTGCTCGGCGGTCAGCACCGCGAGCACGTACGACTGATCCTTATCGGCGTCGACGGCGCGGCGCAGCCTGCCGTCGGACAGCCGTGCGTAGTGCCCGGTGGCCACGGCGTCGAACCCCAGCGCCAGCGCCCGGGCGGCCAACGCGGAGAACTTGATTCGCTCGTTGCACCGCACGCACGGGTTCGGTGTCTCGCCGCGCGCGTACGCCGACACGAAGTCGTCGATGACGTCCTCTTTGAAGCGGTCGGCGAAATCCCAGACGTAGAACGGGATATCGAGCACGTCGGCGACGCGGCGGGCGTCGCCGGCATCCTCCTTCGAGCAGCACCCCCGTGACCCGGTGCGCAGCGTTCCGGGTGCGGCCGACAACGCCAGATGGACCCCGACGACGTCGTGGCCCGCATCGACCATCCGGGCCGCGGCGACCGACGAATCCACGCCACCGCTCATCGCCACCAGCACCCGCACTACTCGACGACCCCCGAACTGGCCAGCGCGGCCTGCCGCGCACGCTTGACAGCTCCGGGCAGCACCGCGAGCGCGGCATCGACGTCGGCGTCGGTGCTGGTGTGGCCGAACGACAGCCGCAGCGAACGGCGCGCGTTCGCCGGGTCGGCGCCCATCGCGATCAGCACGTGCGACGGCTGTGCCACACCGGCCGTGCAGGCCGAACCTGTCGAGCACTCGATGCCCTTGGCGTCCAACAGCATCAGCAGCGAGTCACCCTCGCAGCCGCGGAAGGTGAAGTGCGAGTTGCCGGGTAACCGTGCGGCCCCGGTCGCGCCGTTGACGTCGACGTCGTCGATGGCCGACAGCACGCCCTCGACCAACCGGTCGCGCAGCGCCTGGATCCGGACGCTGTTGGCGTCCAGACCCTCGACCGCGATCCTCGCCGCGGCAGCCATGGCGACGGCACCTGCGACATCGGGTGTGCCGGAGCGGACATCACGTTCCTGACCACCGCCGTGCAGCAGCGGGACGCAGGCGGTGTCGCGTCGCAGCAGCAACGCCCCGACTCCCGTCGGACCGCCGAACTTGTGGGCGGTGATGCTCATCGCCGCCAGGCCGCTGGCCGCGAAGCCGACCGGGATCTGGCCGACCGCCTGGACCGCGTCGCTGTGCATCGGCACCCCGAATTCGGCTGCGACGGACGCTAATTCGGCGATCGGCATGATGGTGCCGACCTCGTTGTTGGCCCACATCACCGACACCAGCGCGACGTCGTCGTGGTCCTGCAACGCATTCCGCAGCGCCGCGGGTGTCACCGAGCCGTCCTTGCCCACCGGCAGCCACGTCACCTCGGCGCCCTCGTGGCCGGTCAGCCACTCGACGGCGTCGAGCACCGCGTGGTGTTCGACGGGCGTGGTGACGATGCGCCTGCGGCGCGGGTCGGCATCGCGGCGGGCCCAGTAGATGCCCTTGACCGCGAGGTTGTCGCTCTCCGTGCCGCCCGCGGTGAAGATCACCTCCGACGGTCGGGCGCCGAGCAGCTGGGCCAGCGACTCGCGCGACTCCTCCATCCGGCGGCGCGCCAGCCGGCCCGTGCCGTGCAGCGAGGACGCGTTGCCTACCGTCGCCAGCACCGCCGTCATCGCCTCGATGGCAGCGGGGTGCATCGGAGTGCTGGCGGCGTGATCGAGATAGACCGGCTCGGAGGTCATAACCCGTCCAGAATAGCCGCCGGGCGGGCGGGCCCCCGATTCGCTCAGGCCACGAGCACGTGGGCGGGCGACGGCTGCGCGGGCCGGCCCCGCACCGCGATCTCACAGCGGGCCGCCAGGTCGCGACGGTCGCTGCCCGGCAGTTGCAGTGACGCCACCAGCACCCGCACCATGGTGCGCCGGGTGGTGATCAGCCGGCGGATGGACTCCAGCAGCGTGTCCTCGCCCACATACGCGGCCACCGTCGACGGCCGGCCGTCGCGGTGGTGATAGCTCAGCCGCAGCGGTTGCACCGGCCGTGCCGCGTCGACCGCGGCCTGGAACATCGCGGGCCGGAACCGGCCGTAGGCCAGACCGCAGTACGTGGTGGCCTCGGGGAACGCGACGACGGTCTGTCCGGCCCGCAGCCTGCCCGCGACGGTGCCGACCACATCGGGCAGGCGCCGCAAGTTGTGTCTTTCGATCGGGATCACCTTCATCAGCCGGGCCAGCAGGCCCAGACCGGGCCAGCTGATCAGCTCGGACTTGGCGACGAACCGACCCGGCAGCACCGAGCCGATCGCGAAGATGTCCACCCACGACACGTGTCCGCTGACCACGAGGACGCCTTGCAGGTTGCGAATCGGCCTGCCGGACACGGTGATTCGGATGCCCAGACACCGCAACATCAGGCGGCAGTAGCGTCGCTGGACGTGGGCGCGGCCCGGCGCGGGCAGCGCCAGCACCGGCACCGCCGCCAACAGGAGCACCGCGAACGTCGCCCGCACCGCCACCCGGCAGGCGACGGCCAGCCGGTGACCCGCCTCGGCGGCGCCGACGGTGACGCAGGTGGCGTCACAGGAGGCGCGCGGCACCCAGTGGTGCTCGGCGGTCACGACGCGATCCCGTCGGCCATCGCGGCGGCCGCCCCCACCGATCTGAGCCGGCGCAGATATCGGGTGTCGGCCTGGCGCTTGTCCAGCAGCGCCGGGAAGTCGCCGACCCCGAAGTCGGGGTCGTATGCGGGTTCGCCGCACACCTGGGCGCCGAGGCGCAGATAGCCGCGCATCAGCGGCGGCACCGCGACCCTGCCGGGTGGATCGATGGCGTCGAGCACATTGCCGTCGACGGTCACCGGACGGTACGGAAACACCGTGAACTGCGCGGGCGCGGCGTGGCGCCGGCGCACGAAGTCGCGGACCCCGCGGATCTGCGAGCCCGGCGCCTCGTCGGCCGAGCCGGTCACGGGCACCGATACGCACCCGGTCACGTAGTCGTAGCCGCAGCGGTCCAGGTAGGCGAGGATCCCTGCCCACATCAGCAGCACCACCGAACCGTTGCGGTGATCCGCGCGCACCACTGCGCGGCCCATCTCGACCAGCGAGGGGCGTAGCGCGTCGAGCCCGCGCACGTCGAATTCCGTTGCGGTGTATAGACCACCGGCGGCGGCGGCCCCCGCGGGCGGCAACATCCGGTAGCACCCGACCAGCTCGCCGGAGGTGTCCTCGCGGACCAGCAGATGGTCGCAGTGCTCGTCGAACCGGTCGGCATCCCGGCCCGCGGCGTGGTCGTCGGCGGTGAAGGCGAACCCCGGTTCGGAGGTGAACACGTCGTGGCGCAGCCGCTGCGCGGCGTCGATGAGCGCAGCGTCGGTGGACAGCAGCAGGGTGTAGTGCGGCGCCTGTCCGTGGTCGATCTCGTCGGGGGCGATGAGTACAGAAGCAGTGCTCATGACTGCACCGTCGCCCAGCCGCCTCTCCTGATGGCGTCCGGCGCGTGACGTGTCCGTGAGCGCTGAGTGACGAATTGACCTCGCCGGCGCTATTTGCGGCGGGCGAGCCAGTCCGCGAAGCGGACTTCTGCCGTGACGGCGCCGTCGCCGGTGACCAGGCTGGTGTCATCGACCGCAGTGCCGAAATAGGTGGCGCCCGCGGTGACGACGACGGGCCGGTCGCCAACGTTGGCGCGCAGCACCGCGCGGGCGAGGTCGGCGAACGTCATCTTCTCGGGTCCGCCGACGTCGACGTGGCCGTTGCGGGCGGGGGCGACGGCCGCGCGCGCCACCTCGGCGGAGACCTCGTCGGCGGCAATCGGCTGGATCAACGCGTCGGGGACGTGTACCTCGTCGCCCGCGCTCAGCGATCCGGTGATGGCCTCGGCGAACTCGTGGAACTGCGTGGCCCGCACGATCGTGTACGGCAGCCCCGAGTCGCGAATGATGTTCTCCTGCACGACTTTGGCTCGCATGTACCCGCTTTCGGGCAGCCCGTCGGCGCCGACGATGGACAACGCGACGTAGTGTCCCACCCCGGCGTCGGCGGCCGCCGTCACCAGGTTCGTCGTCGACGCGGTGAAGAACTCCAGCACCGGGCCGTCCTCGAACGACGGCGAGTTCGTGACGTCGACCAGCACGTCGGCACCCGCCAGCGCATCGGCGAGCCCGTCGCCGGTCAGCACGTCGGCCCCCGTCCGTCGGGACGATGCGACGACCGTGTGCCCGGCATCGGTCAGTAGCGCGACCACCTTCGAGCCGATGAGACCCGTGGCGCCGATCACCGTGATCTTCATGTCCGAACAGCTTGCCCCGAAAGTTCGCCAGGGTCCAGAGACGCGAAAACCCCGGTGCCGTGACGCACCGGGGTTTCGCGTAGGTGTCAGCCCTTGCGGGCCTTGACGGCCTCGGTCAGCTGCGGCGCGACCTTGAACAGGTCGCCGACGATGCCGAGGTCGGCGATCTCGAAGATCGGCGCCTCTTCGTCCTTGTTCACCGCGATGATCGTCTTGGACGTCTGCATGCCCGCCCGGTGCTGGATCGCCCCGGAGATGCCCAGCGCGATGTACAGCTGCGGCGAGACCGTCTTACCGGTCTGGCCCACCTGGAACTGACCCGGGTAGTAGCCCGAGTCGACCGCGGCACGCGACGCACCGACGGCGCCGTTCAGCGAATCCGCCAGTTCCTCGACCACGCTGAAGTTCTCGGCGCTGCCGACACCGCGACCCCCGGACACCACGACCGTCGCCTCGGTCAGCTCCGGACGGTCACCCTGCACCGCGGGCTCGCGCTTGGTGATCTTCGTCGCATTCTCGGCCTGACCGGGCACCTCGACGTTGACGACCTCGCCGGCACCGTCGGCGGGCTCGGCGTCGACCGCACCGGCGCGCAGCGTGATGACCGGCAGCTCGCCGGTCGACTCGGCCTCGACGGTGTAGGCACCGCCGAAGATCGAGTGGATGGCCTTGCCGCCGTCCTTGACCTCGACGACGTCGGTCAGCACGCCCGAGCCGGTGCGCGCCGCCAGGCGTCCGGCGATCTCCTTGCCGTCGGCGTTCGCCGCCAGCAGGACACCGGCGGGCGAGGCCGACTCCACCAGCGACGCCAGCACGTCGACCTGCGGGGTGATCAGGTAGCCCTCCGCGTCCGCGGACTCGGCAACGTAGATCTTGGCCGCGCCGGCTGCCTTGAGGCCATCGATGAGCGGTTCGGCGGTGCCGGGCGCACCGACGACGACGGCCGACGGCTCGCCCAGCTTGCGCGCCGCAGTGATCAGTTCCGAGGTGACCTTCTTCAGCGCACCTTCGGCATGCTCAACGAGCACGAGTACTTCAGCCATGAGTGTTCTCTCGTCCTTTGTGTCGTCGACTAGATGATCTTTTGGGCGACCAGGTACTCGGCGACCTTGGTGCCGCCGTCGCCCTCGTCGGTGACCTTCTCGCCCGCGGTCTTCGGCGGCTTCGGAGTCGACGAGAGCACCTTCGTGCCGGCGTTGGGGCCACCGACTTCGTCGCTCTCGACGCCGATCTCGGCGAGCGTGAGCTTGGTCACTTCCTTCTTCTTGGCGGCCATGATGCCCTTGAACGACGGGAAGCGTGGCTCGTTGATCTTCTCGTTGACGCTGACCACGGCGGGCAGCGGCGCCTCGACGAAGAACACGCCGTCGTCGGTCTCGCGCTCACCGCTGACCTTGCCGCCCTCGACGGTCACCTTGCGCAGGTGGGTCAGCTGCGGCAGGCCGAGGTACTCGGCGATGATCGCCGGCACCGCACCGCCGGTGCCGTCGGTCGCCTCGTTGCCCGCGATGACGAGCTCGGTGCCCTCGATGGTGCCCAGCGCACGGGCCAGAGCCCAGCCGGTCTGCACCATGTCGGATCCGTGCATGCCCTCGTCGACCAGGTGAACGGCCTTGTCGGCGCCCATCGACAGGGCTTTGCGGATGGCCTCGGTGGCGCGCTCGGGGCCGGCGGTCAGCACCGTCACGGTGCTGTCGCCGCCCTCGCGCTCCTTGATCAGCAGCGCTTCCTCGACGGCGCGCTCGTTGATCTCGTCGAGCACCGCGTCGGCGGCCTCGCGGTCGAGCGTGAAGTCGCCGTCGGACAACTTGCGCTCCGACCAGGTGTCAGGGACCTGTTTGATCAGGACCACGATGTTCGTCATGAGTTCGGTTCGTCCTCCTCGAAGAGGCCGGCCGGCCGGCCTGCCTTACCACGTCTGAAGCAACTACCACCATGTTACTCGTCGGTAACTTTCAGCGGTTCGCAGGAACACCATAGCTGGTCGAAGTTTGCGTTCTAGCAGCCCGTAGGCGGTGAACCGTTCGCCATGGGGCCGATCCGCGTTAGCCTGCCTTGCAATGAGCGCCTCCTTCGTTACCAACGGTCCGCTTGGGTCGGACGACGATGCCGCGTTGCCACTCACCGGCGAACGCACGGTCCCCGGGCTGGCGGAGGAGAACTACTGGTTCCGCCGCCATGAGGTCGTCTACGCGCGCCTGGCGGACCGCTGCGTGGGTCGCGACGTGCTCGAGGCGGGCTGCGGCGAGGGCTACGGCGCCGATCTGATCGCCCAGGTGGCGCGCCGGGTGATCGGCCTGGACTACGACGAGGCGACGGTCGCGCACGTGCGGGCCCGCTACCCGCGGGTCGAGATGCGGCACGGCAACCTCGCGGCGTTGCCGCTCGACGACGGCACGGTCGATGTCGTCGTCAACTTCCAGGTGATCGAACATCTGTGGGACCAAAGCCAGTTCGTCGGCGAGTGCCTGCGGGTGCTGCGGCCCGGCGGGGTGCTACTGATGTCGACGCCGAATCGGATCACCTTCTCCCCCGGCCGCGACACCCCGATCAACCCGTTCCACACCCGCGAGCTCAACGCCGTCGAGCTGACGGAACTGCTTGTCGAGGAGGGGTTTTCGGTGGTGGCGATGCTCGGCGTCTTTCATGGGCCACGACTTGCCGAACTGGACGCTCGCCACGGCGGCTCGCTCATCGACGCCCAGATCGCGCGTGCGCTGGCCGACGCGCCGTGGCCGCAGGACCTGCTCGCCGACGTGGCGTCGGTGACGACCGACGACTTCGACCTGGTGGACGCGGCGGACCGCGACAGCCGGGACATCAATGACAGCCTGGACCTGGTGGCGATCGCGGTGCGCCCGTGACTTCCGTTCCCGGGCTCTTCACGCTCGTCCTGCACACGCACCTGCCGTGGCTGGCGCACCACGGTCGCTGGCCGGTCGGCGAAGAGTGGCTCTACCAGTCGTGGGCCGCGTCGTACCTGCCGCTGATGCGGGTCTTGCGCACGCTGGCCGCCGAGGACCGTCACCATCTGCTGACGCTCGGCATGACGCCGGTGGTCACCGCGCAGCTCGACGACCCGTACTGCCTGTCCGGCATGCACCACTGGCTGGCCAACTGGCAACTGCGCGCACTCGAGGCGACGACGCTGGCAGAGCCGTTGCGGCAGTTCGGCGTTCGCGAACACGCCGAGGCCGGCCAGGCGCTCGACGACTTCGCGACACTGTGGGCGCACGGCGCGAGCCCGCTGCTGCGGCAGCTGATCGACGCCGACACCATCGGACTGCTCGGCGGGCCGCTGGCGCATCCCTTCCAGCCGCTGCTGCATCCGCGGTTGCGAGAGTTCGCTCTGCGCGAGGGACTGGCCGACGCGCGGGCACGGTTCGCGCATGCGCCCACGGGCGTCTGGGCGCCGGAGTGCGCCTACGCGCCGGGGATGGAAAGCGACTATGCCGCAGCGGGTGTGGGGCATTTCATGGTCGACGGTCCGTCCCTGCACGGCGACACTGCCCTGGGACGGCCGGTCGCGTCGTCCGACGTCGTCGCATTCGGCCGCGACCTGCAGGTCAGCTATCGCGTGTGGTCGCCGAAGTCGGGCTATCCCGGCCACGCCGCATACCGCGACTTCCACACCTACGACCACACCACCGGCCTCAAACCCGCCCGCGTCACCGGCCGCAACGTGCCGTCGGATGCCAAGGTGCCGTACGACCCCGAACGTGCGGACCGCGCGATCGACGGGCATGTCGCCGACTTCGTCGGTGTGGTGCGCCAGCGGCTGTTCGACGAGAGCGCCCGCATCGGCAGGCCCGCACACGTCATCGCGGCCTTCGACACCGAATTGTTCGGGCACTGGTGGTACGAGGGGCCCGTGTGGCTCGAGCGGGTGCTGCGGGCGCTGCCGGAGGCCGGGGTGCGGGTCGGCACGCTGTCCGACGCCAAGGCCGACGGTTTCGTCGGCACCCCCGTCCAATTACCGCCCAGCTCTTGGGGTTCCGGTAAGGACTGGCAGGTGTGGGCCGGCGAGCAGGTCGCCGATCTCGTGCAGTTGAACAGCGAGGTCGTGGACACCGCGCTGACCACCGTCGACAAGGCGCTCGGCGAGACCGACGCCCCGCCCGCCCGCAACTTCGTCGCTGACCAG
The DNA here is from genome assembly GCF_039871645.1 of Mycobacterium sp. B14F4. Lineage (NCBI taxonomy): Bacteria > Bacillati > Actinomycetota > Actinomycetes > Mycobacteriales > Mycobacteriaceae > Mycobacterium > Mycobacterium sp. B14F4. The sequence continues at coordinate 505,239 of NZ_JBDPMF010000001.1, read as the reverse complement.
ATCCTGCGCGAGACCTTGCTGACCGTGTCCAGCGACTGGCCGTTCATGGTCAGCAAGGATTCCGCGGCCGACTACGCGCGCTACCGCGCGCATCTGCATGCGCACGCCACCCGCGAGATCGCCGACGCGATGGCGTCGGGCCGTCACGAGCACGCCCGCCGGCTCGCCGACGGCTGGAACCGCGCCGACGGCCTGTTTGGCGCCCTCGACGCCCGGCGGTTACCGCGGTGAGCGTCCCCAATCACCGCGTGGGTGCGTGTTTGCAATCGACACGCCGCGGAATCACGGCACTTTGCGCACGCTCGGCGGTGGTGAAAGTGCATTGAAGGTACTGATGGTGTCGTGGGAATACCCGCCGGTGGTCGTCGGCGGGTTGGGACGACACGTCCATCACCTGGCCACCGCGCTGGCCGAGGCCGGCCACGAGGTCGTCGTGCTGAGCCGTCGGCCCACCAACACCGACCCGAGCACGCATCCGTCCACCGACGAGATCGCCGAGGGCGTGCGCGTCGTCGCGGCGGCGCAGGATCCGCACGAGTTCGACTTCGGCAGCGACATGATGGCCTGGACCCTGGCGATGGGTCACGCGATGGTCCGCGCCGGCCTGGGCATCCGGGGTCGACGCGACCGACCGTGGCGCCCGGACGTGGTGCACGCCCACGACTGGCTGGTCGCCCACCCCGCGATCACCCTCGCCGAATACTTCGATGTGCCACTGGTTTCCACCATCCACGCCACCGAGGCGGGCCGGCATTCCGGGTGGGTGTCGGGTCGCATCAGCCGGCAGGTGCACGCACTGGAGTCGTGGCTCGTTCACGAATCCGACTCGCTGATCGCGTGTTCGAGGTCGATGAGCGACGAGATCACCGAGCTGTTCGGCCCCGGCCTGGCCGAGACCCGCGTCATCCGCAACGGAATCGACGCCGCGCGTTGGCCGTTCGCCGAGCGCAGGCCCCGGTCGGGTCCCGCGCAGCTGCTGTACCTGGGTCGCCTCGAGTACGAGAAGGGCATCCACGACGCGATCGCGGCGCTGCCCCGCATCCGGCGTACGCATCCCGGGACGACGCTTACCGTCGCCGGTGAGGGCACCCAGCTGGACTGGCTCGTCGAGCAGGCGCGAAAGCACAAGGTGCTCAAGGCAACGTCGTTCGTCGGTCACCTCGATCACGACGCGCTGGTGCGCATGCTGCACTCCGCCGACGCCGCCGTGCTGCCAAGCCACTACGAGCCGTTCGGCATCGTCGCGCTCGAAGCCGCTGCGACGGGGATCCCGCTGGTGGTCGCCAACGTCGGCGGGCTCGGCGAGGCGGTGATCAACGGCCACACCGGCGTGTCGCATCCGCCCCGGGACGTGGCGGCGCTCGCGGCCGCCGTGCGTTCGGTGCTCGACGACCCGCAGGCTGCGGAACGGCGCGCCGCCGCCGCCCGTGAACGGCTGACGTCGGACTTCGAATGGCACTGCATCGCAGGCGAAACCGCGCAGGTGTACCTGGCGGCCAAGCGGGGCGAACGCGAACCGCACCGGCGGCGGGTCATCGTCGAGCACGCGCTGCCGGGTCGTTAGACGTGCGAACTGGCGGGGATCGAGTTTCGATCCCCGCCAGCTGCGCTGTTTTCGATGGTGCCCTCGGGTCAGAAGATGCCGACGTCGTTGGTGACGTTGACGTCGGTATCGACCGTCTGGGAGTTGTCCACCGAGTTGTCCTGGTTGGAGTTGTCCACCGAGTTGTCGACGGAGTTGTCGTCGTGGCTGGCGTCGACGCCGCCGGAGATGTCGCCGCCGCCGGTGTCGACGGTCGTGACGTCGCCCCCACCGGTGTTGGTGGTCTGGCTGTCGTTGTCGTTGATGACGATCCCGCCACCGGAGCCACCGGCGCCGCCGGTCGCGTTGCCGCCGTCGTTGCCGACCCCGATCAGGCCGCCGCCACCGGAACCACCGGCCGCGCCGCCACCGTTGCCGCCGCTCATGTCGACGTCGTTGATGACCGGGCCCTCGTTGTCGGAGATGATGTCGCCGCCGGCGGTCTGGTCGCCGCTGTCGTCGATCTCGTTGTCCTCGCCGATGTTGACGTTGGAGTCCTCGATGTCACCGGTGTTGACGTTCTCGTTGTCGTCGCCGACGACGTTGCCGTCACCCTCGACGTTGGTGGTGTCGATGTCGCCGGCGGTGCCGGTGTTGACCACGCCGCCGTCGGTCGCGGTGTTGGTGGTCTTGTCGCCGAAGGTGATGTCACCGAAGTCCAGGTCGAAGTTGCCGACGCCCTGCTGCTGATCCTCACCCGCGGAGTTGACGACGTTGGTCTCCGGGCTCAGCAGCCGGGTGTCGTTGTGGCTCAGCGTGTCGTTGTTCGACAGCAGGTCGGTCTGGCGCTGCGGCACGAAGGCGATGCCGTGGGTGTTGGCCACCGCCTGCTGCAGGCCCACGACCGGGTTACCGCCGCCATGCATGACCGCAGCCGGAGCCACCGCTGCCGCGGCCTGCTGCAGTTGCGCCGCCGGGACGTTCTGCACGCCGGCACTGCACATGGCGCGATCCGGATCGTCGAGGAAGGCCTGGGCCGAAACCTCGTCGCGGAACAGGTTCAGAATCCAGTCGATTACGTTCGTCATCTCTGTGGTCCTTTCGAATGTGTCGCTTGGCTGGTCGCCGGGCCGTCCGGCGGACTGACCGAAACGCTATGGACCCGCGAACTCCGCGGAAACGGGTCGCCGCCCCGTCTGTGCGGCGCACCTGTGCAGGCGTGACGACCTGTCCCCCTTAGGGGATTAGGGGGTCGTTACCGGCGGCGCCGGGGAGGGCGCGAAGGTGCGCAATCTGCCGTCGATTCCGCGGCGAGTCGTGTGCGAACACGCACGCTTGCGCGAAGCTGGACCTAGCGGGAGGCCTTCTTGCGCTCGATGTCGGCCAGCGCCGCGGCCAACTCCGCGCGCTGGGCCGCCGATGTCTCCCAAGCCAACTGGCGGTTCTTGACCACCTTCGCCGGCGCCCCGACCGCGATCGAGTAGTCCGGGATGTCGCCGCGCACCACCGCATGCGAGCCGAGCACGCAGCCCCGCCCGACCGTCGTGTCGCGCAGAACCGTCGCTTTAACGCCGACCCACGTATCCGGGCCGATCCGCACCGGGCCCTTGACGATGCCCTGGTCCTTGATCGGCAGGTTGATGTCGTCCATGCGATGGTCGAAATCGCAGATGTAACACCAGTCGGCCATCAACACCGAGTCGCCCAACTCGATGTCGAGATAGGTGTTGATGACGTTGTCGCGGCCGAGCACCACCTTGTCGCCGAATCGCAGCGACCCTTCGTGACAGCGGATCGTGTTCTTGTCGCCGATGTGCACCCAGCGACCGATCTCCATCGTCGACAGCTCCGGCGTCGCCTCGATCTCGACACCCTTGCCGAGGAACACCATGCCGCGGGTGATGATGTGCGGGTTGCGCAGCTTGAACTTCAGCAACCGCCAGTAGCGCACCAGGTACCACGGCGTGTAGGCGCGGTTCGCCAGCACCCACTTCAGCGAGGCCGGCGTCAGGAACTTCGCCTGCCGCGGATCGCGCAGTCGCGACCCCCGCCAGCGCTTGTGCAACGGTGCGCCCCACATCGTCGTCATGGCCGCAAAGCCTACGCGAGCCCGCGAGACTCGAGCGGTTACCCTCACGTGGACAAAAGACGAGGAACGGGAAAGGATCGCGTGTTCCGGCGATTGACCGTGCTGGTACTGACAGCACTGATCACGGCGTTGCTGGCGGGTTGCGGGAACACCGATTCATGGGTCCGGGCGCGTGCCGCCGACGGCTGGGCAGCCCAGTACGGCGACGCCGGCAACAGCAGCTACGAACCGACAGCCGGCGCCGAGAAGCTGCGCCTCGAGTGGACCCGGTCGGTCAAGGGTGAGCTCGCCACCGCGGTCGCGCTGGGCTCCGGCAGCTACCTGGCCGTCAACGCGCAGACCGACGCCGGCTGCTCACTGATGGTGTGGGAGGCCGACAACAACGCCCGGCAGCGGTGGTGCACCCGGCTGGTGCAGGGTCCGGGACCTGGAGGCCCGTTGTCCAGCGCCCTTTTCGATGGCTTCGACAACCTCTACATCGGCCAGCCCGGCGCCATGCTGTCGTTCCCGCCGACGCAGTGGATCCGCTGGCGCCGACCGGTGATCGGGATGCCGACCACCCCGCGCATCCTCGACCCCGGCCACCTGCTGGTCGTCACGCACCTGGGCCAGGTGCTGGTGTTCGACGCCCACCGCGGCGTGGTGGTGGGCAGTCCGCTGGACCTGGTCGCAGGCGTCGACCCCAGGGACTCCGAGCGGGGCCTCGCCGACTGCGGCCCCGCCCGGGCGCGCTGCCCGGTGGCCGCCGCACCGGCCTTCTCCGGCGCCACGGGCATCGTCGTGCTCAGCCTGTGGGAGCCGGACGCCGACGCGCCCATCCTGGTCGGGTTGCGCTACAAACCCGGCCAGACGCCGCTGCTCACCCGCGAGTGGACCAGCGACGCGGTCGGCGGCGGGCCGCTGGCGAGCCCGGTGCTGTCTGCCGACGGGGCCACGGTGTACGTCAACGGCCGCGACGACCGGCTGTGGGCACTCAACACCGCCGACGGCACCGCGAAGTGGTCGGTTCCGCTGGACTACCTCGCGCAGACCCCGCCGTCGGTCTCGCCGGACGGGCTGATCATGGCGGGCGGCGGGCCCGGCGCGAAACTGGTCGGCGTGAAGGACAACGGCGACGACGGCGAGGTGCTGTGGACCCGTGACGACGTCACCCCGTTGTCCACCTCGAGCCAGTCCGGCGCCGACGTCGCCTACACCGTCACCCGCGACGGCACCGGGGAGAACGCAGGCCAGGCGCTACTCGTCTTCGATCCCGCCGACGGGCGCACGGTCAACTCCTATCCCCTGCCCCGGGCGACGGGCTGGCCCGTCGGCGTCTCCATCGGCCACGACCGCCGCGTCGTGACCGCTACCAGCGACGGCCTGGTCTACGGATTCGCGCCGGCTTAGAGCGCCAGCAGCGGGGCCACCGCCGCACGCGGCACCGTCGCCTGGACCGGCCCTGCGGCTCCGGCGAACAGCTCGCCCTGGCTGAAGAAGAAGATCAGCGAGTCGTCGGTCAAGGCGAAGTTCTGGTAGTTGGCCGGATCGAGGCCGACGCCCTTGGGCACCGGGTCAGCCAACCCCCGCTCCTTCTGCAGGTAGCTGTTGACCTCGGGATAGATCACGTCGAGCGGCTTGGTACCCGGCCGAAACAGCGTGTCGAAGGTGATCGGGGCCTTCTTGCCGACATTCCAGTTGAACGCTTGGTAGAAGGTCTGCGGGCGCGCCCCGCCGACGTTCTGCCACACCGTGAACACCACGCTGCGGGTGCCGCCCGCCGGTGGCCCGGAACGGTATCCGACGCCGTCGGCGTCGAGTTCGTAGGGCACGTTGTAGGCGTCGGGATCCTGCGCGACGTTGACGAAGCCGTCGCGGGCCTGGGTCAGGTAGGCGACCACCGGCTGCGGGTCGGGATAGTCGTTGGGAAAGCTCATGTCCATGGTGTACGTCGCGTTCTGCACCTGCACCCGGCAGATCCCGTCGGGTTCGACGACGCCCTGCAGGTCCAGGCATGCCGTCTGCGCCGCGGCCACCGGAGTGCCGGTCGAGCCGGCGACTACGGCGGCTGCCAGCAGAGCAGCCCACCGGAGAATGCGCACGTCGAACGTCCTCACTGCCCGCACCGGTTTCCGATACCGGCGCGCCACCGCCAAGCGTACGTGGCCGGTTAGCGCGACGGGTGGCAAATGAATGCCGTTGCCTTGCTTGCCGCCCCGGCTCCGATGCGTGCGACGACCACCGACGCCCGCTGCGATCCACGCAGCCGCAGCCGCGGCCGCAACACATCCGGATCCACGGCCACACCGCGCACCAGGATCTCGACGCTGCCGACGTCACGGGCCGAAAGCGCCTGCCGCAACCGGCGTTCGCTGTAGGGGAGCTGCTCGAGCACCTCGAAACCGCGCACGCCGTCGGGCAGGCGGTCCCCCGACAGGTAGGCGATGTCGCGGTCGAGCTGCCACATGCCGTGGCGGGCGGCGTACTGGCGCACCAGGCCCGCGCGCACGACGGCACCGTCGGGGTCGACGATCCACCGGCCGGCCGGCGCCACAGGGCACTCGCCGGGCTCGGCGTCGGTTATGGCCTCGCCGGTGTCGAGCACCGTGGCACGGCGGCGCACACCACGGTCGGCGAGGCCGGCCGACCACAGACACGCCTCCCGGACGCTGCCGCCCAGCGACGTGATCTCGATCTCGCCGGTGAAGCCGAGCCGAGTCACGGCATCGAAATCGATTCCTGGAGCCGACTTCACGACCACATCGCGGTCCCGGTACACCTCGAGCAGGGCGTCGAGCGCCGGGGTGTAGTCCCGCGGGTCGAACCGGCGCCGCCCGCCGCTGCGCCGCGCCGGGTCCAGCACGACGACGGCGTCGCGGGTGACCGGACGCAGCGCATCGGCCCGGCAGACATCCACGCCGGCGACGTTGTGTCGGGCCATCGCCAGCCGGACGGGATCCACGTCGCTACCCACCAGGAGTTCGACCGAATCACGAAGGCTCGCAAGCTCGGTGCCGATCGAGCACGTCGCATCGTGTACACGGGCGCCGGCCAACCGCCGGGCCCGGTGGCGCGCAACCGGTTCTGCGCTGGCCTGCTGCAACGCCTCGTCGGTGAACAGCCAGCCGTCGGCACGCGGCAACTTCGCCGACGCCTTGCGGCGCAGCACTGTCGTCTCCACCAGCACGGCGGCCCGATCACCGAATCGCGCACGCGCCCAGCCGATATCGGCCACCAGGCTGGCGTCGGTCAGCCCGAGCGCGGCGGCTTCGCGCAACGCGTGCGCGCCGGCCTCGCTCCGCAGATAGCCGACGTCGTCGACGGAGAAGGCAAGGGTCATCTCCCGGCCGGCTTGACCCCCGTCACCATCACGTTGTAGAACCAGCCCTTCGGCACGACCTGCCGCCAGATGTTGTGGTCCACCCACGACAACGCGATCCAGCTGTTGAACGCGAACTTCGCCCAGCCCCAACCCAACCGGCCCGGCGGCACCGCCGCCTCGAACGTGCGCAACGGCCACCCGAGCATCGCGGCGGTGAACTCGGTGGTGGCGGTCGAGACCTCGACGGCGCCGGCGTTGGTCGCCATGCGCTCGAGATCGCCCGGCGAGAAGGTGTGCAGGTCGACGATCGCCTCCAGCGCCGCGGCCCGAGACGACTCGTCGAGTTCGGCCTGCGGGCGGCGCCAACCCGACAGGCCCGGCAGTCGTGTCACGTTCGTCACCGCCCGCCACGTCCAGGTCGACAGCGGGCGGGCGTAGTTCTCACCGGCGTTCGTCGGCTCGCCGGCGAAGATGAACCGTCCGCCGGGCTTGAGCACGCGCACCACTTCGCGCAGCGAAAGTTCGACGTCGGGAATGTGGTGCAGCACCGCGTGCCCGACCACCAGGTCGAAGGTGTCGTCGTCGTACGGGATGCCCTCGGCGTCGGCCACCCGGCCGTCGACCTGCAGACCCAGGTTCTCGCCGTTGCGGACGGCAACCTTCACCATGCCCGGAGACAGGTCGGTGACCGAACCGCGCCGCGCGACACCGGCCTGGATCAGGTTCAGCAGGAAGAAGCCGCTGCCGCAGCCCAACTCCAGCGCCCGGTCGTAGGGCAGGTTGCGTTGTTCGTCGAACGGCACCGTCGCGTCGAAGAGGTCGCGGGCGTAGTCGACGCAGCGCTTGTCGTAGGAGATCGACCACTTCTCGTCGTAGCTTTCGGCCTCCCAGTCGTGGTACAGCACCTGGGCGAGCTTGGAATCGTGGCGGGCCGCCTCCACCTGTTCCGCGGTGGCGTGGGGGTTGGGAGCCGGCTCGCCGACGACATCGGACACCGCGCCGGGTTCCTTCAAATCCATAACAGGGCAGCCTAGAGGTCGAAGGTGGCCTTGGCGGCAGCCAGTACCTGCGGCGGATGCTCGACGAATCGCCGCGCCCAGGCCACCGCCGCGTCGTACACCGCGTCGGGCGCCACCATCTCGTCGATCAGGCCGAGCGCCAGCGCCTCCTTCGCGTCGACGAACCGGCCACTGAACACCAGGTCCTTGGCTCTGCTCGGGCCGACGGCGCCCGCCAGCCGCGACGTCCCGCCCACGGGCACGAGCCCGGCGAGAATCTCGGTCACGCCGAACTTGACGTTGTCGCCGGACACCCGCCAGTCGGCCGCCAAGGCCAACGTCAAGCCGCCACCCAGCGCATAGCCGGTGAGGGCGGCGACGGTCGGCCTGGGAATGGCGGCGACGGCGCCGATCGCCTCGCGGGCGTCCCGTGCGGCCGCGGCGGCCTCGGCGGCGTTCAGCGTGCGCAGTTCGGGAACGTCGTCGCCGGCGCAGAAGATCTCGTGCCCACCGAACACGATCACCGCATGGATGTCGTCGCGACCGCCGAGCGAGGCCGCAGCGCCGGCCAGCTCGCGGTACACCTGCCGGGTCAGCGCGTTGGTCGGCGGTCGCGACAGCAGCAGCGTGGCGATGCCGGGCTGCTCATCGCTGGTGTGGACGGAGACGAACTCGCTCATGCCTGACGCGCGTCGGGTCCGTAGCCCTCGGGTGCGCGGCGGTTGCGGGCGGCGTTGTACAGGTCGCTGTTGAAGAACTCGATCTCCCAGTTTCCGGTGTCCTTGTTCGCTGCCAGATGCGGTTCGACCGCGACGATCCGGCGTTCCACCGCGAGCACTTCGGCGACGGTGCGGCCGTTGAGCGAGTCGAGTTGCGTCCATGTGGGCGGCAGCAGGAAGGTGCGCCCGTCGGCGAAGTCGTCGAGGCCCTGCTGCGGGGTGATCCAATCGGCCTTGTCGGTCTCGGTGTTGTCGCCGTCGGCCCGTTGGCCCTCCGGCAGCGCACCGACGAAGAAGTAGGTGTCGTAGCGGCGGGTGCGCTCCTCCTTCGGCGTCACCCAATTCGCCCACGGCCGCAACAGATCCGCGCGCAGTAACAGGTTCTCGCGACGCAGGAAGTCGGCGAACGACAGCGACCGGTTGACCAGCGCAGCGCGTGCCTCGTGATAGACGGCGGCGTCGTCGACCAGCACATCGGGGTCGTCGGCAGCGCCGGCGAACAGCACTCCGCACTCCTCGAACGTCTCGCGCGCCGCGGCGCACACCAGCGCCTGGGCCAGATCGGGCTCGACACCGAAACGTTCCGCCCACCATGCCGGTTCGGGACCGAACCAGGCGATGTCGGCGTTGCGGTCGCGGTCGTCGACGCCACCACCGGGAAACACCATCACCCCGGCGACGAACTCCATCGCCGAGTGCCGCCGCATCAGGAACACTTCGAGCCCGGGGTGCTTGTCGCGGATCAGCATCACGGTCGCGGCGGGCCGCGGCGTCAACGGCTCCTCGGCCGGTTCCTCGGAATTGCTCATGCTCGCCTCCTGTGCGCAGCCCTGCTCCTGGCCCGCCGCGCGAAGTAGCGGCCGTCGGAGACCTCGAGCGTGATCGCCTGACCGAAAGCCTTCGACAGGTTCTCGGCGGTCAACACGTCCGGCAGCAGACCGGAGTCGACGGCCTTGCCCTCGGAGAGGATCAGCGCGTGCGAGAAGCCGCGCGGGATCTCCTCGACGTGGTGGGTGACCAACACCATCGCCGGCGAATCCGCGTCGGCGGCCAGGTCCTCCAGCCGCGCCAGCAGTTCCTCGCGACCGCCGAGGTCCAGGCCCGCGGCGGGTTCGTCGAGCAGCAGCAGTTCGGGGTCGGTCATCATCGACCGCGCGATCAGCACCCGCTTGCGCTCACCCTCGGACAGGGTGCCGTAGGTGCGCTCGGCCAGATGCTCGGCGCCGACGCTTTCCAGCATGTCGATGGCCTGCTCGTAGTCGACGTCGTCGTACCGCTCGCGCCAGCGGCCCAATACGGCGTAACCGGCGGAGACCACCAGGTCGCGCACCACCTCGCCGTCGGGGACCCGCTGCGACAGCGCCGAGCTGCTCAGCCCCACCCGTGCGCGCAGTTCGGACATGTCGGTGCGGCCGAGCCGCTCGCCCAGCACGTACGCGGTTCCCGACGACGGATACTCGAGCGCCGCGGCGATGCGCAGCAGTGACGTCTTGCCCGCACCGTTGGGTCCGATCACCACCCAGCGCTCGTCGAGTTCCACCGACCAGGTGATGGGGCCGACGAGGGTCTGTCCGCCGCGCCGCAGGGACACCCTGGCGAAGTCGATCAGCAGGTCGGGGTCGACTGCATCTCCTTCGGCGACGGGCACCCGCCCATCGTAGCCAGGCGATTTCGGGGCGCCTGCGGTCGCCCGGCGACTGTTCGGGCACCCGAGTCACTACGCGTGGTGCGGGAACCGCATCCGGATCAGATCCAGTTCCCGGGCCATGCGTTCGGCGTCGCGGTCTAGGCAGTCGATGTAGGCGTCCGGCGCCTGCCAGGTGAACAGCCGGCTCAGACGGCGGCTCAGGCGAGGTATCCAGTTCGTGCTCATGGCATCGATCGTGGCCCCTGACTGGCTTGCTCCTCAATAGCCAGTTAGCGCATACTGGCTTCAATGACCATCGACACCGCGGCCCGAGCACTCGATGTGGACCTTTTGGCTCGGGAGCTGGGCAACTGGCGAACGTCCAGTCGCACCGGTCCGGCATACCAGGGTTTGGCCGACGCGATCCGACTGCTGATCGTCGACGGTCGCCTGCCGGTCGGTGCCCGACTGCCCAGCGAGCGCGCACTCGCCGACGTGCTGCGGGTGTCGCGGACCACTGTCACCGCCGCCTACACCCAGTTGCGCGAGGACGGTTACCTCAACGCCCGCCGCGGTGCGCGCAGCACCACGGCGTTGCCGATTGCACCCACGCTGCACCCGGACTCCGCGCCTGCGTCGGTGAGCCTGGCCGCCGCGGCGCTGTCCGCACCCGCGGCCGCGGTGATGGAAGCGTTCGGCGAAGCGACCCAGGACCTGACGCCCTATCTGCACGCCCCCGGCCATGAACTCGTCGGGGTGCCGGCGCTGCGCCAGGCGATCGCGCAAAGGTATTGCGAGCGCGGCCTTCCCACCGAGGCCGACGAGGTGATGGTGACGACGGGCGCGCTGCACGCCGTCGGATTGATCCTCGCCACCTACGTGCAGGCCGGCGATCGGGTCCTGGTCGAGCAACCGACGTATCACGGTGCGCTGTCCGCGATCACGACCTGTGGCGCGCGGCCGGTTCCCGTGGCGATGACCGAGGACGGCTGGGATCTCGACGCGCTGCAGGCCGCGGTGCACCAGCTGTCGCCGAGCCTGGCGTACCTGATCCCCGACAACCAGAACCCCACCGGGATGACGATGCCCGCGCAGGACCGGAAACGGTTGGCGCGCATCATCTCCGACACCCGCACGCGCACCATCGTCGACGAGACGATCCTCGACATGTGGCTCGACGGACCCATGCCCGGACCCGTCGCCGCAGAGGTCGCGTCGCGGCGCGACCTCGTGCTGACGGTCGGATCCATGTCGAAGTCGTTCTGGGGCGGCCTGCGCGTCGGGTGGATCCGCGCCGAGCGCGCGACGATCGCGACCATCGCCGCGCTGCGCCCGTCCATAGACATGGGTACGGCAGTGCTCGAACAGTATGCTGCCGCAAGGCTTCTCGCCCGCCGCGACGAGCTGCTGCCCGAGCGGCGCGAGATTCTGCGCGACCGTCGTGCCCATCTGCAGTCACTGCTGAGCGAACATCTGCCCGACTGGCAGCCCGGGCCCGGCGTCGGCGGGATGTCGTTGTGGGTGCGGCTACCCGCACCGATGAGCACGGCGCTGTCGGCGGCCGCCTCCCGGCTCGGACTGGATCTTCCCGCCGGTCCGCGCTTCGGCGTGGACGGCACCCTCGAGCGATTCGTCCGGGTGCCCTACGCCCTACCCGAGGACCAGTTGACCGAAGCGGTGGAACTGCTGGCGCGGGCCTGGCACAACGTCACCGGCTCGTCGGCGCCGGAACCGACGACGGTGGTGGTCTAGTCCAGCTCGCCCTAGTCGGGGATCTCGACGCGGCGCACCACACCGTCGACGGCGTCGGCCGCCTCGATCTCGCCGCGGGTGATGCCCAGCAGGAACAGCACCGTGTCCAGATACGGGTGGCTCAGTGACGCATCGGCGACCTCGCGCAGCGCCGGCTTGGCGTTGAACGCGACCCCGAGGCCCGCCGCGGCGAGCATGTCGATGTCGTTGGCGCCGTCACCCACCGCGACGGTCTGCTCCATGGGCACGCCCGCCTGTTGCGCGAAGTCGCGCAGCGCCTTGGCTTTTCCGGGCCGGTCGATGACGTCGCCGATCACCCGGCCGGTCAGCTTCCCGTCCACGATCTCCAACTCGTTGGCCGCGACGAAATCCATCATCAGCTCGTGTGCGAGCGGCTCGATGACCTGGCGGAAGCCGCCGGAGACGATGCCGCAGTGATAGCCCAGCCGGCGCAGTGTGCGCAGCGTGGTGCGGGCGCCGGCGGTCAGCTCGATCTGCTCGGCGACGTCGTCGAGCACCGACGCCGGCAATCCCGCCAGTGTCGCCACCCGGCGGTGCAGCGATTCTGCGAAGTCCAGCTCGCCGCGCATCGCCGCCTCGGTGATGGCGGCCACCGAGGCTTCCATGCCGACCCGCTTGGCCAGCATCTCGATCACCTCGCCCTGGATCAACGTCGAGTCGACGTCGAACACGATGAGCCGCTTCGCCCGTCGCGACAGGCTGTAGTCCTCGAGCGCGATGTCGATCTCCTCGGCCACCGCGACGCGGGCCAGCGTCTTCTGCAGCTGCTCGTAGTCGGCGCCGGCCGGCACGGACACCCGCAGTTCCAATCCCGTTACCGGATAGTCGGATACGCCGCGGATGGTGTCGATGTTCACGCCCAGTTCGGCGACCTCGTGGGCCACCACCCCGAACGCCTCGGCGGTGATCGGGCGGCCCAGCACGACGATCGTGTGCGTGGACGGCTCGCGCAGCACCGGCATGCGGTCGCTGGGCTCGATCGTCACGTCGAGGCCGACGCTGTTGATGGCCGCAGTGACCTCGTCGCGCAGCTCGGCGCCACCCGCGACCTCCGCCGGGCCGGCGACCAGGACACCCAGTGTCAGCCGGCCGCGGATCACGACCTGTTCGACGTTGAGCAGTTCGACCTTGTGCCGCGACAGCACCTCGAACAACGCCGAGGTGACACCCGGCTGGTCCCGCCCGGTGACCGTGATCAGCAGCGACGAACGGTCCCGCGAGGTCATGCCGACACCTTCGGCATGTTCACCCCCCGTCGGCCGCCGACCGTCAGCTGGACTGGTCGACGGGCTGGGCTTCCGCCGTGTCATGTTTGCGTCCGACGTGCGCCTCGACGCGCATCCGATCGATCATGTGCGGGTAATGCAGCTCGAATGCCGGCCGCTCCGAACGGATCCGGGGCAGCTCGGTGAAGTTGTGCCGCGGCGGCGGGCAGGATGTCGCCCACTCCAGCGAGTTGCCATAACCCCACGGGTCGTCGACGGTGACCGGCTCGCCGTAGCGCCAACTCTTGAACACGTTCCACACGAACGGAATCGTCGAAATGCCCAGGATGAAGGCACCGATCGTCGAGACGATGTTCAGTGTGGTGAACCCGTCGGAGGCCAGGTAGTCGGCGTAGCGGCGCGGCATGCCCTCGTCGCCGACCCAGTGCTGCACCAGGAACGTGGTGTGGAAGCCGATGAAGGTCAGCCAGAAGTGCAGCTTGCCCAGCCGCTCGTCGAGCAGTCGGCCCGTCATCTTCGGGAACCAGAAGTAGATGCCCGCATACGTGGCGAACACGATCGTGCCGAACAGCACGTAGTGGAAGTGCGCGATGACGAAGTAGCTGTCGGTGACGTGGAAGTCCAGCGGCGGGCTGGCCAACAGCACGCCGGACAGGCCACCCAAAAGGAACGTCAACAGGAAGCCCACCGAGAACAACATCGGTGTCTCGAAGGTCAACTGCCCCTTCCACATCGTGCCGATCCAGTTGAAGAACTTGATCCCGGTCGGCACCGCGATCAGGAACGTCATGAAGGAGAAGAACGGAAGCAGCACCGCGCCGGTGGCGTACATGTGGTGCGCCCACACCGCCACCGACAGCGCGGCGATTGCCAGCGTCGCGTAGATCAGCGTGGTGTAGCCGAAGATCGGCTTGCGCGAGAACACCGGGAAGATCTCGGACACGATGCCGAAGAACGGCAGCGCGATGATGTAGACCTCGGGGTGGCCGAAGAACCAGAACAGGTGCTGCCACAGCAGCACGCCCCCGTTGGCCGGGTCGTAGATGTGCGCGCCGAGGTGGCGGTCGGCGGCCAGGCCGAACAGCGCGGCGGTCAGCAGCGGGAAGGCCAGCAGCACCAGGATCGAGGTCACCAGGATGTTCCAGGTGAAGATCGGCATCCGGAACATCGTCATGCCGGGCGCGCGCATGCACACCACGGTGGTGATCATGTTGACCCCGCCCAGGATGGTGCCCAGGCCGCCTACGGCCAGGCCCATGATCCACAGGTCACCACCGGCGCCGGGCGAATGGATCGCGTCGGTCAGCGGCGTGTAGGCCGTCCAGCCGAAGTCGGCGGCACCGCCGGGGGTGATGAAGCCGCCGATCGCGATCAGCGCGCCGAACAGGAACAGCCAGAAGGAGAACGCGTTCAGCCGCGGGAAGGCGACGTCGGGCGCGCCGATCTGCAGCGGCAGCACCAGGTTGGCGAATCCGAACACGATCGGGGTGGCGTAGAACAGCAGCATCACCGTGCCGTGCATGGTGAACAGCTGGTTGTACTGCTCGTTGGAGAGGAACTGCAGGCCCGGCAGCGCCAGCTCGGTGCGCATGAACAGCGCCATCAGCCCGCCGATGAAGAAGAAGATGAAGCAGGCGACGCAGTACATGATGCCGATCAGCTTGTGATCGGTGGTGGTGATGAGCTTGTAGACCAGGTTGCCCTTGGGGCCGAGCCGGGCCGGGAACGGACGCCGTGCCTCGAGTTCTCCGATCGGGGGCGCTTCGGCTACCAACAGGTCCTCCAAACATCCAGTCGGGACATCCCGGCAAGTCTTCTCCACGAATCCTAGCCTTCGTAGTACTCGGGAGTCGTTGGCGGTCCTACAAACGGTCGTATTGGCGTCGCTGGTGCGGGCTGACCGGCTCGGAGCTGGCCGGATGTTACCGTCGGCGGCGTGCTGACCAGCGGACCGCGGAGGCGTCTCGCCGCCGCCCTGGCCGCCGTCGTGACCGCCGTGGTGGTGACCGTGCTCAGCGGCTGCGGCTCCCTCGGCGAAGACCCGCCGTCGGCTGACGGTTCGCAACCCGTCGTCACCAGCACGACGCGGATCGCCGGGGCCGGCGTGCTGGGCAATCAACGCCGCCCCGACGAGTCGTGTGCGCCCGAGCCGACTCCCGTCGACCCGGGTCCGCCGGAGCGGGCGGTCCGCCATGCCGCCGGTGAGACCCAGGTGCGTGCGGATCCGCAGCGCATCGTCGTGCTCTCCGGCGACCAGCTCGACGCGCTGTGCGCGCTCGGCCTGCAGTCGCGGATCGTGGCCGCCGCGCTGCCGGACGGTTCGGACGCCCAGCCGTCGTATCTGGGACGGGTGATCCATGAACTGCCCGCGGTCGGCACCCGCAGCGCACCGGATCTCGACGGGATCAGTCAGGCCGAGCCCGATCTGATCCTGGGTTCGCAGGCGTTGACGCCCGAGGAGTTCGGGCCGCTGTCAGAGATCGCGCCGACGGTGTTCACCGGCCCACCCGGTGCGGCGTGGCAGGACAACCTGCGCACCGTCGGGGCGGCGACCGGCCGGCTGGACGCCGCGAACGGTTTGATCGAGGGCTTCCGGGGCGCCGCGGACAAGACCGGCGCCGACAACGACGCCCCGCACTTCCAGGCGTCGGTCGTGCAGTTCACCGACACCACCGCCCGCGTCTACGGCGTCGACACCTTCCCCGGCAGCGTGCTTGCCGACGTCGGCGTGGATCGCCCTGCGGCGCAACGGTTTACCGACAAGCCCTACATCGAGATCGGTATCACCGATCTGGCCGACGCCGACTTGTCCGCCGCCGACGGCGACATCGTCTACCTGTCGTTCGACTCACCCGCTGCCAGGGATCGCGCCCCCGCGGTGTTGGAGAGCGATGCGTGGAAGAAGTTGAGCGCCACCCGCGACGGCCGCGTATTCGCGGTCAACAACGAGGTGTGGCAGAGCGGGGAAGGCATCGTCGCCGCCCGCGGCGTACTGGCCGACCTGCAGTGGATCAACGCACCGATCAACTAGCGCGATGGTCGGACTCCTCACCGCGGCTCGTCCCTCGCCGCTTGATCGTCGTCCAACTAGTCTCGGCCGGGTGTTCCACGTCCTCAAATCGACCTACCTGCAACCACCCGACGTCGTCAACGAGACCCGGCCCGCCCATCTGGAGTGGCTGCAGGGCGAGGTCGCGGCCGGGCGCATCGTGCTGGCCGGCCGTTTGGACGACGAGTCCGGGGCGGTGCTGCTGACCGGGGACATCGACGCGGACGAGGCGCAGGACATCGTCGACCGCGACCCCTACACGGCGGCCGGAGTGGCGCGATACGAACGGCTGTCGTTCAACGGTGCCTTCCGCGCGGCCGGCCTGTAGGACTCACGTCACACCCGGACCCGGGAAGACGGCCGCCGCACGTGCGGTTGACTGCGATGGGCCGCACCGTCGCGGCGATTCTCCGATTCCCGATGTGAAGTAGAAGGCCGTCGTGAGCACTGTCACCGCGTATGCCGCACCGTCGGCGACCGAACCCCTGGTCAAGACCACCATCACCCGCCGCGGCGTCGGGCCGCACGACGTCGCATTCGACATCCACTTCGCCGGCATCTGTCACTCCGACATCCACACCGTGCGCGACGAGTGGGGCAGGGCCAACTATCCGGTGGTGCCCGGGCACGAGATCGCCGGCATCGTGACCGAGGTCGGTTCTCAGGTGACGAAGTACAAGGTGGGCGACCGCGTCGGCGTCGGCTGTTTCGTCGACTCGTGCCGGGAGTGCGCCCAGTGCCGTGCCGGCGAGGAGCAGTACTGCACCAACTCCGGAATGGTCGGCACCTACAACGCCGTCGGTCGCGACGGGCAGCCCACGCAGGGCGGCTACAGCGGGGCCATCGTGGTCGACGAGAACTATGTGCTGCGCATTCCCGACAGCCTGCCGCTGGACGCGGCCGCGCCGCTGCTGTGTGCCGGGATCACGCTGTATTCGCCTCTGCGCCACTGGAATACGGGCCCGGGCACACGGGTCGCCGTGATCGGCCTCGGTGGGCTGGGCCACATGGGCGTCAAGCTCGCACACGCGATGGGCGCGCACGTGACGGTGCTGAGCCAGTCGCTGAAGAAGATGGAGGACGGCATTCGGCTCGGCGCCGACGAGTACTACGCCACGTCCGATCGGGAGACGTTCGCCAAGCTGACCGGCTCGTTCGACCTGATTCTCAACACCGTGTCGGCCAACGTGAACGTCGGCGCCTACCTGCAACTGCTCAGGCTCGACGGCACGCTCGTCGAACTCGGGATGCCGGAGAAGCCGATGTCGGTGCCCGCGGGCGCACTGATCTTCGGCCGCCGCCGTATCGCCGGCTCGCTGATCGGCGGCATCCGTGAGACCCAGGAGATGCTCGACTTCTGCGCCGAGCACGGGGTGCGCCCCGAGATCGAGGTCATCACACCCGACTACATCAACGAGGCCTACGAGCGGGTGCTGGCCAGCGATGTGCGCTACCGGTTCGTGATCGACACGAGAACGCTGCGCGGCTGACCGGTCAGAACTGGCGGACGTCACCCTCGGTGACGAAAATCCCGTGCCGGGTTGCGTCGTTGGTGATGCGGGTGCGGAAGCCGTCGTAGGTGGCCGTCCAGCCGTCGGCCTGGTAGGGCTGGCCTGCGGTCACCGCCAGTCCGCCGGCGGCGTTCGACGCGCTGATCGTGCCGCGTTCCCAGTACATCTCACCGGTTCCCCGAACGATCGCGAGGTTGAGGCGCTGGTTGTACTTCGACGTCTCCCACGGCGACATCCCCCAGGCCTGGCCGTTGGCCCGCTCGCACACCGCCATCGGTCCGCCGCCGCGGTCGACGTTGTCGGCGCTGAGCGCGCAGCGCACCGTGCCGCCCTGCAGTATCAGAACCCGGCCGTCGTCTGCCGCGGCGGGCGGGGCGAATAGCACAGCCAACAAAAGCATCAGCGCGGCCGAAGCGGCGGTCATCCGGGCCATGAGTCTCCTCACCTGCACGAAAACGAGTGAATGCGGGGATGCTCTCACGTCAGCGCACCCCAGTGACCGGTTTCGGTGAAGTGACCAACCTGCGCGCTGGATGTTCCGACACTTGCTTCGGTGTTGGCTTCGCCATGTCCGCCTGGCCCCAGTGCAGACTCGGCCGACCGGGGAGCGGGCGCCCTGCTTCGTGGCTGGTTTACCGAATCGACTCGAACGGGTCCGCATTTCCGACGCCCTTCACCGGCGGAAGCCGACGAGCCCCACTCACCGTCTGTGCGGCGATGACCCTCAAACGGTCGACATCGACGCCCGCCGGACAAAACCTGGAGCGTGCGCCACGTCGCGCGAGAGATGTCAACTTGCTTGGCAGAACGCGGCTCGTTCAGGACCGAAGCCATCGTGCATGGCAACCACTCGCGGTACGGCAGAAACGTTGCTGGGGTCGTACGCGGCGCGAGGGTGGCAGCTTGTCTAAGTGCAGCGCCTCAGAAAGCTGACGCAGCGAGCTTGTCGCAGACTGCGGGCATGTGGAGTGCAGGCGTCACCTTGCGAAAGGCTCGAGTCGTCCGCCGGTGGGCGGAGGTCAAGGATCGCGTTGCTCACAATGCTCGGGTTAAGGATGGAGCCACGGCGAGATCAGTGAACGGCCCTCCATCAGGTTCAGCGCGGCCGGCCCATCAGCCGCGCTTCTGATGGCGCTGAAGAAGCGACTCGTATAGGCAATAGGTCTTCCGTTTGCCGGTCGAAATAAGAGGTGCAAACAGCAAATACTTCCCCGGCAGCGCTCTTCCGGGAGTTCGCTCGACGACATCCGAACTCTTAAAATCCGCGCCGCATCGATATCAGCCGTTGTGGCTTTTGGTCCTTGACGAAAGGTAGTTAACCAGCGAAGAATCTATCAGGGGGTCAGGCGTAGACAGCAAACGGAAGAACGCCCGTATCCGGGCTACCGATGCCGCTTGTGAATGCGTAGGCCGATTAAGATCGATTCGTATCAGAAGGCCAGCCATGATGCCTGATTGCAGCTCAGCAAACGAATCAATATGCTTCGAGCACTCCTCGCGGCGCATCAGCGATGATTCGGGCCCGGCTAGGAAACAACAGGCTCGATATGCTAGGTACATCGGGCGGACGGGCGCTCTGGCAATCGTATTGGGAATAGGGACGGCGGCGGCTGTTCCCGGCTTGGCATTCGCCACGACGGAGACGCAGTCCGATACGACGCCAGCATCGGCAGACCCAACGCCAACTGACGTAGCAGGAACGGTCACAACGACGGACGTCGATGGAAGCTCCTTCACCGAGAATGGCGCCACAGCGATCCCTTCGGACGCAAGTACACCGCCGACGATCCAGGAAACGAGCTCGACGACTCGGACGGAGATCGTCGGCGCCAGTGGCTCACCGACTGTGGTTGTCAGTAGCTCCGGCGGCTCGTTGAAGTCCGCGACTGCCAGAGATCAGGAGCAGACAACGTTAACTGCTCCTCCCCCCACCCCCGGTTCGCCGGTCGCGACGACCCCATCCAAGAGATCCAGGGTGCAGCCCGAACTGCAGCAGCGCAAGCCGGCGCCGCAGAGCCTCGCCCGTGCGTCGACACCGACAGACAACGGAACGGCCACTATCCACGAGATGCCGTCGTCGGGCCTGTCGCAGATCGTCGCGCGACGTACGCGGAGCGCGCCGGAGGCGGGTGACTTACCGGAGCCAAAGTCGGCGCCCATGCAAACCCCGTCCAGCCGGTTGACGTTGCCGACAGGCAGACCGATTCCGGAGACAGCGACAGCCTTCGGCCACCCAACGGCGCCACTCAGGATGGTAGTGAACGCCCTGTCGCGGGTGCTGTCGATGGTGGGACTGGGCGCCATCGCCGGCGACATTCCGGCTGGCCCGGGGGAGTCGCCGCTGCTGCTCGCGCTATTGGGCTGGGCTCGTAAGCAGAGTGAATACAACCTTACCGAGGATGAGGCGACTGAATCGCCCTTAGCCGCAACCTCAACAGACGACATTGATGACGCCCCGACGACCTCGGCCGCCCTGGGCGCCGACTCGACCTTGGGTACCACGCCGATGGCGACCCCCGCCGCACCGGCTGAATCCCCTGGCGGCCCACTCGCGCCCGACGACACCACTGGCATGTACTCGGTCGCCTCAAATCAAGTCGCGGACGATGCGGGCATGTCGACAGCAGCCCTCGATCCAGAATCTTCGACCGCGGCCGTCAGCGACAGCCAAGTCGCCGCGACGGCGGTCTTCGAGACGGAATCATTCTTGCCGGCACCCAGTGCGAACCAGGCACCGGCGGTAGGGGATACGACGCTCAGCACGCCGAATCAAGCCACGGGTGTGATCACGGGCTCGGTGACCGCGACGGACCCGGACGGCGATTCGTTGACCTACACAGTGCCCACACAACCCTCCCTCGGCGTGGTGTCGGTGAATGCCGATGGCACGTTCACGTTCACGCCCACCGTGGCGGCGCGGTTAGCGGCAGCGCAAACCGTTGGGGCCGACACCGATTCGTTCACGGTGGCAGTCGGTGACGGCACAGCGATCACCACGACGACGGTGACGGTGGCGGTGTTGCCGGCCAATATCGGATCATCAATCGCTTCAGCGACAACCGGCACCACCCCGATGGGGGTCGCGGTGGTCGCCGATCGGGCCTATGTGGCCAACCAGGGTGCCTCGACCGTATCGGTGATCGACACCACCACCAACACGGTGGTCAAGACCATCGCCGTGGGAACACGGCCCACCGGGGTGACGGTCAGCCCGGACCAAACCAAAGTCTATGTGGCCAACAGCTGGTCGAATACCGTGTCGGTGATCGACACCACCACCAACGCGGTCACCGCCACCATCGCAGTCGGGTCGGGCCCGGTGGCACTCGCAGTGAGCCCCGACGGCACGCGGCTATATGTGGCCAACATCAGCGCCAACACGGTGTCGGTGGTCGATACCGCCACGCGCACCGTGATCAGCACGGTACGCGTTGGTTCATATCCGAATGGAGTTGCGGTCAGCCCCGACGGAACCCGGGTCTACGTCACCAACAAGTACTCCTACACGGTGTCGGTGATCGATACCTCCACCAACACAGTGGCGGCCACCGTGCGGGTCGGCTACACACCCTCAGCGGTAACCGTGGGCGCCACTCGCGCAGTGGTGACCAACCAGAGCGGCAACTCAATAACAGTAATCAACACCACCACTGCCACACCAACGGTGATCACCACGATCACCTTGCCCACTGGCGCAGCACCGACGTCGGTGGTGTTGAGCAAGGACAACACGCTCGCCTACGTAGCCAACAGCAACGACACCATCTCGGTAATCGACCTGACCACGGCCACCCCAAAAGTGGTACGCACCATCAAGACAGACCCAACCGCCGAAAACAGCTCCCACACCCTCACGCTCAGCCCCGACGGCACCCGCCTCTACCTCACCGACGCATACGACAAAACACTGCGATCACTGTCGCTGGTGCGCGGCAACACCCCGCCGGTTGCGGACGCACCGTCGCAGACCAGCGTGGATTCGGCTACCGGTGTCGTGACGGGTCGGCTGAATTTCACCGATACCGACGGGGATCCCCTGTCTTATACCGTTCTCACGCCGCTGACCAGCGGCACAGTTACGGTGAACCCGGCTACCGGCACCTATACGTTCACACCCACGGAGGCGGCCCGTGATGCGGCCGCGGCGACGCCGGGCACGGACTCGGTGACGTTCTCCGTGACAGCCAACGACGGCACCGCTACCTCGGTCCCGGTATCGGTGACCGCCCCGGTCACGCCCCTTCAACCGGGTGACAACCGTGCGCCTGTCGTGGGCACGCCGACAGTGACGTCACAGGATCCAATCACCGGTATGGTCACGGGCCTATTGAATTTCACTGACCCAAACGGGGATTCGCTGACCTACGCCGTGCTCACCCAACCCCCCAGCGGCTCAGTCACAGCGGACGACACCGCGGGCACGTTCACTTTCACACCGACTCAGGCCGCCCGTGACGCGGCTGCGGCGACACCAGGTACGGACTGGGTGACGTTCACAGTGGCTGCCAACGACGGCAAGGCTGCGCCGGTCACGCAGTCGATCACTACCCCGATTCTGCCGACACCGGGCGCCAATCAACCTCCGGAAGGTACGCCCTCGGTGACATCGCAGGATCTCATCACCGGTGTGGTCACAGGTCAATTGAACTTCACTGATCCGAACGGCGATTCGTTGACCTACACAGTGCCCACACAACCCTCCCTCGGCGTGGTGTCGGTGAATGCCGATGGCACGTTCACGTTCACGCCCACCGTGGCGGCGCGGTTAGCGGCAGCGCAAACCGTTGGGGCCGACACCGATTCGTTCACGGTGGCAGTCGGTGACGGCACAGCGATCACCACGACGACGGTGACGGTGGCGGTGTTGCCGGCCAATATCGGATCATCAATCGCTTCAGCGACAACCGGCACCACCCCGATGGGGGTCGCGGTGGTCGCCGATCGGGCCTATGTGGCCAACCAGGGTGCCTCGACCGTATCGGTGATCGACACCACCACCAACACGGTGGTCAAGACCATCGCCGTGGGAACACGGCCCACCGGGGTGACGGTCAGCCCGGACCAAACCAAAGTCTATGTGGCCAACAGCTGGTCGAATACCGTGTCGGTGATCGACACCACCACCAACGCGGTCACCGCCACCATCGCAGTCGGGTCGGGCCCGGTGGCACTCGCAGTGAGCCCCGACGGCACGCGGCTATATGTGGCCAACATCAGCGCCAACACGGTGTCGGTGGTCGATACCGCCACGCGCACCGTGATCAGCACGGTACGCGTTGGTTCATATCCGAATGGAGTTGCGGTCAGCCCCGACGGAACCCGGGTCTACGTCACCAACAAGTACTCCTACACGGTGTCGGTGATCGATACCCTCCACCAACACAGTGGCGGCCACCGTGCGGGTCGGCTACACACCCTCAGCGGTAACCGTGGGCGCCACTCGCGCAGTGGTGACCAACCAGAGCGGCAACTCAATAACAGTAATCAACACCACCACTGCCACACCAACGGTGATCACCACGATCACCTTGCCCACTGGCGCAGCACCGACGTCGGTGGTGTTGAGCAAGGACAACACGCTCGCCTACGTAGCCAACAGCAACGACACCATCTCGGTAATCGACCTGACCACGGCCACCCCAAAAGTGGTACGCACCATCAAGACAGACCCAACCGCCGAAAACAGCTCCCACACCCTCACGCTCAGCCCCGACGGCACCCGCCTCTACCTCACCGACGCATACGACAAAACACTGCGATCACTGTCGCTCACATCGACGGTGACAATCTCTCACGCTGCTCTTGTCATTCCGGGCGGCAACGGGTACACGGTCGACGCCACGTGGTACTTCCCGAATCAGACAGAACCTCCGGTGGGGTTGATCTACCTTCAGCACGGCTTCACTCGCACCAGCGCCAATGCGACTGCGTTGGCTCAGGATCTTGCCGAACGTACCAACAGCATTGTGGTGGCGCCGAATCTCTCGTCGACTTCCGGCGATCCCTATTACATTTGGAACACTTCAACGGCTCATGCGGTCGCGAGATTGTTCGAAGGCGACCGAGCAGAACTCACCGCCAGCGCAAGCGCGGCTGCCGGACAATCGATAGTGCTCCCTCAACAATTTGTGATGGGCGGAGGTTCCGCCGGAGGCAATCTCGTGGCGGCGGCCGCGGAGTACCTCGCAGACAACGGCGCGACCGGCAACCTGAAAGCCGTCATCCTGTTCGATACCACCAACGCCGACAGCGTCAATGCCGGCCTGGTCAAACTGAATGGCGCTGATCCCGTTCCGGTCATGCTGATCGCGGCGCCGCCGTGTTCCTGCAACAACTTCGGGCGCCACACGCAAAACGTCATCAACAACGCTCCTGAGCAGTTCATCGGCGTCATCCTTGACAACGGCAGCCATCTCGACGCAGAAGGCACCACCACGGACGCAGCGGTCGTGCGGGTCTGCGGGGGCCCCGTCCTACCGCAGAACGCGACGGCGGTGCAGGTGATCACCGCGGCATGGATCAACGACGTGTTCACCGGTTCCCGCAACGGCATCTATGGGCCGTACGGGGCAGTGATCTCGGTCGGCAGCGCGACCACCCGAGTCATTGGCGTGGGTGACCAGCCAATCTCTCTCTAGAGTACCGTGCTGCGCGATCCGTTCACTGGAGTTCGCAGCCACGCATTCCCCTGCTGTGCAGAACGAGGCGATCACCGAGTTCGTCCCGCGGGCATGGCAATTGATCATACCGAGATGCAAGTCGTCCTCGGCATGACGGAGCAACGAGAGTGCTCGGACCTCGTGCCTCACGGTAATTCAACCTCCGCGCTGTGGGCAGGATGGAGACACCGGGTGGCGGACCTCGAACCGCCGGGTCTGTCAAGCCGTCCAAGGCAGTTGGCTGTCGCGGCAGAACTAGAAGTCCCAGTCCTCGTCTTCGGTGTTGACGGCCTTGCCGATGACGTAGCTGGACCCCGAACCGGAGAAGAAGTCGTGGTTCTCGTCGGCATTCGGTGACAGCGCCGACAGGATCGCCGGGTTGACGTCGGTCTCGTCGCGCGGGAACAGCGCCTCGTAGCCGAGATTCATCAACGCCTTGTTGGCGTTGTACCGCAGGAACTTCTTGACGTCCTCGGTCAGCCCGACCCCGTCGTAGAGGTCCTGGGTGTACTCGACCTCGTTGTCGTAGAGCTCGAACAACAGCTCGTAGGTGTAGTCCTTGAGCTCGGCCTGCTTGGCGGGATCCTCGAGCGCGAGACCCTTCTGATACTTGTAACCGATGTAGTAGCCGTGCACGGCCTCGTCGCGGATGATCAGCCGGATCATGTCGGCGGTGTTGGTCAGCTTGGCCCGGCTGCTCCAGTACATCGGCAGGTAGAAGCCGGAGTAGAACAGGAAGCTCTCCAGGAGCGTGGAGGCCACCTTGCGCTTGAGCGGCTCGTCACCCTTGTAGTACTGCATGACGATCTCGGCCTTGCGCTGCAAGTTCGGGTTCTCCTCCGACCAGCGGAACGCGTCGTCGATCTCGGCGGTCGAGCACAGCGTGGAGAATATGTTGCTGTAGCTGCGCGCGTGCACCGACTCCATGAACGCGATGTTCGTGTAGACGGCTTCCTCGTGCGGGGTCAGCGCGTCGGGGATCAGGCTGACCGCGCCGACAGTGCCCTGAATGGTGTCGAGCAGCGTCAGGCCGGTGAACACCCGCATCGTCAGCTGCTTCTCGTGGTCGTTGAGCGTGCCCCACGACGGGATGTCGTTGGACACCGGCACCTTCTCCGGCAACCAGAAGTTGCCGGTGAGCCGGTCCCACACCTCGGCGTCCTTCTCGTCCTGGAGACGATTCCAGTTGATGGCCGACACACGGTCGATCAGCTTGATGCCATCACTCACGAGAACCCCATTTCACCTGGTCATTTAGGTCGGAGCTATAGGGCAGCTATAGCGCTTCCAACACTACAACTGGGGTCCGACTTTCGACTGCAACACAACATCATGTGTTGGAGCGTGTCGGCCGCCTAGTGCGCAACCGGATCGCAGAACCGTCCGAAATTCGCGCGAATCGCCGAACTCAGCGCACACTAGGCGGCGTTGCGCCGCGTGTCGCGCTTCCCGCCGAGGAACCGGTACTCGGAGGCGTCGAATCGGCGGGTCGCCAGCCAGTACTGCCACGTCATCCCGCTCCACAGCGTCCGGTTCACGCCGTGCTCGTCGAGATACCAGCTCTGGCAACCTCCGGTGCTCCACACCGTGCCCGCCAGCTCGCGCTGCAACTCGTCGTTGTAGCGGTCCTGCGCCTCGCGGGTCGGCGCCAGCGCCTCGGCCCCCTGCTTGTCGACCGCGGCGATCGCCTGGGCGGCGTAGCGGATCTGGGACTCGATCATGAACACCACCGAGTTGTGGCCGAGCGCCGTGTTCGGTCCGAGCAGGAAGAACAGGTTCGGCATATCGGCGACGGTGATGCCGCGCAGCGCCGCGATGCCCTCGCGGTTCCACCGGTCCACCAGGTCCTCGCCCTTCGGGCCCTTGATGTGGACGTAGGTGTAGGAGTCGGTGACGTGGAACCCGGTCGCGAATACGACGACGTCTGCTTCTCTTTCAATCTGACGACCGTGCTCGTCGGCGGTGACGATCCCGGTCGGGGTGAACCGCGCGATCCGGTCGGTGACCACCTCGGCCTTCGGGTTCGCGATCCCCTTGTAGTAGGTGTCGGAGTTCAGGATGCGCTTGCAGCCGGCGCGGTAGTCCGGGGTGAGCTTGCGCCGCAGCTCGGCGTCCTTGATCGACCGGTGGATGTTCCACTTGCCCAGCAGCTCACCGATTTTCAGCAGGCGGGGCTGGCGCGTCATCGCGAAGCCGACGCCTTCGTGGATCCAGTAGATGCCCGCGCGCATCAGCGCCCGCGTGCCCGGCACGGTGGTGAACACGTTGCGCATCCACTCCGGGATCGGATTGTTGGGCCGCGGCATCACCCACGCCGGCGTGCGCTGGTAGAGCTGCAGCGCGGCGACGTCATCGACGATCTCCGGCACGATCTGGATCGCGCTGGCGCCGGTGCCGATCACCGCGACCTTCTTGCCGGTCAGGTCGACGCTGTGGTCCCACTCCGCGGAATGGAATGCGGCGCCGCGAAATTCGTCGAGCCCGTCGAACTCGGGGACGAGCGGGATGTGCAGGCCGCCCGCACCCGAGATGACGAACTGCGCGACGAACTCGCGGCCATCCTTGGTGAAGACGTGCCAGCGGCTCTCGTCGTCGTCCCAGTGCGCGCGGTCGACGTGAGAGCCGAAGCGGATATAGCGCCGCAGCCCGTACTTCGCCGTGACGCCCAGCAAATAGTCCTGGATCTCCGGCTGGAACGACCACATGTGCGTCCAGTCGGCCTTCGGCTCGAACGAGAACGAGTACATGTGCGACGGGATGTCGCAGGCACAACCCGGATAGGTGTTGTCGCGCCAGGTGCCGCCGATCTCGTCCGCCTTCTCCAGGATCAGGAAGTCGACGTTTTGTCGCTGCAGCGCGATCGCCATGCCCAGGCCCGAGAAGCCCGTGCCGATGATGAGCGCACGGATGTGCACGGGTTGTTGGGCAGCGGTGTCTGCCGTCTGCTCGGCAACGGTCATGACCGGGGTCTCCCCTAACTTCGTTGCGGCCCCATCCTGGGAACGCCGGTACCGGGTACCTGAGCCCAGTCTCCGGAACGGAGGGGAAGGTGTCAACGCGCCGTCAGGCGACGGGCTGCTGCTTGCGCACCGCGGTGTGGATCGGCTTGTCGGCGTCGATCTGGATGCCGAGCAGCTCGGCGGTGCCGTTGATGGCGCCCACCATGATCGTCGTCATGTGCGCGATGAATTGGTCGGCGGGCATCCGGCGGGGACTGTCGTCGCCCCCCAGCCACCAGTCGGTGGCCGACGCGGCGGTCCCGAAGATCGCGTACGCCGCCAGTTCGAACGCCGCAGGTTCCGACGCCAGGTCCTCGAGCTGCGTGCTGATCATGTCGGCAACGGCCAGGGTGATCTCGCTGCCCTTGTTGACGGCCGTCATCGCTGCCGCCGACTGGTCGGCGAAGCGGCCCTGTAGCAGGAACCGCACCACGTTGGGATGCTGCTCGACGAGTTCGACGTAGTGCTCCACGCCTCGGCCGACGATCTGGCGCGCGGAGTCGTTCTCCACGTCGATCGACGGAATGATCGCCGCCCACAACATGTCCCGCATCCGCTGGCCGATCTCGGCGAACATGTCGGACTTGTCGGTGAAGTGACGGTAGATCTTGGGTTTGGCGGTGCCGGCCTCCTCGGCGATCTCCCGCACGCTGACGTTGGGCCCGAGCCGGTCGATCGCACGGAAGGCGGCGTCGACGATCTCGGCGCGCACCTTCTTACGGTGCTCGCGCCAGCGCTCGCTGCGGGCGTCCACCTTGACGCCCGCCTCGCCACCCGAGCGTGGCCTGGACCCTCGTCGCACCCGGATCACTCTACCGCTGGGACACTTCTGACCTGCTCAGACCATGCCGTGGCGCGTCCCGCAGGGCAACGGCCAGCAACTCCGTCCGGGAGGAAACGCGGTCGCGGCCCGGGTAGGATCGCTGCGACATCGCCAATTGACGAGACGAGTTTCATGACGCAGCGATACGACCTGGTCATCGCGGGTGGCGGGCCTTCCGGCTCGGCCGCGGCGTGGCAGGCCGCCCAGACTGGCGCCAAGGTAGTTGTCCTGGACAAGGCCGAATTCCCACGGGCCAAGCCCTGCGGCGACGGGCTCACCGCCCGCGCCGTGAGCTATCTGCAGAAGATGGGCCTGGCCGACGAGGTCGCCACGTACCACCGGGTGAACCGCGTGACGGTCTTCAGCCCGAGCGAGTGGGAGCTGTCGTTTCCCAAGCGCCCCGGCATGCCCGACCACGGTCACACAGTCAGCCGCGAGCACCTCGACACCGTCCTGCTCAAGCACGCCGAGTCCGCGGGGGCCGAGGTGCGCCAGGGCGCCGAGGTGAGCGGGCCGATCCTCGAGAACGGCCGCGTGGTCGGCGTGACACTCAAGAGCGGCGAGAAGGTCTTCGGCGACGCGGTCATCGCCGCCGACGGGGCCTACTCGCCGATCAAGCGCGCGCTGAAGATCGACTCGGAGTACAACGGCTACTCCGCGATCGCGATCCGCTCGGAGATGCCCGCCAACCGGCCGGACTCCGACAGCCTGGACATCTACCTCAAGCTCGTCTTCCAGGGCGACCAGCTGCCCGGCTACGGGTGGGTGTTCCCGATGGGCAACGGCATGTTCAACATCGGGCTGGGCTACGTCAACAGCTACAAGAACTGGCAGTCCATCAACGCCACGCAGTTCCTCGGCGACTTCCTGCGCACGCTGCCGCCGGACTGGGAGCTGCCGCCCATCGAGGAGCTCAAGAAGAACCGCAGCGTGCGGGCCTGGCGACTGCCGATGGGCTTCACCGCGTGGCCGCCGTGGCGACCGGGTGTGTTGTTCACCGGCGACTCGCTGGGCGCGGGTAAGCCGGCGTCGGGCGCGGGGATCTCCAAGGCGCTGGAATCCGGTCTCGCCGCGGGCGAGTGCGCGATCGCCGCGCTGCAGAACGGCGGACCCGACGACTTCACCAACTACGCGCAGCGGATGGAAGCGGCGTGGGGCCGGGAGTACAAGCGCGGCCGCTACTTCCACAAGCTGCTCGGCTACCCGCGCGTCGCCAACGCCGGCATCAAGCTGATCGACAACGCCGCGTTCCGCGATCGCATGCTCAAGGCGCTGTACAAGAAGGCTCAGGGCCCGCAGCACACGATCAAGAAGTAGGCCTAAGATCCGGCGACAACCGTCAACAGCACCGCGGAGTCTTCGAGGGCTGAAAGGCTGTGCCGTTCGTTCGGTATTGGCAGGTAATCGCCCCTGACGCCCTCGACGGCGCCGCTCGCCGCACTCAGCCGGACCCGGCCTCGCAATACCAGAAGTGTTGCCTCGCCGGGGCTTTCGTGCTCGTCGAGCCCGTGCCCGGCGGTCAGCGCCAGCACGGCCTGACGCAGCGCGCTGCCGCGGCCGCCGCACACCGTGTGCGCAGCGCGACCGGAAGTGCCTGCCTTGGCAGCGGCGAGCTGTTCGTCAATCACCGTCGACAACGACAGCGCGGTTGAAGCAGTCACGGGTGTTCCCTTCTGGTCCCCCGGTCACCGGCCGGGACGTAGTACGAGCGCGATCTCGCACGCGCCACCTCGGGGGTCGGGCGCCACCGAGACCTGGTATCGGGCTCCGATCGCGTCGGCTCTTGGATAAGGCAAGCCTTACCTTGTGCCGTGGACCCTAGGCCCCGAATGGTCGATGCCGAGTCCGGCTCAATGCACGTGGCCAAACGTCTCGCGTTCGACATCGCGGCGGGCCGAGTGGCCAGTTGTCCGACACGTGGGCGTCTTTCGCGGCGATAACGGGCCACTCGCCCCCTAATCCCCTACAGCCGACGATGCCGCCTTCCCCGGACCAGCCGGGACAAATGACGGCGCCGACCCCGTTTTCGCGACGACGTCCAGCGGACAGGCTTACCGCCATGAACACCTTCCTGACCGCCACCGCCATGGCGGTGGGCCTGAGCGTCGGACTCGCCGCGACCGCCGACGCGGCGCCGGTGAGCGACGACTTCTGGGAGTGCGCGGCCGAGCACTCCGATGACATCGGCGTGTGCTGCGTCTTCTACGGCGGCGACTACGACGAGCGCACCGGCGAATGCTGGATAGACCACGAGGCGATGCCAGAGGAGGCCGATCCCGGCCCCGGCGTTCCGCCCAAGCACCCGGTCCTGACGCGGGTGGATCGCTTACCCGTCTACGGGGTGCGCTGACGGCCTGACTGCCGAGTGTGGACTTTCTACACGGTCATTCCCGCATCCGCGTGTATCAAGTCCACACTCGTCGTCGAAGTCCTACAGCATGCAGGACACGCAGCCCTCGACCTCGGTGCCCTCCAGCGCCATCTGGCGCAGCCGGATGTAGTACAGCGTCTTGATTCCCTTGCGCCAGGCGTAGATCTGCGCCTTGTTGACGTCACGCGTGGTGGCGGTGTCCTTGAAGAACAGCGTCAGGCTCAACCCCTGATCGACGTGCTGTGTCGCCGCGGCGTAGGTGTCGATTACCTTCTCGTAGCCGATCTCGTAGGCGTCCTGGAAGTACTCCAGGTTGTCGTTGGTCATGTAGGGCGCCGGGTAGTAGACCCGGCCGATCTTGCCCTCCTTGCGGATCTCGATCCGCGAGGCGATCGGGTGGATCGAGCTGGTCGAGTGGTTGATGTAGCTGATCGAGCCCGTCGGCGGCACCGCTTGCAGGTTCTGGTTGTAGATGCCGTGCGCCTGCACCGACTCCTTGAGCCGCCGCCAATCGTCCTGCGTCGGAATGCGAATGTCGGCATCGACGAACAGCTGGCGAACCTTCTCGGTCTTGGGCTCCCACGCCTGCTCGGTGTACTTGTCGAAGAACTCACCGCTGGCGTACTTGGACTTCTCGAAACCCTTGAAGTGCGTGCCGCGTTCGATCGCGATCCGGTTCGACGCCCGCAGCGCGTGGTACAGCACGCTGTAGAAGTAGATGTTGGTGAAGTCGATGCCCTCTTCGGACCCGTAGTGGATCCGCTCGCGCGCCAGGTACCCGTGCAGGTTCATCTGTCCCAGCCCGATGGCGTGGGAGTCGTTGTTGCCCTGCTCGATCGACGGCACCGACCAGATGTGGGTCTGATCGCTCACCGCAGTCAACGCCCGGATCGCTACCTCGACAGTCTGCGCGAAGTCCGGCGAGTCCATCGTCTTCGCGATGTTCAGCGAGCCGAGGTTGCACGAGATGTCCTTGCCCACCTGCGCGTACGACAGGTCCTCGTTGAACACCGACGGCGTCGACACCTGCAGGATCTCCGAGCACAGGTTGCTGTGGGTGATCTTGCCCTCGATGGGGTTGGCCCGGTTCACCGTGTCCTCGTACATGATGTACGGGTAGCCCGACTCGAACTGCAGCTCGGCCAGCGTCTGGAAGAACTCGCGCGCCTTGATCTTCGTCTTGCGGATCCGCGCGTCGTCGACCATCTCGTAGTACTTCTCGGTCACCGAGATGTCGGCGAACGGCGTGCCGTACACCCGCTCGACGTCGTACGGCGAGAACAGGTACATGTCCTCGTTCTTCTTGGCCAGCTCGAAGGTGATGTCCGGGATCACCACACCCAGGCTCAGCGTCTTGATCCGGATCTTCTCGTCGGCGTTCTCACGCTTGGTGTCGAGGAACCGGTAGATGTCGGGATGGTGCGCGTGCAGGTACACCGCACCGGCGCCCTGGCGCGCCCCGAGCTGGTTGGCGTAAGAGAACGAGTCCTCGAGCAGCTTCATGATCGGGATGACGCCCGAGCTCTGGTTCTCGATGTTCTTGATCGGTGCGCCGTGCTCGCGAATGTTGCTCAGCAGCAACGCCACCCCACCGCCGCGCTTGGACAGCTGCAGTGCCGAGTTGATCGAGCGGCCGATGGACTCCATGTTGTCCTCGATGCGCAGCAGGAAGCAGGACACCGGTTCGCCGCGCTGCTTCTTGCCCGAGTTGAGGAACGTCGGCGTGGCCGGCTGGAAGCGACCGTCGATGATCTCGTCGACCAGTTTCTCGGCCAGCATCGTGTCGCCGGCGGCCAGCGTCAGCGCCACCAACACCACACGATCCTCGAAGCGCTCCAGGTAGCGCTTACCGTCGAAGGTCTTGAGCGTGTAGGAGGTGTAGTACTTGAACGCGCCGACGAACGTCGGGAAGCGGAACTTCTTCGCATACGCCCGGTCGATCAGCGTCTTGACGAAGTTGCGGGAGTACTGGTCGAGCACCTCGCGCTCGTAGTAGTTCTCCTGGATCAGGTAGTCGAGCTTCTCGTCGTAATTGTGGAAGAAGACGGTGTTCTGGTTGACGTGCTGCAGGAAGTACTGGTGCGCGGCCTCGCGGTCTTTGTCGAACTGAATCTTGCCGTCGGCGTCGTACAGATTCAGCATCGCGTTCAGGGCGTGGTAGTCCGTTTCCCCCGGCAACGCGTGCGCGTGCGAGGTCGGTACGGCTACAGGCTCTGAAGCTGTGACGGTTGGTGGCACGTCTGGTCCTTCCAGAAATCGATGAGGCCTGCGCGAACCGCGAGCACGTCGTCGGTGGTGCCCATCAGTTCGAAGCGATAGAGGAACGGGACGCCGCACTTGCGAGAGACGACGACCCCGGCATAGCCGAATTCGGCACCGAAGTTGGTGTTGCCCGCGGCGATGACGCCGCGGATCAACGACCGGTTGTGTTCGTTGTTGAGGAACGCGATGACCTGCTTGGGAACGTAGCCACCACGGTCGGGATCGGGTCCGTTGGCGTGCCCACCCCCGTAGGTGGGCAGCACCAGCACGTAGGGCTCATCGACCTCGATGCGCCCGTGCAGCGGGATTCGGGTGGCGGGCAGGCCCAGCTTCTCGACGAAGCGGTGGGTGTTCTCCGAGACGCTCGAGAAGTAGACGAGGTTGCTCTTGGACATGCCGCGGCGTTCTCCTTCCACTCCTCCGATTACCCCTTACGCCGTGGCCGCGACCGCGCCGCCGAGCGCCTTGATGCGGTCGGGCCGGAACCCGGACCAGTGCTCGCTGCCGGCCACCACGACCGGTGCCTGCAGGTAGCCGAGCGCCATGACGTAGTCACGCGCCTCGCTGTCCAGACTGATGTCGACGGTCTGGTAGTCGATGCCCTGCTTGTCCAGCGCCTTGTAGGTGGCGTTGCACTGCACGCAAGCGGGCTTGGTGTACACGGTGATCGAAGGCTGAGTCATCTGAGGTACGGCTCCTCTGCACACGGGGACTGGCAACTGCTCGGGTACTGCGTTTCGCCGAAGCTCACTACCCTTCAGCGGCCCGGAGACCCGTGAAATTCCTGCCGTCCGGTGCCCTGGTCCGGGGTGGCGGGCAACCGACACGGCCGGGTTTCGGGGCTCCGGCCGACCCTTTCGAGCGTGGAAATCCTGGGGGCCTGTCGGTGTTCGAAACACTACACCTAGTGTCCGACATTGGGTACGGATACAAGATGTTCTGAATAACATTTTTGAAATTCCCAGGTCGTAAGCATTGCGGCGGCTTCCCATCCGGCGTGTCGCACGTCACACCTGCGGGTGTGTCGCGTGCCGCCCCTACATGTAGCAGGTTCCACCGACACCCCGCCGGGTCCGCGCCGCCAACAGCAAAGCCGCCGGCCGGGTCGGACGAGACCCGGCCGGCGGCCGTCGTGCCGAGCCGGTCAGCCGATCTCGGCGACCAGCTTGCCGACGATGTCAGCGAGGTTCTGAGCGACCTCGGCGTTCTCGCGGGGGTGCCTGCCGTCGAAGGTCGTCGTCTGCACCGACAACTTCAGGTCCTCGACCACCCGCGGACCGGCGACGCCGAATGACTTGCGGGTCTCATCGTGCGCCCACACGCCGCCGTACTGCCCCAACGCCGCGCCGATGACCGCCAGCGGCTTGTCCTTCAGCGCGCTGTCGCCGAACGGCCGCGACAGCCAGTCGATCGCGTTCTTCAGCACGCCGGGAATGCTGCCGTTGTACTCGGGGGTGATGACAAGCGCGGCGTCGGCGTGGGCGGCCGCCCGGCGCAACGCCACGACCGGCTCGGCGACACCGTCGTTGTCGATGTCCTCGTTGTAGAAGGGCAACTCGCCGAGCCGGTCGAACAGCTCGAGGCGCACGCCGTCCGGGGCGCTCTCGACCGCCAGCTCCGCCAGCTGCCGATTGACCGAAGCCGCCCGCAGGCTGCCCAGCAACACCAGCACCTTGATGTCCTTACTGTCCGACATCGTTCGTGTCCTTTCGTCGTCGGTGAAGTTCCTCGCACGACTCAACCGGACCACGGTCCGAAT
Source organism: Mycobacterium sp. B14F4 (assembly GCF_039871645.1). Taxonomy (NCBI): domain Bacteria; kingdom Bacillati; phylum Actinomycetota; class Actinomycetes; order Mycobacteriales; family Mycobacteriaceae; genus Mycobacterium; species Mycobacterium sp. B14F4. Next base: position 470,551 of record NZ_JBDPMF010000001.1, on the reverse strand, counting down.
AATTCCCTCTCCACTAAACTGCTGACATGGCCGCACCTCGTCACCTCACCGAGTTGCCGGTGACCGACCGGGCGCCACATGAGCGGGGCGACGCCGCCCGCAACCGCACGCTCCTGCTGGACGCCGCCCGACGGCTGATCGCCGAGCGCGGAACCGACGCGGTCAGCACCGACGACATCGCGGCCGCCGCCGGCGTCGGCAAGGGCACGCTGTTCCGCCGGTTCGGCAGCCGCGCCGGCCTGATGATCGTGCTGCTCGACGAGGACGAGAAGGTCGAGCAGCAGGCGTTCCTGTTCGGGCCGCCCCCGCTCGGCCCCGGCGCCCCGCCACTGGAGCGACTCCTGGCCTACGGCCGAGAACGCCTCACGTTCGTCCACAGCCACCATGCCCTGCTGTCGGACGCCAACCGCGATCCGCAGATGCGCTTCAACGCCCCGGCCACCCTGCATCACCGGCACGTTCGCGTGCTGCTGGAGGACGCCGACACCAGCGGCGATCTCGACGCGCAGGCCGCCGCCCTGCTGGGCCTCTTGGACGCCGACTACGTGCACCACCAGCTGACCGAGCGCGGCCAGACGTTGGAGTCGCTCGGCGCCGCGTGGGAATCGGTGGCGCGCAAGCTCTGCGGCGCATGACCCGCTGGGTCCTGCACGTCGACCTCGACCAGTTCCAGGCGGCGGTCGAAGTGCGCAGGCGCCCCGAACTGGCTGGACTACCGATCATCGTCGGCGGCAACGGTGATCCGACGGAGCCGCGCAAGGTCGTCACCTGCGCGTCGTACCCCGCGCGCGACTACGGGGTGCACGCGGGGATGCCGTTGCGCAGCGCGGCCCGCAGATGCCCGGACGCCACGTTCCTGCCGCTCGACACCGATGCCTACGACGAGGCCTCCGCGGAGGTGATGAGCCTGCTGCGCGACTTCGGCCATCCCGTGGAAGTGTGGGGCTGGGACGAGGCGTACGTCGGGGCCGACCTCGACGACGAGAGCCCCTTCGAGTTCGCCGAGCGAATCCGCGAGGTGATCGCCGCCGAGACGGGCCTGACCTGTTCGGTCGGCATCAGCGACAACAAGCAGCGCGCCAAGGTGGCGACCGGCTTCGGCAAGCCGCGCATGCGTGAGCGGGAAGCATCCGGTGTCTTCGCACTGACCGAGGACAACTGGATGGCGGTGATGGGTGAGCGCGAGGTCGACGCGCTGTGGGGGGTCGGCCCGAAGACGTCGAAAAGGCTTGCGGCGATGGGCATCACCACGGTCGCCGACCTCGCCGCCACCGACGCGGCACTGCTCACGTCGACGTTCGGCCCGACGACGGGGCTGTGGATCCTGCTGCTCGCCAAGGGCGGCGGCGACGCCACGGTCAGCGCCGAGCCGTGGGTACCCCGCTCCCGCAGCCATGTCATCACGTTTCCGCGCGACCTGGTCGACCGTGCCGAGATCGACTCGGCCGTAGTCGAACTCGCCAACCAGACGCTCACCGAGATCGTCGGGCAGGGTCGGGTGGTCACCCGCGTCGCCGTCACGGTGCGCACCACGACGTTCTACACCCGGACCAAGATCCGCAAGCTGCCCGCGCCGACCGTCGACGCCGGGATCGTCACCGAGACGGCGCTCGATCTGCTCGGCCAATTCGAACTCGACCGTCCCATCCGGCTTCTGGGCGTCCGACTCGAACTCGCCCCGCCGGAAGGCGGCTACTGAGCATGCTTCAGACCGTCGCCATCCGCGGATATCGCTCGCTGCGCGACGTCGTCCTACCGCTGGCCGGGCTGACCGTCGTCACAGGCGCCAACGGCACCGGCAAGTCGTCGTTGTACCGCGCGCTTCGCCTGCTGGCGGACTGCGGCCGCGGTGAGGTGATCGGTTCGCTGGCCCGGGAGGGCGGCCTGGAGTCGGTGCTGTGGGCCGGCCCCGAGCAGTTGGGTGGGGCCCGCCGCACCGGACGCGTCGAGGGCACCACGCGGACCGCCCCGGTGTCGCTCGAAATGGGTTTCGCCTCGGACGATTTCGGCTACCTGGTGGACCTCGGCCTGCCGCAGATGGCCGGACACAACTCGCTGTTCGCCCGCGACCCGGAGATCAAACGCGAGGCGATCTTCGTCGGCCCCGTCATGCGCGCCAGCTCCACCCTGGTGCGCCGCACCCGCGACTACGCCGAAGCGAGCGCGGAATCGGGCCGGGGCTTCGACAAGCTGTCGCAGTCACTTCCGGCCTACCGCAGCGTGCTCGCCGAGTACGCCCATCCCGGCGCGCACCCCGAACTCGCGGCGGTGCGGGACCGGCTGCGCGACTGGCGCTTCTACGACGGGTTCCGTGTCGACGCGGCCGCGCCGTCGCGTCAGCGCAACGTCGGCACCAGGACGCCGGTGCTCTCCGACGACGGCAGCGATCTCGCGGCCGCCATCCAGACCATCATCGAAGCCGGCTTCGACGACCTGCAGCGTGCCGTCGCCGACGCCTTCGACGGCGCCACGCTGTCGGTGGCCGCGCACGACGGGCTGTTCGACCTTCAGCTGCACCAGCCGGGCATGCTGCGCGCGCTGCGCGCCGCCGAATTATCCGACGGCACACTGCGATTCCTGCTGTGGGCGGCAGCTCTGCTGAGCCCCCGGCCGCCGTCTCTCATGGTGCTCAACGAGCCCGAGACCTCGCTGCATCCGGACCTGGTGCGACCGCTGGCCTCGTTGATCCGCACCGCCGCCGACAACACCCAGGTCGTCGTCGTCACCCATTCCACGGCCCTGCTCGCCCACCTCGAGACGGTGCCGGTCGCCAGCCACGACGACCCGCGCGGCGGCGACCACGCCGTGGAGATCCGGCTGTACAAGGACCTTGGCGAGACCCGCGTCGAGGGCTTGGGCACGCTGACCGCGCCGGCGTGGGACTGGGGCAAGCGCTAGCCTCGCGGCGGAGGCCGCAACGCTCGGGTGAACAACACGCTCACCTGCCGCATCGCAACGCTGTAGGGCCACCATGCAACCCGCTTGAACATGTAGAGCGCCCGGATGTCGGCCGACGTGTAGATCAGAAAGCGGTTGCGCCGCACGCCGGTCAAAATCTTGTCGGCGACCGTCTCGGGCGACAGGGCGTGGCTGACGAACAGGTCGACCAAGCGGCTCACTCTCGGATGGTCACGGTCCACGCCCGCGATGTCCACGGTCCGCACCAGCTGCGTTTTCACTGCGCCTGGTACCACCACCGACACACCGATCCGGTGGCGGGCCAAGTCGAACCGCAACACCTCCGACAGGCCGCGCAACCCGTACTTGCTCGCGCTGTAGGCGGCATGCCACGGCAGCGCGACGAGCCCGGCCGCCGACGACACGTTGACCAGGTGCCCGCCCCTGCCCGCCAGCACCATCGGCGGCACGAACGACTCGATGACGTGGATGGGCCCCATCAGGTTGATGTCGACCATCGAGCGCCAGTGCTGATGCGTCAGCGTCGACACCGTGCCCCATGCCGAGACCCCCGCGATGTTCATCACGACGTCCATCGCGGGATGACTGGCGTGGACGTCGGCGGCGAACGCGGCCACCGCGTCGTAGTCGGCGATATCGAGAGCCCGGTGCGCGCTGACCACTGCGCCGAGTGAGCGCGCGTCCGAGACAGTCAGTTCCAGGCCGTCGGCATCGCGGTCGGTCAGGAACAGGTCGGCGCCCTCGGCGGCCAGTTTCAACGCCGTCGCGCGGCCGATGCCGCTGGCGGCCCCGGTGAGAAGACACCGCTTGCCCGCGAAGCCGCTCTGCGCCATGGCGGTGAGGATACCTACTCGCCGCGAACCGACGATGCACCCCAGATCGCCGCCACCCACAACCGCTCGAGCACGTCGACGGCGCGCGCCGGATCCTCGCCGCGGCCGACGAAGGTGCTGTCATGGGTCAGCGTCATCGTTGTCGTCGCCGCCAGCGTGCGCACCAGCGCCGGTAGGTCCCCGGAGATCGGAGTGGCGTCGGGATCGTGGGTCAGCAGCGTGATGAGCTTCTCGATGGTGCCGTCGTAGAAGTCGTCCATCATCTCGCGGATCTGCGGATCGGTGTTGCGGGCGACCGCGCACGCCGACAGCACCGGATCGTCGTTGGCGTAGACCGCCGCGGCGCTGGCGACCATCCGCTTGGCGAACGCCTCGGGCGTCTCACCGGGTTCGCGCGGGGCGAAGTGATGGGTCAGGCTGTCGAGGAGCTCGCTGGCGTCGGCGAGGATCACCGCGAGCACCGCGTACTTCGAGTCGAAGTAGAAGTAGAAGCCCGAGCGGGCGACGCCGGCCCGCTCGCTGATCGCGCTGACCGACAGGTCAGCGAACGAGCGCTCCTGCAGCAGGCCCCGCACGGCATTGACGATGGCGTCACGCTGCCGGTCGCCGCGGCTGCGACGCGCTTGCGGGGCGGGCTGGGCGGTCATCGAGTTAGACCTTCGCACCACGCCACGCCAGAACCAAACTTGACATGCGTCAAGTGTGCCATCCAGGATGAGGACAGGAGTGACAACGGCCACAGTCTTCTTGCCCAGGAGTTTGCGAATGACGGCGACCATCAGCACCAAGGACTATCTGCTCGACCAGGCGAAGCGGCGGTTCACCCCGTCGTTCAACAACTTTCCCGGCATGGGCTACCTGGAGCGCAGGCTGCTGAACACCGAGTTCCCGCAGAAGCCGATGGCCACGCCGCCGCCGGGCAGCGACCTCAAGCCGGTCATCGGCGATGCCGGCCTGCCCGTCCTCGGCCACATGATCGAGATGTTCCGCGGCGGGCCCGACTACCTGCTGCATGTCTACCGCAAGTACGGCCCGCTGTACTACGCCGACTCCCCCGCGCTGCCTGCGGTGGCGGCGCTGGGACCCGATGCCGCGCAGGCCGTTTACTCCAACCGCAACAAGGAGTTCTCCCAGCAGGGCTGGGTGCCGGTGATCGGGCCGTTCTTCCACCGCGGCCTGATGCTGCTCGACTTCGAGGAGCACATGTTCCACCGGCGGATCATGCAGGAGGCGTTCGTCCGCACCCGCCTGGTCGGCTACCAGGAGCAGGTCGACAAGGTCGTCTCGCAGGTGATCGCCAGCGACTGGGCGCCCAACGATTCGCGGTTCCTGATGTATCCCGCCATGAAGGAACTGACGCTCGACATCGCATCGATGGTGTTCATGGGCCACGAGCCCGGCTCCGACAAGGAGCTGGTCACCAAGGTCAACAAGGCCTTCACCACCACCACGCGTGCCGGCAACGCCATCATCCGCACCGGTGTGCCGCCGTTCACCTGGTGGCGCGGACTGCAGGCCCGCAAGCTGCTCGAGGACTACTTCTCCGAGCGGGTGAAGGAGCGGCGCGGCAAGGAGGGCTCGGACCTGCTGACGGTGCTGTGCCACACCGAGGACGAGGACGGCAACAAGTTCTCCGACTCCGACATCGTCAATCACATGATCTTCCTGATGATGGCCGCGCACGACACGTCGACGTCGACGGCGACCACGATGATCTACCACCTGGCCAGGCACCCCGAGTGGCAGGAACGCTGCCGCGACGAGTCCGACCGGCTCGGTGACGGTCCGGTCGACATCGAGTCGCTCGAGAAGCTGGAGTCGCTGGACCTGGTGATGAACGAGTCGATCCGGCTCGTCACCCCCGTGCAGTGGGCGATGCGCCAGACCGTGCGCGACACCGAACTGCTGGGCTACTACCTGCCCAAGGGCACCAACGTCATCGCCTACCCCGGCATGAACCACCGCCTCGAGGAGTTCTACCCCGAGCCGATGAAGTTCGACCCGGAGCGGTTCACCGAGCCGCGCAACGAGCACAAGCAGCACCGCTACGCGTTCAGCCCCTTCGGCGGGGGCGCGCACAAGTGCATCGGCATGACGTTCGGCCAGCTCGAGGTGAAGACGATTCTGCACCGCCTGCTGCGCAAGTACCGTCTCGAGCTGCCGCACCCGGATTACACCACCGAGTGGGATTACGGCGGCATGCCGGTGCCCAAGGACGGCATGCGCATCGTGCTGCGACCGCTGCACTGACAGCGCGCTTCGCCGGCGGAACTCAGACCTCGGCCAGCAGGCGGTTGGCGCACGCGATGATCGCGCCGAGCGCCGACTGCGTGGCATCGTCGGCGAGTCCCATCGCCCATTCGGCGCGAGCGCCGTCCGAGCCGCGGATGAACGTCGCGGTCCGCTCGCCGGCACGCACCTGGTGGAAGGCGGTCATCTCGACGGCGATACCCCGGTCGTGGAGCATCGCCGTCAGCGCGGCCACCGGGCCGGTGGCGGCGGCCGACGACGTGCAGATGCGGTCGCCGATCGCGAGGGTGGCCTGATAGGTGCGGGCCTGCGGACCGAGCCGGGTCGCGGGGCGGTCGCCGTCGGCGCAGCTCCAGTTTCGCAGCCGCACCGGCCCCGAGGTGGGCGCGTACCGGGCCAGGAAGGTTTCGAACGACATCGCGTCGGCCTCCTCGCGCAGGCCGCGGACCCGGGCGTCCACGTGGGCCGCGAACGGGAGCGGCGCTGCGCTGATTGCGGATTCTGTTGCGATCGAGATCATGTGCCGGTCTTTTCTGCAAAAAGTGAAGCGACCGACTACGTAGCGACGACCCACAGCGAGGGGTCGGTCAGGATCAGACCCCGCTGCGGGTTGCTACTACGAGTCGCCTCGGCACGTGTCCGATGCTAGACGTTCGGTGACGCGGTGCGCAAAGGGATTCCGGTTCGCAATGTGATCATCATCTGTTCGCAGGGCCGCGTGCACCCGGTGCTCGCAGGGCCTCTACGTCGATCTCAGCGATTCGGGGGACGCCCCGCCCGACGGGACCACGCCACCACGTAACCTTTACGCGATGTCTGCTCGCACGGTATTGCCAAGGCGCGAGCCGACATTGGACCACCGATGAACTGGGCGCTGCTGTTCGGCGCCGGAGTGCTGGGCGGGCTCACGGGCAGCATCGCCGGGCTCGCGTCGGTGGCCACCTATCCCGCTCTGCTGCTCGCCGGACTGCCGCCGGTGACCGCCAACGTCACCAACACCGTCGCGTTGGTGTTCAACGGCATCGGATCGGTGTTGGGTTCGCGTCCCGAGCTGGCTGGGCAGGGCCACTGGCTCAAGCGGATCGTTCCGGTCGCGGCTCTCGGCGGTGTGGCGGGCGCGGTCCTGCTGCTCTCGACGCCGGCGGAGGGGTTCGAGAAGGTCGTCCCGATCCTGCTCGGCCTGGCATCGGTTGCGATCCTGTTCCCTCGCCGCCCGCCCGGCGATGCGGAGATCGCCAACCACCAGAGGCATCGCGCCCGGATGCTCGTCGAGGCGGCGGCGATCTTCGGCATCTGCGTCTATGGCGGCTATTTCGGTGCCGCGGCGGGCGTGCTGCTGCTCGCGCTGCTGCTGCGCGCCGGTCATGCCTCGCTCGCGCACGCCAACGCGGGCAAGAACGTGATCCTCGGCGTGGCGAACGCCGTCGCCGCCGTCATCTTCGCCGTCGCCGCGCCGGTGCAGTGGTGGGCCGTGCTGTTCCTCGGCCTCGGCTGCCTGCTCGGGTCGCGGCTGGGCCCGATCGTGGTGCGGCACGCCCCGGCCGGTCCGCTGCGGGTGGTGATCGGTGCGGCGGGCGTGGCGCTGGCGGTCAGGCTCGCGATCGACGCCTACTGAAGCACAAAGGGACTGTCGCCCTTGGCGACCCGGGTCCCCAGATCGATCAGGTTCTGGGCGTTGGCGTGCAGCCGCTCCCCCGCGTCCCGGCTGGCCTGACCGACGAGGAACCGGGACCACGTCCCCTCGATGACGACGCCGAGCTTGAAGCAGGCCATCGCGACATACCAGTCGAGCCTTGAGGTTTCGCGCCCACCCGCACCGAGGTAGGCCTCGAGGAGCTCGCGGCGGCTCGCCAGCCCGCCGAGGGCGGCCAGCTGAGCGCCCGCGGTGATGGTATTGGTCTCCAGCGGCCAGCAGATCAGCATCCAGCCGAGGTCCAGCAGCGGGTCGCCGATCGTGCACATCTCCCAGTCGACGAACGCCGCCAGTTCGGGTTCGTCGCGGCGCAGCAGCACGTTGCTCAAATGCGGGTCACCGTGCAGGATTCCGGGTCTGCCGTCCGGCGGGAGGTTGGTTTGCAGCCAGTCCGCCAGTTCGGCGACCGCCAGCGACTCGGGGTCGTAGCGCTCGTGCCGATAGCTTTCGAGCAGCCGAAGGAATTGCGGAACCTGGCGCTCCAGAAAGGAACCCGGCCGCTTGAGCTCGGCGAGCGGACTACCCTCCCACTCGACGTTGCCCAACTGCGCCAAGCTTGCGGCGTAGGACAAACCGACCTGATGGCGCATGGCGGGGTCGCGCACGTAGGCCTCGGACATCGAGTCGCCGGGGTTGAAGCCGTCGACCTCTTCCATCAGGTAGAACACCACGCCGAGGACGCTGAGATCGTCGCAGCCGGCGATGAACTCGGGATGCGGCACGGGTGTGCCGGCCAGCGTGCGCAGTGCGGCGATCTCGCGCAGCATCGTCTTGTCACTCGTCGGCCGGGGGTGCACCGGCGGCCTGCGCAGCACCATGGGCCGGTCGTCGACGGTGAGTCGCACGACGATGTTCTGCGTTCCGCCGGTCAGGGGCGCGACGTCACCGACCGTCGACCCCAGGCCCTGCCGCCGCACCCACTGCTGCAGGGCGGCCTGGGCCTCGTCGGTCAGGGTCGGAAGCTGCTGCGCGTCGTCGGGCATGCAGACATCGTGTCAGGCCCGACGCGCCGTCAGCAGAAGGTATTCCCATTCCATGGCCGAGTCGCCGCTCAGGACGCTGTCGCCTACTTGCGCGATGGCCGCGTCGAGCTCAGCCACGCGGTTCCCGTCGCGCTCGATGTTGCGGTACACCGCGATCGTCGGCCCGTAGGTGGCCTTGAAGTAATCACGGAACGCGGCGCCGTCGGCGAAGTGGTCAACGGTCAGGGTGCGTCGCTCGGTGACAACGTCGGTGACGCGGTCGCCGAGCAGCTCGCGGACGTGATCCTCCTGCCCCCAGAGCGGTGGCGGCTGCGCACCGGACGGTGGGGTCGGAGCGTATGGCTTCATCGTCGCCCACAGCCGCCCGATATGCCCCTCGGGCGTCCAACTGATCAGGCCGATCCGCCCGCCCGACTTGCAGACTCGTGTCAATTCGTCGGCGGCCCGCTGATGGAACGGTGCGAACATCACACCGATACACGACATCACGACATCGAATTCGTCGTCGCCGAACGGTAATTGGTGCGCGTTGGCCTCGCGCCATTCGAGTTCGACGCCGCGCTCGGCGGCCAGTCGGGCGCCGGCGTCCAACAAGTCCGGGCACAGATCACTGGCGACGACGCTCGCACCGGCTTCCGCGGCGGGGATCGCGGCGTTCCCGGTGCCTGCCGCCACGTCGAGTACCCGGTCGCCCGGACCGATTCCGGTGGCTTCCACCAGCACAGGCCCGAGCGGCGAAACGAGTTCTGCGGCGAGTCTCGGGTAGTCGCCCGACGCCCACATGGCGCGGTGTTTGGTCGCCACCGCCTGATCGTCAACGGTCGATGATGGGTTGCTCATGGTCTGCTCCTGACGCGAGTTTGTTATCTGACATCGTGCGCGTGGCGGCGTCCGGGTGGCTAGTGGCGAATCTGTACCGCCCGAGCTCACGAGACCCCATCCGGCGCGGGAGCGACGACCGGTCCCCGGCCCGGCAGCGGCAACGGCTGGATGACATGAGTCGGCGCATCGCTGGGCAGTGGGTTGCGGCCGGCCTGCTCGGCCGGCGGGGCTTTGCAGGCGGTCCCGTTGCCGTCGGGTTTCCAATCGCCGCCGGTCTTCCAGCAGCACTCCCGGAGCGCGTCGTCGCCATATTCACCCAGCAGCACATCGTCAGGAATGTTCCGCACGCAGCTGTCCCAAGCGACGACGTCCCACACCTGTTCGGCGTTGGCGATGGCGGGCGATCCGATCACCAGACCTAGTACGAGCACGGGGCCCGTGAGGTAGCGGGTGAAACGTCTGCTGGTTGGTGTGGTGGTGGTCATGTCCGTGTCCTTTGGCTTGTAGTTCGCTTGAAGACGATGCTCGCCGAGGGGACATGCGCGCTCTAGTCACCGATCTGTAGTGACCGCGGTCCCGATTCTGTACTAGTCAGCGTGACGATGATGCGGTCTACTTGGACAAGCGTTTGCTGACTTGGGGAGGAGGGGGACAGATGTCGGGTTACGGTCAGTTCTGTCCGGTGGCCAAGGCCATGGAATTGCTCGATGAGCGGTGGACCGTGCTGGTGGTTCGCGAGTTGCTGGCGGGAAGTACGCACTTCAACGATCTCCGTCGGGGCGTGCCGAAGATGTCGCCGACGCTGTTGTCCAAGCGGCTGCAAACCTTGACTCGCGCCGGCGTGGTGGAACGGTCGGAGATCGACGGCCGCACGATCTACACCCTGACCGACTGCGGCCGGGAACTGGTCGGCGTGGTTGAAGCGCTCGGGACGTGGAGTGTTCGGTGGATGAGTGACCTCGCCGAAAAGGATCTCGACCCCAGCGTGTTGATGTGGGACATCCGCCGCACGATCAGCCTCGAGCAGTGGCCGCGGGCGCGGACCGTGGTGGCATTCCGGTTGTCGGGTGCGCCCCCGAAAGCATCGTCGTGGTGGCTGATGGTCGCGAACGGTGGAGCAGAAGTTTGCGATTTCGATCCCGGATACGAAGTCACAGCAACGGTTTCGACCAGCTTGCGCACGCTGAGCCAGATCTGGCGCGGTGACCAGTCCTGGCAGCGGGCACTGATGAGCGGGTCGGTTTCCATCGAAGCCCCTCGCGACGTGCGTCAGGAAGTGCCTCTCTGGATAGGTCAATCGAGCCTGGCGGCGGTGCCGCGGCCGGCGTGAACAATCGGCCTGACCAGACCGCCGTATCAGGCCTCGTACTTCAGGCAGGATTGTGCACCGTTGATGACGCCCTCACGGAACGCCTTGACCCGGGCCCAGCCCGCGCCCTGCCGCTCGACATCGCCCTCACCGCGGAACACCAGCAGCGCCTTGATCGCCTCGTCGAGGTCACCCGGCGAGATGTGGTAGGTGCTGGTCTCCGGCCGGTTGTAAAGGATGACGCTTGCCGTGTACCCGCCGGCCAGGCAGTCCCCGCGCAGCGTCGACGTCTTCTCGTCGGACTCGTCGCCCAACCGCGACAGCGCCGCCAGGCCCCACTGCGTGGCCAGCAGCGCGGCGACGGCGTAGTCACCGCCCTGCTCGTACACCCGCGGCATGCCGGCGACGTTATCCCAGGCGACGTAATCGTCTGGGATGCAATAGAACAGCACATAGCCCTCGGCGGGCGTGCCACCACAGACGGGTGGACTCTGCGGGGCGAACGGCTCGATGCTGCGCAGCGGCGGCCACTGCTGTCCCCCGGTCAGCTCGGGATAGACCTGCGTGAAGTAGTCCTCGATGTCGTAGGGCACACCGTTGACGATCGAGTCGTACGGCGCGTTGCCCTCCCGTGCTGCGTCCTCGACGTCGTTGAACGGCAGATCCAGCACCATCGGCTCGTCGTCGCGGAAATCCTTGCAGCGGCTGAGCCCGTTGTCGTAGCCGTCCTGGAATGCGGCGACCCGGTCGAAGCCGCTGCCGTGGGCGTTCGGATCCCGCGTCGGCGTGCCGGGGTTGTCGCGGAGGTCGAGCACACCCGCGAGCGCGGTGTCCAGATCGGCGGCGGTCACGTCGAAGACGTCGTCGTCCTTGGCGTGGCGTGCCCACGCGCCCGCGAAGCAGTCCGCCTGCAGCTCGCGGGTGATGGTGCGGGCGGTGAAGTTCGAGCGTTCCTGCACGGCGTGGCCGAACTCGTGCGCCATCACCACCGGGATGACGAAGTCGCCGAACCGGGACTGCAGGTCGGGCAGCAGGTCCTGGGCGTCCCATGCCATCACGTCCTCGGTCGAGCAGTAGAACGCGTTGCCCGCGACCTCCGCGGCTTCGGTGGTGCACGGCGGCGGGTCGCTGGTCTCCGTGACGGCGAAGTAGCCACCGGAGATCTGCTTGAAGTCCTCGCCGTAGAGCTCGGGGTAGTTTTGCGCCCAGTACTGCTCGAGGTCCGCGATGGCCTGCATCGCGATCTTGTTCACCGGATCCGAGGCGTCACCGGAGATGGTGACGTCACTGGAGTCCGGCGGCGCACCGTAGTTCTTCTGCGCCTGCGACGGGATCTCCGGCTTGGGGCCACCGCACGCCGCGACCATGAGCACCGCAGCGGCAACGGCCCACACCCTGAGTTGCATGGGCGAACATTAGCGGGCGGTTTCGCATTGTGGATAGCAACCGCTCACCCTGAAGCGACTACTTGGGGGCGAAGCGCTGGCCCGCATCGAGGCGCAGGCACTGGCCGTTGAGCATCGGGTTCTCGACGATCGCGGCCACCAGCTTGGCGTACTCCTCGGGCTTGCCCAGACGCTTGGGGAACGCGGCGTCCTTGGTCAGCGCCTTGGCGAACTCGTCGGGGATACCCTCGGTCAGTCCGGTGGCGAACAGGCTCGGCGCGATGGCCAGCGCCCGGATGCCCAGGCTGCCCATGTCGCGGGCCATGGTCAGGCACATGCCGGCGATCGCGGCCTTCGACGCGGTGTAGGCGACCTGGCCGATCTGGCCCTCGAAGGCGGCGATCGAGGCGGTGTTGATGATGACGCCGCGCTCTTCCTGCTCGTCGTCGACGAGGTCCTGCTGGCTCATCTGCCAGCCCGCCAGCCTGCTGATGTTGAACGTGGCGATGAGGTTGAGGTCGACGCACTTGCGGAAGGACTCCAGGCTGTGCGGGCCGTCCTTCTTCACCGTGCGCTCGGCGGCGCCGCCACCGGCGGTGGTGACGATGATGTGCAGCCCGCCGAGCGAGTCGATGGCCTGCTTGAGCACTTTTTCCGTGCCGTCGAAGTCGGTGACGTCCACCTCGAAGAAGGAGCCCCCGATCGCATCCGCGACGTCCTTGCCCTTCGACTGCGGGCGGTCCAGCACCGCAACGCTCGCGCCCCGCTTGGCCAGCAGTTCGGCGGTCGCCTTGCCGAAGCCCGACGCCCCGCCGACGATGATGGCCTTCTTGCCCTCGATCTCCATCCAGCTGCCTTTCCAGAAAATGGTCGAATCGTAAAGCAACTTAGCCGACGTCATCGTTCCTTAAGGCCGTCGGGTCGATTGCTGAGTAGTTTGGCGGCATGACCGCACGCGGCACCAGAGCGATGGGCGGCGTCGCGGCCGCCGCTGTCGCACTCGGTGTGACGCAACTACTCGCCGTTTTCATCGGGCCGCTGGCCGACGCGCGCACCGCTGTCGGTTCGGCGGTCATCGACCTGACGCCCGGGTCGGTCAAGGAGTGGGCGATCCAGACCTTCGGGATGGCCGACAAACTGGTGCTGACCGTGATGGTGCTGGCGGTGATCGCCGGCCTCGCCGCGGTGACCGCACAGTTCGAGACGCGTGAGCGCCCGGTCGGGAGTATCGCGATCGCCGTGGCCGGCGCCGGGGGCTGCGCGGCGGTGCTCTCCCGTGCCGGCGCCACGCCCGTCGACATCATCCCGACCGTGGTCGGCGCCGCATGCGGAATCGGAGTGCTGCGCCTGCTGGTCTCCGGCAGGTTCACCGACGCCCCGCAGGGCCCCGACGACGGTCCCGACCGCGGCAGGCGGCTGTCGCTGGTGACGCTGGGGTTCCTCGCCGCAGGTGCGGTCACCGGCGTCGGCGGTGTGGTGCTGGGCCGGTCCCGGTCGTCGGTGTCGGGTGACCGCAACGCCTTCGCGCTGCCGAAGGTCGACGTCGCCGCGCCCCCGGTGCCTCCGACAGTGCAGCCCAAAGGCGTTGCGCTGCCGTCGTTCCTGACCGGCAACGCCGACTTCTACCGCATCGACACCGCGTTGAGCGTGCCGCAGGTGAGCCGCGACGATTGGCAGCTGAAAATCCACGGCATGGTCGACCGGGAGGTCACCTACCGGTTCGCCGATCTCGAGCGGTTCGAAGTCGTCGAGAAACTCGTGACGCTGACGTGCGTGTCCAATCCGGTCGGCGGCGACCTGGTCGGCAACGCCTCGTGGACGGGGTATCGGGTCCGAGACCTGTTGGCCGAGGCGGGAGTTAATCCCGACGCCGACATGGTGCTGTCGATGTCGGTGGACGGCTTCACCGCGGGCACGCCCGTCGAGGTGCTCACCGACGACCGCGATGCGCTGTTGGCGGTCGGCATGAACGGTGAACCGCTACCCACCGACCACGGCTACCCCGCCCGCCTGGTGGCGCCGGGACTCTACGGGTACGTCTCGGCGACCAAGTGGGTCGTCGACCTGGAGGTGACGCGATTCGACCGCGCCGAGGCCTACTGGACCAAGCTCGGCTGGTCGGCGCGCGGCCCCATCAAGACGCAGTCCCGCATCGACGTACCCCGCAGCGGAGCGGAAGTCGCGGTCGGACCGGTGACGTTCGGCGGGGTCGCCTGGGCCCAGCATCGCGGCATCCGCGCCGTCGAGGTCCGCATCGATCCGCCCGGCGCACAGGGTGATTGGCGGCGCGCCGAACTCGGCGCGAGCTACTCCGAGGACACCTGGCGGCTGTGGAGCCACGACTGGCAGGCCACCGAGCCCGGCACGCACACCATCACCGTGCGCGCCACCGACAACTCCGGGGCCGTGCAGACCGCCGACCTCGCCGACCCGGTCCCCGACGGCGCCACCGGCTGGCACAGCGTGACCTTCAACGTCACCTAGTTCCGCGCGCGGGACCCCGTCTGTACACCGACACGCCGCAATTGGTGGGCATTAATGGGTCGCTCGCGGGCTGTGAACACCCTAGATTGGCCACCCGTGACCGCTGCCCAGACCTGGCGAACGACGCTGCGCGAAGCGCTGATGGCCGCCCGCAAGGACCGCGACCCCGTCCGCGTCGCGGCGCTTCGCTCTGCGCTGAGCGCGATCGACAACGCCGAAACCCCCGACGACGCCAGAATCGACGCCCCGTCGAGCCCGACCATTGCCGGCGGCGTGGCCGGTCTGGGCGCCGCCGAGGTGGCGCGGCGCGAACTCGACGACCCCCGGATTCGCGAGCTGATCCGGACCGAGGTGGCCGAACGGCGCGACGCGGCCGAGCAGATGGCCGCAGGCGGTCAGGCCGATCGCGCATCGCAACTGCGCGCCGAAGCGGCCGTCCTCACCGACCTGCTGGGAGATGTCTGACCGCCGTGCCAGGCTGGGCGTGTGCAGCTGCTCGACGTCGCCACCGCGTCCACCGAGGTGGGCGCCTCCTCATCGCGGCTGGCCAAGATCGCCAGGATCGCCGAGCTGCTACGCCGCGCCCGCGAGCAGGGCGATGCGAGGCAGGTCGCGGTCGTGGTGTCGTGGCTGTCCGGTGAACTGCCGCAACGACAGATCGGCGTCGGCTGGGCCGCGCTGCGCGCGTTGCCGCCCGCGGCCGCCGAACCGTCGCTGACGGTGCCCGAGGTCGACGTGCGGTTCAGCGAGATCCGGCAGGTCGGGGGCAAGGGCTCGCAGGCCCGGCGCGCCGCCTTGCTGGCCGAGCTGTTCGGTTCGGCGACCGACGTCGAGCAGACCTTCCTGCGCAGGCTGCTCGGCGGCGAGCTGCGCCAGGGCGCGCTCATCGGGGTGATGGCCGACGCGGTGGCCAAGGCGTCGGAGGTGCCCGCGGCAGCCGTGCGCCGCGCGGCGATGCTGGGTGGTGACCTGCCCGCCGTCGCGGCTGCCGCCCTGACCGACGGCGAGGCGGCGTTGGAGCAATTCACGCTCACCGTCGGTCAGCCGGTCGGCCCGATGCTGGCGCAGACCGCCGCCGGCGTGGCCGATGCACTCGAACGGCTGGGTGGCACAGCAGTTTTCGAGGCGAAATTGGACGGCGCGCGGGTGCAGGTGCACCGCGCCGGTGACACCGTGTCGATCTACACCCGCAGTCTCGACGACGTCACCAGCAGGCTGCCGGAGGTCGTCGACGCGGCACTCGCCCTCCCCGTCACGCACCTGATCGCCGACGCCGAGGCGATCGCCCTCAAAGACGACGGACGTCCGCACCGCTTCCAGGTGACCGCGTCGCGGTTCGGTCGCTCGGTCGACATCGCGGCGGCGGCGGCGACGCAGCCGTTGTCGGTCTTCGTCTTCGACGTGCTGCATGTGGACGGCACGGATCTGCTCGACAAGCCGGCCGACGAACGCGCGACGGTGCTGGATGCGATCGTCCCGGAGGTGCACCGCGTGGACCGCCTCGTGACCGGCGACGCCACGGCGGCCCAGGAGTTCCTGGACCTCACGCTTGCAGCCGGACACGAGGGCGTGATGGCGAAGTCGCTGCGCGCGCCCTACGAGGCCGGCCGTCGCGGCGCGGGCTGGTTGAAGGTCAAGCCCGTGCACACCCTCGACCTCGTGGTGCTCGCCGTCGAGTGGGGGTCGGGGCGGCGCACCGGCAAACTGTCCAACATCCACCTCGGCGCCCGCGATCCGCAGTCCGGCGAATTCGTCATGCTGGGCAAGACATTCAAGGGCATGACCGACGCGATGCTCGACTGGCAGACCGAGCGGTTCCTCGGACTGGCCGACGGTCCCACCGACGGTTACATCGTCAGGGTGCGGCCCGAGCAGGTCGTCGAGATCGCGTTCGACGGCGTGCAAACGTCGTCGCGCTATCCCGGCGGCATGGCCCTGCGCTTCGCCCGGGTGCTGCGCTACCGCGACGACAAGAGCCCCGCCGAAGCCGACACCATCGACACGGTGCGCGCCTTCTACCAGCGCGGCGGTTAAAGCCGCCGTTTTGGCGCGTGCTCATGGCGGCGGTGAAAAGATCGCCCCATGGCATCTCCCACCGCGGCCTCAGAACGGATCGAGGAAACCGAAGGCGACGTCACCTACATCCGCACCGACAGGGATCTGCCCCCGGTCGCGATCATCGACCGCTCGCCGATCACGATGAAGCACCGGATCATCTTCGGGCTCATCGCGGTGCTCGGTGCGGTCGCGTGGGCCGTCATCGCGTTCTTCCGCGGGGAGACGGTCAACGCGGTGTGGTTCGTGATCGCCGCCATCTGCACCTACGTCATCGGGTTCCGCTTCTACGCGCGGCTCATCGAGATGAACATCGTCAAGCCCCGCGACGACAATGCCACTCCCGCCGAGATTTTCGAAAACGGCACCGACTACATGCCGACCGATCGCCGGGTGTTGTTCGGGCACCACTTCGCGGCGATCGCGGGCGCTGGCCCGCTCGTCGGGCCGGTGCTGGCCATGCAGATGGGCTACCTGCCCGGCACGATCTGGATCATCATCGGCGCGGTGTTCGCCGGGTGTGTGCAGGATTTCCTGGTGCTGTCGATCTCGACGCGCAGACGCGGGCGGTCGCTGGGACAGATGGCCCGCGACGAACTGGGCGCGGTCGGCGGGGCCGCCGCCATCGTCGGCGTGCTGACCATCATGGTGATCCTGCTGGCGGTGCTGGCGCTGGTGGTGGTCGGCGCCCTCGCCGAGAGCCCGTGGGGCGTCTTCTCGATCGCGATGACCATCCCTATCGCCATCTTCATGGGGATCTACCTGCGGTTCCTGCGACCGGGCCGGGTCTCCGAGGTGTCGGCGATCGGTGTCGTGCTGTTGTTGCTGGCGGTCGCCTCGGGTGGGTGGGTCGCCGAAACCGACTGGGGCGCTGACTGGTTCACCCTGTCGAAGGTGACGTTGTCCTGGTGCATCATCATCTACGGCCTGGCGGCGTCGGTGCTGCCGGTGTGGCTGCTGCTTGCTCCCCGCGACTACCTGTCGACGTTCATGAAGGTCGGCACCATCGCGTTGCTGGCCGTCGGCATTCTGCTTGCCCGGCCGATCATGGAAGCGCCCGCCATCTCGTCGTTCGCCGGCAGCGGCACGGGTCCGGTGTTCGCCGGTTCGCTGTTCCCGTTCCTGTTCATCACGATCGCGTGCGGCGCGCTGTCCGGCTTCCACTCCCTCATCTCGTCGGGAACCACGCCCAAGCTGCTGGAGAAGGAAAGCCAGATGCGGCTGATCGGCTACGGCGGCATGCTCACCGAGTCGTTCGTCGCGATCATGGCGCTGATCACCGCGGCGATCCTCAACCAGCACCTGTACTTCGCGATGAACGCGCCCAGTGCGCAGACCGGGGGCACCGCCCAGACCGCCGCGGACTACGTCAACGGGTTGGGGCTGTCGGGACCACCGGTCACCGCGGCCGAGATCAGCGGCGCGGCCGAAAGCGTCGGTGAGGAGTCCATCGTGTCGCGCACCGGCGGCGCCCCGACATTGGCCTTCGGAATGTCGGAGGTGCTGGCCAAGGTGTTCGGCGGGGACGCCTTGAAGGCCTTCTGGTACCACTTCGCGATCATGTTCGAGGCGCTGTTCATCCTGACGACGGTCGACGCGGGCACACGCGTGGCACGATTCATGCTGTCCGACGGGCTGAGCAACCTCGGGGGCCCGTTGCGCAAGCTGAAGGACCCGAGTTGGCGTGTCGGAGCGTGGATCTGCAGCGTGATCGTCGTCGCTGCGTGGGGCTCCATCCTGATCATGGGCGTCACCGATCCGCTCGGCGGCATCAACACGCTGTTCCCGCTGTTCGGCATCGCCAACCAGCTGCTGGCCGCGATCGCGTTGACCGTCGTCACGGTCGTCGTGGTCAAGAAGGGATACCTGAAATGGGCCCTGGTGCCCGGTATTCCCCTGTTGTGGGATCTGACGGTGACGCTGACGGCGTCGTGGCAGAAGATCTTCTCCGCCGACCCCAAGGTCGGCTACTGGAAGCTGCACAGCATCTGCCAGACCGCGCAGGAGGCCGGAAAGCTGTGTTCGACGGCCAAGACGCCCGGCGACGTCGACAAGATCGTGCGCAACACCTTCATCCAGGGGTCGCTGTCGATCCTGTTCGCCGTTCTCGTGGTGATCGTGTTCACCGCAGGGGCGATCATGGTGCTGCGGGCGCTGCGCGGCTCCGCCCCGCCGACCACCGAAGACGAGCCGGTGCCGTCACGGATCTTCGGTCCGTCCGGCCTCCTCGCCACCAAGGTCGAGAAGGAGGTGCAGAAGCAGTGGGACGCGCTACCGACATCGCCCGCCAGACCGGCTGGTACTGGCGCACATTCGTAGGCGATTTGATGGGTGACACGCACTACCGACGCTATCTCGACCATCGCCGGCGCACCCATCCGGGCGAACCGGTGCTTTCTGAACGGGAGTACTGGCGGATGCGCCACGCCGCGACCGAGGCCGACCCGGGCGCGCGGTGCTGCTGAGCATCCGAGCCGCCGACCACGACCCTGACTGCATACAAGCGAGCCCAACGAACTCTCGGCACGGTGGAGCGCGCCGCGACTAAACTGTCGCCCATGCCGTAAGGAACTCGGAAAGGCCGTGGCCGATCTGTTGTGGTCGCGTCCGATCAAGGCCTACCCGGATCTGAAGATCGCGTTGAGTGAGGGCGGTGCGGGGTGGATTCCGTATTTCCTGGAGCGCGCCGATCGCACCTATGAGATGCATTCGACGTGGACCGGTCAGGACTTCGGCGACAAGCTGCCCTCCGAGGTGTTCCGTGAGCACTTCTTGACCTGTTTCATCGCCGATCCGGTCGGGGTGGCGTTGCGCAACGAGATCGGTGTGGACAACATCTGCTGGGAAGCCGACTACCCGCATTCGGATTCGATGTGGCCCGGGGCCCCCGAACAACTCGACGAGGTCCTCAAGGCCAACAACGTGCCCGATGACGAGATCAACAAGATGACGTTCGAGAACGCCATGCGCTGGTACCACTGGGACCCGTTCACCCACATCAGCAAGGAACAGGCCACCGTCGGCGCTTTAAGGAAGGCCGCTGAGGGTCATGATGTCTCCATCCGCGCGCTCAGCCATCACGAGAAGGGCACGCGTGGTGACGCCTTACACGCTGCGGCGCGGGGGAATTCGGGCAGCTAGCCCCTCAGCGAGTACCGGATCGGCAGGTGCTTGAGCCCGCCGACGAAGATGGTCGCGATGTGCTCCGCCTTGCCCGTCAGTTCGATGTCGTCGAGCCTCGGCAGCAGCGCGGAGAAGAAGCTGCTGACCTCCATGCGGGCCAGCGCCGCACCGAGACAGAAGTGCACACCGTAACCGAACGCATTGTGCCGGTTCGGGTCACGGCCGACGTCGAAGCGGAACGGGTCGTCGAAGACGTCTTCGTCTCGATTCGACGACGCGTAGGACAACAGCACCGACTCTCCCGCTGCGATCCGCACGCCGCGCACGTCGGTGTCCTCGCGCGCGGTGCGCATGAATTCCTTGACCGGGGTGACCCAGCGGATCATCTCCTCGGTCGCCAACGGCATCAGATCCATGTTGGCGCGCAGACGCTCTCGTTGCTCGGGTTCTTCGATCAACGCGTGCAGGCCACCCGAGATGACAGCGCTGGTGGTGTCGTGACCGGCGGTGGCGATGATCAGGTAGTACGACACGGTGTCGATGTCGGACAGCGGTTCGCCGTTGATCGTCGCATTCGCGATCGCCGAGGCGAGGTCCTCGGTGGGGTGTGCTCGTCGTGCCGCGGTCAATTCGTTGAAATAGCCGAACATCTCGAGCAGGACGGCCATCGACTCCTCGATGGAAGCACTGCGCTGCAACTCGGTGTCGTCATTGCCGAACAGTTCCTGCGTGTACTTCAACATCTGCGGAAAATCCGACTCGGGGATGCCCAGCATCGACATGATGACGTACAGCGGGTAGTTCACTGCGACCTCTTGGACGAAGTCGCATTCGGGGCCGGCCGCCACCATGTTGTCGACGTAGCGCCTCGCCAGTTCGTCGATCCGGACTTTGAGCGCCCGCATGGCTTTCGGACGAAACCAGTCCGCCCCTATCGCGCGGACGGCTCGATGTTCCGGATCGTCCATGTGGATCAGGGTCTTGACACCGATCGCGGCCTGCTGTTCGTCGCCCTCCTTCGTCGCCAGCACGGGCCGCGGTGAATTGGTGAACACCGTGTTGGCGCGCTCGATCGCCATCACGTCGGCGTGTTTGGTGATGGCCCAGAACGGGTTGTAGCCGTCGACGTCGACCCAGGCGACCGGGGCGTTCGCCCGCAGATGGGTCAAGGCGGCATGAAGTTTCGGCTCGTCGGCGTACGCCTGCGGATCGGCGAACACTCTGGCCGCTTCGTCCATGACGCGGGTGCTCATGACCACTCCTCACTCATGCGACCGGCTGGCCGCGCAACTCCCCGACCACCTGCACGATGGTCTCCTCGGCGACCGACGCCGGGAATCCGACCAGCACGCGGTCGATGACACCGTCACAACGATCCCGGATCGCCCGCGCCAGTTGGCCTATCGGCGCCACGACCGCGAACTCGCCGAGGACCTCGTCGTCGATCAGCGAGCCCATCGTGTCCCACTCCCCGGCCAGACTCAGCCGATGCAGCTCGGTGTGCAGCTCGCCCCACCCGTGCAGATCCAACACCTTGCGGTACGCCGGTGTCGAACCGTAGAACGCGATCTGCTTGCGCGTGGCCACGGCCGCCGCCGCGAGATCTCCCTCGTCGTGTCCGGTGACGACGAAGATCGGTGCGGACAGCTGGAAGTCGTCGCGAGCGCGTCCGGCACGCCGCATCCCCTTCAGCAGCGACGGCACCGTCACCTCTTGGAGATAGCGCTTCGTCGTGAACGCGTGGGCGAGCATGCCGTCGGCGACCTCGCCGCACATCTCGGTCATCGCGTCTCCGACGGCCGCGACGAACACCCTCGGAGGTCCGTGCGGCTGCGGCTCCGGGGTGAACATCGGCGTCATCAGCTTGTGGGTGTAGAAGTCACCCTCGAACCGCAGCTTCGAGCCGTCCTGCCAACACGACCAGATCTCGCGCAGGGCGATCACGAACTCCCGCATCCGCGCGACCGGACGGCTCCAGGGCATGCTGAAACGTTTCTCGATGTGCGCCTGCACCTGCGACCCGAGACCGAGGATGAGACGCCCGTCGGAGTAATCCTGCAGATCCCAGCCGACATTCGCGACCGTCATCGGGTTGCGGGCAAACGCCACCGCGATGCTGGTGCCGAGTTCAAC
Organism: Mycobacterium sp. B14F4; assembly: GCF_039871645.1. Lineage (NCBI taxonomy): Bacteria > Bacillati > Actinomycetota > Actinomycetes > Mycobacteriales > Mycobacteriaceae > Mycobacterium > Mycobacterium sp. B14F4. Next base: position 448,562 of record NZ_JBDPMF010000001.1, on the reverse strand, counting down.
CGTCGTGGTGTGCTCCGCGGCCAGCGTCAACGGCAGAAACGGGTCGTGATTGATCTCGGCCGTCCAGCAGCCGTCATACCCGCGCCGCTCCAGCCTGGTCGCCGCCTGCACCACATTGGCGAGCTGACTCGAGACGGCCCCGTCGACCTTGAGGCCGCTACGCATGGTCGTAGACGCTACAGTAAGCAATTCAGTATGGTCAACGTGACCATGCCGGTGCGACCATCGCGGTCAGACGACAGGAGTGCGCATGACCAAGGCAGAGGACTGGGCGGGCACGCTCGACGAACTGTCTCGCCGTCGTCAGCACGCACACGCAATGGGCGGCACCGAGCGGCTTGCCAAGCACCACGGCAAGGGCAAGCTGGACGCCAGGGGACGGCTCGAACATCTCCTCGACAAGGGCACCTTCCGCGAGTTCGGGACGCTCGTCGGCGGCGACATCGCCGCGGACGGAATCGTGGCCGGCTCGGGCTTCATCGACGGCAAGCCGGTGATGGTGGGCGCCGAGGACTTCACGACGCTGGCGGGCAGCATCGGCCCCGGCGGCAACGCCAAGCGCTACCGGCTCGCAGAACTGGCGCTGCGGGACAAGGTGCCGCTGGTGATGCTGTTGGAGGGCGCGGGATTTCGGCCCAGCGGCGAACATTACGGCCGCACCCCGACCGACCTGCTGGCCCAGGCGCAGTGTTCCGGAAAGGTCCCGATGGTCGCCGGCTTGCTCGGGCCCTCGGCCGGGCACGGCGCGCTCGTCGCACCGGTATGCGACTGGACGATCATGAGCCGCCAGGGGGCCATCTTCACCGCAGGTCCGCCGGTGGTCAAGGAGTCGACGGGCGAGGACATCTCGAAGGAGGATCTGGGCGGGCCGAGCATCGCATTGACCAGCGGCGTGATCCACAATCTCGCCGAGGACGACGAAGCCGTGCTCGACGACATTCGCCGCTACCTGTCCTACTTCCCGGCGAGCGCGTGGTCATACCCGGAGTCACGTCCGACAGACGAGACCACCGAATTCCGCGCAACGCCCGAACTGCTCGACATCGTGCCGCGCGGCAACCGCCGCGTCTACGACATGCGCCGCGTGCTCGATGTGGTGTTCGACGGTCCGGACTGGTTCGAGGTGCAGCCGAAGTTCGGGCCCGCGATGATCTGCGCGCTGGCCCATCTCGGCGGTCATCCCGTGGCGGTTGTCGCCAACCAGCCGCAGGTGCTGGCCGGGTCCATCGACGCCGATGCGGCTGACAAGGCCGCGCATTTCATCACCGTCGCCGATTCGTTCCACCTGCCGATCGTGTTCCTCGCCGACAACCCCGGCATGCTGCCCGGCAGCCGTTCGGAGAAGACCGGCGTCCTGCGCAGCGGCGCGCGGATGTTCGCCGCGCAGACCGCGGCGTCGACGATCAAGCTGCACGTGACGTTGCGGAAGGCCTACGGTTTCGGCTCGATGGTCATGTCGCTGTTGGGTTTCGACAATCAGAGCGCCACATTCGCCTATCCTGGCGCCACGATGGGCGCGATGAGCGCCGCCGCGCTGAGCAAGGCGTCGCACGCCGCCGAGGACGTCGAGGCCAGGCTCCGCAAGGCGGAGGTCGACGCCTCGTTCCGCTCGGCCGGCCATCTCGGCTTCGACGATCTGATCCATCCCGAGGAAACGCGCAACGCCCTGCTGACCGGCCTGCAGCGCGCGATCTACAGCCGTCAGTCGGCCGCAGAACCGGTGTCCCGCACGGTCATCACGCCCTAGCATCCTGCGAGTTGTGCCCGTCACCGGCGCACCGCCGGTCGCCACTCTGACGCGCGGTATGCGTCGACGATGGGCGCCAGTTCGTCGGGAGTTGCGCCATGCATGATGACCGCGTCGGCGCCGTAGTCGAACTCCTTGCGCACCCGCTCGACGCATTGCTGTGCGGAACCGGTGGCCGCCGGCTCCAGCCATTCGTCCGGAATGAGCGTCGCGATGTGTTCGATCTGTTCGGCAGTGGCCTTGTGGTCGATCCCGCCCGGAACCGACCGCACGACAGCATCCGCCCGGAACCGTTCCAGCACAGCGAGATCCCAGTTGTTGGTCGTCACGAGGAGCTCGCCGTAGCCCTGCAGATAGGTCGCCAGCCGTGCGACTGTCTTCTTCAGCCGCAGTTCTTCGGGTAGATGATCACCGACGGTCGCGAAGCACGACCAGACCCGGACACTGCCCGGGTCGCGTCCGGCCTTCTCTGCGGCGTTCTTGACGGTCTTGACACAGCGCTGCAAGGTCTCCGGGGTGAAGTAGGTGTGCAGGATGACGTCATCGAACGCCCGCCCGCCGAGTGCCAACGTACGCGGGCCGAACGCGACGATCGCCAGCCGGATGTCCTCGCGGAAGTCGGGATCGAGGAACAGCACCGGATACTTACCGATCGGCCCGTCGTGGTTGAAGATCAGCTCCCCCTGCCAGAGCCGGCGCATGACGCCCGCGAAATCCTCCATCTGCGCGGTCGTCACGGCCGGTATGCCGAACGCGCCGTAGATCGCGCCGATTCCGCGACCGATCCCCAGCGTGAATCGCCCCCCGGAGAGCCGGTGCATGGTCGTCGCCCACGATCCGGTGATCAGCGGGTGGCGTGTGTTGTGGTTGGTCGCAGCGGTGGCGATCTGCATTCGGGTGGTGACGGCGCACGCGGCACCGACGAGCGACGACGCCTCCTTGACGTTCCACCGCTCGGAGATGAACGCGGTACCGAAACCCATCTCCTCACCGCGACGCGCTTCGTCCATCAGCGCCGCCGGGCCCTCACCCCCGGCGCCGGCCAGCAGGTAGTAGCCCAGCTCATCGAGCACGCGTTCGTTCACGCCCAAACTCCTTGCTTGTAACCGCAATTCCAGACCTCGGTGATCCGGCCGTCGACGACACGGAAGATCTCCATACTGCCGATGTTGGTCTCCGTACCGTCCTTCAACGTCATCGGCGACTGGTAGACGATCGCGACATGTTCACCGTCGTCGCCGGCGACCACCAGGTTCAGATCGAAGCGGATGGTGTCGAACATGTCCCAGTGGTCGATGATGCGCTGCACCGCCTGCTCGTGCGTCAGCGTCGTCGCCTCCCCCACGTCATGGCGAACGACGCTGTCGCCCATCAGCTCCTCGGCGAGCGCGAAGTCGCGGTTGTTCCACACCGCGAGGTTGTACAGTTCGACGACTTCGCGGGCCGTGCGTGTCACGCGAACACCTCCAGCGCGTCGATCTCGTCGATCGCCGACACCGCCCGCTCCGTCAGTTTCAGGCACAGCGCCCTCGAGCGTTCGGGCATGGCGTCCCATCCGTTCAGCGAGATGACGGGGAGCACCATCAGGTACACCACGGCGAACCGATAGTGCCGCCACGCCTCGACGAACGGGTAGTCGCCGACACCGTAACTCGCCAAGTGCGCCAGGTACTCACGAACCAGCGCCTCGTCGTGGCCACGCCGCGCCTCGGTCGGCAACCCCTGGCTGACCAGGTAGGCGACGTCGGCGGCACCGGCGCCGACGGACGCGAACTGGAAGTCCGCCACCTTCATCCGCCCACCGTCGAAGAACAGGTTGTCGGCCCGGATGTCGCCGTGCAACAGCATCGAGCGTTCGGTCAGCGCCTCCAGCGCACGGCCCGCACTCTCGGCGAATCGTGCGGCGTAGTCGGCGACGGCGGCGGGCACGGGCACCGGGGACTTGTCGAGGTAGACCTGCCAACCCGGCCCGAAGGCGGGCACCAACAGGTCGCGCGCGACCGGCGTGTCCAGGCTCGGGAAGACCTTCAGCGCAGCCGTATTCGCGGTTGACCAGGCATGCAACCCGGCCAGCCCCTCGATGCAGGTGCGGCCCTGGTCCATCGACAGACCGGCCAGGTGATCGGCATTGTCCCAACCGGCGAGATCCTCGAGCAGCAGCACGAAATCCGCTGAGCCATCGACCATTCGGGCGGTGTAAACCCGCGGCGTTCCCAGCGGCGCCCGGCCGGCGATGTCCCGGTAGAACGCCAGCTCGCGGCGGTACCCACCGAGCAGTTCCATCGCACTGCGGGCCTCGGACGTCGCGGGCAGCTTCGCGATCACGGTGGCCGGGACTTCGTCGCCCGTCAGGTGCAGGCGGTACAGCAGCGACGAGAACCCGCTGTCCTGTGCGATCTGCTCGGCGCGGACGTCGGTCACCTCGGAGCCCAGCGCAGCGGTGAGCCACTGCGGCGTCACGGCGTCGATGCCCAGTGGAACGTCGGTCGTGGCTGAACTCACCATAGAGCCCCTACCCAGGTTGTTCGACGAAGAGTAAGACACCGGTCATCCGCGTTCCGCGTCGTCATCGATCGCAGCTCGGCGTAGCGACGACGCCGCGCAGGAAGCGCTCGGATGCGGCCTGCACCCCACCGGCGAACAGGTGACCCACGTGGCTGCCGCGATGCCAGTGCAGTTCCCCGCCCCACCGGTCGTGCAGAACCTGCGCGGGTTCGCGCATCGCCATCCGGTCGTGCCAGGCGCCGACGATGAGCCGTCGACCCGGCGGCGCCGTCGGTTCGACGGACTGGTAGTCGACCGCGGCCATCACCCGTTCGACGGGGTCGGACCGCAACAGCTCGACCGTGTCGCGCACCGAAGGGCCCCAGCGGCCCAGGTGCGTGGCGATCATCGCGTTGAGGCCGAAGATCGGCGTGTAGACCGCGACGGCGTCGACCGCCTCGAGGTGCGAAACCATGCCTGCCACCGGGCTTCCCATCGACACGCCGGACACCGCGATCGCCGTCGTCTGCGGCCGCAGCCACCGCACCACCGCCCTGACTTCGGAGACGACGCGAAGCATGCCCGCCACGTTGTTCAGCGGGTCCATATTCGGATACGCCGGCCAGGCGCCGCCGCGCACGCCACAGCCCGGCTGCACGGGCAGCGCGATGTTGAGTCCCAGTTCCTCCTGCAGGCGCCGGGCCCGCGAGAACAACAGATCGATGGGCTGCCCCTGACCCGCGCCGTGTACCCACACCAGCCACGGACGCCGGTCGTCACCCTGGCGGCACAGGTGCACCACCGCCGTGGCCGGCCCACCGAACGCCCGCAGTGACTCCGGTAGATGGGGGTTGTGCTCGAAGGTCATCTGCTCGTAGCGCTGCCTGCCGAACCGCCGGCGTCGAAGCGTCTTCACCTGCAGCGGGTCGGGCTCGCGGTGCACGCCCGCCACACCAAGGCCGGACAGCTCGTCGGCCGCATCGGCGCATGAGGCGGCCGAGCGCTCGACTTTCGGCGGCGGAGCCGTCAGCGTGAATCCGGTCAGGGCAAGCTCGTCGAGAACGACCTCACCGAACTGGCGAGCGTCTCTCGCGGACAACGGGTTCCAGCCCTGAGACGACGTCACTGCCGCATGAGCCCGGGGTATCACTCCCGCGAAATCGCGGCCGATGCGCCATGCGCGCTCCGCCGGCCTCATGCGAGCTTGAAGCCCGGATAGCCGGCGTCGGCGATCTCTTCGCAGCGGCGCCGGTACTCCGGGATGCCCGCCGTGTAGCCCATGTACATCCGCTTCTTGCCCGGCACGTTGCCGCCGTTGTACCAGGAGTTGCACGACGGGTGCACCAGCACCGTCGGCTCCACCAGCGAGGTCGTGTGCTCAATCCACTCGCGCTGGGCCTCGGGCAGCGCCTCGATGGTGCGGTACTCGTTGGTACGCATGAACGCTATGCAGTCGCCGATCCACTCGACGTGCTGTTCGAGCGCGGCGACGAAGTTCGTTGCGGCCGATGGGCTTCCGGGTGCTTGGATGATGAACAGGTTCGGAAAGCCCGCGACCGCCAGCCCGAGGTAAGTGTACGGGCCCTCCGAGGTCCAGAAGTCGCCCAGTGACGCGCCGTCGCGCCCGCGGATGTCGATGCGGGTGAGCGCACCGGTCATCGCGTCGAACCCGGTCGCGTAGATGATGACGTCCAGCTCGTGGTGATGCCGCTCGGTGCGGATTCCCGTCGGCGTCACCTCGGCGATCGGATCCCTGCGCAGATCGACCAGCGTCACGTTCTCGCGGTTGAAGGTCTGGTAGTAACCCTGGTCGATGATCGGTCGCTTACACCCGAACGGATGTGTCGGCGTGAGCGACGCGGCGGTCTCGGGGTCGCGCACGATGCGTGCCACCGCCCGGCCATAGAGCTCGGCGGCCATCCGATTGGCCTCGATGTCGAAGAAGACGTCGCCCCAACTGAGTGCGCCCATGACGCCGCCCTCGTCGATGGCGCGCAACTGATCCTCGCGCGACGCCGACTTCAGCGGCGGCTGGGCCATCATCTCGAACAGCACCGAGAACGCGCTGAGCCGAGCCGCTCCGACCGCGTGCTGACGCTGTGCCGCGCGGATCTCGGAGTAGTTGGCCTTGAGCTCGTCGAGTTCACCGTCGTCGAACGGCCGGACCTGCCAGGGCAACGTGTAGGCCGGCGAGCGCTGGAACACCGTGAGGTGGCCCGCTTCCTGCGCCACAACGGGAATCAGCTGCACGCCCGTGGAGCCGGTTCCGATCACGCCGACCCGCCTGCCGGTCAGGTCGGCGTCCTGTCTCGGCCAGCGGCTGGTGAACAGCGACGTGCCGGTGAAGGTGTCCATCCCCGGGATGTCGGGTTCGAGCGGTACCGACAGGATTCCCGATGCGGCGACGACGAACGGCGCGACGAACGCCTCGCCCGCCTCGGTGCACACCAGCCACTCGGCGGCCACCTCGTCGAACGTCATCGCGACGACGTTGGTGTGGAACCGGATGTCGCGCCGCAGGTCGAGCCGGTCGGCGACGAAGTTGAGGTACGCCTCGATCTCCGGCTGGGCGGGCATGGTCTCCGTCCACACCCACTCCTGCTGGATCTCCTCGGAGAAGCTATAGGAGTACTCGATGCTCTCGATGTCGCAGCGCGCACCGGGATACCGGTTGAACAACCATGTCCCGCCGACGTTCTCCGCCTTCTCCAGCACGGTCGTGCGAAGCCCGAGTTCGCGCAGTCGGTGCAGTGCGTACAGCCCGGAGAACCCCGCGCCGATGACGACGGCGTCGTAGCGGGCCCTGCCTTCGTTCGTCAACACTCTGCCTCCGGCTGCTCCACTGGATGATACTGAAGCCATTACAGTATCGTCCGTTGTAACGCCACGACAGGCATATCGGCCCAAATCGCACCCTGGCGTTACGTCCGCGGAAGCGACCTACGTCGCGAGGAGGCAGTTGGCATGAAGGTTCCGTTCACCTGGAAGGTCACCGGCTGGTTCATGATCGGGTGGTCGGCGGAGTTCCCGCAGGGCGAGGTCCGGCCGCTGCGGTACTTCGGCGACGACCTCGTGGCCTACCGCGACGACGCCGGCGAGTTGCATCTGCTCTCCGCACACTGCCGTCACCTCGGCGCGCACATCGGCCACGGCGGAAAGGTCGTCGGTGACTGCGTGGAGTGTCCCTTCCACGGCTGGCGCTGGGGACCCGACGGCACCAACCGCCACATTCCGTACCAGCCGGACCGGCCGAACAAGGCGCTGCGGCTGCGCGTCTACCCGGTGGTCGAGCAGTACGGCTGCGTGTTCGCCTGGCATCAGCCCGACGGCAGGCAACCGCAGTGGGAGATGCCCGACCTGTTCGGCAAGTTCCCGCAGTTCCCCACCGACCCCGACGCGTACTACCGGCCGTATCCGGAGTTCTCCAGCCGCGCCGAGCGCGAACCGGTGCACCCGCAGATCGTCGCCGAGAATGGGCCCGACAGCGCACACTTCCACTACGTTCACGGCGCGACCGTCACCCCGGTGTGTCTGCACTGGGAGGCCGTCGACGAGGAATGGCGGTTTCTCACCGGCTGGCCCGCCAAGGCGAGCGAAGCGACGGGAGGAACAAGCGCGCGCAGCGAGGATCCGGACAGGATGGCGCTGCGGATCCACAGCCACTTCTCCGGTCTCGGCTTCGCTGTCAGCGCGTTCGAGGGCTCGTCGAACCACCGGCTGATCTTCGCCTGCACACCCGTCGAGGACGGCTACTCGGACATGTTCTACTCGATCTGGTGGCCGCGGCTGCCCGGCGACACCTCCGACGTGCCACCGCCCGAGGTGTGCGAGAAGGTCGAGCGGCAATTTCTCGGCACGGTGTGGGAGGACCTCGACATCTGGCGCTATCAGGAGTACATCGAGAACCCCGCGCTGTCTCGCGTCGACGCGAAGCCGTACATGGCGATGCGCAAGTGGGCGACCCAGTTCTATGAAGTCCCTCCCGCCACCCCACCCGGCGAGATTCCCGCCTCGGTATGACCCCCGATCTCGACGAGATCGCGGCGCCCGGCCACACCGCGATCGTCACGCAGGAGTGCCAGGGCGCGGTCGTCGGCCCCGACGCCGGGCTGGCCGCGCTCGCGAACGAGGCCCGGCGCGAGGCGGTGCCCAACATCGCCCGGCTCCTGCCCGCGGCGCGCGACGCGGGCGTGCGGGTGGTGCACTGCCTGGTGCAGCGGCGGCCGGACGGGCTGGGCGCCAACCACAACGCGAAGATCTTCACGCTCGGTTCGGGCGTCGAGATCGCCCCAGGCACGCCCGGCGCCGAACTGCTGCCCGAGCTCGGACCCGAACCGTCGGACGTGGTGCTGCGGCGCTGGCACGGCATCGGACCGATGGGGGGCACCGACCTCGATGCCGTGCTGCGCAATCTCGCGGTGACGACGATCGTGGCCGTCGGCGTCTCGGTGAACCTGGCCATCACCAACCTCTGCATGGATGCGGTGAACAAGGCGTACCGGGTGGTCGTGCCGCGCGATGCCGTCGCCGGAATTCCGACCGCCTACGCGAACACGATCATCGACAACATGCTGTCGCTGCTGGCGACCATCACCACCACCGACGACCTCATCAGGACCTGGACGACACAGTGACCGACACCGAAGACGACATTCGCGAGTTCGCGAGGGTGAAACCGACCGTGGCAGAGCCCGAGATGGGCCGGTTCATGGCGGCGATGAGACGCCTGCAGGACATCGCGGTCTCGAGCAATCCCGACGCCACGCTGTGGAACGACACTGCCGAACTGCTCGAGGACGCCGCCGCGCGATTGGAGCAGCACAGGGCGCCCGCGGGCGTCGCGCCGGCCGGGCGCGTGCTCGACCTTCCCGGCCACGGTCACCCGATCATGCCGCCGTGGCGGGTGGTCGCGTCGGGACCCGACGAGGTCGTGATGCGTGGGCACTTCAGCCGCTTTCACGTCGGGGGCAACGACGCCGTCCACGGCGGGGTGATACCGCTGTTCTACGACTGGCATTTCGGCATGGTGGTGTCGGCTGCCAGCCGACCGGACAGCCGCACCGCCTACCTGCACGTCGACTACCGCCGGGTGACGCTGACCGGGGTGCCGTTGACCGCCAGGGCCTGGATCGACTCGGTCGACGGGCGCAAGCTGTTCATCAGGGCCGAGATGACCGACGCCGACGGCAACGTACTATCCGAGGCCAACGGTCTGATGATCAAGCTGCTGCCCCACCAGCCCTGAGAGGCCCGATGTCTGTCACCACCCAGTTCACTGTTCCCGCCGCCGCCGACACCGTCGCCGCCGTCATCGGCGAGCGTGAGTTCATCATCCAGGGCGACCGCCGGTTCACCTACGCGCAGATCGTCGAACGGTCGAAACGCCTCGCCGCCTATCTGCACAGCCGCGGGCTCGGATGCCACACCGAACGCTCGGATCTTGCCGGCCACGAGGTCGGCCAGGACCTGCTCGGCATCTACGCCTACAACGGCCCCGAGTACGTCGAGGCGATGCTCGGCTCGTGGCGGGCCAGGGTCGCGCCGTTCAACGTCAACTACCGCTACGTCAAGGCCGAACTGCAGTACCTGCTGGCCGACGCCGGCGCCACGGCGCTGATCTACCACGCGACGTTCGCACCCCGTGTCGCCGAGGTGCTGGCCGATCTGCCCAACCTGCGGGTGCTGATCCAGATCGCCGACGACTCGGGCAATGAACTGCTCGACGGCGCAACCGATTACGAGTCGATCGTGGGGTCCGGCACCGCGGTGTTGCCGCCGAACGAGCCGTCTCCCGACGACCTGTATGTGCTCTACACCGGCGGCACGACCGGCATGCCGAAGGGTGTGCTGTGGCGCCAGCACGACATCTTCATGACGTCGTTCGGCGGCCGCAGCCTCTACACCGGGGAACTCGCGACGTCCTACGACGACATCGCCAAGCGGGTCGCCGAGGCGCCGGAGTCCCGGCTGATGATCCTGCCGCCGCTGATGCACGGCGCCGCCCAGTGGGCCGTGATGACCGCGATGACCACCGGTCAGTCGGTGGTGTTCTCCACGGTCACCAGCCATTTCGACGCCGACGAGGTGGTGGCCGCCATCGAGCGCGAGAAGGTGATGGCGGTGACCGTCGTCGGCGACGCGATGGCCCGGCCGCTGGCCGACGCGATCGAACGCACCAGCGCGGACCTCTCGTCGCTGGCGGTGGTCGCCAACGGCGGTGCGCTGCTGACGCCGACGGCCAAACAGCGCCTGATCGACGTGAAGCCCGGTCTCATCGTCGTCGACGGCGTCGGCTCGTCGGAGACCGGTGCGCAGATGACGCACATGTCCGCCTCGGGCGCGGTCGCGACCGGCAAGTTCAACGCCGGCCCGGACACGTTCGTCGCTGCCGAGGACCTCGGCACACTGCTGGAACCCGGCCACAACGGCATGGGCTGGCTGGCCCAACGCGGTTACGTGCCATTGGGTTACAAGGGCGACGCGTCCAAGACCGCGGCGACGTTCCCGGTGATCGACGGGGTGCGGTACTCCGTGCCCGGGGACCGCGCGCGCCATCTCGCCGACGGCTCGATCGAACTGCTCGGCCGCGACTCGGTGACCATCAACTCCGGTGGCGAGAAGATCTTCGTCGAGGAGGTCGAGACGGCGATCGCGTCGCATCCGGCGGTGGCCGACGTGGTGGTGTCCGGACGGCCCAGTGAGCGGTGGGGTCAGGAGGTGGTCGCCATCGTCGCCCTCGCCGAAGGAGCCAGCGCCGAAGCGCAGGAGCTGATCGACCACGCCGCCAATTCGATTGCGCGGTACAAGCTTCCGAAGGCAGTCGTGTTCCGCCCGGTCATCGAGCGCAGCCCGGCAGGCAAGGCCGACTACCGGTGGGCGCGCGAGCAGGCGATCAGCGGCGCCTGAGCCGACGGCGGGTGCGGTTGCGCGCCATCCGCAGGCCAAGCGCGGTGCCCGCGCGCATCGTCGCGCCGAACGGCGGTGCCGCGCGCCCGGTGATGGTGAACGGCAGGTCCGTGCCGACCACCGTGCGGTAATGGCTGAACGCGTCGAACCCCGCCTTTCCGTGGTAGGCGCCCATGCCGCTGCGTCCCACCCCGCCGAACGGTGCCGCTGACGGGATCATCTGGGCGGCGAAGTCGTTGCGGGCGACGCCGCCACTGCGGGTGTCGCGAACGAACCGGCGGAAGTCGGCGTCGTCGGGTCCGTACCAGTACGCGACCAGCGGCGCCGGCCGGTCGTTGAGGTAGGTGATGGCCTCGGTCAGATGCGTATACGGCCGAACGACCAGGACCGGCCCGAAGACCTCCTCGTCGGCGATCTTCATCCGCTCGTCGATGTCACGCACGATGGTGGGAGCGATCTTGCGCGACATCCGATCCGGCAGCGACTCGCCCTGCGGGCACTCCGTGTCGACGCATGCGCCGTTGGCTCGCGCGTCCTCGATCAGCCCGACCACCCTGTCGAAGTTGGCGTGGTTCACCGACGAGCAGTACTCGTCGTTCCCGACGATGGTCGGGAACATTGCGCGCAGGGTGCCCTTCGCGATCTCGACGAAGGCGTCCACGCGGTCCTCCGGCACGAAGACGTAGTCGGGGCAGACACACACCTGGCCTCCGTTGATCATGCGGGCCTGTGCGATTCGCGTGGCAGCGCGCCCCAGATCGGCGTTCCTCGACACGACGACGGGGTTCTTGCCGCCGAGTTCCAGTGTGACCGGGACGAGGTGTTGCGCGGCGGCCTGCTGTACCTTGGCTCCGACCGCAGGCGATCCGGTGAAGAAGAGATGGTCGAACGGCAGCGCAGCGAACGCGGCCGCGACATCGGGTCCGCCGGTGATCACCCCGAGTTCAGTCGCGTCGAAGTACCTGGGCGCCGTCGCCTCCATCAGATCCGCCGTGTGCGGGGTGATCTCGGACATCTTGATCATCGCGCGGTTCCCGGCCGCAAAGGCCGCCGAGGCGGGCAGGACGACCAGGTTGAGGGGGAAGTTCCACGGGCCGATGATGCCCACCACTCCGAGCGGAGAGGGTTGCACCTCGGCGCGCAGCCCGAACATCCGCGCTGGCCTCATGAGCTTCGTCGTCCGCATCCACTGCGCCACATGCGACCTGGTGTGCTCGATCACCGAGATCATGCCGAGGATCTCGGTGAACATCGATCCGTCCCGCGGCCGGGTGCCGAAGTCGGCAGCCATGGCGTCGACGAAGTCGTCCGCGTTGTCGAGCACGAGTGCGAGCAGGCGGTCGATGCGGTTCCGCCGGACTCCGGCGCCCGGTGGACCGTCGGCGAGGAAGGCGCGTCGTTGGCGCTGCAGAACGGTCTGCATCGCCTCCTGCCGAGCGGCACACGCCAGACCTGCGGTTTCCGTCATCGCATCACTGCTTTCGAAGAGCCCGGGCTAGCCAGCTGATAGCCTCTACTGTAATCTTTACAGTACCTATCGCAGGATAGACTCGGAGACATCGGAGCACACGTGGAAACTCGCGTCCAGGATGTCACCGCCGACGAGGCGGTCGACCTCCTTCGTGACCCGTATCCGCTATTCGCGAAGAGGCGGCGCGAAACCACCGGCGCCTTCCGCGGCAGCGTCATGGACTGGACGAAGACACCCGATTCCTTTCGGCCCGAGCACCTGTACGCCGCGGTGTCGTTCGACGCGGTCAACCGGGTGTTCCGTGACGGCAAGGTCTTCAACTCGCATATCTACGACAGCACGATCGGATTGTTCATCGGTCCGACGATTCTCGCCATGGAGGGCAAAACACACTGGGAGCACCGCAATCTCGTGTCGGCGGCGTTCAAGTCCAGGTCGCTCGCGCGGTGGGAACCGGAGGTCGTGCGGCCGGTCGTCAACGCGCTGATCGACGAGTTCATCGACGCCGGCGAAGCCGATCTGGTGCGCGACTTCACGTTCGAGTTCCCCACGCGGGTGATCTCGAAGCTGTTGGGCCTGCCTGAAGAAGACCTGCCGTGGTTCCGCAAGCGTGCCGTCGAACTGATCAGCTACCACGTCAAGTACAAGCGTGCATTCGAGGCTTCGGCCGCACTCAAGGATTACTTCCTCGATCAGATCGACAAGCGCAGATCCCGCCCGACCGAGGACATCATCGGCGATCTGGTTTCGGCGGAGATCGAGGGGACGAAGCTGAGCGACGAAGCGATCTTCTCGTTCCTGCGGCTGCTGCTGCCCGCCGGGCTGGAAACCACCTACCGCTCGTCGGGAAACCTGCTCTACCTTCTGCTCACGCACCCCGAGCAGTTCCATGCCCTGCAGGCCGATCGCGCCCTTCTCCCCGACGCCATCGAGGAAGGCCTGCGCTACGAGACTCCCTTGACCACCGTGCAGCGGTATGCGACCGAGGACGCCGAACTCGAGGGCGTTCCGGTCCCTGCCGGGTCGGTCATCGACGTGTGCATCGGGTCGGCAAACCGCGACGAGAAGCGCTGGGAACGCTCCGAGGACTTCGACATCTTCCGGAAGCGAGTGCCGCACATCTCTTTTGCGGCCGGCGAGCACACCTGCATGGGCCTGCACCTGGCACGGATGGAGACCCGCGTCGCGGTGGAGTGCCTGCTCGACCGGCTGACAGACATCTCCCTCGTCACCGACGACAACCCGCACATCTGGGGCCAACCGTTCCGGTCGCCCACGGCACTACCGGTGACGTTCGGCGCCGGCTGACGTGTCGATCGTGGCGACCTAGCGGGTCTCGCGCGGCATGCGGTGGGCGATCGTCTTGGTTTCGAGGTATTGCTCGATAACTTCGACACGACGGTACGGAACAAAACACCGCTGACCTGGATCTATAGCCGATTATTCGAAAACATGTGCGTAGCACAGCGGTTCGTGTCAAGATATTGACATGACCAACGATTTGCCCGATCTGACCGAACTACTCCCCTCGTGGCAACTGGTGTTGCGCTCCGAGCGCAAATCACCGGCCACGCTGAAGGGCTATACCAAGGGTGTCACCGCGTACATACGCTGGTGCGCCGCGACGGGTACGCCGCTGGTGTTGTCCCGCGCCAACGTCCAGCAGTTCATCGCCGACCTTCTCGACAACGGCATGGAGGCCAGCACCGCCGTCGCCCGTCAATCGGCCCTCAAACGGTTCTCCGCGTGGCTGACCGCCGAAGGCGAATACGAGACTGACCCGCTACTCGGTGTGAAACCGCCGAAGGTGGACCGCAAGGTGGTCAACGCGCTGACCGACGACGACCTCAAACGGTTGATCAAGGCGTGCCAGGGGAAGGCGTTGACCGACCGGCGTGATGAGGCAATCGTGCGGTTGTTGGCCGAAACCGGGATGCGGGCCGGGGAAGTCCTCGCGCTCACGGTGGAGGACGTGGACGTGCACCGGGGATTGGTCACGATTCATCGCGGCAAGGGCGGCAAGGGCCGCGTTGCCCCGTTCGGACCTCAGACCGCGACGGCGCTGGACCGCTACATACGGGTGCGGCGCGGGCACCGGCTCGCGGATGCGGCACCGCTGTGGGTCGGCGGGCAAGACAAGACGTTCGGGTATCACGCGCTGGACAAGACCCTGAAGCACCGCGCTGAGTTGGCCGGGATCAAGGGCTTTCACCTTCACCGGATGAGGCACACCGCCGCAACCCGGTGGCTGAGGCACGGCGGGTCTGAGAGCGGTTTGATGAGCGTCGCCGGTTGGGCGAACCGTGACATGATCGACCGTTACACCTCCGCGAGTGCGTCGGAGCGTGCCGCCGACGAGGCACGCGGATTGAACCTCGGCGACTTGTAATCGCTTGTGCGCGACTCGCACACACGTCTAGCTGGGCCTTGACCGATACGCACAACGGCAACTACCGTTGTGCGTTGACGCCGTCCACGGCGTCCCGGTAGGAAAGACACACACCCTCCCGCCGACCGCACAACGGGCGAAGGGGAGTCGGGCGAGAACCCGACCGTAGCGACAAGTCATCCTGATTCACCAGGTGTCTATTTGTCGCGTTGTGCCCTTCTCAGAAGGGATACCGGGTGTGGACAGCACCTCCCCTGACCCTAAAACCATCGCCAACTTCGCACGTCTGACCTCCGCTGAGCGAAAGCTCAACTCGCAGGCCGCCGCCCACAAGTCGTGGGCACTAACCGAGGACCGCACACGTCGAACCGCTAAGGCGCGGGCGGCATTCAATCAGCGGTTCTACGACGAGGTAGACCCCGACCGCACACTCCCCGCCGCTGAGCGGGAGAAGCGAGCCACCAATGCTCGCAAGTCCTTCTACGCCGCGCTGTCACGAAAAGCTGTGGCGGCACGCCGCAACCGAGCGGGCGGTGCCGCGTGACCGGCCACTACATGCCGTCGATGACAACGGTCACCGACTTCTGGCGGGGGCAGCACGCTGGGAGGTCGCCTGGATGACCACAAGAGAAACGGGGCCGATTCCAGCGGCCCCGCTCCGAATACGTCACGCAAACGATGATCGGAGTCTAACGCACCGGCCCGACTACGGGTCGGCCCGCCGAGACGCTGCTCTGAGAATGCCGCCGCTCCCGCCGTGCGGCTGTATCAGAGACCCGGACCACGACCGGCACCGCTGTCGCGACGAGATGACGCTGGCCCAGGCCGATGCCCTCGTCGCCACGGCGAACTACCTCGAAAGCATTGGCGTGACACCGCTGTTCGATCCGCGCACGCTTCGCACCGCGTGGCGGTTGTGCCCGGAGCACCGTTCCCGGCTTGAGCACTTGGCACGTCGGAGCGCAGCATGAAGGATCACAACGACGCGGTCCTCGGCAAAGAACGCGCCGAGTTCCACGCGGCCCAGCACCGCCGCAACGCGGACCGTTTCGGTGTCCCCGGTGCCGAAGGCATCATCGACGCTCCGCGCAACGGCTGGCATCCTGACGATACGGTTCGTGGATCACTCGACAAACACGATCCCGGCCCCGAACCGCCCGATGACACCGAATCGCTCTGGCCCTCAACGGAACCAGGCAATATCGACCTTCTTGCGGATATGCGGGACGGCGAGTGGCTCGACGAGCAGGAGTTCCCGCCGCTGGAATGGGCGGTTCAAGGCATGTTGCCCGAAGGCTACGGGTTGATTGTCGCCCCGCCGAAGAAGGGTAAGAGCTGGCTAGTCGCGGACTTCGGATTGGCCTGTGCCGCAGGTGGTGTCGCCCTCGGGAAGCTGAAGGTCGAGAAGCGGGCGGTGCTGTACCTCGCGCTCGAAGACGGCGACCGCCGACTACAGTCCCGGTTCCGGCAAATCATGGGACCGGGCAAGCGCATTCCTCGCGGGATGCATCGCATCACGAAAGCGGACCGCCGCGTCATTCTCGGCATGATCGAGCAATTCCTCGCCGAGCACCTGGACGACGTTCACCCGCCGCTGGTCGTTCTGGACACGTTGGGTCGGGCGAAGCCGCCCCGGCCAGCAGGTGCCGATGTCTATCAAAACGAATACGACTTCGGGGTGAGCCTCAAATCGTTGGCCGACGCCGTACCGGGTTCGACGGTTCTGGCTGTGCATCATACGAACAAGTCGCGCACCGAGGATTTCGTGGACGCCGTCTCGGGCAGCAACGCGGTAGCTGGCGCGGCTGATTTCGTGCTGGTGCTCGAACGCCCCCGTCAGGAACCGACCGGCATCCTCCACGTCACCGGACGCGATGTGCCCGAAGCCGAGTACGCGATGACTTCCGTTGACGGTGCGTGGCAACTCGACGGCACTGACCTCTCCGCGGCTGCTGACACCGCCGTCAAGCGGCACGTTCAAGAGCGCGAGAATCGTCACGGTGACAGAACGCTGTGGGTGCTCCGCTATGTCCAGAAGGAGGGCACCGTCACCAACGCCCAAGTCCAACAGGCGTTGAACCTCAGCCGCCACGACACCGGCCAGTACCTCGCCCGGTTGGCCGACAACGACCTCATCGAGAAGGTCAGCCGGGGTGTGTGGCGTTCCCTACGGGGGCCTGAGGACAGTGAGGACACTGAGGACAACCCAGGTCAGGGCATGTTTTCAATGTCCTCATTGAGGACAACTGAGGACAACGAAGTGAGGACAACTGAGGATGACTGAAAACTTAGGTTGCCCTTTGTCCTCAGTTGAGGACAACGTGAGGACAACGAAAACCCTTGTCTACCAGGCAAGTCCTCAAAGTCCTCAGAGTCCTCACCCACCTACAGGAAGGAAACGTAACCGAATGACCACCAAACCTGCACAGGACGAATGGATTCCGCACCCTCGTGACCTACAGAATGCGCTCGCCGCATTCGCGGTCCGTGTACGCGACGGCAAGCGGCCCGCCGCCACGCTCATGGCCTCAGCCCACGAGGACGGACGATTGTTCTTGCTGATCGACTCGCTGATGTGGACGTTGTTCCGGCGCTACGAACATGAATCAGGCGGCGCACGTGACGACCAGGGCCGCCCGACGTGGCTGCCGAAGCTCGAACAGGACGTGCTCGAACTGGCCGGAATGACCGCCGACCTCGACGCCGAGGAAGCCGCCCAGCAAGCCGAGCGCATCGCCCGCGCTACCGCCGAAAGGGACGACGACGACGAACCGTAACGGACCGCACCGTAACGGTTCGGACGTTGGCGTGGCGACGGGTGTCCTGACCGACGAAGAGATGTTGCTCGCGGAGTTCATCGTTGCCGCCGCCCGCGCTGGCGACCCGGCCCTGTACGTGGCTGTCGCCCGACTCAACCACCTGCAAGGCACCGTCGAACTCCGATTCGTCTACCGCGTCGTGCGAATCGCGCTCGAACTCAACCACACCGACCCACCGGAAGGAACCCCATGACCACACCTGACAACCCCGACGCTGGCGCTGAGAACGCCCAGGACGAACTAACAGCACCGCCCGAGGACGCTGTGCCCGCCGACGCCAGCACCGGCCAACCGGAGCCGCCCGCCGAGTCGGACACCCAGGCCACCGACACGCCGCCCGAGCCACCCGCTGCTGAGTCCGGTGAGCGCAAGCTCCGCAAGCGTGCCCAAACCGCCGAGGCCGAACGTGACCGGCTCCGCGAACAGGTCGCGGGCTACCAGCGCCGGGAGGTCGAAGCCCTCGCCGGTTCGACGTTGGCTGACCCCCGCGACATCTGGGCGGGTGGGGTCACGTTGCCCGAGTGTCTGACCGACGACGGAGACCTCGACCCCGAGCGGGTGACCGCCGCTGTCGCGAAGGTGGTTGACGCGCATCCGCACTGGAAGGTCCAGCTTCCCGACGCCGCTGCACCGGCATCCGCCGTCACCTCAGACGGCAACCCCCACGACGAAACCGACCAGGAACAAGCGGCGTCGTGGCAAGAAGCGTTCAGGCAAGCGGCTCAGCGGTAGCATGGCTGTCACGTTCGGCGGTGCCGTCACTGGCGATCACCGGGCGAACCGCCGCCCTGTAGGGCAACCGCGACCACCGTAACGGCTGACGCGGCCTCGATCCCGCTGTCCTACAGGAGTTCTCACTATGGTTATGGTCCGTCCGGCCACCGCTGGCCTTGGCATTCTCACACCCGAAGAGGTCGGCGAACTCGTCGTCCGACCGATCATCGCCGCGTCCACCGCGCTGCAAGTGTGCAACGTCGTTCCGACCGACAGCGGCGACTTCCGAATCCCGATTATCGCCGACGACGCCGGTGCCCAGTGGGTCGCTGAAGCCGCCGACATTCCGCTGGACGACGCCGACGTGACCGAGGAAATCGTGCGCCCGACCAAGGTCGCCGGGTTGACGAAGGTATCCAGCGAGCTTGCACAGGACAGCTCGCCTGCGGCGACTCAGGTGGTCGGCGAGTCCATCGCCCGATCCATCGCCCGCCAAATCGACCTGGCATTTTTCTCCAACACCACCGCCAACGGGCCAGATGGGTTGCTGAGTCTCGGCGCAACGCAATTCGTCACCGCTGGATCGGGTTTCACCAACGTCGATCCGTTCACGGAGGCCGCTTCGCTGGTCGAGGGTGTCGGCGGCAACGTCACCGCGTGGTGCACGAACGCCTCCACCGCCCTGGTACTCGCGACGTTGAAGGAAGAGACCGGCTCGAATAAACCGCTGCTCCAACCCGATCCGACCCAAGCCAGCCGACGCCTCATCGGCGGTGCACCCCTGTTCGTGGTACCCGGCGCGGCGGGAGCCGCTATCGGCGACGGAAGAGTCTGGGGCCTGGACGGTAGCCGCGTGTTCGCGATCATGCGTCGTGATGTCGAGGTCGCTATCGACGCCTCGTACTTCTTCAACTCCGACAGCTTTGCGGTGCGATCAACTGCAAGGCTTGGATTTGGTTATCCCGACGAGCGGTGCGTTGTGCGGATCGGCGTCGGCGGCTCCTAAAACGTGGTGGCCGGTGTGTTCCAGCCTTCGCACCGGCCATCGCTCACCGGGCCGGTCCTCCCCTGCGCCTGTGCCGGGTGCGGGTCTCCTACGGCCTGGATGAGACCGGGCCGTCCCGGCGCACTCGTTAGGCACAGCGAATTGCGTCGGGGCGGAACGGGTTCTACCGTCCCGCTCGGGCTTGCCGCGCCAACGCCAGCCGCTCTCGCCGCGTCATACCGCCCCAGACGCCGTGCATCTCGCGTCGGCCTACCGCCCAGGCGAGGCACTCACGCCGCACCGGGCACGACCCGCATATCGCCTTGGCGCGCTGAACCCCTGCCTTGTCGCCGCTGTTCGGATAGAACACAGCGACGTTAACCCCGGCACATCGTGCGTCGTCCATCCACGAGGGGTTGCGCGTACGCGGTGGCCGGGGAATGCCCACCGCCGCCTCTAGTTGGGTAATCGTGAGGTCGAGCCGAAGACTGCCCCGAGGACGCACCAACCCATACACCCCCGGCGCACTACGCCGCACCAACACCACATACCCGTGATGTCGTGCCGCCCGCCGACACCGTGCCTCCCGCACCATCATTCGCTAAGCATCGAACACATCCGGTCGCACCGCGACACGACACGCGCCTAGAACTCGGCTTGCGCCTGTTCGGCCCGCACTTCTTCGACTAGCTCGCGGACGACCTCGTGGGTGACCTCTTCGCCCCTTATCAACATCGCCGCGACCGCCTCGATTGCGGGCAAGAGGTCGTCCAGCTCATAGGCCCACCCGACCTCCCATGCGCGGCCAACGTGTCCGAGGCCGAGCTGCGCCGCCACCGCTTCCAACGCCGCAACGCGGCCTTCGTACTTCGCGGTGTCACCGTCGAAGTTCTCATCCCACACGTAATCCAGTGCCTCGTGAAAGTCGTCTAGGTCCGGCTCGTTCGCGACCATCCACTTCGCTTCGGCCCACGGCCCCGCGAACGTCACGAACGGTCGATCAACGTCGTCCGTTCGATGCTCAGTGCCGCCAGTCGTGTCGGCGCTCATGTCGTCGGTCGTCCAATCGACGGTCCCGAGGAACACCCGAATCAGCTGCCCGCCACGCGCAACAGCCGCGACCGCGTGACCGGCCTCGTGGTGTGCGTGCCGAGCGGTCGCCTCAGCGTCAACCTTCGCAATCAACGCCGGGTCAGGTGCCCTACCGCCACCACCTTCTGAATCACAATCGGACACGCTCTCCACGCTACGACTACACACACGCCTCCTGTCAACACGATTCACGACACGCCCGCAACCTCTCAGGCGAGCAACCCGCGTAGTTCGTCGGCGGTGTACCGCTCCGCGATCTGGGTCAGCAAGTCGATGTGCTCGCGGTCGTCGTCCTCGTCCTCGATCACCGCGTCGTATGCCTCGTCATCCCAGAACTGTTCGACGGCGTCGGTGAACAACTGCCGCAAGTCGTTGGGTTCGAGTGCGTCCATCTCGATTTGCACGCCGCACCCGTTTTCGGCCTCGACGTCATCGAGGGTGTGCGCGTAATTCGCAAGGAACGCGGGCAAGTTCGAGTCCTTCTCCTTCGCCGAGTTGCGCGGCAACCCGTACTCGACGCATTGCTCCGGTTGCAACGCCACCCGATACTTGCGGTAGCGGTCGTAATTCGGGACGGGTGCCTTCGGCTTCCCGTGATGGTCGAGCACCCATCCTCGGTTCTCGGGCATGTCAGCCGGATTCCAGTCCGGTAGTTCGGGGTTCGCCCACCAGCCGGTACGGTCCACGAACGACTGCAAGATGCGCCACCCGGACGGGTCGTGATCACCCGCGTACAGCAAGATCGCGGGCCGACCATCAGCTTCGACGTCGCGTCTCAACTCGTCGATGAGTCCTTGCGTGGCTTGCCCGCCGAGAGCGAGGATCGGAAGCCCACGATCAGACCGGAACCATGAGCGGAGCTGGTTGACCATGCCCACCTTCTCGACGCCCAACCACACCTGATACTCCTGCCCCTCGGTGCGGTCACGGCGGTACCACCGCCGCAATGACTCGATAGCCTGACCCGGCGACACACTCCCACTCGCCGGGAAGACTTGCGCCCCTTGGTCGGCCAGATCAGGGAACGTGCCGACACGCCGCCACTCCGCACTCGTGCGCGACAACAGGCTGTAAGCGTTATCGGTGTTCGGAATCTTCGCGGGATGCCCGTGCGGTAGCGACACCAGCCGGTAGAACAACTGCCGCAACGTCACGTCCGTGGTGTACGACTCGACGATGGTGCGGGCGTACGGCAAGATGACCCGTTGCCAATCGAGATTCTTACGCTGGTCAGGCGGGACGCGGTGCCTAGGCATGACACCGACACATCCGGTTTGTCGAGCGATCCACGAACCGATCGTGCACCCACCCGACCAGTTCGTCAAGTGATCGACGAACCGACCGCCGCCCTAAAAACATGCTGCCCGCCAACATGATCCAGCATCCTCGAAGATGTCCTCGAAGACGTCCGCATCCTCGAAGTTCGAGACGGTCGTACCCGACGACGTCAACACCGCACGTGCTGTAACTGGACGTCACGTGACATTTAGCCGTGACAGTCGTAGCGTGACGGATATGTCGAGGACCTGTGCCGCGTGCGCGACCGAGTTTGATGGCCGCGCTGATGCCCGCTTCTGTTCGGCGGGTTGCCGCCAACGCGCCTACCGCCAACGTCACCGGCCACACCGACCCGAGCCGTACACAAACACCGAGCCGTACGACAACCCGCACGTCAAAGATGACGGCTGTTGCCCCTGGCACAAGCTCATCGCCGCGATGAATCTCCGCTTCTACGATCCCCACAGCACCGCCGACGTTTGGGCGTTCAACCTGTGTGCCCAGCGTCTCAGAGCTGCCGACGAGATAGACCAGTTCATCGAATGGCTCTCCGTCGTCCGAGACGGCTTCGTGGGAATGGAAACACCGGAGCGGATCGCGGCATCAATCAAGCGGTGCACCTGAGCCGCCCGACAGCCCGCTCAGCACCAAGGGATACCAGACCGGGCACTCTCGACGCTCACAGCGACGCTCAGCCCCCAAAACGACCCCCACCAGGGACACCCTCCCCACCAGCACAAACACCCACGGCCAGAACTGAAGAATCCGCTGGACGCACGTAGGTCGTGCTGAGTCGTGGTGTGCCGCTGCGGGTTTAGGATGGGCGTATGGGTAAGCACACACCCGAGGCGCAACAGTTGCTTGACGAGTTGGACGCGGAGCTGGCGCGGTCGTCGGAGCGGGCCGGGACGACGTTGTCGTGGTCGGCTGCTGAGCGTGAGCACTTGAGCATGGTCGCGGAGTGCATCGACCGCCGCGTTCACCTTCGAGGCCGGTACGAGCATTGCGACCCGACCGACCACAAGAATCTGTGCCGACTGAGCACCGAGATTCGGCTGCTCGACAGCACCGTGTCCCGGCTGTTGAAGAACGTCGAGACTGAGCTACCGCAACCGATGAGTCAGCGGTCGGCGAAGGCGCAACGGGCCGCACTCGCACGCTGGGCGAGGGACAAAGGTGCCGTTAGCTGAACACACCGGGCCGGTCGGCTTGCGGGTGCCGGGACTCTACGCACGGATCAAGACCTATGAGTTGTCGGTGTCGCTACGCCCGGACCCGCGGCTGCTGTTGGGTGACGTGTCCCCCGAGGAACGGGCCGCGCTCGAATCAGCGACGTACGCACCGACCGCGTTGAATCAGGTCGAGTCGCTGAGGACCGGGTTGCCGGTGACGGTGCCGCGCTGGTATCTGGGCGGGAGAAGCTATCCGGAGGTCAACGGCTGGGCACCGTTCGACAACCGCCGCGTTGGCTGGTTCATCGTCTACCCCGACGACACCATCGTGCCGGGTGGTGAGGGTGACGGCGGCTTCCCGTCTGAGCGTGCGCTCACACAGTCCGCGAGACGCGCCGGGTACCGCACCCGTTAGCCGTGTCGAGGATATTGGGCCGAACAGCGGTGCGGAGTGACCAGGAAAACCCACGTCAAGCACAGCGGATACACGAGGGTATTGCTCGAAACCCTCTACCCCACACTGCCTTCCGACACCGCTGCTCTTGTAGCCACCGAACGGCGCGTCGGCGCCGTAGAACATCCCACCGTTCACTCCGAACGAACCGGTGCGGATCCGGCGCGCGATGCTCATCCCCCGCTCGAGCGACCGTGAACTGACCGCACCCGCAAGTCCGTAGGCGCTGTCGTTGGCGATGCGCACCGCTTCGTCGTCGTCGTCGAACGCAATGATGACGAGCACCGGACCGAAGACCTCCTGTTGCGCGATCGCGGCGTTGTTGTCGACCCCCACGACGACGGTGGGTGCGATGTAGTGACCGCCCGCCAGATGGTCGGGCAGGTCCGGGACCGCGCCGCCGCCCGTGGTGATCTCGGCCCCGTCCCGGCGAGCCTGTTCGATCGCGTCGAGCACCCTCGTCTTCTGTGCCGCGCTGATCACCGGTCCGACAAGGGTTTCCGGGTGCACGGGGTCACCGACGGGCACTACCTGGTAGGCGGCGGTGACACTTGCGACGGCCTCGTCGTAGCGCGACCGGTGCACGAGCATCCGGGTGGTGGCCGCACAGGCCTGTCCGGCGTGCACGCAGACGCCCACCGCCGAGCCGATGACCGCGGCCGGGGGCGCGTCGTCGAGCACGATGGACACCGACTTGCCGCCGAGTTCGAGGAACATCCGCTTCATGGTGTCGGCGCCCTGGCGCATCAGCAGCTTCCCGACCGCGGTCGAACCGGTGAACGAGATCATGTCGACCCGTGGATCGGTGCCGAGGATCGCCGCGACGTCGTTCGACGGGGTGGGAACGACATTGACGACGCCGGGCGGGATGTCGGTGCGCTCGGCGATCAACCGGCCCAGCCGCGTCGCGTTCCACGGCGTGTTCGGGTCGGGTTTGAGCACGACGGTGTTGCCGGTGGCCAGGGCAGGGCCGAGCTTGTTGAGGATCACCTCGATCGGGAAGTTCGACGGCGTGATCGCCGCGACGACACCGACGGCCTCCTTGACGACGGTGCGGACGTTGCGCTCGCCGAACAGCCCACCGCCCTCGAGGGGTCGATCCCAGTCGAAGTCGAGAAGCAGCCGTGCGGGATAGCTCAGGCCGTCCGCCAGGGGCCAGTCGAGTTGCGCGGAATGCGTCGTCATCACGGGGCAGCCGACCTCGGCGATCAACTCCTCCCGGAGGTCTTCCCGTTCGGCCTCGATCGCCGTCTGCAACTGGTCGAGGCAGCGCGCGCGCAGTCGCCGATTGGACGACCAGTCGGTCTCGTCGAACGCGCGCCTCGCGGCGGCGACGGCGCGGTTCATGTCCTCGGGACCGGCCGCTGCGGTGCGGCCCAACCGGGCTCCGGTCGCCGGGCTGAGGTTGTCGAACTCCCCACCCGAGGTCGACGGCACGAGCTGCCCGTCGATGAGCATCCGGGTTTCGGCCCGGTCAGCGGCCCTCCTGGCGACCTCGATGCTGGTCTCGGCCCGTTCTTCTGAATACCGGGTGGAGCTCACGCACCTACCTCGTAGAATCGGAGTCTGCTGGACGATCAACTGTAAACCTTACAGTAGGTTCATTCAACGGCTGGCACGCAGAGAGGGTTGTCTTGATCAAGGTCATGGAGGGCGTCCGCGTCCTCGAGGTCGCGCAGTTCACGTTCGTCCCGGCGGCGGGCGCCATCCTCGCCGACTGGGGTGCCGACGTCATCAAGGTCGAGCACCCGGTGCGCGGAGACACCCAGCGCGGCTTCATCAACATGGGTGGCTTCCAGCTCGACCCCGACCGGCACCCGCTGATCGAACATCCCAACCGCGGTAAGCGCAGCGTCGGCATCGACGTGTCGAAGCCCGAAGGGCAGGAAGTCCTCTACGAGATCGCCAAGACCGCCGACGTCTTCCTGACCAACTACCTGCCGGCGCAACGGCAGAAGAACAAGTTCGACATCGAGCACATCCGCGCGGCGAACCCGACGATCATCTATGCACGCGGCAGCGCCTACGGCGACAAGGGACCGGAACGCGACATCGGCGGCTTCGACGGGACGGCGTTCTGGACGCGTAGCGGGGTGGGCCATGCGTTGACCCCGGAGGAGATCAAAGGCGCATTGTCGCAGGGCATCCCGGCGTTCGGCGACTCGATCGGCGGCATGAACATCGCGGGCGGTATCTCGGCGGCGCTCTTTCATCGCGAGCGCACGGGCGAGGCCGTCGAACTCGACGTCTCACTGCTCAGCACCGCGTGGTGGGCGGCGGGCGCGAGCGTCACGCAAGGCATGGAGACAGGCGAGACCATGCGGTCGCTGATGCCCGACTCGGTTGGACCGACGGTCAACCCGTTCCTCGGCAACTACCTCACCTCCGACGGCGGCACGATCAACCTGTGCATCGTCAGCCCGACCGGCTACATTCGCGACGCGTTCGAGCATCTGGGCCTGCCGGAGTTGGCCGACGATCCGCGCTTTTCCGACGTCATGCCGTTGATCGAGAATGCCGCCGCGGCCGTCGAGTTGATCGCGGAGTCGATTCGCAGCAAGCCGTTCGACTACTGGCGTCAGCACCTGAAGACGATGAAGGGCCAGTGGGCGCCGTTTCAGAGCCTGGTCGACCTCGGTAGCGACGAGCAGGCCATCGCCAACGACATGATCGTCGAGGTCGAGGCGGCCGCCGGCGAAAAACCGTTCAAGGTGGTGCGCGGACCGGTGCAGTTCAATCACGAACCGCTGCAGACCACCCGCGCACCGCAGGCGTCCGAGCACACCGAGCTGGTGCTGATGGACATCGGCATGGACTGGGACCGCATCGAGGCGCTGAAGGAAAAGGGCGCCATCGCCTAGCCCCCCATTCCCGCGAGCGCTACATGCGCGCACGCGCTCTCGCGTCGCTAGATGCGCTCCACACGCACCGGAACCCCTGTCAGCCAGGCCATCCCCGACAGCGTCTCCACATCCGCGGGGTCGCTGGACGTCAATTGGTTGACGTTCGCACCACCGGCGCGGTTGGCCAGTCGCCACGTTCCCGTCCCCTTGTGGCCCCAGCCGTGCGGAACCGCCACCACCCCGGCGACAAGATCCTTCGTCGTCGACACCGGCACCGCGATGGCGCCGTACGGCGAGCTGATCCGCACCTCGTCGCCGTCGGCGATCTGCTGCTCCGCCGCGTCGTCGACATGCATCAGCGCATGCTGTCGACGCTCACCTCGCATCAACAACGGCGAGTTGTGCATCCACGAGTTCTCCGAGCGTGGCTCGCGCAGGCCGATCATCCGCAGCGGGTACCCCTCGGGATGCGACCGCTGCGACAGCTTCGCCGCCTCGGCGGCGATGCCGGGATGAGCCAACCGCACACGCCGCGACAGGTAGGCGACCGCGTCGCGCAACACACCGGTGCGGATATGGGGCGACAACACGATGCCGTGCGGGTGCTCCTCGGTCAGCCGTCGCAGCGTCAACCCGCCGCGACGCAGACCGAACCGGTTGCCGCCCTCCGACATTCGTACCAGCGCGTCGACCATCATCCGCGGGGAGACATCGACCCCCATCACCCCGAACGCCTTCCGCACACCGGTGAACGCCGCGAAGGCCGGCACCCGGTGGCCCAGCCGCCGAGCAAGCTCGCAGACGATGTCCCACTCACCGCGCGCCTCCCCCACCGGCGCGACGACCGCCTCGGTCGCCTGCCGGAACGGCGTGGCCTGGAACGCCTGGAAGGTGTACGGGAAGTCGTCGCGCTCGTACATGGTGGTGACCGGCAGGATGTAGTCGCAGCGGGCGGTCGTCTCGGTGACATAGAGATCGAGCCCCACCGACAGCTCCAGTTCGCCGAACGCTGTCTCGAGCTCGTCACCGTTGGGCACCGACAGCACGGGATTGCCGGCCGAGACGAACAGCGCCCTGATCCGACGGTCGCCCGGGGTAGTGACCTCCTTGGCCATCAGCGCCGCCGGCTCCGATCCGATCGCGCTCGGAATTCCGCTGACACGGGACCGCTTTCGCCGATACGACCGTCGCATCACGGCGCCCATCGCAACGTTCTGCCACCGCTGCCCGACAGTGTGCATCGAGCTGAACACCGAACCGCCCGGCACGTCGAGGTTGCCCGAAACCAGGTTCACCGCGTCGATCAGGTAGGTGGTGAGCGTGCCGTGAGTGCCCACGCAGGTACCGAGCCTGCCGTACACCGCCGCGCGCTCGGCGCGCACCAGGTCACGTGCCAGCGTGCGCACGCTGTCCGCGTCGATGCCGGTCTGCGTGGCCGTCGCTTCCGGAGTGAACGGCAGGCACATCGCCCGCAACCAGTCCACGCCGTCGGCCTGCCGACTCCCCCGCGCCACATCGACCAGGCCTTCGGCGAACATCACCTGCAACAGCGACAGCAGCAACAAGGAGTCGGTGTCCGGGACGATGCCCAGCCATTCGAAGGCCGCGGCGGTCTCGGAACGCCGCGGGTCGACGATCACCACCCGGCCCCCGCGCTTGACGATGTCGTGCATGCGGTCCTTGATCCGGGGCGCGGTCAAGAAGCTACCGTGCGACACAACGGGATTGGCGCCCATCATGACCAACAGGTCGGTGCGCGTCAGGTCGGGGATGGGAACCGACGTCGGCACACCGTAGAGCAGTTGGCTCGCGATCAGCCGGCTGTTGGTGTCCTGGGACGACGCGGTGAAGTAGTGGCCGTACCGGCCGAGGCCCTTGACGAACAGCAGCGCCGCGAACGTGTGCGCATAGCTGAAGGCACCTGGGTTGCCCATGTACCATCCGACCGCCCCGGAGCCGTGCCGCCGCAGGATCCCCGACAGCCGGGACGCGATGTCGGCCATCGCCTCGTCCCAGCCGACCGGCTCGAAACCGTCCGGCCCGCGCCGCAGCGGTTGGGTGACGCGATCGGGGTCGTTGACCACCTCCGTGAAGGCGATTCCCTTCTGACAGGCGAAACCCGTCGACAACGGGTGCTCCTTGTCGGGCCGCAGCGCGACCAGGCGGCCGTCCTCGACAGTCGCGATCATTCCGCACAGCGGCTCACAGATCCGGCAGAACGTCGCCTTGTGCTCGATGACCGGTGACACGCCGACTACGATACTGTAAGCATTACAGTTAGCATAGGCCCGCTGGGGAGGAGTCGCAGGTGAACGACGTCGCGATCATCGGTGTCGGTTTGCATCCGTTCGGCCGCTTCGAGGGCAAGTCGGCCATGGAGATGGGCGTCGACGCGATCTTCGCCGCGGTGGCCGACGCCGGCGTCGAGTGGAAGGACATCCAGTTCGCCACCGGAGGCAGCTGGACCGTCGCCAACCCCGACGCGATCGTCGGCATGGTCGGCCTGTCCGGTATTCCCTTCACCAACGTGTTCAACGCCTGCGCGACGGCGGCGAGCGCCGCGAAGGCCTGCGCCGACGGTATCCGGCTGGGCGACTACGACATCGGCATCGCGATCGGCCTCGACAAGCATCCGCGCGGGGCGTTCACCGAGGATCCGGCGCTGGTCGGCATGCCGCGGTGGTACGCCGAGAACGGTCAGTACCTCACCACTCAGTTCTTCGGGATGAAGGCCAACCGGTACCTGCACGACCACGGCATCTCACAGCAGACCCTGGCGAAGGTCGCGGCGAAGAACTTCCGCAACGGCGCGTTGAACCCGAATGCGTTCCGGCGCAAACCGATCCCCGAGGACCAGATCCTCAACTCCGCCATGCTGAACTACCCGCTCACCCAGTACATGTTCTGCGCTCCGGACGAAGGCGCGGCGGCCGTGGTGATGTGCCGCGCCGACATCGCCGAGCGGTACACCTCCAAGCCGGTGTATCTGCGCGCAGTCGAAGTCCGCACCCGCAAGTACGGCGCCTACGAGGTCAACACCACGTTCGCGCCGGTCGAGCAAGACGTCGCGCCCACTGTTTACGCGGCGCGCGCCGCATTCGAAAAGTCCGGTGTGGCACCCGAAGACGTCGACGTCGTGCAGTTACAGGACACCGACGCGGGGGCGGAGATCATCCACATGGCCGAGTGCGGCTTCTGCGCCGACGGGGAGCAGGAGAAGCTCCTCGCCGAGGGTGCGACGGAGATCACCGGTCCCCTGCCGGTCAACACCGACGGCGGCCTGATCGCCAACGGTGAACCGATCGGCGCCTCCGGCCTGCGGCAGATCCACGAACTGGTCAGGCAACTGCGCGGCGAGGCCGGTGACCGGCAGGTGCCCGGCGAGCCGAAAGTCGGTTTCGCCCAGCTGTACGGCGCACCGGGCACCGCCGCCGCGACGATCCTCACCAGGTGACCGTCTGACTCGGCGGACGATCAGGGATTCATCGGCGCACATCCGCACGGTGAACGTGGCAGAGTGCCCGTAACGCCACTGCCACATCGGAGGACCGCCATGCCCATAATCACGACAAGCGACGGCGTCGACATCCACTTCAAGGACTGGGGTTCCGGTCAGCCGATCGTGTTCAGCCACGGCTGGCCGCTGTCGTCCGACGACTGGGACACCCAGATGCTGTTCTTCCTGCAGCACGGATACCGTGTCGTCGCCCATGACCGCCGCGGGCACGGCCGGTCGGCACAGGTCGCCGACGGTCACGACATGGACCACTACGCCGACGACCTGGCCGCGGTCGTCGAGCATCTCGACCTGCACGACGCGATCCACGTCGGCCACTCGACGGGCGGCGGCGAAGTGGCTCACTATCTGGCCCGGCACGGCGAGAGCCGCGCCGCCAAGGCGGCGCTCATCAGCGCGGTCCCGCCGCTGATGGTCAAGACCAAGGCCAATCCCGACGGGCTGCCCAAGGAGGTGTTCGACGACCTGCAGGCACAACTGGCCGCCAACCGTTCGACGTTCTACCGTGCGCTGCCGTCCGGCCCGTTCTACGGGTTCAACCGGCCGGGAACGGAATCGTCGGAAGCCATCATCGCGAACTGGTGGCGCCAGGGCATGATGGGCGACGCGAAGGCGCACTACGACGGCATCGTCGCGTTCTCGCAGACCGATTTCACCGAGGACCTCAAGAAGATCACGATTCCCGTCCTGGTGATGCACAGCGAGGACGACCAGATCGTGCCGTATGTCGCCGCGGGTCCCCGGTCGGCCGAGCTGCTGGCGAACGGCACGCTGAAGACCTACCAGGGATATCCGCACGGCATGCCGACCACCCAGGCCGACGTCATCAACGCCGACCTCCTGGAGTTTTTCAACTCCTGAGGCCTACTTCATCAGCCGGCGGGACAGCCGGCCGATGGCCCGACGCACCGGATCGGAGATGTACACGGCGACAACGCCGTTGCCGACGTCCTCGCGCAGGCGCGTGAGCTTCGAGCTCTTGATGCGCCACTGTCCGTCGGCCTTATCGTAGGTCTCGTGGTAGTGCCCGTACCCGCGCAGGTTCACCCCCGGGCCGAACCGCACGACGTCCTCGAGCGCCCACACGCCTCGCGCGGTGGTTGCCGAAGTCATCTCGATCTCGGGCGCGTGAACCTGGTGCACGGTGGCCTGGCTGCGCAGGCTCTTGCGGGTGAACGCGACGAACTCGTCGGCGCCGTCGATCACCTTGCCGCCCGCTTCGGAGGTGTCGCTGTGGAAGTCGTCGGTGAAGATGGCCCGCCATGCCGCCCAGTCCTTGGTGTCGAGGAGTCGGCAGTAGCGCGCCTTCAGCTGCTTGATCGACTCGATCTCGACGAGTTCGGCCGCGGTCATATGGCCATCGCTTCCGCCTGCTCGACGTAGAACCGTGCCGCTCGCCTGATCGACTCGGCGGTCGGCCGCGGCTGCCAGCCCAGTTCCCTGGTCGCCTTGGCGTGGTCGGCGGGCGCCATGATGTGCAACAGCCGGATGCCGTTCGTGTTGATCGGAACGTCGCGTCGCACCAGCCGTCCCACCACCTCGGCGACCCCTACCGCTGCATATACCAACCCCAGCGGCACGCCGAACCGCGGAGGCTTCGCGCCCACCGCAGTCGCGGCTGTCTGCAACATCTCCCGCATCGACATGTATGTCTCCGAGATGATGTAGCGCTCCCCGATGCGGCCGTGGTCGCCGGCGAGCAGGAACGCCTCCGCGACGTCCTCGATACCGACGACTTCGGTGTGCACGCTGTTGATGTAAGCGGGAAGCTTGCCGAGGGCCGCGTACTGGACCATCAGGCCTTGATGCGGTTGCCAGTCGCCCGGGCCGTACGGGTTCGACACGCACATCGCCACCGCGGGCAGGCCGCGCTCGCGCGCGTAGCGCAGCACCAGATCCTCTGCCTGGCGGCGCGATTCGATGTAAGGACCCCCCTTGTCGCCCCAGTCGAACGGCATGTCCTCGGTCACCGGTGTGCGCCCGTCGCCGAGCGCGATCGTGCCGATGGTGCTGCAGAACACGAACCGGTGCAGGTCCGCGTCGGCGGCGATGTCGAGCACCCGCCGCAGGCAGTTCACGTTGGTCTCGAACAGCGGCGCCGGGTCGCGCAGGTGGAATCGGGTGTCGACGATGCAGTAGTAGACGACGTCCCGGTCGGCCATCGCCGCGCGCAGTGCGTCCTCGTCGTAGAGGTCGCCGTAACACCGCTCGACGTCCAGGTCGTCGATGGCCACCGTCGAACTGGTCTTGCGCAGGTAGACCCGCACGTCGTGGCCACGCTCGACGAGCATGCGCGTCACATGCGATCCGACGAACCCGCTCGGCCCCATCACCAGTGCCCTGCGGCGGCCCCGCGGAGGTCTGTCGTTCATGCTTCCTTCATCTCACGAGCGTGCGCAAAATGTTGTGATATGCCGGCGTGTCGGGCGCAGACACGCGCTCGGCCCGAGGTCAGGATACGACCGCGGCGTACGCCGGCTTGCCGAGCCCGAGGACGTACTGCGCGATCATGTTGCGGAACACCTCGAGCGTGCCGCCGTAGATCCCGACCAGCGGCGCGAACCGGAACACGTACTCGGCGGCGCCGTCGTCGGCGGCGCCGTCGGTGCCGAGTGGGAGGGACGCGGCGGTGCCGAGGATGTCCATCAGGTCCGGTGAGATGTCGCGCATCGTCTGCGCCAGCGCCACCCGGCCGAAGATGTTGGGCGTCGCGAAGGACGCCTCCATCCGGGCGACGCTGCGGCCCAACCGGTATGCCACCGAGCCGTCGTCGAGGAGCCGGCGACCGTTCGGGTCCTTCTCGGTGACCTTGGCGGCGGCCTTGTCGGCGGCGATGGCCATGAACTCGGCCTGGTGCATCATGATCGCGACGTCGGCCAGGCCGTCGGTGGCCGCCTCGACCGCGCCGTGCTCGGCGTTGAGCGGCTCGCGCACCACGGTCCAGCCGTTGTTCACCTCGCCGAGCCGGTACTTGTCGTCGACGCGCACGTCGGTGTAGTAGACGATGTTCGTCCGGTCGCCGTCGACGGTGCGGATGCCCTGGATCTCGATGCCCGGCGTGTCGAGCGGGACCAGGAACATCGTGAGGCTCTTGTGTTTCGGCGCCGACGGGTCGGTGTTGGTGATCAGGAAGACGTACTGGCAGTTGTGCGCGCCGGTGGTGAACATCTTGGACCCGTTGATCACCCAGCTGTCCCCGTCGCGGACGGCCCGGGTCTTGCAGGTGGCCACGTCGGAGCCGCCCTCGGGCTCGGTGTAGCCGAGGCACATCCGCACATGTCCGCTGTAGACACCTGGCATCACTTCGGCTTTGAGTTCCTCGGACCCGAATTTCTGCACCGACCGCGCGATCATGGCGGTGGTACCGAACGTCACCCACGGCACGTGCGCGCGACGCTTCTCCAGCTCCCAGATGCGACGCCTGACCCGGTTGAACCCGCCCTCGGATTCGGGCTTCCATTCGCGGGCAAGGTAACCGGCTTCGCCGAGCGCCAGATGCACGCCCTCGTCGAAGTTGTCGCCGGTCTCGCGGTCGCGGCGCAGCACGTCCTCGGTGACGATCGACTGCAGGAACGCGCGCGACTCGTCCTGGAACGCCTGATCGTCGTCCGACAACTCGACTCGTGAGAAGTCCACTACTTGCCCTCTTTGCTCTCGCGCGCCGCGACGATCTCGGCGATGTACTTCGCGCTGGCGCCCGGATCGCCGCCGGCGAGCGCCCATCCGCGGGCCCGCACCAGGTACGCGGTGGCCGCGGCCTCGGCCGACACCCCCAGACCGCCTTGCACCTGCACGGCCATCGTGGCCGCCTTGGAAGCCTCCTCGGCCATGAACACGAACGCCGACGGCGCGAGTTCGGGCCGCTCGTCGGGCTCGTTGTCGAGGAACCACGCCGCGCGCCGCGCCAGGTTGCGTCCGCCCTGCACCGTGATCGCGATGTTGGCCAACGGGTGCGAGATGGCCTGCAACGTCGAGATCGGTACGCCGAGGGTGTAGCGCGTCTTGGCGAACTCAGCCGCGATGGTCATGGTCTCCTCGACGAGGCCGGCCAGCGCCGCGCCCATGAGTACCCGCCACTCATTCAGCGCCCGTTGGTATTTCGCAAGCACGTCGGGTCCGGACCCCAGCACCGTCCGGTTGTCGGCGGCAGCCGGGTCGATCCACGCCATGGGCAGCCTGCCGATGTTGTCGACCTTCGCAGGCCGGGTCGCGAACGTGAGCTTCACGATGTCGTCTCCGTCGCGCATGACGATGTGGTCGGCCACCGACCCGCTCGGCACCAAGCGCACGCCCGACACGCTGTCGTGCCGGGCGTCGAACCCCATCACCTGCTTGCCGCTCACGACGTCGGGGTCGAGCACGCCGAGCCTGCCGAGCAGACGCGCGGCGCAGACGTGATCGATCCACGGCACCGGCGCCAGTGAGCGGCCGATCTCCTCGGCCACCAACGTCAGGTCGACGAGCGTGGCGCCGTCGCCGCCGGCGTCCTCCGGCAGCGCCATCGTCGAAGCACCCATCGCGCACAGCCGCTCCCACAGGCTCTTGTCGAAACCGGACGGCTCTGCGGCGCGGACGGTTTCGATGGAGCAGTGCGTCTTGAAGAAGTCCTTGTACGCGGACTGCAGCGCCTGGTGGTCCTCGGACAGGCTGTAATCCAGCCTGCGTAGCTCGTAGCGGTCCATCGTCAGGTCTCCTGTCCGAAGAAGAATTCGGCGGCGTTGTTGTACAGATAGTTGTCCAGCACCTCGGCCGACAGGTCAAGGGCCTGTGCCTCCGGCACCACGCGGCGCATCTTGAGCACCGGCCAGTCCGACGCGTAGATGACCTTGTTCTGGCCGCGGGTGCGCATGTAGTGCAGCAGGCTGTCGGGCAACCGCTTCGGCGACCACGCCGACGTCATCAGCCGCAGGTTCTGGTACTTGATCAACAGCCGGATCGCCACGTCCCACCACGGGTCGGCGCCGTGGATCATGCACAGCTTGAGCTCGGGGAAGCGCACGCACACCCGGTCGAGGTGGATCGGGTTCTGCACCTCGCCGGGGATCGGCGGGCCGGGGATGCCAGTGTTGATACACAGCGGCAAGCCGAGCTCCGCGCATTTGGTGTAGAGCGGGTAGTAGACGGCGTCGCTGGGCGGATACTGCCCGTCCCCCCAGAAGCTCGGCCCGACAACGGCATACGCCACCGGCAGATCCCGGACGACGGCGGACAACTGCGCCAGCGACGGCATGGGGCGCAGCAGGTTGACACCTCCCATGGCCAGAGCGAACCGCTCCGGCCTGGCCTCGACGAACCTGCGCGCCGTCGTCGAGGGCTTGGCCAGGTTGTCCATCAGAACGGCCTTGGCCACACCCTGTTCGTCCATCTCGTCGAGCAGTTCGGACAGGTCGACGGGCGCGAACATCGACTGCGGACCCTTGAAGTAGTCGTCGCGGACCTTGAGCATCCACGTCGGCTGTCGTTCGGTTTCCCCGAAGTGCACGTTGACCAGGCAGTCAATGGCCTTCATGTCAGCGACGCCTGTTGAGTCGCAGCGTCTTTGGCCCACCGGTAGTCGGGCTTGCCGTTGCCGAGCCGCCGGACCGCGTCCACGACGAGGAACTCCTTGGGCACCTTGAACCGCGCCAGTCGGGATGCGCAGTGCGCTTGCAGTTGGTCGGGCGCGGCGGCGTCGTCCCGGTACAGGGCGACCAACGCGACGACCTCCTGGCCCCATCGCTCACTGGGCCGCCCCACCACCAGCGCGTCGGCAACGGCCGGATGTGCGCGCAACACCTCTTCGACCTCCTCGACGAAGACCTTCTCACCGCCGGTGTTGACCACCAGAGAGTCGCGGCCGAACAGGCGCAGCGTGCCGTCGGCTGCCAGTGATCCGCGATCGCCGGAGATGACCACCCGTTGCCCGTCGACGACGGGAAAGGTCTTGCGGGTGGCCGCCTCGTCATCGAAGTAGCCGAGCGGGATGCGGCCACCGCGTGCGACGAACCCGACCTCCTCCTCGCCCGGACTCACGAACCGGCGGTAGTCCTCGGACAACACCAGCGCACCCTCACGCAGCTCGAAGGTGTCCTTCTCGGCGCCCCGCTGGCTGCGGCCGAAGCCGACGT
Source organism: Mycobacterium sp. B14F4 (assembly GCF_039871645.1). NCBI lineage: Bacteria > Bacillati > Actinomycetota > Actinomycetes > Mycobacteriales > Mycobacteriaceae > Mycobacterium > Mycobacterium sp. B14F4. The sequence goes on along the minus strand of NZ_JBDPMF010000001.1, from coordinate 412,584 downwards.
TACCGGTCTCCGACGAGCCGTAACCGTTGATCAAGGTGATGTGCGGCAGCAGATCCAGCAGCGCGCGTTGGTGTTTGACATTGGTCGCGGCTCCGCCGGTGCCGATGGCGAACAGCGACGACAGATCGTAAGAACCGCTGCGCAATTCGTCGACCAGCGGTCCGGCGTACGCGTCGCCGACCATCGTCATCAGGCCGACCTTCTCCCGCTCGGCGGTCTGCAGCACCGCGCGGGGGTCGAAGCTGGTCTTGTCATACAGAATCACCGGTAGGCCGTTGAGCAACGCCGCGAAGGCGGTCCACATTCCGGCGGCGTGCATCAGCGGGGACACCGCGAACCACGGCGCGCCGCCGTGACCGACCCTGGCGTGGATGTCGTCGACGGAGTCGTGGTCGGCGCCGTTCATCGACACCACATAGGTGTCGCTCTGCCGCCACATCACGCCCTTGGGCCGACCAGTCGTGCCACCGGTGCAGACCATCAGCACGTCGTCGGGTGACGGCGCGATGGGCTGATCGGTATCACCCTGCGCCAGCGCGTCGTCCAGGCTCGTCACTCCGGGCAGCTGGGGCACCGAGGGCTTGTCGCCGGCGGTGCCGGCGATCCAGCCATCGTCCACCGCGATCATCAGGTCCGCGGTCGCCGGCGGCAGCACGTCGGCGAACTTCGGGCCGAACGATCGGTGGTAGATCACCGCACGCGGCCGCAGATAGTCGAGGAGTTCGGCGACCTCGCGGGGGGTGTAGTTGTAGTTGACGTTGACCGGCACCGTACGGGCTTTGAGGCAGCCGATCACCATGTCGGGATAGAGATCGTTGTGCATGATGAGTGCGACACGATCCTGTCCGCACTCCCAGTTGTCGAGCTCGGCGCGCTCGCGGTGGGCGCCCAGCCCCTGCCCGGCGAGGTAGTTGGCCAGACGGCGGGTGCGGTCCGCCGATTCACCGAACGTGCTGCGCCGCTCGCCGCACACCGTCATCAGGCGGTCCGGAACCGCCTGCGCCACCGCGTCGAGCACCGCCCCGATGGTCCACTCGGTCATGTCAGCCGGCCGGAACGTTCACGCCGAGCAGCTCGAGAGCATTGTCGCGCATGACCTTTCGCGTGTCCTCGGCACTGAACTCCGGGAACTGCGGGATGTCGGCGGTGAAGGCCATCGGGTCGGCCAGGCCCTCACCGTGCGGCCAGTCCGAACCGAACAGGATCTTGTCCACGCCGATGGTCTCGGCGAGCAGCTTCACGTCGTCCTCGTAGTACGGGGCGATCCAGACGTTGTTGCGGAGCTGCTCGACCGGATCATCCTTGAAGTGGTACGGCGCGGTGTTGGCGGCCTTCTTCAGTCGCTTGATCAAGCGGTAGACGAAGTACGAACCGTTCTCGATGCTGGCGACCTTCAGCTTCGGGTGGCGGGTGAACACCTGATGCACGATCATCGACGCCATCGAGTCGTGGATGGCTCGGTCGTCGAGCAGCACCTGGTCGAGCGGGTCCTTCTTGCCGAAGCCCTCGAACGTCGACTTTCCGCCCCACAGCGCCGCGATCGCGAGGTAACCGCTGTCGGACAGATGGAAGACCACCGGTACGCCGGCCTCGGCGAGCCGTGCCCACACCGGGTCGTGCACGGGGTCGCCGAGCGAGCGCGGCTTGACCAATCCCGGTACGGGCGCGGGCCGCACGCAGACGATCTTGGCCCCCCGGCTCAGCACGAACTCGACCTCGTCGACGGCCTTGTCGGGATCGGCCAACGAGATGATCGGCGCCGACAGGAACCGGTGGTCGGGGCGGTCGAAGCCCCAGTCCTCGTCCAGCCACAGGTTGAACGCGTGCACCGAGGCCATCGTCGCCTCGATGTCGTGCTTGAGCGCCTCCTCGACGCCGCACGCGAATGTCGGCAGCATGAACGCGGTTTCGAGGTTCTGCTTGTCCAGGACCTTGACCCGGGCGTCGCGGTTCTGATACTCGGGATGGTCGGCCAACCGGTCGACCTTCATCAGCGACGCCGGGTCGACGCCGTCGGGGATCTCGCCGCGGAACAACAGATCCAGACATCCCGGCTCGATGATCGGGTCGAACGTCGGGTTCGGGATGAAGTGATTGACGACGCCGCCCATGACGGCGAACGTGCGCTTGCCCTCGGTGAGCATCTGCACGCCACGGCGTTTGAACTCCTTGGGCAGGTGGCGGGTGAAGGAGTCGATCGGCTCGTAGTAGTGGTTGTCGACGTCGATAGCCATGTAGTCGAGTGTCATCGGATGTCCTCCTGCTCAGGCTTCAAAGGCGGGAAGTCGGGCGGGCGCTTCTCGAAGAAACTGGTGATGCCCTCGATGAAGTCGGGCCGGGCCATCGACTCGTGCATCAGCTTCTCGGCGTGGTCGCTGGCCTCGAAGACATCCCGCATGGTGTCTGCGTACACCTGTTGCTTGATCACCGCCAGGGAACTCGGAGCGCAGTTGGCGGCGATGTCCTCGGCGTAGGCGATCGCCCGCGGCAGGAGGTCGGCCGGAGCCAGGACGTCGTTGACCAGACCCAGCCGGGCGGCCTCGTCGGCGAGCAGCACCCGGCCCGAGAGCAGCAGGTCCATCGCGACGCCGGCGCCGACGACCCGCGGCAAGATCCACGAGATCCCGTACTCGGCGATCAGACCACGCCGAGCGAATGAGGTGGTGAACTTCGCGCCCTCGGCGGCGAAGCGGACGTCGCACGCCAACGCCAGCGTCAACCCCATTCCCGCGCACGCGCCGTTGACCGCGGCGATGACAGGTTTACGCATGCTCATCAGGAAGTGCGGATGCCGCGCGCCCACGAGCTTGCCGACGTCGGTGCCCGCCGCATCGTCGACGGTCGCGGCGCTGATCGTGGTCAGGTCGCCCATGTCGGCGCCGGCGCAGAACGCCCGGCCGCTGCCCGTGACGACGATCGCCCGCACGTCGGGGTCGGCCTCGGCGTCGTCGAGGCGCGCATAGAACGTCGTCGCAAGGCCTCCGCCCCATCCGTTCATGCGCTCGGGCCGGTTGAGCGTCAACACCGCGACGCCGGTGTCGCGCACCTCGTAGCGCACGGGTTCGGAGGCGACGGGGTCCGCGGCGTGCTCAGGAGCGCTCACCCGTCATCCTCCTATTGATCCGGGTTTGTGTAGGGCCCTACTGTACACCTATCGGTAGCGCCTTCTGCAACCACCGGATCACTCGCTGTTGATACACCCTAATGGCTGGTGAGGCGGCCGCATCCGTGGAGAAATCGGTCTTCACCGCCGCCCCCGAAGGGTTGTCCGAGACAAGGGCGCGAACGCCACTCGGGCCCGGACATCGGCGCGGGAGACAACCGAACAGCGAACGAACCTCGCCTTCCCCGGGACGCCCTGTGTTAAGGCAAGGCATACCTATTGTTTACTAGGTAAGCCTCAGCTAATCTTCGATCGCTACACAGCAATTTCACAGCCAACCAGGAGAAAACGTGCAAAGAGCCCTCCGACCCGACTCGATCGACTATGTCGACGAGTCAGGCTCGCAGTCCCGCCAGACCAGGTATCTGGTAGCTGGCCTCGCGATGGCAAGCGCCAGTGTCCTCGCCGTGAGTCCGGTGATGCCCACTCCGGCAGTGCCCGACGTCCGCGAGGCAGCCATCGAGCTGTCGGCGCTCGCCAATCCCCTGACCGAGTGGCAGCAGACCATCGCGAACACGTTCACCAGCCTGAACAGGCTGAGCACCGAGATCCCGGCCGCGTCGTCCGCGCTGCTGCAGGCGCTGGGCAACCCGGGGCTGCACGCCGAACTCGTCAACTCGATCGTTGCCAACGTGACGAATCCGCTGCCGCTGCTGAGCGCACTGGCGAATTTCCAGGCGACCTACGGTGACCGGATCGCCGCCGGGAACGCCGACACGGCGGCGGCACTGCAGGAGGCTTTCGCCACGCTGCCCGCGGTGCTGGTGGAATCGGCGCGCTTCCTCGCTCAGGGCGAGTTTCTCGAGGCGTTCAGCGCGCTGAACACCTGGTTCCTGGTGAATCTGCTGTCGGATTCGCGGCAATCACTGCTCGGTGTATTGGCGATTCCCGGCGATTTCGCCGACTCCGTCGGCTTACCAACGCTGGCGCGTGTGTTCGATTCCCTGCTCAACCGCGCCGTGGCGGGCAATCTCGGTAGGGCGCTGCTGACGGCGCACGTCACCTCGACCATCCAAACGATGGAGATCCTCGATCGCACGCGGGCCGCACTGCAGTCGGGCGACCCGGTGACCGCCGCCGGCGAGCTGATCAACCTGCCGGCCAGCTACCTCTACGCCTTCCTCAACGGATACGTACCGGACTTCGTCCCAGACCTGCCCAACCAGACGTTCCCCGGCCTGCTTCACTCCTTGGGCTTCGTCAACTTCTTCTTCGTCCAGATCCCCAACGCGATCGCCGGGGCTCTCGCAGCGCCGGCGGCACCGGCAGCCGCCGCGTTCGCGGCGGGACCCGACTCGCCGTCGCCGACCGACGTCCCCGGTAGCGGCGAGACCTTCGCGCTCACGGTCGAAACCGGTCAGGGCGCGTCCACGCTCGGCGAGACCGGGGAATCGCCCCTAGGCACGACAACAACCGTCGCCGAAGGCAATAGCGGAGAGTCGCACGGCGGCGTGTCCGGCGACGACGACACCGGCGAGGACGACGAGACCGCCGGTGACGACGGGACCACCGGCGGGGACGAGGAGACCACCGGCGACGACGACGACACCAGCAGCGGCGACGACGACAGCACCGGCGACGACGACGCGTCCGGCAGCACCGGCAGTACAACCGCTGGCGGAACCTCAACCGGCGACGGCGTGAACGGCGGCGGCACGTCCGGCGGCGACGCGTCGAAGTGAACGAGGTCCCTTTGGGGACAGCCGGTTTCGGCTGTTCCCGACGGGCATTCCGACGCCACGAACCGCGGTCCTCACCGACGCGGCCCGACCACCGTCCGCCGGCGCGGCGGCCTATGCGTCGACGATCCCGAACCGGCGATACGCTGCGTCGATCTGCGCTCTGGCGGTGTCGGGCAACTCGGCCTGCGGCGGCCGCGAATGCGGGTACGACCCGATGGGCAGGCCGAGAACGGACGCCGCGTACTTGAACGCCCCACCCCAGTGGGTGAAGTAGTCCGGCCGGCCCGGATAGCAGGTGAACCACGAGCCCATGTCGAGGTCGAACCGGTCCAAGCCGGAATCCCTTGCGAAGTCCATCGCCTCGACGAGTTTGTCGCTGCAGATCAGGTCCCAGTACTCCGAGAACGGCCGGTGCGCCGGGGTCTCGAAGAGGTAGCCGGCGGTGCCGAGCTGTGCCGGGCAGACGATGCCGTCGCGCAACCAGCCGGCCCGGTAGACCGTCTTGTCGCACTCCCACACCGCCAGGCCGGGCGCCAACTCGTGCAGCAGGCGGCTCGCGGCGGGCCGGAACGCGCCCTCCTTGGTGGCGCAGACCGCCGGGATCTCGTCGTAGATGCGCGCACTCTCGGCCGGCGTCAGCACGTAACCGGACGACGGCGAGTTGAACATGCCGAGCGCGATGTCGGTGCGATCGGCGATGTAGCGAAAGAACTTCAGGACGCCCTCCCCGCCGTGGGCCTCCATCATCGGCGTCTGGATGTAGACGATGTCGGCCCCGGACTGCTGGGCGTGCAGCGTCAACTCCAGGCAGTCCTTGGCCGTCATCGAACCGGTGCAGGCCTGCACGACGACGTCGGGATTGGCGGCGCGCCCCTCCTCGATCGCCACCTCCAACAGGCGTTTTCGCTCGTCGAGGGTCAGCGACCAGAACTCGGCGATACCGCTGGTGCACCACAGCAGCGGGTGGTGCAGCTCACCGACGCAGTGGCGCACCAGGATTCGGTAGGCCGCCCAGTCGATGTCGTCGCCGTCATCGCCGCAGAAGGGGGTGTAGAGGGAATCGCCGATGCCCCGCAGGTGCACGCGGGCCCACTCCCGCGCGTCTTTCGCCGTCGCCACGATGTCCTCCTGACGCTCAGGTGAAGTCTCAGGTGAAGCTCATGTGAAGTCGCTGCCCCCGTCGACGTTGACGTTGGCACCGGTCATGTAGGAGTTCCGTCGCGACGCGAGAAACGCGACGACGGGACCGATTTCGTCCGGCAGACCGGCCCGGGGCAGATGGGCCGGATGGCCGAAGTGCTCGCCGATGGCGGCCATCAACGCGTACGGATCACTGCCGTCGACCCCGACGGACTCGGCCCAGCCGATCAGCGCCTCGGATGCGATGCTGCCGGGCGAGACCACGTTGACCATGATCTCGTCCTTGGCCAGCAAGAGGGACAGGTTCTTGGACACGCTCGTGAGCGCGGCCTTGGCCGCGGTGTAGGCGGGCAGGATCACGCTCTGCCGCTGGGTCGAGTGGGCCGAGAAGTTCACGATGCGCGCCCACGACGCCGCGCGCAGCAGCGGTAGCGCCGAGCGCACACAGTGCACCATGCCCATCACGCCGCCGTCGAAGGCCGCGCGCCACTGCTCGTCGGTCAGATCCTCGAAGGTTCCGACGGACTCGGGTCCGACGGCGTTGATGAGGATGTTGAGTTCGCCCCAGCGCTCGCCGACCTCGTCGAACACCTTCTGCACCTGCGCGGCGTCGGTGATGTCGGCGGCCAGGCCCAGCGTGTCGGGGCTTCCGCACTCGCCCAGCGCGGTGGCGGCGTCGGAGACCACGGCCGCGGTGCGCCCGACGACGGCGATCCTCGCGCCGTCCCCGGCCAGGCACCGCGCGGCGGCCAGGCCCATCCCGCGTCCGCCACCGACCACGACGGCGGCGGCGTCTTTCAGCCCGAGATCCATGCTGTCGTCACGTCACTTCCGGGTGTTCGCCGACCTGATAGCGTGGAAAACCTTACTATAGGACTTACAGTAGAACAGCGGAAGGACCGTGGAGACCGTCGACGGGATGGCTCCCGGTATGGTTGACGGTAACGGCCAGGCGGCGACACACCTGCATAGTCGCAGATCAGAGGGCAGCCACCGGTACATTCAGGTCCACCAACCCCGGTCACGGGGGGCTGCGCGCGCGGCTGAATTCGATGGAGGTGCCCTTCGTGGCGAGGCAGGCGACCGCCGAGAAGCGTCAGCGACGCGAGCGCGGGTCCATCAATCCCGACGACATCATCAACGGCGCCTTCGAGCTCGCCGAGCAGGTGGGCATCGACAACCTGTCCATGCCGTTACTCGGCAAGCACCTCGGTGTCGGCGTCACGAGCATCTACTGGTACTTCCGCAAGAAGGACGATCTGCTCAACGCGATGACCGACCGCGCACTGCGCCAGTACGTGTTCGCGACGCCGTACGTCGAGGCCCGGGATTGGCGCGAGACGCTGCGCAACCATGCGCGCACGATGCGAAAGACCTTCATGGGCAACCCCATTCTGTGCGATCTGATCCTCATCCGGTCCGCGCTCAGCCCTCGCACCGCGAAGCTGGGCGTGCAGGAAGTGGAGAAGGCGATCGCCAGCCTGGTCGAGGCGGGGCTGTCGGCCGACGACGCGTTCGACACCTACTCCGCGGTGTCGGTGCACGTTCGCGGCTCGGTGGTGCTGCACCGGTTGCGTGAGAAGAACCGCGCCGTCAACGAGGGGCCCAGCGACCTCGAGGAGACGATGTCGATCGACGCCGACAGCACTCCCCTGGTGGCTCTGGTCACCGAGAAGGGGCATCACATCGGTGCTGCCGACGACAAGAACTTCGAGTTCGGCCTCGAGTGCATCCTCGACCATGCCGGGCGGCTGATCGAGACGAACAAGGCCAAGCCCGCGAAGAAGCCGTCCGCCCGCAAGCGCTGACTTTTCCGGAGTAGCTAGACCTCGATGACGACGGCGCCGCCCTGGCCGCCGCCTGCGCACATCGCGGCGACACCGATGCCGCCGCCGCGGCGCTGCAGCTCGTACACCAGCGTGGTGACCATGCGGGCGCCGGACGCGGCGATGGGATGGCCGAGGCTGCAACCACTTCCGGAGAAGTTCACCAGTTCCTCGTCGATGCCGAATTCCTTGCAGGCCGCGATCGGCACGGACGCGAACGCCTCGTTGATCTCCCACAGCGCGACATCGGACGCCCGCAGCCCGGCGCGGTCGAGCACCTTGCCGATCGCCCTCACCGCACCCAACCCGCAGTCGCGGGGCGCGATACCGGCTGCGGCCCAAGCCCTCACGCTGGCCATCTTCGTCAGGTTCTCGGCGTCGGCGTACTCGCTGTCGACGAGTGCGACCGCGGCCGCGGCGTCGTTGGTTCCGCTGCTGTTGCCCGCCGTGATCGAGAAGCCCTCGATCTCGGGATGCAGCGGCTTGAGGCCGGCGAGCTTCTCGACGGTGGTGTCGCGGCGCGGGTGCTCGTCGACGCTGAAGTCGATGACCGAACCGTCGAACTGCTCGACCTTCAGCGGCACGATCTCGTCGAGGAACTTGCCCGCGTCGATCGCCGCGATCGCGCGCTGGTGCGAACGCGCCGCCCACGCGTCCATTTCCTCGCGGCTGATGCCCGCCGCCTGCGCGGTGTTCCAGCCGACCGTGATCGACATGTCCTTGCACGGGGCGTCGGGCGTCTCGACGTGCGTCGGCGGCATCCAGCGCTCCTCGAACTTCAGCTCCGGCCCCGGGATGCGCCAGTTGACCAGCGGCGTCATCGACAGCGACTGCACACCGCCCGCGAGCAGCGAACGCTCCATGCCCGAGCCGATCTGGGCCGCGGCGTTGCCGATCGCGGTGAGGCTGCCCGCGCAGTGCCGGTTGACCGACTGACCGGGAACATCCTGCAGGCCGATGGCGTCGGCCGCGTAGCGCGCGAGATCACCGCCGCCGTAATGGGATTCGGCGACGATGATGTCGTCGATGGCGCTCGGGTCGACTCCGGAGCGACGAATCACCTCGGGTAGGACGGTGGTGATCAGCGTCTCGGGCGGGGTGTTGACCAGCGTGCCCTTGAAGGATCGACCGATCGCCGTCCGGGCTGCACCGACGATGACGGGTGTGCGCATGTTCTCCACCTCGGGGTTCGACGTTAGCGACGTTACAAAAATAGCAGGTTATGTATAGCGGGCGGTAGCGAGGGCGGTCACTCCGGCTCGGGGACGTGGAAATGCTCGTCACGCAGCCGGAACGCCTCCTTCGTGCCGTGTTGCGCCCGGGTCTTGACGAAGTTGAACTCGCCCTCGGCGAACTGCAGGTTCGTCCCGTAGGCGTGGAACAGATAGCTGGCCACCTCTTCGCCCTGATAGGCCTGGCTCTGCTCGACGAGCCGGAACGCCTCCTTGGCGATGACCACGCCGTCGGCGGGCATCTTGGCCGCCTTCTCCGCCCAGTACCGCGCCCTGGCGGTCACCGACCCGGCGTCACACGTGTCGGTGAAGACCCCCAGGTGTTCGACCGCGGCGGCCTCGATGATGTCGCCGGTCAGCAGCAGGCGCCGCGCCAGCACCGGACCGAGGCGATGGAAGAACATGTGCAGGCTGCCCAGTGCGGGACCGAGAAACCGGGTGGCGGGCATGCCGATCCGCGTATCGCGGGCGATCACCGAGATGTCGGTCATCAAGGCCATCTCGAACCCGCCGCCGAGTGCGTACCCGCTGATCTCCCCCACCGTCACCTTCGGGAAGCCCATGAGGTTGTGGTAGAAGCCGAACGACTTGCGATCCACGGTCAGCCGCCTGCGCTGACTGGGCCGCTTCTTGGCCTGCGCGGAGTCCTTCGACTTCCGCTCTTCGCGCGAGCGCTCATCGCCGTCGCCGTCGCCGTACCAGCCGTAGGCGTTGTTCATGTCGGCTCCGGTGCTGAACACCCCGCCGGCTCCGCGCAGCAGCACCACCGTGAGGTCGTCGTCGTCGGCGACGACGTCCAGACAGCGGCCGATCGCGTCCCGCATCGCCGCGTCATAGGAGTTGCGCTGGGCCGGATTGTTGAGCGTGACGGTCGCGATCCTCTTGTCACGGTCGACCTCGAAGAGCACGCGGTCATCGGCGGTGGTGGTCATCGACAGTCCTTAATGCGCATCGGAGATGAGTCTGGCCTCGATGGTCCGGTCCGCACCGACGGCCAGCGTGTTGCGCCGGGCGGCGGCGAGGTGGTCGGTGGCCAACCGCACCGCCCGGGCCTCGTTCCCGTCGCGGATCGCGTCGAGCAGCCGCTGGTGGTCGCGTAGGGCGGCGCGCATGGTCTTGTGGTTCAGCGGATCGACGGGGTTGTTCTCATCCCCCCACACCGACGACTCGTGTGCGGACCAGATCAGCTCCAGCGAGCCGATCAGCAGGATCAGCGACTCGTTGCCACAGCGGGAGACGACGGCCTCGTGAAACCGCCTGGCATTGGGCACATACCGGGACATGTCGTCGAACTGCTCGAGCTGCCTGTCGATCTCGTCCTGCAGATACGGCACGACTTCGGTCATCCGGTCCTGCCGCGCGGCGCACATGCCGGCGCAGATCGGCTCGAGATGCATGAGCGCGCCGCTGACGTCGGCCGGTGTCGCCGAACGGGATTGCAGCACCATGCTGATCATGTGCGCGGTGCGGTCGGCCGACGGCAGGTGCACCACCGCGCCGCCCATGTTGCCGCGCCGAACCGAGATGAGCCCGTCCATCTCCAGCATGTGGATCGCCTCCCGCAACGCCGGCGGGCTGACACCGAACTCGGCGAGCAGACCGTCTTGGGACGGCAGTACGTCGCCTTCCTTGAGGCGTCCGGACAGGATGTCGTCGCGCAGTCGCGCGGCGATGATCTCGGCGACCCGCGGTTGCCGGATGCGGTGAATCGTCGTCATGTGCCCGCGCGCCGCTTGCCGTAGTCGAAGACCGACAGCTTGTCGGGTGACGACGCCGCGGTGGCGAACTCTGCGGTGCAGAGGATCTCGTCGTCGTGCAGCAGCCGCGCGGTCGACGTCACCCGGCCATCGGCTTCCGCCCTGGCCACGTCGAAGCGCAGTTCGGTGAGGATCGGGGTGGGCCTGCGAAAGCTGATGGTCAGCGAGCGGGTCTTGCCGGTGCGCCCCGACGCGCAGCTGTGGTGTTGGGTGACGCAGTCGAAGAAGACCGCCAGGAAGCCCCCGTTCACCAGGCCCGGCGGTCCCTCGAACACGACCGGGAAGGTGACCCGTCCCGACGCCGTCCCGACATCGAGATGGTCGAACGTGTACTCGGGGAACGCCGGGTTGTAGGCACCGACGTCGAAGGCGTGGTCGAGATAGACGCGCTGGGTGGCGGCGGCACCGGGACCGATCCGCGGAGTGGGGTCGGGCGGCGCCGACGCGGCGAGTTCACGCTCCCACGCGGCCATCTGCGCCAGCATGGCGTCGACGCTCGGGTGCTCCTGCTCCAGCGACAGGAGAAGCCCGCTCAGCCGGCGGAACGCGCCGGCCGCCGCGACCGTCTGCGGGAGGGGCTGCTCGCCGAACCGTGGCCCGCTGTCGGCCATGGCACCCTCCTCGTGTCGCGCTTTCCTTGCTAACTTGTACAAGATAGCAATACTGTATGTCTAACCGTAAAGCTAGAGATCGGTGGAATCAACGGTGACCGAAGCGGCCAACGACGGCGTGGCGACCTCGTCGCGCGATGGCGCGGTTCTGCGCATCACCATCGACCGTCCCGGCCGGCGCAACTCGTTGAGTCACAGCATGGTCGACGCCATGGCGGCGATGTTGACGGCCGCGGCCACCGACGATTCGCTTCGCGCCGTCGATATCCGGGCCGCCGGTTCGGACTTCTGCGCGGGAGCGGACCTGGTGACCGCCAACGCCGCGGGGCACCGGCCCCGCACTGGTGACCTCATCCGTCGCATCCCCCACACCGCCAACCGGGTGATCGAACTGGTGCACACCATCCAGCTGCCCGTGGTGTGCAGCGTGCGCGGCTGGGCCGTCGGGCTGGGCTGCAACCTGGCGCTGGCCGCCGATTTCACCCTCGCCGCCGACGACGCCGTCTTCTGGGAACCGTTCGTCGGCAGGGGCTTCAGCCCGGACTCCGGCTCGACGTGGCTGCTGCCCCGGTTGGTCGGCCTGGCGCGAGCCCGACGGATGCTGTTGCTGGGCGAGAAGATCGGCGCCGCCGATGCCGTGGAGTGGGGGCTGATCCACCAGGCGGTACCCGACTCCCAGCTCGACGCGGCGAGCGATACACTCGTCGAGCGGCTGGCATCCGGGCCGACGGTCGCGATCGGCCTGGCCAAACAGGCCATCCAGTACGCGCAGCAGGCCACGTTGACACAGGCGATGACGCAGGAGCTCTTCAATGTCGAGCTGTCCTGCCGGACAACTGATTTCAAAGAGGGACTGGCGGCCTTCCGTGACAAGCGGCCGCCGGAGTTCACCGGACGCTGACCGATGGGACCATCAATGTCTGACACCTTCGCCGACATCACCTACGAGGTCGACGGACACAAGGCGACGATCACGCTGAACCGGCCGCAGGCGCTCAACGCGCTGAGCCCGCAGATGATCGCCGAACTGCGCGCGGCCTACGACCAGGCCGAGAACGACGACGACATCTGGATCGTCATCGTCACCGGCACGGGGCGGGCGTTCTGCACCGGAGCCGACGTCGGCGAGATCCCCGAGGACGGCAGGGTGATCTACGAGCGCCCGTACCTGTCGACCTACGACCAGTGGGAGGCCCCCCAGGAGGGCACCCCGCCGTTCCGCCGGATGGCCAAGCCGGTGCTCACGGCGGTCAACGGATTGTGCTGCGGCGCAGGGCTGGACTGGATCACCACCGGCGACATCGCGATCGCGTCGGACAAGGCCACCTTCTTCGACCCGCATGTCAGCATCGGCCTGGTCGCCGGCCGCGAGATGGTCCGACTGGCGCGCGTGCTGCCCCGCAACATCGCCTTGCGGATGGCGCTGATGGGCAAGCACGAGCGGATGAGCGCTCAGCGCGCCTACGAACTCGGCATGATCAGCGAGGTCGTCGAGCACGACCGCCTGCTCGAGCGAGCCCACGAGATCGCCGACGTCGTCAACTCCAATGCCCCGCTGGCCGTGCGGGGCACCCGCCTGGCCATCCACAAGACGCTGGACCTGCCGCTGCACGAGGCGGAGATCCTCGCCGAGACGTTCCGCGAGCGCGTCCTGCGCACCGACGACGCGGCCGAGGGCCCCCAGGCGTTCATGGAGAAGCGCGCGCCCAATTGGCAGTGCCGATGACCGGATTCGAGACCATCCGGCTCGACGTGGACCCCGTCGACCGCGTCGCGGCGATCACGCTGAACCGCCCGGACCGGCTCAACGCGTTCAACCGCACCATGTGCGAGGAGATGGCCGAGGCGTGGCGCCTCGTCAAGCTCGACGACTCGGTCAATGCGGTCGTGCTGCGCGCGGCGGGCGACCGCGCGTTCAGCGCCGGACTGGACGTCAAGAGCGCCTTCGGCCAGCCCGAGAACGTCTGGAACCACGAGGATCCCGGCGAGTACCTCAGCCCCAAGTGGCGGAAGATGTGGAAGCCGGTCGTGTGTGCGGTGCAGGGCATGTGCACGGCCGGCGCCTTCTATTTCGTCAACGAGGCCGACGTGGTGATCTGCTCGCAGGACGCCACGTTCTTCGACTCTCACGTCAGCGCCGGCCTGGTGTGCGCCCTGGAGCCGATCGGGCTGATGCGCCGCGTCGGCCTCGGTGAGACGCTGCGAATCGCGTTGCTGGGCAACGACGAACGGGTCAGCGCGCAGACGGCGCTGCGGATCGGCCTGGTGTCGGAGGTGGTCAGCGCTGACCGGCTCTGGGAGCGTGCGCACCAGATCGCGACCGCGATCGCTGCGAAGCCGCCGTCGGCCACGCAAGGCACCGTGAAGGCGATCTGGGAGTCGCTCGAAAAGCCCTACCGCGCCGCGATGGAGCAGAACCTGATCTACACCCGGCTCGGCAACCCGCTGGGACAGGCCGAACTCGCGGCTCGGCCCCCCACCCCCGCGACCGCCCCGAGGATCCGGTGATGAGCGGTCATCCGCTCATCAGGCGGATCGCCGACGTGCTGACCCTGGCCCCGGACGCGCCGGCGATCGAGTACGAGGGCGAGTGGTCCACCTGGGGTCAGGTCGGCGCCCTCGCCGGGCAGATCGAGTCGGTCGGGGTGACGGGGCGCCAGGTCGGGATGCTGCTGCGCAACCGGCCCGCTCACGTGGCCGGCCTCCTGGGGGTGCTGAGGGGCGCAGGGACCGTCGTCGTCATCAATCCGTCGCGCGGCGACGACCGCATCCGCGCCGACATCGACGCGCTGCGCCTGCCGTTGATCGTCGGCGAGCGCGACGATCTCGCGCGGTTGGTGTCCACCCGCCACACCACCACGGTGTCGCTGGACGGGTTCACCCCCCACGTGACGCCCGCCGATCCACCCGACGCGGCGGCGGGACGCGCGGGCGTCGCGGTGCGGATGCTGACCAGCGGCACCACCGGACCACCCAAACGCATCGACCTGACGTACGACATGCTGGCGCACAGCGTGATCGGACCGGATTTCGACGAAGCACCGGCCCCGAGCGCGCTGCGGCGCGGGGTGGCGATCGTCAACGCCCCACTGGTGCACATCGGCGGTGTGTTCCGCGTCCTGCAATCGGTCTGCGAGGGTAGGGCTTTCGCGTTGCTCGATCGCTTCGAGTTGAGTCGGTGGGCCGACGCCGTGCGCAGGCACAAGCCCGCGACGGTGTCGCTGGTACCCGCCGCGCTGCGTACCGTGCTGCACTCCGACCTGACCCGTGAGGACCTCGCGAGTGTCCGCGCGGTCACCTCGGGCACCGCGCCGCTGTCGGCCGAGGACGCCGACGCGTTCACCGAGAAGTTCGGGATCCCCGTGCTGACCTCCTATGCGGCAACGGAATTCGGCGGCGGCGTGGCCGGGTGGACCCTGGCCGACCACCAGCGGTACTGGCGGGACAAGCGCGGCAGCGTCGGACGAGCCAGCCTGGGGGCGCAGCTGCGCGTCGTCGACGACGGCGGCAATCCGCTGGGACCCGACGAGCCCGGCCTGCTGGAGGTCCGGCCCGGCCAGCTCGGCCCCGACGCGGACTGGCTGCGCACCACCGACCTCGCGCGCATCGACGCGGACGGCTTCCTGTGGATCCTGGGCCGAGCCGACCAGGCGATCATCCGCGGCGGGTTCAAGGTGATGCCCGACGACGTGCGCGCGGCTCTGGAGAGTCATCCGGCCGTTCTGGGCGCCGCCGTCGTGGGGCGCCGCGACGACCGCCTCGGCGAGACCCCGGTCGCCATGGTGGAGCTGCGCGAACCCGTGGGGTCAGAAGAGCTGCTGGAGTACCTGCGAAGCCGACTGGCGCGCTATGAGATTCCCACCGATATCGCGATCGTCGACCGCCTTCCCCGCACCCCGTCGGGCAAGGCGGACCTCAGCGCGGTGCGACGGCTCCTCAGCCACACCGTCGAGCATGCCTGAGAAGACGGTCGGCGCCGTGCTGCGCGAACAGGCCCGCACCCGCGCCGCGAATCCCCTGCTGGTGTGCGACGACGACCGGCTGACCTATGCCGAGGCCGACGAGCGCTCGTCCCGACTCGCACGGGGTCTGATCGCGCTGGGCGCCGGCAAGGGCACGCATGTCGGCGTGCTCTACCCGAACGGTTCTGCGTTCATCGTCGCGATGTTGGCCGCCGCACGGATCGGGGCCGTCGTCATCCCGGTGTCGACCTTCGCCACCGCGGCGGAGTTGCATGATCAACTCGGCCACGCCGACGTCCAGATCCTGCTCGCCACCGCATCTTTCCGGTCCCACGACTACCGTCCGCGGCTGGCCGGGCTTACCGGGCTCCCGCTGATGCGTCACATCCTGGTCGACACCGAACCGGTGGAATCGGCCGGCGAAGCGCTCCTCGCCGCGCTGGAGAACGACGTCGAACCCTCCGACGTGCTGGCGATCATCTACACGTCCGGCTCCACCAGCGTCCCGAAGGGCGTCGTGCACACCCACGCATCGCTGCTGGACCACCAGGTGGTGCTCAACGAGATCCGCGGCCTGAGCGGGCGGGACAAGCTGTTCTGCAACTCGCCGTTCTTTTGGGTCGGCGGGTTCGCGTTCTCGATTCTGGCCGTCCTGCTCGCCGGCGCGACGCTGGTGTGCTCCAACGCCACCGATGCCGGCAAAACCCTCGACCTGATCGAGGCCGAGAAGCCCACGATGACCAACGGGTTCGTCGCGGGCATCGCGCATCTCGCCAACCACCCCAGCCTGCCGCGACGCGACCTGTCGTCGCTGCGGCGCGGCAACCTGTACCCGATCATGGCGCCCGACGTGCGGCCCACCGACCCCGAGTTGCGCCACACCATGCTGGGCATGACCGAATCCGGCAGCGTCATCACGATCAGCGAGGACGAATCGGACCAACCCGAGCACCGGCGCGGCTCGTTCGGCCGGCCTGCGCCCGGATTCGACACCAAGGTCGTCGATCCGGACTCCGGCATGGCGGTCGCCGCCGGCGCGGTCGGTGAACTGTGTGTCCGCGGGCCGTTCATGATGCAGCGCTACTACAAGCGCAGCCGTGAAGAGTGCTTCGACGCCGACGGGTGGTTCCACACTGGCGATCTCGTCCGCACCGATGCCGAGGGTTACGTCTACTTCGTCGGTCGCCGCGGCGCGATGATCAAGACCGCGGGCGCCAACGTCGCACCCGGCGAGGTCGAGCGCGCCATCGCCAAGGTCACCGGCGGGACCGTCGCCCACGTCGTCGGGCTACCCGATGCGCAGCGCGGTCAACTGGTGGCAGCGGTCATCGTGCAGGACGCGGACGCCCCGTTCGACGAGTCCGCCTTGCGCGAGAAGCTGGCCACGGAGTTGTCGTCGTACAAGATTCCCCGCCGCTTCGCCGTCCTCCCCGAGGTTCCGGTGATGTCGAGCGGCAAGGTGGACACGGCCCGGCTGAGGGCGGTGTTCGATGCCTGACACCATCGACGCGCTGGTGCGGCTGCGCGCCGCCTGCGACGGCGCCAAGCACGCCGTGATCGATCCGTCGGTGCACCTCACCTATGGCGAACTCGACACCACCACAATCGAACTGGCCGCGGATCTGGTCGCCGCCGGAGTCAGCAAGGGGACCCGGGTGGGGCTCATCATGCCGAACTGTGCCGAGTGGGTGCGGATCGCGGTGGCGCTGACCCGGATCGGCGCCGTGCTGGTTCCACTGAGCACACTGCTGCAACCACCGGAACTGGCCGCGCAACTGCGCACGGCCTCCGTGCAGGTCCTCATCGCCGTCGACGAGTTCCGCGGGCACCGGTACCTCGACGCGGTGGCCCCCGAACGCTCGAATCTTCCCGCGCTGCGTCAGGTGTGGCGGGCCGACCGGCTCCCCGTCGGCGGGAACAGCAGCGCGGCCGACGCGATGACCGCCGCCGTGACGCCGAGCGACACGCTCGCGATCATGTTCACCTCCGGAAGCAGCGGCCCTCCCAAGGGCGTCACCCATTCCCACGGCAACGCGCTGGGCGCGGTGCGGGCCGGCCTCGACGCTCGCTGTATCGACGCCGACACGCGCCTGTACCTTCCGATGCCGTTCTTCTGGGTCGGCGGCCTCGGCAGCGGCGTTCTGTCGGCGCTGCTCGCCGGCGCCACCCTGGTCACCGAACAGATACCCCGCCCGGAGACGACCCTGCGTCTGCTGGAGCGCGAACGGGTCACGCTGTTTCGCGGCTGGCCCGACCAGGCCGAAGCCTTGGCGCGCGAATCCGCCTCCGTCGGTGCCGATCTGTCGTCGCTGCGGGTCGGCAGCCTGGAGGCCCTCTTGCCCGGCGACCTGCGCTCACCACCCGGCGCACGGGCGAAGCTGTTCGGGATGACGGAATCCTTCGGGCCGTACTGCGGTTATCGCGCGGACACCGACATGCCGCGGTCGGCGTGGGGTAGTTGCGGGAAGCCGTTCGACGGCATGGACGTTCGGATCGTCGACCCCGACACCGGCATGCCGGTCGGGGCCGGCACCATCGGCGAGATCCAGATCCGGGGACCGCACGTGATGCGCGGGATCTGCAGGCGCAGCCGCGAGGACGTGTTCACCCCCGAGTGCTACTACCCCACCGGCGACCTCGGCCATCTCGACGGGGACGGCTTCATGTTCTACCACGGCCGCTCCGACGACATGTTCAAGGTGAGCGGTGCGACCGTCTACCCCAGCGAGGTCGAACAGGCGTTGCGGTCGATCGACGGCGTGCAGGCGGCCTTCGTCACCGACGTCGAGCGGGCGGTCGGCGCCGTGGTGATCACCGAGCGCTCCGTGGCCGACGTGCACACCGCCGCCCGGGAACGATTGAGCGCGTTCAAGGTGCCGACCGTATGGCTGACCGTCGACTCCGACGACGACATCCCGCGCAAGGCGACGGGCAAGGTCGACGTGCCCCGGCTGCGCGAAATGCTGCACGGCGCGCGTCGAACGTAACCTCATGGCGCGATTTCGCGCGGATCACCGCCCTGGCGTCACATTCGACGAAACGACGACGCCACGATCGGTGAGGTGGTCGATCAGCGGCACCGCACCCTCGGCGAGGTGCTCCGACATCGCAGTGCGACAGAGGTTCTCGTCGCGTTGCTCCAGCGCCGTCAACAGCCGCCGGTGATGAGCGTTCGACTTCTCCGGCCAGCCCGCGATGATCGGGAACACCGACTCGGGCGCGTAGCGGGTGATCTGCGACATCAACTGCGCCAACTTGGGCGAGTCCGCTGCCATGTTGATCGCCCGGTGGAACTCGTGATTGAGCCGCACCGCCCGCTCGTCGTCGGCGGAGTCGTAGGCGTCCTCCAGGTCGGACTGGATCCGCTGCAACTCCCGCAGCTGTTCGTCGGTGATGTTGGCCGCGGCGCGCGCGGCGAGCTCACCGCCGATGTAGGCCTGCACGTTCGACACATCGGTCAGGTCGCGGCCGGTCACGGGCAGCACGACGAAGCCCCGTCGCGGCTGCTGGGCAAGCAGCCCTTCGGCTTTCAGCTCGAACAGCGCCTCCCGCACCGGCGTCACGCTGATGCCCAGCTCGACTGCCAACTGATCCAGTCGTACGTATTCGCCTGCGGCATAGGTGCCGTCGAAGATGCGCTTGCGGACATAGCGCGCGACATCCTCGGCCAGCTGGGGCCGGAAGGCGAAATCCGGGGCGGTCACGGTCAGATCTGGTAGTCGGCGAGCAGACGCTTGCTGATGATGTTCTTCTGGATCTCGCTGGTGCCCTCGCCGATCAGCAGGAACGGTGCATCGCGCATCAGCCGCTCGATCTCGTACTCCTTGGAGTAGCCGTAGCCGCCGTGGATCCGGAAGCTCTGCTGAGTGACCTCGGAGCACAGCTCGCTGGCCAGATACTTCGCCATTCCCGCGGCCACGTCGTTGCGTTCACCGGAGTCCTTCAGCCGGGCGGCGTTGACCATCATCAGGTGCGCGGCCTCGACTTTGGTTGCCATCTCGGCCAGTTGGAACGCGATGGCCTGGTGCTCGGCGATCGGCTTGCCGAACGTATGCCGCTGCTGGGCATACCGCACGGCCAGTTCGAACGCACGCAGCCCCACCCCGCAGGCCCGGGCCGACACGTTGACGCGGCCGACCTCGATGCCGTCCATCATCTGGAAGAAGCCCTGTCCGGGCGCCTCGCCGAGGATGTCGTCGGCCTGGGCCAGATAGCCGTCGAAGATCAGCTCGGTGGTGTCGATGCCCTTGTAGCCCAGCTTGTCGAGCTTGCCGGGGATCGTCAGCCCGGGCACGACCTCGCCGAAACCGACCGGCTTCTCGACCAGGAACGCGGTGAGGTTGCGGTGTGGTTTGTCAGCGCCCTCGTCGGTGCGCACCAGCACGGCGATCAGCGTCGAGCTGCCGCCGTTGGTCAGCCACATCTTCTGTCCGTTGATCGTGTACGCGCCGTCGTCACCGCGCGTGGCGCGGGTGCGGATCGCGGCGACGTCGGAGCCGAGTTCGGGTTCGGACATCGAGAATGCGCCGCGGGTCTCGCCGGTCGCCATCCGCGGCAGATACCGTTGCTTCTGGGAATCGGTGCCGTGCTGGCGCAGCATGTAGGCGACGATGAAGTGGGTGTTGAGCACCCCGGAGATGCTCATCCAGCCGCGCGCCAGCTCCTCGACGCACAGCGCATACGTCAGCAGCGACTCGCCGAGACCGCCGTACTCCTCCGGGATCATCAGCCCGAACAGGCCCATCTCGCGCATCTGATCGACGATGGGCTGCGGATAGGTGTCGGTCTTCTCGAACTCGGGCGCGTTCGGGATGATCTCCTTGTCGACGAACTGCCGTACCGTCGCGAGGATCTCCGTCTGCACCTCGGTCAGGCCGTGTGTCTGCGCGAGTCGTGTCATGCGCGATCCCGGTTCGCTTCTCGCTTGGTCATGCGCGATCCCGCTTCGCTTCTCGCTTGGTCATGCGCCAACCCTCTCGAACACCGCGGCCAAACCTTGGCCGCCCCCGATGCACATCGTCTCCAGGCCGTAGCGCGCGCCGCGCCGGTTCAGTTCGCGCGCCAGCGTCGCCAGCATGCGGCCGCCCGTGGCACCGACGGGATGTCCGAGCGAGATGCCCGAGCCGTGCACGTTCGTGCGCTCGTGGTCGGCCGCGCCGAACTTCCACTCCCGCATCACCGCGAGGGCCTGAGCCGCGAAGGCCTCGTTGAGCTCGATCAGGTCGATGTCGGCGAGCGTCAGCCCGGCCTTGTCCAGCGCCGCCGCGGTGGCGGGCACCGGTCCGATGCCCATGATGTGCGGCGCGACGCCGGCCGAGCCCCACGACACCAGTCGCACCAGCGGGGTCAAGCCGAGCTCGTCGGCCTTCTCGGCGGTTGTCACGATGCACATCGACGCGGCGTCGTTCTGGCCGCTGGCGTTGCCCGCGGTGACCGTCGCCTCCGGATCGCTCTTGAGCAGAACGGGTTTGAGCTTGGCCAGCGACTCGACGGAGGTGTCCGCGCGGGGGTGCTCGTCGGTGTCGATCACCTCCTCGCCCTGTCGGTTGGGCACCGTGACGGGCACGATCTCCTCGGCGAGGATGCCGTCCTTCTGCGCGGCGACCGCCCGCTGGTGCGACCTCACGGCGAGCTCATCCTGCTCGAGGCGCGAGATGCCGTATTCGCGCCGCAGGTTCTCCGCGGTCTCCAGCATGCCGCCGGGCACCGGGTAGTGACGCCCGCCGGCGGTGGTGCGGCCGCGGGCCAGTCCGTCGTGTACGACCACGCCGCAGCGGGCCCCACCCCACCGCATGTCGGTCGAGTAGAACGCGACGTTGCTCATGCTCTCGGCGCCGCCCGCGACGACAACGTCGTTGTCGCCGTTGGCAACCTGCAGACAGGCCTGGATGACCGCCTGCAGCCCGGACCCGCAGCGCCGGTCGACCTGCATGCCCGGAACGGTCACCGGAAGGCCGGCGTCCAGCGCGACGACGCGGCCGATGGCTGGTGCCTCACTACTGGGATAGCAGTGCCCGAGGATCACGTCTTCGATTGCGGCAGGATCGATTCCGGCCCGGTCGAGCAGGCCCTTGAGCGCGGTGACCCCGAGATCGACGGCGGTCAGCGACGTGAACATCCCCCCGTAGCGGCCGATCGGCGTGCGCACCGGTTCGCAGATGACGGCCTCGCGGATGCTCATATGTGCCTGCCGCCCGTGACCTCGAGGACCGTGCCGGTCATGTACGACGACAGATCGCTGGCCAGGAACAGTGCGACCTTGGCGACCTCGTCGGGCTCCCCGGCGCGGCCCATCGGCACCTCGGCCAGCTTCTGGTCCCAGATGTGTTGCGGCATCGCCTCGGTCATCGCCGAGCGGATGAGGCCCGGCTGGATGGCGTTGACCCGCACGCCGAGGTGGGCCAGTTCCTTCGCGGCGGCTTTCGTCATGCCCACGATGCCCGCCTTGGCCGCCGAGTAGTTGGTCTGCCCGACCAGGCCGACCTTGCCGGAGATCGACGACATGTTCACGATCGCTCCGCGCTTGTTCTCGCGCATGATCGCCGCCGCCGCCTTCAACCCGTGCCAGGTGCCCTTGAGGTGCACGGCGATGACCTGATCGAACTGCTCCTCGGTCATCTTGCGCAGCGTCGCGTCGCGGGTGATCCCGGCGTTGTTGACCATCACGTCCAGGCCGCCGAAGCGGTCCACCGCCGTGGTGACCAGTGCGTCGACCTCACCGGCCTTGGTGACATCGGCGCGAACCGCGAGCGCGACGTCGGGTCCCCCGAGTTGCTCGGCCGCCGCCTCGGTCGCGGCGAGGTCGAGGTCGCCGAGCACCACGCGGGCGCCCTCGCCGATGAACTTCGCGGCGATCGCGTAGCCCAGGCCCTGAGCGCCTCCGGTGACGACGGCCGTCTGGCCCGTCAACAGCGACACCTGTTCCCCTCTCTTCGCTGGTCAAGCCCCACGGGGGCCGGTTCAACCGAACATCATATTTCATATATGATCGCTCCCGACCGCGGGGCACCAGCCCGGCGAGCAGACACAGAAACTGCAGTTTCTGTGAGCGTCTTCAGGGCAGTTTTGCGCCTGTCGCGCTGAAAAAAAGAGGAGCAGCAGTCCATGACGACATCCGAAGTCGGCGACGAGGATTTCCGCGAGATCCTCGCCCAGACTCGTCACTTCGTCCGGACCGCCGTGGTCCCGCGCGAGCTGGAGATCCTCACCGACGACCGGGTCCCCGACGATCTGCGCGAGCAGGCCAGGAAGATGGGACTGTTCGGCTACGCGATCCCCCAGGAGTGGGGCGGGCTGGGTTTGGATCTGACGCAGGACGTCGAGTTGGCGATGGAACTCGGCTACACGTCGCTGGCGCTGCGCTCGATGTTCGGCACGAACAACGGCATCGCCGGGCAGGTGCTCGTCGGGTTCGGCACCGACGAGCAGAAGGCGCGCTGGCTCGAGCGGATGGCGGCGGGTGAGGTCGTCGCGTCGTTCGCGCTGACCGAACCCGGCGCCGGCTCCAACCCGTCCGGGCTGCGTACGAAAGCCGTTCGCGACGGCTCGGGAGACGACGCCGATTGGATCATCACCGGGCAGAAGCGGTTCATCACCAACGCACCAACAGCCGACCTGTTCGTCGTCTTCGCACGCACGCGTCCCGCCGACGACGACGGCCCCGGCATCGCGGTGTTCCTGGTGCCCGCCGACACCACGGGCGTCCAGGTCGGCGCCAAGGACGCCAAGATGGGTCAGGAAGGGGCCTGGACCGCCGACGTCGGCTTCGACGACGTCCGCGTGCCTGCCGAAGCGCTCGTCGGCGGCAGCGAGGACATCGGCTATCGCGCCGCGATGATCTCGTTGGCGCGCGGCCGCGTTCACATCGCCGCGCTGGCCGTCGGCGCCGCCCAGCGCGCGCTCGACGAATCCGTCGTCTACGCCGCCACCGCGACCCAGGGTGGCACACCCATCGGCGACTTCCAGTTGGTCCAGGCGATGATCGCCGACCAGCAGACCGGTGTGCTGGCCGGTCGGGCACTGGTCCGCGACACCGCCCGGCAGTGGGTGACCGGTGAGGACCGCCGGGTCGCCCCGTCGGCCGCCAAGCTGTACTGCACCGAAATGGTCGGCAAGGTCGCCGATCTCGCCGTGCAGATCCACGGCGGCAGCGGATACATGCGCGAGGTTCCCGTCGAGCGCATCTACCGCGAGGTACGGCTGCTGCGGCTCTACGAAGGCACCAGCGAGATACAGCGCCTCATCATCGGGTCCAACCTCGTCAAGGCCGCCCAGAAGGGGCTCGCATGAGCGGCAGGCTCGAAGGCAGGGTCGCGTTCATCACCGGCGCCGCCCGGGGTCAGGGTCGCGCGCACGCCGTGCGGATGGCCGCCGAAGGCGCCGACATCATCGCGATCGACATCGCCGGGAAACTTCCCGACTGCGTCCCCTACGACCACGCGACGCCCGAGGACCTCGCCGAGACCGCCCGACTGGTCGAAGCCACGGGCAGGCGGATTCTCACCTCGGTCGTCGACGTCCGCGACGCCGAGGGACTGCGCGACGCGATCGACGTGGCGGTGGCGGCGCTGGGCCGACTCGACGTGATCGTCGCCAACGCAGGCGTCTCCGCGCCGCAGACGTGGGACTCGATCACACCCGAGGACTTCCGCGACGTCATGGACATCAACGTGACCGGCGTGTGGAACACCGTGATGGCGGGGGCGCAGCGGATCGTCGACGGCGGCCGGGGCGGGTCGATCATTCTCATCAGCTCCGCCGCCGGCATCAAGATGCAGCCGTTCATGGTCCACTACACCGCCAGCAAGCATGCCGTCACCGGAATGGCGCGGGCCTTCGCGGCCGAACTCGGCAGGCACTCCGTTCGCGTCAACAGCGTGCACCCGGGCGCGGTGAACACCTTGATGGGCAGCGGCGACATGATCGGATCGCTCGGCCGCGCGATCGAGACCTATCCGCAACTGGCGCACATGATCACGCCGTTCCTGCCGACCTGGGCCGCCGAGCCCGACGACATCGCCGATGCGGTCTGCTGGCTGGCCAGCGACGAATCCAAAAACGTTACCGCGACGGCGATTTCAATCGATCAGGGCATGACGCAGTACTGAGCGCTGTGAATCAGCGGATGTAGCGCACGATCGACTCGGCCACGGCGGCGGGCTTCTGCGAACCGTCGATCTCGACGGTGGTGGTCATGGTCGACTGCACCGCTCCGTCGAGCTGGTCGACCTTCGTCAACTCCGCGCGGGCGCGAATCCTGGCACCCACCTTGACGGGCGTGATGAAACGGACCTTGTTGTACCCGTAGTTGATCGCCATCGTGATGTTCCCGACGGTGTACAGCTCGTGGGAGAACCGCGGCAGCAGCGACAGCGTCAGCAGGCCGTGCGCGATCGTCCCGCCGAACGGGCCGTCGACCGCCTTGTCCGGGTCGACGTGGATCCACTGGTGGTCGTCGGTGGCGTCGGCGAACAGGTTCACCCGGTCCTGCGTGACCTCGAGCCACTCCGTGGGGCCGAGTTGGCTGCCCTCGGCGGCGATGAGCTCGTCGAGGTCGCTGAACTTCTTCACTGCTACTCCTTCGTGCCGACTAGAAGACCACGGTCTGGTTGCCGTACCGGATGATGCGGTCCTCACAGTGCCACAGCACCGCGCGCGACAGTACAAGCCGTTCGACGTCCGAACCCAGGCGCACCAGATCCTCGACAGTGTGCCGGTGGTCCACCCGCACCACGTCCTGCTCGATGATCGGTCCCTCGTCGAGGTCGTCGGTCACATAGTGTGCGGTCGCGCCGACGAGTTTGACGCCGCGCTCCTTGGCGCGGCGGTACGGCGCGGCTCCGATGAACGCGGGCAGGAACGAGTGGTGGATGTTGATCAGCGGACACCCCACCTCGGCGATGAACCGCGGCGTGAGGATCTGCATGTAGCGCGCCAGCACGACGAGGTCGACGTTGCCGCGCAACAGGCTGAGCTGACGCGTCTCGGCCTCCTCACGGATCTCCTTGCTGGCGGGCACGTGGATGAACGGGACGGCGAACGGCCGCACCTGGTCGGCGAGGTCGGCGTGATTGGCGATCACCATCGCCACGGACATGTCGAGTTCACCGCGCCGGTTGCGCCAGAGCAGATCCAGCAGGCAGTGATCCTCCTTGGACGCCATGATCGCGACGCGCTTCGGTTTGGCCGCCTCGGTGAGGCGAAAGTCCATGCCGAACGGGCCGGCCACTTGCGAGGCGAAGGTGCGCTCGAGATCGTCCCGCGCAGCGGTCAACCCCGGCAAGTGAAAGATGGTGCGCTGCATGAACGTGCCGCCGGACTGCTCGGTCGAGTGCTGGTCCAGCGAAACGATGTTCGCTCCGGCCTCGGCCAGAAAAGCGCTCACCGCCGCGACGAGGCCGGGTCTGTCCGCGCAGCGCAGCAACAGCCTGCCCACATCCTTGACGGGCAAGGGTCCTCCTACCCCGCTCGGATACTCTCCCACCACCCGTAACAGGGTGTCACCTGGCCGCGAGGAGCGCAGTAAAACATCGGATCGCACCGGCGCCACGGAGTCGCCGCGCGGCACAATTGACGCAATTGACCAATGCATCTGAAGCACACCGCAATTCCGTCGGGGATTACCGGATGCGAAAGATGCGTCATATCGCGGTGCGGCATTCGGCGGCCAAGAGGTACAAAGACGCGGCCTGCCGCGCGACCTTCCGGACACCCGATCGGCCCGTCCAGAACCACGCCCGACCGCCTTCTGCATCGCTTGCCAAAACCCGGCCGTCGGCGTGCGCGGAATCGCTGGACCGGCGATTCACGTCCCGTCGGCAATGCGCTGGGGCGCCTGCGGTACCGCCGGTACGGTGTTGCTGGTCAGACGGCCTAAAACTACCCGGCGGTAACGTACCCTCACGGATGTACGCGGGGTGATCGGCCGCCAATGGCCTCGCTGCCGACACGCCGAGCAAAATTCGGACATATTGGCGAAAGAACCGACAGAACATCCGATCGGACCGCGCAATAGTTCGCCACACCGATAACGAAATCCAGCAACCAGGGGCAATACAAAAACCGAAAGTTGCCATAACACATGATTCGGCGACTGGAACCCTTGATGAATCGGTGAGAATGGCCTGGATACAGGATAAGTTTCGGTCGCTAGCTGGTAATAAATCGACGCGCAGCGAGATACTCAAACCTGTGTGCGGGGCAAACCACACGCTAATCCGCAGCGACCACTCGTTGGCGGCTGCCAGACGATCGGACGAGCATGACTGTTCCCCATCTCGATTCCGCTGCCCACGCCGTTGCCAGACTGCGGCACAGCCCTAGTTGCTGGGATCCGGAAACCGAGTGCTCGATCGTGTTCGCTCATCCGGCGGTGGAGCGGGATCTGTGGCGCGATTTCGTCGACGGCGCGACGCGCAGCTACACCAGCCGGGGCGTCGAGAAAGCGCTCGACATGGCGGCGCTGCACTCCGGCGACGACACGATCCTGTTCGCCGCCTGCGTGAACCGGGACGGCAGGGTCGTCGGCGGGCTGCGCGCCAAGGGCCCGTACCGGTCCGCCGACGAAGCCCACGCGCTGCAGGAGTGGAATGGACAGCCCGGCTACGACGCGGTGCGAAAAATGATCACCGACCGACTACCATTCGGCGTCGTGGAGATGAAAACCGCTTGGGTGACTGACGATCCCGATCGCAGCCGTCAGCTCACCAGCGCCATTTCCCGCACTCCGCTGCACGCGATGGGGCTGCTGGACATCCAGTTCATCGTTGCGACGGCCGCCTCGTATGTCCTCAAGCGCTGGCTGTCGTCTGGCGGCATCCTGGCGTCGAAGATTCCGCCGACGCCGTATCCCGACGCCCGCTACGAGACACGGCTGGCGTGGTGGGACCGTCGAACCTTCGCCAATCACGCTGATCCCAAGCAGCTTTCGCTGTACTTCGCCGAACAGCGAAGGATGGTGCCCCGGCTCGACGAGGCGGCCGCAAGGGCCGCCACCGGGACGGTGCGGTGACCGCTGGCACCGGAGATCAGCAGTGGTGCAACGCAATTGTCCTACAGAGCGACGATCCACGGCTCGATGAGCTGCGGGCCGAACCGGGCATCGACGTCATCGATCGCGCGGATCGACAGCGAGACACGCTCCGGGATCTGCTTCCCTCGCCTTCCGATGAGCTGCTCGGCGAGCCGGTCCGGTGGGCCTACTATCCGTGGCGGCGCACCGTCGTCAGCATTCTGGGCCCGCGCGCTTTCCGCCGGGTCCGGCTGGACCGCAACAGGAATCTGATCACCACGGCGGAACTGCGGGTCCTGAGCAGGCTGCACATCGGGGTCGTCGGGCTCAGCGTGGGCCACGCCATCGCCCATGCCCTTGCGACCCAGGGCCTCTGCGGCGCCTTGCGCCTGACCGATTTCGACGACCTGGAACTGTCCAATCTCAACCGGGTCCCGGCCTCGGTGTTCGACCTGGGCGTGAACAAGGCGGTGGTGTGCGCCAGGAGGATCGCCGAGCTGGACCCCTATCTGCCGGTGTCGGTGCGGACGGCGGGAATCACCACCGAGACGGTCGAGGAGTTCGTCGACGGCGTGGACATCCTGATCGAGGAATGCGACTCGCTGGACGCCAAGGTGCTGCTCCGCGAGGTCGCCCGCGCTCGGCGCGTCCCGGTGCTGATGGCCACCAGTGACCGCGGCCTGCTCGACGTCGAGCGGTTCGACGTCGAACCGTCGCGTCCTCTGCTGCATGGGCTGATCGGTGACGTCGACGCCGCCCAGCTGCGCGACCTGCAGCGCACCGACAAGGTGCCGTACTCCCTGCGGCTCGTCGACGCGACGCAGGTGTCCGGTCGGATGGCGGCGTCCTTGATCGAGGTCGGCAAGTCACTGTCCACCTGGCCGCAGCTGTCGTCCGAGGTGGCTCTCAACACGGCCGCCGTCGCCGAAGCGGTCCGCCGGATCGGGCTGCACGAAGAGTTGCCCTCGGGACGGGCGCGCATCGACATCGCCGAGCTCTTCGACAGGCTCGGCGAGCCGGCCGGCCCGCGCGAAGAACCGGTCGGCGAGGAGCCCGCACCGACGGAGCCACCGGGCGATGCCCTGGACGCGGTCCTGCTCGCCGCCGGTCGCGCCCCCTCGGGCGGCAACGCCCAGCCCTGGCGGATCGGGGTCACCGGCGATTCGGTGACCATCGCGCTGGCCCCTGAGTACGCGACGACGATGGACGTCGGCTTTCGCGCCAGCGCCGTCGCCGTCGGCGCCGCCGCCTTCAACGCGCGGGTCGCCGCCGCGGCGCACCACTTGCTGGCAGACGTCGCGTTCCGGGATGGCGACGAAGGCTCGCCGCTCACCGCGACCGTGCGCCTCTCGCCGGGCGAGGACCCCGCGCTCGCCGCGCTGTACGAGCCGATGATGCGGCGGGAGACGAATCGACGCCGCGGTGAGCGGGTTGCGCTGCGACCCGAGGCGCTCGAGGCGATGGCTGCGGCGGCCGCCGCCGAGGGCGCCCACCTTCGCCTCCTCAGCACACCGGATGAGCTCGCCTCCGCGGCAGCGATCCTGGCCGCGGCCGACCGCATCCGCTACCTGACCCCGCGTCTACACGCCGAGATGTTCGCCGAGCTTCGCCGGCCCGGTGACGACTCGCTCGACGCCGGTCTCGATATCCGCAGCCTGGAACTGCCACGAGCCGACCTGGTGATGCTCGACGTCCTCGGCCGCTCCGATGTGATGAACCATCTTTCCGCTTGGGGCGGTGGATCGGCGCTCGGTGACGACACGGAGCGGCGGGTGCGCGAGAGCTCCGCGGTCGGCGTCATCACCGTGGCGGGTCGCACCCTTACCGACTACGCCCGCGCGGGTTCGGCCGTCGAATCGGTGTGGGTGCAGGCGCAGAAGCATGGCGTTGCCGTGCAACCGGTTTCACCGGCATTCCTCTATGCGGTCGACTCCGACGACCTGCACCGGCTCTCCGCGCCCTTCGCCGAGTTCCTCGCCGATCTGCAATACAATTTCCGCACGCTGGCAGGCACTGGGCCCACGGAATCCCAGGCGTTGGTTCTGCGGTTCGGTTACGCACCGCCGCCATCGGTGCTCAGCCGGCGGCGTGCCCGCGTGCGCCACCATGGTGCGGACGGCTTGGAGGACTAGTGCCCAGCAGCTTGGAAGACCTCGTCACATCGGTCGCCACCCGGCTGATGGGCGTGAACGCGGCCTCCCACGTGGAGGTCAGCCGGCGGGTGCT
Source organism: Mycobacterium sp. B14F4 (assembly GCF_039871645.1). NCBI lineage: Bacteria > Bacillati > Actinomycetota > Actinomycetes > Mycobacteriales > Mycobacteriaceae > Mycobacterium > Mycobacterium sp. B14F4. The sequence continues at coordinate 382,975 of NZ_JBDPMF010000001.1, read as the reverse complement.
CGCCGATCTCGTCGAGTTCCTCGGCGTCGACGTCAGCTTCCTGCGTCACAACGATCACCGCATCCACGCCTCCGTGCTGGTGGCCGAGTGGCCGACGCGTCCCGGCATTCCGGATCCGGATCCGCTGGCGGTCGTGTACTTCGCCGACGCCGATCCGGTATTCGCGCTCGCCGAGCACCAGAAGGAGCCTCTCATCTTTCGCCCGGAGCCGGCGACCGACGAGTATCAACAGACCATCCACGAGGGCAGGCAGATCCCGTCGACGTCGATGGCGTGCGTTCCGCTGCTGTCGGGGGATGTCACCACCGGGGTGCTCGGGTTCGTCAAGTTCGGCGATCGCGACTGGACGACGGAGGAGATGAACGCCCTGAAGGCGATCGCCTCGCTGTTCGCTCAGGTCCAGGCGCGGATCGCCGCCGAGGACCAACTGCGTTACCTCGCCGAGCACGACGATCTGACGGGGCTGTGCAACCGCCGCGCGCTGTGGGCGCATCTCGACGCGCGGCTGCAGCAGGGTCAACCGGGCCCGGTTTCCGTGCTGTTCTTCGATCTCGACCGACTGAAGGCGATCAACGACTACCTGGGGCACACGGCGGGCGACTGGTTCATCCGCGTTCTCGCCGAGCGACTCCGCGAAAGCTCCGACGGATCGAACCTGATCGCACGCCTCGGGGGCGACGAGTTCGTCGTCGTGCCTGCGGCGCCGATGGGCACCGACGAAGCCGAGGCGCTGGCTCACCGCCTGCAGTCGACGCTTCACAAACGGGTGGCCATCGACGGCGAGATGCTGACCCGCACGGTGAGTATCGGTGTCGCCCTTGGTATCCCGGGCAGCGACACGACATCGGACCTGCTCCGGCGCGCCGATCAGGCCGTGCTGACCGCGAAGAACTCCGGCGGAAAAAAGGTCGCGGTCTTCTCCGACGAAATGTCACTGGAGAACGCCTTCCGCAACGACATCGAGCTGCACCTGCAGAGCGTCATCGAGAACGGTGCCCTGCTGCTGCACTATCAGCCCGAAGTGAACATGCGGACCGGCGAGATACTCGCCGCAGAGGCACTGGTCCGCTGGCAGCATCCGACACGTGGCCTGCTCTCGCCCAGCGCATTCATCGGCGTGGCCGAATCCATCAACCTCGCGGGGGAATTGGGACGCTGGGTGATGCGGGCTGCGTGCACCGAGTTCGCCCGGTGGCGCGCCAACGGCGTGGGCCACGACGCGGTGTTGCGGATCAACGTCTCGCCGGTTCAACTGGTCACCGATGGCTTCGTCGAGTCCGTGGCCAGCATCATCGACGAGTTCGGCCTCGACGGCGGCTCGGTCTGTCTGGAGATCACCGAAAGCGTGGTGGTCCAGGACATCGAGACCACTCGAATCACGCTCGCGGGCCTGAAGGAGGTCGGCGTCCAGGTCGCGATCGACGACTTCGGCACCGGCTACAGCGTGCTCTCCCACCTCAAATCGCTCCCGGTCGACACGCTCAAGATCGACAAGGGCTTCGTGCGTGAACTCGGCGCCAATCCCGGAGACCTCGCGATCGTGCGCGCGATCATCGCACTCGCCGAGGCCTTCGGGCTGGAACTGGTCGCCGAGGGCGTCGAGACGGAGGCAGCCGCGGTGACGCTGCTACAGCACGGATGCCATCGGGCGCAGGGATTCCTGCTATCGCGGCCGGTCCCCGGCGACGAGATGGAGTCGCTACTGGCCCGGGGCCGGGTGCCCGTGCACTTTCCCGCAACGCCACACGTGTGACTCGTCGTGCGACTCGTGCAGGCTGACCCATAATCGGCGGTTGCCCGCTCGGCACGTCGGCGACACCGGCGAGGCGAGCGGTTCCGACGTCAGCAGCTCCAGGCGCCCGAACCGGCTGGCCCGCTGCCCGGTCAGGCAGACCCGCACCGCGGCACCGGCCGGCAGCCCACCCGTCGAGGGCACAGTGACCCGCGACGCCCCGGCGGCCACCGTCACCCCGTGACGCGCGCGGACGGCCAGCGGTCCGTCGGGAGTGGTGAACACGGCGCCCACCGCCGTCCCCTCCTCGAACACGATCCGCTCCAGGGTGGTGTCCGGGTTCAGCTCGATGTCGCGCTCGCATGCCTGGGCGGTCAGCCAGTCGAGGATGGAACCGCCGACATCGTCGGCATCGGGCGTCATGGTGCCGATATCGGCGACCTCGACGAGCTCTCCGTCGGCGGTGTGCACCGTGGCCGAATGCCAATCCGGGATCCGGGTGTAGAGATAGCCGTACGGGGTCGACAGGCAGCGCGCTGCCCAGTCGCGCAACCGCGAACCGACGAACGGCGCGACGGTGCGGCCCGAGTCGGCCGGCGGGTGCTGATGGACTGCGCGGACCGGCACCGCCAGGTCGTACGACGAACGCCGCAGCGGACCCAGGTCGGACGCCAGCGCCGCGAAGTACTCGTTGGTCTCGGGATCCGACACACCGGCGCCGAGCCAGGGCCGCACGGCGGCGGCATCGCTCGCCGAGGGCTCGGCGACGAACACCGATCCGCCCAGCTCGACGACGGCGATGGCGCTGCCGAGCCCCGCGGCTCCCGAGCCGGTACACACCACGTCGACTTCGTCGTCCCACTTCACCACCGCTGATTGCTCCACCATTGCTAAACGACCCACCTCACGTTCCGAACCCGCGCAGTCCCGGACGGATTGCAACGGTAGAAATGGGTTATTGACGGCTTACTAAGAGTTGCCATAGTCCGCGAAGGGATTCGAGGGGGTTTGCCAGCACGGACCATGGCAACGGCACAGGAGCATCGCCGCACACTGCATGGCGATACCGGGGACACCGAGGATGCAGGCTCGGCGCCGTCACGGGGCGCGCACGGCGTTTTCCCCGACGGCGACGAACTGCAAGTCATCACAATTCGTACCTTACATACTTTTTCGCTGTTATGTCGGCGGAAATATGACTTAGAGTTTGCGGCAATCAGCGGTGAGTTCAATTCATCGATTCAGCCATTGACCGAGGTCGCGAGCCACATTGCCGACGTACAGCGGGTTAGCTTCCAGCGGTGTCGCCTGGTGCCCGCTGCGGATGACAGAATCGTCGGGCTGACGGAAATACGGCAAACCTGAATTCCCCACGAAACGGCGCTCCCCCTCAGTGACCGAACACATCGACCGGCGATCGGACGCCACGCGGCTGCAGATCTTGCGTGCCGCGTCGCGCCTGTTCGCCCACAGCCCCTACAGCCGGGTGAGCCTCGACGACATCCTCGCCGACGCCGAGGTCACCAAGGGAGCGATGTACTTCCATTTCCGGTCCAAGCACGCATTGGCCTGCGCGATCGTCGAACTCCGGGTCAGCGAGGCGAGCGCCGCGGTCGAGGACGTGCTGGCACGAAGGTTGTCCGGAATGGAGACCCTCATCGACCTCTCGTATCTGATCGCCGCCGACGACCTCGGCGACGAGACGGCCAGGGCCGGAATGAATCTGCTGGAGTCCATCGGCCGCACCGATGGCCTGCAGTCCGAGGTCCTGGGGCAGTGGATCACGGCCTTCACGCAGATCGTCGGCAAGGCCATTCGCGAAGGCGACATCGCGAAGCGAAACGATGCCCAAGCCGTCGCCCGCTTGCTGGTGTCGATGTACATGGGCTTGCGGCAGACCAGCGATCTGGCCGACCCCGAGCGCTTCCTGGGTGATCTGCAGTCCGCCTGGACGGTGATACTGCCGGGTTTCACCACCGAGGACAGGGTGGGATACCTGTCCGAGTTCCTCAAGCGTCGCACCGCCGTCGCGATCAGGAAGGCGACTCCGCTTCAGACGCGATGACCTATGATCCCGTCCAGGCCACGCCATCCGGTACGGCCGACGGATGACCCGGAGGTACCCGACGGTGGTGCGCCAAGCACGATCTGAGGCGACCCGGCGGCGGATCATGACGGCGGCCGTGCAGCTCTTCAACGAGATCGGCTATTCCGCTACGGGTTTGGGTGACATCATCGAACGCGCCCAGATGACCAAGGGCGCGTTGTACTACCACTTCGAGTCCAAGGAGGCGCTGGCCACCGCGATCATCGAAGAAGGCAACGCGAACCTGTTCGAGGCCTTCCACAAGATCCGCGATTCGTCGGCCCCGGCGCTGGAGCGCATCATCCACGGCCTCTTCCTCATCGCCGAACTGATCGGCACGAACGAAATGGCACACAGCGCGGTGCAACTTCTGCGGGCCTTCGGCGAGTTCAACGGCGCGGCCGCCGACACCTACACCCTCTGGCTCGACGAGATGGCGCAGCGCGTCGGCGAAGCGATGGATGAAGGCGACCTGCGTGCCGACCTCGATCCACACGCGGTCGGCGAGACCATCGTGGGCGCGATGCTGGGCGCCGAACTGCTGTCCAGCGCCACCTCGTCGGGCACCGATGTGCTGCAGCGCCTCACCAGGATGTGGCAGGTGCTGTTGCCCGCGGTCGTGGCCGACGAATCACTGGGCTACTTCCGCGAGTACCTCGCGCGCGAGTCGATGCGTCGCTCGGCTCACACCGCTTGAATCGCTCTAGATCTCGTCGACCCAGAGCCGCTCGGTCAGATCCTGAAACGTGGCGAGCGCCACCGGATCGTTTCCCCGCTGCAGCGCCGACTTGCTCATCCTGGCGCGGACGACGGATCCGTCCTCGTGGAGCAGTTCGACGATGAGGTTCGCGTGCGCGTGCATCACCGAAACCGCGGACTCGTCAGGCGGCATGGTGTGGAAGATCTTCCGGAACTCGAGATCCTTGACCCCGTCGGGCGGGTAGCCCAGCATGTCGGCGAACGCCGCGTTGGCGAAGACGATCGCGCCGTCCTCCGCAATGGCGAGCACCGGCACCGGGAGCCGGTCCAGCACGACGAGCGCGGGCAGTTCCCTCAGGACCGCCATCGGTGATTTGGGGATCTGGCGTCGCCGCTCCACGGAATTGATTATGCAACCGCGTCAGCGGTGCTCGATTCACCAATCTGTCAACCGGGGCGCCGAAAACTGCGTTCCGGAAGTTCTGCACTCGCACTCGCTCTGCGGGAATACCGTTTGGCGAGGGGGCCCGCTTATGAACGACGGTTAACTTGACCCCGGTAGGCGCCACTTAACTAACTAGGTTTACCGTCTGCGTATCGCTCTGCAGAGAGGGGATCGACAATGGACCTGACGTGGTCGGATGCCGACACGGCCTTCCGCGACGAGGTGCGCGACTTCCTCGACGAGCGGTTGACGCCGGAGTTGCGCCGCGCAGGCCGCCTCATGACCAGCGTTTACGCCGATCACGAGGCCAGCATGGAGTGGCAGCGGATACTCCACGAGCGGGGGTGGGCGGCGCCGGCGTGGCCGGTCGAGTACGGCGGCTGCGACTGGACCCTGACCCAGCACTACATCTTCAGCCGGGAGTCGACCCTGGCGGGTGCCCCGTCCTTGTCACCGATGGGCATCCGGATGGTGGCCCATGCGCTGATCAAGTTCGGCACGGACGCGCAGAAGGATTACTTCCTGCCCCGCATCCTCACCGGTGAGGTCTTCTTCTGCCAGGGCTACTCCGAGCCCGAAGCCGGCTCCGATCTGGCCGCGCTGAGCATGGCGGCCGTCGACGACGGCGACGATCTGGTGTGCACGGGCAGCAAGATCTGGACCACCCACGCCCGCGAAGCCAACTGGATGTTCGCGCTGGTGCGCACGTCGAGGACACAGAAGAAGCAGCAGGGCATCACGTTCGTGCTCATCGACATGGGCTCCCCGGGCATTCAGATCCGGCCGTTGGTGATGACGTCCGGCGAGGAGGTGCAGAACCAGGTCTTCTTCGACGAGGTGCGGGTGCCGAAGGCCAACGTGCTCGGCACGATCGACGACGGCTGGACGGTCGCCAAGTACCTGCTGGAGTTCGAGCGCGGCGGTGGCGCCTCCTCGCCGGCACTGCAGGTGATGGCGCAGGACATCGCCGCGGTCGCGGCCGAACAGCCCGGCCCCGGCGGCGGCCGGCTGATCGACGATCCCGCCTTCTCCCGCAAGCTGGCCGACGCGCGGATCCGCACCGAGGTGCTCGAGATCCTCGAGTATCGGGTGCTCGCCACCGTCGCCGAGGGCAAGAACCCCGGCGTCGCCTCGTCGATGCTCAAGGTGCTGGCCACCGAGTTGAGCCAGGCGATCACCGAACTGGCCATGCAGGCGGCCGGTCCGCGCGCACGGGTCTACCAGCCGCACGCCACGTGCCCGGGCGGGCCGATCTCGGAATTCGAGCCGCCGGTGGACGGCTATCTGAGCGGCGAGCCGTGGCAGGCCGTCGCTCCGCTGCGCTACTTCAACGACCGGGCCGGCTCGATCTACGCCGGCAGCAACGAGATTCAGCGGAACATCCTGGCGAAGGCGGCTCTGGGACTGTGATGAAGGGCTTGCGATGAACTTCAACCTGAGCAAGGAACAGGAACTGCTGCGCGACGGCCTGGCCAAGTTCCTCTCGACCCGATACGACCTGGAGAAGAGCCGGGCGGCGGCCAAGACGGGCGCCGGCTGGCAGCCCGACATCTGGGCCGGCTTCGCCAACGAACTCGGCATCCTCGGCGCCGCGCTGCCGGAGGAGGTCGGCGGCATCGGCGGCGGACCGGTGGAGATCATGGTCATCGCCGAGGCACTGGGCTATGCGCTGGCGATCGAACCCTATGTGGACACGGTGGTGGTGGCGGGCGGACTGCTGCGCCGCGCCGGCGGTGAGCTGGCCACCTCCCTGCTCGAGCGCATCGTCGACGGCACGGCCATCGTGGCGCTGGCGGCCACCGAGGCGGCGTCCGGGGACAACTGGGCGCAGGTAACGACCACCGCCGAGCGCGACGGCGAGCAGTGGGTGCTGCGGGGTGCCAAGATCGTCGCGGCCAGTGCGCCGCTGGCAACTCACCTGCTGGTCACCGCGCGCACCGACACCGGGGTCTCGCTGTTCGTGGTCGAAGTCGGTTCGGCGGCAACCGGACTCGAAGCTCACCACTACCGCACAGTGGACGACCGCAGGGCCTCCGATCTCGTCTTCGACGGTCTACGGCTGCCGGTCGCCTCGCTCCTCGGCGAGGAGGGCAAGGCGTGGCCCTCGCTGGCACGAGCCCGCGACGAAGGGGCGACCGCCGTCTGTTGCGAGGCGGTCGGATGCATGCGCAAGGCGGTGGCCGACACGGTCGACTACGCCAGGCAGCGGCATCAGTTCGGCGCGCCCATCGGCAGCTTCCAGGCGCTGCAGCACCGGATGGTCGACATGTACACCGAACTCGAGCAGTCGGTTGCCGCGGCGTACCTCGCGGTGCTCAACCTGCAGGCGGAGCCCGACGTCCGGGCCAGGGCCGTTTCGGCGGCGAAGGCGACGATCGGGCGCGCCGCGCGGTTGATCGGGCAGGAGGCTGTGCAGCTGCACGGCGGCATGGGCATGACCGAGGAACTGGCGATCGGGCACTATTTCAAACGCCTCACGGCCCTGCAGTACGAGTTCGGCACCACCGACTACCACGTCGCTCGCTATGCGGAGCTGACAAGGGCCTGACCGGTCAGTCGCGGTGCGCCTGCTCGATGTAGGCGGTGATCACATCGGTCAGCGCGCGCAGTTCCCGGGTGACGTCGACGGGTCCCGGCACCGACATCTTCGCCACCATCGTGCCCATCAACGTCGTCCAGATGAGGTTGCCCACGGCGTCGGCGCGCTCTGGTTCGATCCCTTCGGCGAGATAGCGCCCCAGGTCGGTGAGGGTGGCGAACAGATCGAGCAGGTGGCGCTGGTCGACGTCGGCGCGACTGGACCGGGTGGCGATCAGGATCTCCAGTGCGGCAATCGATGTCGGGCTCAGGAACGCCTCGGCGACGGCATCGACCATCAATTCGGTGCGGGCGCGTCCCGACCGTGACCTCAGCTCCGGTTCCACGTTTCGCAGGCTCGTCAGCAGGTCGACGAAACCCTGGTCGACGACGGCCATCAACAGCCCGTCGCGATCACCGAAGTGGTACTGGATCACTCCCCAGGTCACACCCGCACGCTCGGTGATGTGCTTGGCGCTGGCCGCACCGAAACCCTCTTCGATGACACAGCGCACGGTCTCGTCGACGACCATCGCCCTGGTCCGGTCCGCACGGATCTGCCTGCCGTTCACGGGACGGCGCGGGCTCACATTGGCGGTCATGGTCGACGACCCCCGAAGGCGGGCAGCACGAAGCGGTCGATGACCTGCCGCTCGGCCGCGGGGTCGTCGGCGGGCCAGTACAACATCGACATCACCACCCGCACGATCCACTGAACCGCCTCGGTATCGCCGTCGGTCAGACCGTTGAGGTCGACGGCGAATCCGACCACGATCGGCGATCCGGTGAGCCACGTCATTTCCTGTCCGCTGCGAAGCGAGTTGACCAGGTGCCTGCCCAGCGGATGACATCGAATCTGCTCGAGCGCGACGGCAATCGCCTCCCCGATCCGTTCCGCGCCGCTGAGGCCGTCGACGGCTCGCCTCACGGCATCGACGATGCCGGCCGCAGCCCGCACCAGCACGGCGTCGCGGATCTCGGCCTTGCCGCCGACATGGCGGTAGACCGTAGCGCGCGAGCAGTGAACTTGTGCGGCCAGCTCGTCGATGTCGATGTCGAGGGCGTCCAGTCCCCCGCGCGCGATGAGGTCAGTTGCCGCGACGTAGATGCGTTCGGCGGCGGCGGTACGGCGGTCACCGCCCACGAGCCAGTCGTCGTGAACCACCATAGGGAAATCTCCACCGGTCGACAGCGTGTTCCCAGATGATCTCACGGTGAGACGGATTTCAGTATTGTTCTCATCTCCCCCGCAGGTCTGCGGCTTACCGTGAGACGAGTAGCCGAACCGCGGCCGACCTGCGGGTTTCAACTTCCGTCCGCCGCATTGACGCGGTCGGCGGGTCGCGGTCAGCCTTGACGAATGACGGTGCGAGAGGACGAGCTCGGTCTTGCGTTGTTCGACGACGCGTTCGTTCAGGATCCGTATCCCCTGTACGAGCGGATGCTCGCCACCGGACCCGTACACGCCATTGCCGATTCGGGCTTTCACGCGGTGTGCAGCTGGGAAGCGGTCAACGACGTCATCGCCAGACCGGAGGATTTCTCGTCGAACCTCACCGCGACGATGACCTATCGGGACGGCAAGGTCGGCGCCTTCACGATGGGCGAGCTCGGTGGCGATATGCAAGCGCTCGCAACGGCGGACGACCCCGCCCACGCGGCGCACCGGAAGTTGTTGGTGCCGCACCTGGCGGTCCGGCGAATCAAGGCCCTGGAGCCGTTCATCGCCGAGACTGCGGACCGCCTGTGCAACCAGGCGACACACGGCGGCACCATCGAATGGATGTCGGCGGTCGCCAACCGGTTGCCGATGATGATCGTCGCGCGCTTGATCGGAGTGCCCGATGTCGACATCGACCAACTCGTGCGGTGGGGCTATGCGAGTACCAAAGTCGTCGAAGGCCTCGTCGGACCCGACGAACTCACCGCCGCCGGCATCGCGGTGATGGAACTGTCGGGCTACGTCAACGAACACTTCCAGCGTGCCGCGGTCGATCCCAGAGACGATCTGCTGGGTGACCTCGCGACCGCCCGCGCCGCGAACGAACTGAGCGACGTGGCCGCGCTGGCCATGATGATCACGCTGTTCAGTGCCGGCGGCGAGTCGACCGCGTCGTTGATCGGCTCGGCGGCGCACATCCTCGCAACCCGGCCGGATGTTCAGCAGCAGGTGCGTGAGAACCCGGACCTGCTCGGTGCCTTCCTCGAAGAGGTGCTGCGTTACGAACCCCCGTTCCGGGGCCACTACCGGCACGTCGTAAGGGATACGACGCTGTGCGGCGTCGACCTCACCGAAGGATCTCGCCTGGTGCTGCTGTGGGGTGCCGCCAACCGGGATCCGATGCACTTCCAGAGCCCGCACGAATTCCGCCTCGACCGGGCAAAGGCCAACGGCCACATCAGCTTCGGCAAGGGCGCGCACTTCTGCGTCGGGGCAGCGCTCGCGCGCCTCGAGGCCAACATCGTCATCGGCGAACTGCTGGAGCGAACGTCACATGTCGCGGCGGCGAGCACCGGCAGATGGTTGCCGAGCCTGCTCGTCCGGCGACTGGAGCGGCTCGAACTTCAGGTGGCTTGAGCACGGTCAGAGCTTGAAGCGGCCGGCGAAGCCCCGCAGCGGCAGGTCGGCACTGGTGACGATGCCCGGCGGCGCGGCCACCACCGACCGGATCGCGTGCAGCGCCGGCATTCCGGTCACAGTCATGCCGATGGAGGCGAACGACTCCGGGTTCGACAGGTCCACCCCGGGTTTCGGGAAGATCATGTGCTTGTTGTAGATGCACGGGTCGCCCTGGATCTGGGTGATGTAGCAGCCCTTGATGTCCCAGTGCGGGTCGGTGTGGGGCGTCATCTGCCACTCGAGATGGGTCTCCACCCTGGCGACGCCGTCGACCATGCCCTGGTACTTGATGTAATTGCCGCCCAGCGAGCCCTTCGGCAGCGTGTACCAACCGAGGTCGACGTCCTTGGTGCAGGCGCCCAGTTCGTAGGAGAACTTGACCTCGTCGAGTTGCAGGTCGAAACAGTCGGCCATCATCAGCACGCTGTCGGCGAAGACGCGCGTGTACTTCTCCAACTTGCCCGGGATCTCGGGGTCGTCGACGGGCAGACCGTAACCGACCTCGATCCAGGTGTCCTTCGAATGGTGACATGACACGTCGACCGACTCGATGGTCGTGACGTTCTCGATCTCGGCGACGTCGGCCGAACACACCACGCCCAGAATCTGATTCAGGCCCGGGTTCATCCCGGTGCCGTAGAACGAGGCGCCGCCCTTCTGACAAGCCTCCTCCAACAGCTCAGACACCGCCCGACCGGAGGGATGCGGGTGGTTGGTGTCGCGGTGCCATCCGGTGATCCAGTCCGCGGTCGTCACGATGTTGATGCCGGCCTCGAGGACCTTGACGTAGAGGTCCTCGTCGGGGAACACCCCGTGGAAGGTGAGCACGTCGGGCTTGGCCGCGATGATCTCGTCCACCGTTCCGGTGGCGGTCACCCCGACCGCGTCGATGCCGACGATCTCACCGGCGTCGCGCCCGACCTTGTCCGCCGTGTAGCAGTGCAACCCGACCAGCCGGAGATCGGGATGCGCGCCGATCCGCTTGATCATCTCGGTGCCGAGGTTTCCGGTGGCGACCTGGAAGACGCGGAGCGGTCGGGTGGGCTGTTCGGTCATTGAAATCGGGCCTTTCTCGAGGCGTCGTCGTCAGCGGGAAGCGAGATCCGCGGCGCTGCCGCCGCGGCCGTCGGGATAGAACTGGGTGGCCCACTTGCGCAGCGCCGTGAAGCCCTCGTACTCGGCGGTCGCCAGCGCGGGTGGGTCCGAATAGCGTTGGTGCGACCAGATGTGCACGTCCTGAGCGAACTGGCGGATGACCTCGGCGCCGAACTCCTCGGCCTTGCGTTCGGCCCGCTGGTCGTCGCGTCCGGGAGTGCGGCCGATGTAGACGGTGAACCGCACGTCCGAGGTGCTGTCGTCCACCGGCGTGATCGCGGAGATGGTCCGGTTGTCCACCATGCCCCAGCTCTTGGTCACCGCGATGCCGAGCCCGCCGTTGATGGCCTCGACACCGCTTCGGACGTCGTCGATGGACTGCCTGTCGTCACCTTCGAACGTGATGGTGAAGTCGACGTAGGACCACGGTTCGGCGAAGTCGTGCCGGGTGAACACCGGCACGATGGGCGTCTTGTGCACGAACTTGAAATGCGCGAAGTCCACGCCGTTCTCGAGCACGTACTGCGGATGAAGTTCGAGTCCCTCGCGGTACAGGGTCATGGGCGGGTAGTAGTCGGCCGCGCTGCCGCCGTCACCGAAGCTCACGAACACGTCCGGCGCGTCGAAGTACGGCGCCCGCCCCTCGGCGTCGTGCCAGAGGTAGATCGAGTGATTGCGCTCGGCGACCGGATAGCTGCGGATGCGCCGTCCGCGGTTGGGCCGGTCCTGATACGGGATGCAGACGTTGCGGCCTTCGGTGTTCCACTGCCAGCCGTGAAACGGGCACTCGATGACCTCACCCTCCACGTGGCCGCCGTAGCCCAGATGCGCGCCGAGGTGCTCGCAATAGGCGTCCATCACGACGGGTTCACCGGAAGCCGTTCGCCAGCAAATCATTTCGCGGTCGAAATACTTCATCCGCCGCACCTGTCCCGGTGCGACATCGGCGGACCATGCGACCTGGAACCATCCGGTCGGCTTCATCGACAAGGGCGGCTTGGCCATCACTGTCCTCTCGGGCTGCGGTGCCTCTCGCGCCACAAATCATAGAGCACTCAATGTAAATCTCGCCAGGGCCTTCTCCGCCGTACGCTCGCGCATCTGCCGCACTCGCGAGACGTACACCAGGGCTGCGGTGCCACGGCGAATCGCGACCCTGGTGTAACTCTCGCGAACGCAAACCGGGGTGGTGTGTCCAGAATGGTCCGTGCGCAACCGGATCCAGGCCCTCCTCGGCGTCGACTTCCCCGTCGTTCAGGCACCGATGACCTACATCGCCAGGGCCGAGCTGGCCGCGGCCGTCTCCGAGGCGGGCGGCCTGGGCATGATCGAGACGCTGACCGTCGAAGGCCGCGAGGATCTGCTGCGGGTCCGCCGGCTGACCGACCGGCCGGTGGCCGCCAACCTGATGATCCAGGGCTGGAAATCCGATCCGTCGATCGTCGACACGTTGGCGGCGGCCGGGGTGAACCACGTCTTCACCTCCGCGGGCGACCCCGCTCTGTTCACCGCGCGCCTTCATGACGCCGGTATGACCGTTGTTCACGTCGTGGGCTCGCTCAAGGGCGCGCTCAAGGCCGAGGCCGCCGGTGTCGACGCGTTGGTGGTCGAGGGAGTGGAGGGCGGTGGCTTCAAGTCGCTGCTCGGAGCGTCGACGATGGTGCTGCTGCCCCTGGTCGCCGAGCATGTCGAGGTGCCCATCATCGCGGCGGGTGGGATGTGCGCGCCCGGTCGGCGGCGGCGGCCCTGGTGTTGGGCGCCGAGGGTGTGCAGATGGGCACGCGGATGCTCGCGAGCGTGGAGTCCGCAGTGCACGCCAACTTCAAGAACGCAATCGTCTCCGCCACCGACTCGGGCACGGTGCTGCTGGACATCCCGGGCAACCCGACGATGCGGGTGTTGCGCACGGGTCTGGCCGCGCGCGTGGCCGCACACGATCCGCGAGCTCAGCTGTTGGGCAAGGTCACAGAGCTGTACTTCAACGGCGACATGGAGGCCAGCGTCGCGAACACCGGCCAGGTGTCGTCGCGGATCGGCGAGCTGTTGCCGGTCGCGCACATCGTTCGCGACACCTGGCTCGAGATCGAATCGGTGTTGGACGCGGCGCGGTCGCGGGCCTGTCGGCCCTGACCCGTCGGCCGCCCCTGCTAGGCGACCGGCTCCAGCGCCCGCGCCTGACGAGACGCCTCCGGGCACACCGCGCGGGCGGTGCGCGGACCCCTGGCGCGCTGGCGCAACGCGACCAGCGACCCGGTCCGGACGACCCCGAGGGGTCCCGGTCCGGCGAAGCGTGCGATGCCGGACGCACGCAGGGCCAGACCGGCCTTGGCCTGGCGGTAGCCCAACCGCATGCCCGCCGCGGCCACCACGAGCAGTCCCCCGATGCCCGACAGCGCCACGGCCGCGAGCGCGGTCAGCGAGGCGGGTACCAGAACGGCTTCGATGACGTGCTCGAAGAGGGACCGGGCGCCGGTCGTCGTCCCGACCTTCAGCGGCACCGTCCCCGAGACGGCCAGCGGCGCGGTGAAGCCGGCCGGTGCCGCCGTGCCCAGCGCAGGCCGGGGCGTCATCGTGCCGAACAGTGACCCGTCGGTGAGCGACGGCGCCGTTGAGGGCACCTGCCCCGCCAGCGGCCCGAACAACGGCGCATCGGCGGGCGGGGTCGCCACGGTAGGCCCTATCCCCGCCGGGCCGGCACCGATCAGCGGTGGCGGCGTGGCTGCCGCCACACCCAGCAACGCGTACAGATCACCGGGCACCTGCATCAGCGGACCGACGGTGTTGACCACCGAGGTGAGCATCGTCTGAACGGACTCGATCGCGTCGGCGATAGGCGTGGGCGAGGTCTGCAGCGCCGCGACCGTGCCGGGCACCGAGCCGATGACACCGGCCCAGGTGTTGAGGGCGTTCGACACCGGCTGCAGCGCCGACGTGACCGGGTTCACCGGCTGCACGGCGGGCTGGGGCGCCGGCGGGGTGGCCGACTCGGTCGGTGCCGCCGACGAGTCCGACGACGTCGTGGTGCTCTCGGCCGGAACGGTGGACGCAGGCGTCGTCACGGTAGTGTCGGTCTCGACGGCGCCGGACTCGGGCGCCGTGGTCTCGGCCTCGCTAGCGACGGTCTCGTCGTCGTCCGTGGTGCCGCTGTCGTCGGCGTCCAGAGCCGTGGTGGTGGAGTCGTCGGCCGAGTTCTGCTGCCCGGGCGAATCGGCGGGGCCGGCGCCCTGGCCGGCGCCCTCGGCACCCTCGCTGGGGCTCGACGAGCTGCTCGGATCGGAGTCCGCGCCGGCGATCGCGCCGCCGCCCGCGCCGAACAGCAGTCCGGCGGCCACTGCACAGATGCCCGCGGTGATACGCAAATGTGACGTAGGGATGGTCGCCTCCGTCCAAAAAGAACCCCTCGTCCGAGAGAGTTTTCAAAGATGATTGTTGCATATGTAGCGCCCAGCGAACCCCCATTATCGCCATTAACCTGCCGATGGACCGTTGCTGGGCAACATCGCATCCAGGCGTTTGGATTCAGAGCGGGTTTGACGCCGACGTAAAGAATCTCCGACGGCAAATGCCGCCCGCAAATCCGGGCCGATTAAGCAGAAAGTCTAAACAGCACGGACGCGGCGGCGCGCTGACAGACTGAGGCAAAGCCGAGGACGACCGGCGCATCCGTGCACGACGGATGCGCGAAAGGCGGGAGATGACGGTCAGCGCGGACAACAACATCACCGACGTCGCGGACGACGGCGACATCCGACACGACCCGTATGACGTCGAACTCAATACCGATCCGCATCCGGTGTTCGCGCGCATTCGCGAGAACGCGCCGCTGTACTACAACGCCGAGCACGACTTTTACGCGCTCTCCCGATTCGCCGATGTCGATGCCGCGCTGCTCGACCACGAGACCTTCAGTTCCGCCCGCGGTGCGGTGCTCGAGATCATCAAATCCGGAATGGACATTCCGCCGGGGATCCTGATCTTCGAGGATCCGCCGATCCATAACATCCATCGCAAGCTGCTCTCGCGGATCTTCACGCCGCGCAAGGTCGCCGCCCTGGAACCGAAGGTGCGGGAATTCACCGCCCGCTGCCTGGATCCGCTGGTGGGCACCGGCCGCTTCGACTTCGTCAGGGACCTAGGCGCGCAGATGCCGATGCGGGTCATCGGCATGCTGCTGGGTATTCCCGAAGCCGATCAGCAGCACGTCATCGACCACGGCGACTCCACGGTGCGCACCGAACGCGGGGGCAAGATGACCGAGAACCCCCACGGGGCGATCGCCACCGGAGAGGTGTTCGCCGAGTTCATCGACTGGCGCGCCAAGCACCCGAGCGACGACATCATGACCGAACTGCTCACCGCGGAGTTCGCCGACGAGTCCGGTGCGCGCCGGCGGTTGGGCCGCGACGAGCTGCTGTTGTACCTGCAGGTGATCGCCACCGCCGGCAGTGAGACCACGACGCGGTTGATCGGCTGGGCGGGCAAGCTGCTGGCCGAACACCCCGACCAGCGCCGGGATCTGGTGGCGAACCGCACGCTGCTGCCCGGGGCCGTCGAGGAGATCGTGCGCTTCGAGCCACCCGCCCCTCACATCAGCCGCTACGTGACGCGCGACGTCACCTACTACGGCCGAACGGTATCCGCCGGCAACGCCGTGATGATGATCGTCGGCGCCGCCAACCGCGACCCGCGCTGGTTCGGTGACGACAGCGAGCGCTTCAACGTTCACCGCGAACCCCGTCAACACCTCGGCTTCGGGATCGGGACCCACTTCTGCCTCGGCAATGCACTGGCGCGCCTGGAGGGACGCGTCGCGCTCGACGAGATCCTCGACCGGTTCCCCGAATGGGACGTCGACCTCACCGGCGCCGAGCTGAGCCCGACCTCCACGGTGCGCGGCTGGGAGTCTATGCCGGCCGTCATCGGTTGAGCACACCTTCCGCCTTCGACCGGACAGCGCGGTCCGCAGGCGATCAACCGTCCGCCCCGCGGACCCGGAATTCCAATAGGACGACACAGAGGAGATGAGCATGCCGGAGTACGACTACGAAGAGATGAAAAAGGAAGCCGCGCAGTACATCAAGTTCGAGAAGGACAAGAAGAACCGGATCGCCTACATCACCTTCGACCGCCCCGAGGCGCAGAATTCGACGACGCTGGGCATGCGCCAGCTGTACGCCGATCTGATCCACAAGTGCAACGTCGACGACGACGTCAAGGTCGTCGTCATCCGTGGCGAGGGTGAGGATTTCGGTAGCGGCGGGGACCTTCCCGAGCAGCGCGGCATGCTGGAGAACCCCGGCATGCCGCTGTTGCACGAACTGGCGATCAACGACGACGACGTGAAGTACCCGCCCGGCGGCTCCTACCGCTACCTGTCGACCGTGACCGACTTCTACGCCAAGGCGCGGGCGGGCAACCGGCCGCTGCAGGAGCTGCGCAAGATCAGCATCATCGAGGCCAAGGGCTACTGCTACGGCTGGCACTTCTACCAGGCCGGCGACGCCGATCTGGTGGTCTCCTCCGACGACGCGCTGTTCGGCCACCCGGCGTTCCGTTACGTCGGCTGGGGTCCGCGGCTGTGGTGGTGGGCGGAGACGATGGGCCTGCGCAAGTTCTCCGAGATGCTGTTCACCGGACGGCCGTTCAGCGCCAAGGAGATGTACGAGTGCGGCTTCCTCAACAGCGTGGTGTCGCGCGACAAGCTCGAGGCCGAGACCGAGAAGTACGCGCTGGCGTGCTCGAAGTCCCGCCCGACCGACACCGTCGCCGTGCAGAAGACCTTCCTCGAGCTCTACAAGCAGCACAAGGGCGAGTACTTCGGCAGCCTGCTGACCGGCATGGTGGAGGGGATGCTGCCAATGATCCAGAACGATCAGCAGAACGAGGTCGACCTGACCGAGGGGACGTTCGAGAAGGGCCTCAACAACGTCGTCAAGGACAACGACATGAATTTCCCGCCGGAATGGCGGCTGAGCCGGTCGGGCCGTAGCAAGCCCTGACATGTCGGCGCTGACCGGCTTCCGGATCGTCGAGTTGGCCGAGTCCGTCGCGGGCGAGTACTGCGGCAAGCTGCTCGCCGATCTCGGTGCCGACGTCATCAAGGTCGAGCGGCCCGGGCGGGGCAGTCCCACTCGGGCCCTCGCACCGCGGCTGGCCGACGGCGGGCCCGACAGCGGCGTGGTGTTCGCCTACCTCAACACCAACAAGCGCTCGGCCGAACTCGACGTGCCGTGCGATGCCGCGACGCTGCACGAGCTGATCGGCAGCGCCGACGCCGTGGTCGACGACCACGACACCGCATGGGCCGACGCCGTCGGCGTGACGGAAGCCGCGATGACGGCCCGCCATCCCGGCACGGTGTTCTGCTCGGTGACGCCGTTCGGCCAGGGCGCACCGGCCGATCGGCGCAATGCCCGCAGCCTCAACGTGTTTCACAGCAGCGGATGGGGATACCACACGCCCAGCCACGCCGACCCCTCCCAACCGCCGCTGAAGGGGCCGGGCAGCCGGCTGGCCGACTACGAAGCCGGACTCGACGCCGCGCTCTGCGTTGCCGCCACGCTCTTCGGACGCATGCATACCGGGACCGGCGAGTTCATCGACGTCTCCCAGCAGGCCGTGCTCGTGTCGCGGGCCGACTGCATCCTCGGGCGCTTCATCAGCGGAGAGATCGCGCCGCGGGACACCCGCGACGACTACGACCAGGCGGGTCCGGCCTCGTTCTTTGAATGCCGCGACGGCTACGTCTACCTGTAAATGACCAGCCGCGCACACTGGACCGCACTGAAGACGCTGATGAGCCATGCCGACTGGCTCGACGGATTCGACGACGACTGGCTCGAATTCGGTGTCACCCCCGAGCGAGTCGACGCTTTCCGCCGCGGCTTCGCGGAGTGGGTGCGCGACCGTCCCCGGGACTCCACTGCTGAGGAGGCGCAACGCCACGGTGTGCCCCTGGTCGCGGTCAACGGCGCCGTGGAGCTGACCCGCTCACCGCAGTACCGCCACCGCGGCTTCTTCCATGACCTCACGCATCCGGTCCTCGGCCGCGCGGCCTACCCCACCGTCGGCTACCGGATGAGCGCGTCGCCGGTGCGCCTCTGCACGGCCGCGCCACAGCTCGGCCGCGACACCGGCGAGGTCCTGCGAGAACTCACCGCCCCGCGCACCGCACCCGCAGTGCTGCGCCACCAGCTCACGACGCCGAGGACGCCGCGCGGTGGGCCGCTGCAGGGCGTCCGCGTGCTAGAGCTCACCAAGGTGTGGGCCGGCCCGTACGCCGGCAAGCTGCTCGGCTTCCTCGGCGCCGAGGTGATCAAGGTGGAATGCGCCGACAGGCCCGAGGAGATGCGCGCCTACGGCGGCACCGACATCAACCACGCACCGTACTTCCTGAGCATCAACCCCGAGATACTCAGCGTCGACCTGGACATCAAGACGAGGCGAGACCGGTTGCGAGAGTTGATTTCCCGCTGTGACATCGTACTCAACAACCTGCGGCCCGGGGCGATGGAGCGCAACGGTCTGGGCTACGGCGACCTCGCCGCCATCAAGCCCAACATCATCTCGGTGTCGATCAAGATGTGGGGCAACGACGGACCTCTGGGCTACCAGACCGGCTACGCGCCCTGTTTCGCCGCGCTCGCGGGCGTCGCCTCTCTGGTCGGCTACCCGGACGGGGTGCCCCGTGGTGCCAGCATGCGCTACGGCGACTCGACCGTCGGTGCGGCGGCGGCGTTCTCGGCCGTTGCGGCGCTTCTGCACCGGGAGCGCACCGGAGAAGGACAGTTCGTCGACGTCTCGGCCGTCGAGGTGCTGTCGTCGATGGTCGGCGACCGGCTGCTCGAGCAGAACCTCACCGGCACATCACTGAGACCGGACGGCAACCGCCATCCCGACATGGCGCCGCACGGCTGCTTTCCCTGTGCCGGTGGGCAATGGATCAGCATCGCCGTCGCCGACGACGCGGAGTGGACGCGGCTGTGCGACGTGCTGGGCGCTACCGCGCTGGCGTCCGACTCGCGGTTCACCACTTCCTCCGACCGGCACCGGCACGTCGACGCGCTCGACGCCGAACTCGCCACGCTCACCCGCTCGCACGCAGCCGAGACGCTCGCCGGACGGTTGCGCGACGCGGGGGTCGGCGCCGCCAAGAGCGCGACGGCAACCGACGTCATCGGCGACGAGATGCTCTGGGAGCGTGGCGCATACCTGTTCGTGTCCGACCGCGTCGAGGGGCAGCGCCCGGTGCTCGGGCCGTCCTGGCGGATGACCCGCAACGCCGCCCGCATCGAGCGCGGCGCACCCGACCTGGGGCAGGACAACGACTACGTGCTCGGCGACGTCCTCGAACAGCCCCGCGTGGTCAACACGTGACCGGGGTACTGTCCGGCACCGTCGCGCTGGTAACCGGCGCCAGCAGCGGAATCGGCGCAGCGACGGCGCGGGCGCTGGCCGCGCAGGGCGCCGCCGTCGCGTTGGTCGCCCGCCGCGTCGACCGGTTGCGGGCCCTCGCCGACGACATCGAGTCCACCGGTGGGACAGCGCTTCCCGTCCCCGCCGACGTCACCGACGCCGGACGGGCCGGGGCCGCCGTCTCGACCGCCGTCGACACGTTCGGCCGACTCGACACACTGGTCAACAACGCCGGACTGCTGCGGATGGGCCCGGCCGCCGAAGCGCCGCTGTCGGATTGGAACGAGCTGGTGGCCGTCAATGTGTCCGGCGTCCTGCAGATCACGCACGCCGCGCTGCGCCACCTGATCGCCGCCGCTGCCGACTCACCGCGCGGCGTCGCCGACATCGTCACCATCAGCTCGACCGGTGGCCGCGTGGCCCGGCCGGGCACCGCGGTCTACTCCCTGACCAAGTTCGGGGTCAACGCGTTCTCCGAGGGCATCCGGCAGGAGCTGATCGCTTCGCGCGTCCGCGTGGGGATCGTCGGCCCCGGCACCGTCGACACCGAGATCAACGACCACCTGCCCGATGCGGCGCGGGCAGCCTTCGACGGCAACACCGCGGGCATGACCAAGCTGCTTCCCGACGACGTCGCCGACGCGGTCGTGTACATGGTCACCCGTGACCGGCGGGTGGCGGTCAACGAGATCCTGGTCCGTGCGGCCCAGCAGACCTGGTGAGCACCGACTGGGTCCGTGGCGATGCGACCGGTCTGTCGATCCCCGCGCACGCCGCTGCCCTGCGGGACGGCGGAACGGCGTTTCTCACCAAGGCATTTCGCGCTTACGGCGTGCTGGACGACGGCAACAGGGTGGTCGCGATCGACCGCTTCGAGGAGGTCAGCGGCGGCAGCACGGGGCGCAAGGCCGCGCTGCGCGTGCGCTACGCCAGTCCGGGGCCGCACACCGACTTGTTCGTCAAGTTCTCCCGCGACCTCGACGACCCGGTCCGCGACGTCGGCCGCACCCAGATGGAATCGGAGGTCCGGTTCGCCAGGCTGGCACGGACGCCTGGTTTCCCCATCGCGGTGCCCGCAACCCAGTTCGCCGACTACCACCGCGAGTCCGGTACCGGGCTGCTCGTCAGCGAGCGAATACCATTCGGGCGAAACGGAATCGAGCGTCAGTACCATAAGTGCCTGGACTACGCGATGCCGTCGCCACGCGAGCACTACCGTGCCCTCCTGACCGCGGTGGCGCGCCTTGCCGGAACCGAACGCGCGGCCCGGCTGCCGGCCGGCCTCGTCGCCGAGTTCCCGGTGGACCTACGGGCGGCCACGGTCGGAGAGCGCCCGCCGATGACACCCGACCGGCTCGACCGCCGACTGGGCCGGCTCGCCGAGTTCGTCGAGCACCATCCCGGGCTCTTCGCCGGAAATTTGCGCTCGCCGCGGTTTCTCGCCCGCCTGACCGCCGAGGCGCCGGTCGTCCTGCGACGCGAGGACGACATCTGGCGACATCTCACCGAGGCTGGCGACTACCTCGCCCTGAGCCACTGGAACGCCAATGTCGACAACGCATGGTTCTGGCGCGCCGCCGACGGCCAGCTGCGCTGCGGGTTGATGGACTGGGGCTGCGTCAGCCGGATGAACCTGGCCATGGCCATCTGGGGCTCGCTGTCGGGAGCCGAGACCACGCTGTGGGACGACGATCTCGATGACCTGCTGGTGATGATCTGCCGGGAGGTGGCTGCCACCGGCGGCCCGACGCTCGATCCGGCCGAGCTCGAGCGGCAACTGTCGATGTATGCGGCGCTCATGGGGGTCACGTGGCTGCTCGATGTGCCGGCGTTGGTCGCCAAGCGGATTGGTGATGCCGGACCACACACGGCCCGCACCGACCGGCGCATCAGCGCCGACGAGGGCGTGCGGGCGCCGCTGCAGATGCTGACGAACGTCCTGAACCTCTGGGAGACGCGCGGTTTGGCCTCAGCGCTCGACTGTCTCTAGGAGCCTGACGCGCGTTCTAGTCGACGTAAGCCACACCCGTGAGCTCTTCGGACAGTTCCCACACCTCGCGGCGATCAGCGCCGCAGTGCACCGACGGGGGCACCTTCGCGAAAGTCACTCCCCCACCGGTCGTTTCGTATAGTCCGCGCGGGCCGTAGTAGGCGCCACCCTCGGCGTCCGCGGATACCGCAGCGTACAACGTGGGTTTGATGCCTTCCTCTACCTCGAGCCACATGAACGGCAGCAACCGCCAGGTCGCCTGGGTCAGACGAGCCCCGAGCGTCGGCCTGTCGCGACCGTAGGAGGCGCCGCTGAGCAGGTTCGTCTTCGTCAACCCGGGATGGGCCGCATTGGAGATCAGGCCCCAGGCATGCCGGCGGCTGAGTTGGTCGAGTTCCTTGGCGAACATCAGCTGCGCCAGCTTCGCCACGCCGTAGCTGCGCATCGGCCGGTAGTCGCGTTCGGCGTTGGCGTCGTCGAACCGCAGCCCGCGCTGAGTGGCGGCGATGCTGCCGACGGTGACGACCCGCGCCCCCGCGGACGCCCGCAGCAGCGGCAAGAGGTGTCCGGTCAGCGCGAAGTGCCCGAGATGGTTGGCGCCGAACTGCAATTCGAAGCCGTCCTCGGTCGCCTCACGCTGCGGCGGCGTCATCACCCCCGCGTTGTTGATGAGGAGGTCGATGGGCCTACCCTCGCCGACCAACTCTTCGCCCAGCGCGGCAACGCTTTTCAACGACGCCAGGTCGAGCTCTTTGATGGTGAGCCTGGCGTCCGGGACGGTCTCACGGATCTGTGCCATCGCCGCATCACCTCTGGTGCGGTTCCGGACGGCCATGACGACGTCGGCACCCGCAGCGCCGAGCGCCCGCGCCAGGCCGAGCCCGAGGCCGCTGTTGGCGCCGGTGACGACGGCGAGACGGCCCGACAGGTCGGACACCCGCAGTGGGAGGCCGCCCCTCACCACGTGACCGGCAGCTCGTAGAGACCGTAGGCCAGCGCGTCGTGCTTGAACGGGAGCTCGTCGATGGGCACCGCCAGCCGCATGGTCGGGATCCGGCGCAGCGGGGTGGGCAGCACGATCTGCAGCTCCATGCGCGCCAGCTGCTGGCCGACGCATTGATGTCTGCCGTAGCCGAAGCCGACGTGCGGCCCGTCGTCGCGGGTCAGGTCCAGCCGGTCGGGCTCGGGGAACTGGCGCGTGTCCCAATTCGCCGGTGCGACATCGAGGATGATGCCGTCGCCGGCGCGGATGAGCTCGCCGCCGACCTCGATGTCCTCGACGGCGATCCGGCGCTGTCCGGTCTGGATGATGCTGACGTAGCGCAACAGTTCCTCGATCGCCCTGGCGATCACCTCGGGGTCGTGGGCCTCACGCAGCAGGGCCGCCTGCCCGGGGTGGTCGAGCAGCGCGACGATGCTGACGCCCAGCTGCCCGGCGGTGGTCTCGTGCCCGGCGATCAGCACGCCGGTGGCCAACTGCGCGGCTTCGCGGACGCTGATCTCCTCTGACTTCACCCGCTCGGCAAGGTCGGAGACCAGGTCTTCGCTCGGGTCGTCGATCTTGGCGCGGACCAGGTTGGCCAGGTACTTGGCCAGCGCGCCTGCGCCCTGCGCCGCGTCCTCGGCGCTCGCGTACCGGCTCATCCCGCGGTTAGCCTGCTGCTGGAAGAACTCGGCGTCTTCGTAGGGCACTCCGAGCATTTCGCTGATTACCAGGGATGGGATCGCCAGTGCCAGGCTCTCGACGAGGTCGGCCGGTTTCGGCCCGGCGAGGATCGCGTCGATGTGCTCGTCGGTGATCCGCTGTACGGCGGGCCGCAGCGCCTCCACCCGTTTGAACGTGAACGGCCGCGACAGCATCCGGCGGAACCGGGTGTGTTCCTCGGCGTCCGCGGTGAACACCGATCGCGGCCGCTTGTGCACCGTGGCGAGCATGCCCTCGTTCCAGTGCGGGTAATCCGGCTTGCGGTCGTCGACGCTGGCCCGCCCGTCGGCGAACAACGACCGGATCGCCTCGTACCCGGTCACCAGCCACGGTGTGCTGCCGTCCCAGATCCGCACGCGGCTCAGCTGGCTGATTTCGTTGAGCTGCAATGCTTTCGGCGGCGGGGCGAACGGGCAGCCGTCCGCCCGGGCCATCGGGAAGTCGGGAATGCCGGGCGCCTGCCCGCTCGCGCCGCCTGCCAGCGTGTCGGTCATGGTGCGCTCCTTCGCGTCGCCGTGTGTCAGCTGCTGCGGACCGGCGCCTGCCACAGGCCGGTGATCGCGTCGGTGAGACCTTCGGCGGCCTGCGGCCACGGCGACCGGGCCAGGAGACCGTGCTGCGCCAACGCGCCTTCGTGCTCGGCACAGGTGTGCATGAGCAGATTTCGCGCCATCACGATCCGCTCGAAGCGCACCCGTTTGGGCAGGTCGGCCGAGCAGCGGTTGATGCCGTTCATCACCTGCACCAGTTGCGGCGATGACAACGCGTCCTTGGTGACCACCTCGCGATAGGCGGGGTCGGCCATGGCCTGCGCCGCGAACCGCGCATACCAGCTCGGGTTGCCCAGCTGCTCGAGGTGCTCGGTCAGCGGCCGAACCAGGCAGTGCACCCAGTCCCTCGGCTCGGCGGACTCACCGATATCGGTGAGCATCCCCGCACGCAGATGTTCGATGGACCGGCGATGCTTGCCCTCGATCGCGCGCAGCAGGTCGGTCCTGGTGCCGAAGTGGTAGCAGACCGCAGCGTTGTTGCCCTGCGACGCGGCCTCGCTGATCTGCCGGTTCGACACCGCGTGCATGCCGCGCTCGGCGAACAGACGCTCGGCGGCGGACAGGAGCACCTCGCGGGTGCCCTCGGATCGGTCGCCGCTCAGCGGGCGGGCTGCGGTCACCGCCTCAGTAGACACCCGTCGCCTGGTTAAATCAAGCGATTGATTTAAGCCGAGTGTGGACTTGAGGCACGGTGAGACGGCCCAACCGTGCCTCATCTCCACACTCGCCGCTTGTATCCATGCCGACCGGGCCGACGCGGTCGACGTCACGGTCGTCAGCGCGCAGCCCTATCACGACATCCGGGTGCGCAACTACGAAGCCGACCTGACGCTATGCCGAATCCCGTTGCCGCAGTTGCTCGATCCGGTCGGCGTCGAACACGTCACCGCCAGGGTGACCGGGATCGACCCGACCGGTGCCACGGTCCGCACGGAGGACGGCGCGACGCTGGGTTACGACCGCCTCGTGCTGGCCGACCGACCGGCGGGCGCCGCCACCACGACCGCGGTGGTCGCCGGCGCTGGGCGCCACACCGCGCGTCGTGCTCGTCGACCGCAACCCGCAGGTCGGGTCGGACATGGCCGCGTCGGCCCGCCCGTCATCGAGGAGGCGTTGGCGCAGAACGGGATCGACGCTGTCACCGGCGTCGGCGTGACGGCGGTCGGGGCGGAAAGCGCGACGTTGTCGTCCGGTGAGGTGATACCTGCGGCGACCGTGGTCTGGTGCGCGGGCATGCGAGCCAACCCGTTGACGGCGTAGTTCGGCGTGCTCCCTGGACCGGCTGGGCCGGCTGCCGGCCGACGACTATCTGCGCGTCGAGGGCGTCTAGGGCGTGTTCGCCGCGGGTGACGTGGCGGCGGCGCGGATGGACGACACGCACCTGTCGGTGATGTCGTGTCAGCACGGCCGGCCGATGGGCCGCTTTGCGGGCTACAACGTCGTCAGCGACCTGTGCGGCGAGCCGATGATGGCGCTGCGGATCCCCTGGTACGTCACGGTTCTCGACCTCGGTCGCGCGGGTGCGGTGTACACCGAGGGCTGGGACCGCCGCGTCGTCAGCACCGGTGCGACGGCCAAGAAGACCAGGCGCGTCATCAACGGTGAGCGGATCTATCCCCCGCTGACCGGTCACCGCGCCGAACTACAAACAGTGAGCTACTTGCCGGTGCGCTCGCGGTGCGCGCAGCCCGGCCAGCAGCACGGCCGCCGTTTGCCCTCCTCGAGTTCCTCCTGGGTGCGACGGATCCGCCGCTCCCGGGTCTTCTCCTGCTTGGCGTCCTCGACCCAACAGATGAACTCGTTGCGCGCCAGCGGCGTGATGTCGTTCCATGCGGCCAGCGCGGTGTCGTTGCCGATCAACGCGGTGCGCAGGTCTGCAGGAAGCTTGTGCACCACACCACCGGATACGCGAAGGCCGCCCATAGGGCGTCACGATAGACGAGCAGTCCCAGCACCGGTAAGCCACACGACGTTGCGCTGACTTATCGTCGAGGAGTGGGCCGGTCGTCGCCGGTGGAATGGATCGGTCGAGTGGCCGACAGGCCGTACACAACCCCGCCCGTTTCGCATCCAGTAGGCAGCACCCGGACACATCACACACGACTCGGCGCTGCGTGCAGCCGCGTGCCGAATCAGCCACGCCGACAGGCGATTGAGACGCACTCAAACGCCTTGCGCGGGTTCGGCATCCTTAGGACGACGGTCGCGCCGCTGAAATGCGAGCCGGGTCGCGCGCGGTCAGGGCAATGGCATGTTCGACGGATTCGGTTGCTGGTTACAGCGGCTCAGGAAATCGTCTGCGGGTTTCTTGATGCCCTGGAGGTCGGTCCGAACCTGCGGGTTGGCGTCCAAGTACGCCTGTACCTGAGGTTGCATCTGTTCCCTGGTTTGGCCCTTGAGCGTCGCGAAGAAATCGTTCACGGGGGGGTGGGTGAACAGATAGGCCGAGACGGCAGCGGCAACGCCCGCCCTGACGCCGGCCCAGTCCGCGGGCGAGCAATTCGGCGGCGCAGGTGGCGGCGGCGTTGGGGGCTGGGCATTTGCGGCCCCCGCGCCGCCGAGGAACATTGCACCAGCCAGTGCGACAGCGCCGACGGCTCCTACCGCTACTCGCTGCCCACGAAGTCCTGACGGCACCATCATCGCTGCTTCTCCTTCATTGAATGACTGGCGGCTCTATCGGGCTGCTGGTGGACCTGCCTCCATCTGGTGTCCCCCGCGTCATCGCGCGGCTGTCCCCGCGATCTCGGTGGTAGGGCAATCTGCGCCCTATGAGGGCTTACGATAGGTCCACTGACCGCAGCGCGTAACCATATTCGCCACTGAAGGGTCGGTCCGGCCCCTCACAGTTCGGCGCCCTCAGAAGCGCAGCAGATCGCCGTGAGTCGGCGGAAAGTGCTGCAGACCGTCATGACCACGGTCCGCCACCGCGGCTGCGCTGAATCGAGCCCCTCGAGAGGGCGCGAATCTTAGACTCCACGCAGAGGGCAACCGAGAGAAGATGTCCAATGAAGCCTTGGCTACAACGCAGCGCCGCGTCTGCCGTCGTGTTGGTATTTCTGCCGCTGATCGAACTCGCGTCACCAGCGGTGAGCCGCGCCCAACCGCCGCCCCCGCCTTGCCCGCCGGGCATGTACTGGAACTTCGTCACGTTGATCTGCGAATTTCCCCCACCTCCCGTGTACGTCGATCCGTGGTTGCCGGTTTATGTTCCGGATGTCATCGATATAGACCTCGATATCCCGATTCCTCCTCCACCGCCGCCTCCCAGGCCTCCTGGACCGGGTATTAGGCCTCCTGGACCAGGGGGACCAGGTATCGGAGCCCCTGGACCGAGACCCGCCCCGCGTCCCGCGCCAAGGCCCGGCGGTAGGGGGCGACGCTAGGTCACCGCACTGAATCACCGCCCCAAGCCAATAGCGGAGGGGCCGAGCGAATCCGTTTCACTCCACGCGAGTTGCGGCCACTGGACTTGTGACAAGCGGGCAAACCGGATACCGATCGAGGTCTGGCGTCGTATCGCGTCATACGGCTCCGCGCTGGGTACTCGAAGCGCAACATCAACGGCATCGCGCCACGCGATGATCTAAGAAATTCCGACCAGGAGACGGCGATGTCGACTGACACCAACCAGAAACCCACCACCATGTCGCCGGCGAACGTGGCCGCCATGTTCTTCGACCGGGTCCGGAGATCCGGCGACCGCGAGGCATTCCGTAAACGCGACGGGGACCGGTGGGTATCGGTCACCTGGCAGGAGGCCGCTGATCAGGTAGAGGAGCTGGCGGCCGGGCTGTTGGCGCTGGGCATCCAGTCTGAGGACCGCGTCGGGATCGCCTCGAGCACCAGATACGAATGGATCCTCGCGGATCTGGCCATCATGTGTGCCGGAGCCGCCACCACAACGGTGTACCCGACGACCAACCCGACCGACACCGCCTATATCTTGAGCGACTCGGAATCCCGGGTCGTGTTCGCCGAGGACGAGGCACAGCTGGAGAAGCTCAAAGAGCGCCGCGACGACCTGCCGAAACTCGAGAAGGTGGTGCTTTTCGACGGAGCGGGCGACGGTGACCGGGTCATCTCGCTCACCGAGCTTGCCGAGCTCGGGAGGACGTACATGGTCGACCACCCGGCGTGCGTGCAGTCAGCGGCGGAAGCGATCACCCCCGACAAGTTGGCGACGCTGATCTACACATCGGGCACGACCGGCAAACCCAAAGGTGTGCGGTTGTCGCACCGGGCGTGGGTCTATGAAGGAACCACGGTCGCCGACTTCGGCATTCTGCACGAGGATGACCTGCAGCTGTTATGGCTGCCGCTGGCCCACGCGTTCGGCAAGGTGTTGATCACGGCCCAGCTGGCGTGCGGCTTCGCCAGCGCGATCGACGGCCGGGTGGACAAAATCGTCCCGAACATGGCCGAGGTCAAGCCGACGTTCATGGGCGCTGCTCCGCGCATCTTCGAGAAGGCGCACGCGCGCGTCGTCACCTCTCAGGAGGGTGTCAAGGAGAAGCTGTTCACTGCCGCCTTCGCCGTGGGACGTCAGGCCGACCGTTACCGGCTCGCAGGCAAGGGAATTCCGCTACCGCTCAAGGCCGCGCAGGGCGTATTCGACCGCCTGGTCTTCAGCAAGGTGCGCGACGTGTTCGGCGGACGCATCAAGTTCTTCATCTCCGGCTCCGCGCCGCTGAACCGCGATATCGCGGAATGGTTCCACGCCGCCGGGCTGCTGATCCTGGAGGGCTACGGGCTGACCGAAAGCGCTGCCGGCGCATTCATCAATCAGCCCGACAACTACAAGCTGGGCACCGTCGGGAGGGTCTTCGAGGGCACCTCCGTACGTATCGCGGACGACGGCGAAGTGCAAGTACATGGCCCGTGCGTGATGGACGGCTACCACAACCTGCCCGACAAGACGGCGGAGACGCTCACCGACGACGGCTGGCTGCGCACCGGCGACAAGGGCCAGTTGGACGACGACGGCTTCCTGACCATCACCGGTCGGCTCAAGGAGTTGTTCAAGACCTCGGGCGGGAAGTACGTCGCGCCGCCGGCGATCGAAGGCAAGTTCATGGCGTTGTGCCCGTACGCGAGCCACATCCTGGTCTTCGGCGAATCCCGCAACTTCTGCGTCGCGTTGATCACGCTGGATCCCGACGCGCTGTCGGACTGGGCCAAGCAGCACGGCCACGGCGGTAAGCCCTACGCCGACCTGGTGAAGTCGGATGCAGTGCGCGACATGGTCGGCGAGTATGTGGCCGAGCTCAATTCGCAGCTGAACCGGTGGGAGACCATCAAGAAGTGGGAGCTGCTCGATCACGAGCTGTCCATCGAAGGCGGTGAGCTGACACCCTCGCTGAAGGTGAAACGGTCGGTCGTCGAGAAGCAGAACCAGGAACTGCTCGACTCGTTCTACTCCTGAGGGCGGGAGAGCGCGCGGTCGGCCAGCGCCACCAGTGCCGGCGCAAGCGCGCGGGAGTATTCGAGCGTCAGGTGACCCGCGTCGACGTAGACCAGGGTGTTGCCGACGACGACGGGGCAGCGGTCCTCGGTGCAGAACAGCTCGGTGAGGTCGGCGTAGTGTCCGCCGCCGGCTCTAGTGGCGGCGGCCTCGGCTTCGATGCCAGGTCGGTTGAACGCGAACGACATTGGCGGCGAGCACGCCGTCGCGTCATCGAGTTGCTCGGACAGGCAGCCGGGCACCGAGGTGGTCAGACGCGGAAGCGGTCCGAGCACGAGCACCTCGGCGCCGGTTTCGCGCAGTTGACGCACCAGGCGGGTCAGGCCGTCGATCCACGCCGGGTCGTACGACGTGAAACCGGACAGGAAGCCGTTGCTCTAGCTGGCCGTGTACCCCCGGAACACGCTGACCATGATCAGCTTCGGGCGCTCGGCGCGTAACCGGTCGATGATCTGCCCGCGCCATTGCTCGCAGCGTTGGATGTACTCGACCAGCGGCCGGACGAAGCGGTTCGCGATGGCCACGTCCATCATCGGGCAGGACATCTTGGTCAGGGTTTCCAGTCGCCAGGGGCGCTGGGTGGCGATCTGCTGAAACGCCGGGATCCACATCCCGGCGTGGGAGTCGCCGATAAGGGCCACCGTCGTCGGTGAGGCGGTGTCGCCCGTCGCGCATTCGGGCTGTCCGCCCTGTAGCGGCGTGCGCTGGCAGCCGTCGAACAACATGGCCTGAAGTTCGGCCGCCGCCTCGGCGAGCAGCGGGTCGAGGTTCGACGGTACCGACCTCAATTCGGCAGACGCCGCGACTGCCTCCTGCACCTGCGCGAACACATGCCGCACCGCCGCGTCGTCGGCCGCCACGTTGTTGCCCATCAGCCTGGGCGTCGCGGTGATCGTCAGCGCCGCCGCCTGTGCGCCGCGCCCCACCGGTAGGGGCAGCGGTATCGACTGCACCCACAGCAGCAGCACCACGCAGACAGCGGCGCCAGCGCCGAGGAGAGACCGCCGAACGCCAGGCTCTTCCCAGGTGATTTACGCAGGAATTCGGCGTAGCGCAACGGGTTTTCGATCAGTCGCAGGGTGAGCACCGCCAGGACGCCGGAGAAGAGGAGCGCCATCACGTTGCCGGCCAGCCCGAGCTGATGGCCCAGCATGCGCGGGGCAGGGCTTCCGCGTCCGCCACGACACATCGACGGATTCGGCACGCTGACCCTGCGCTACGTCAGCCGCGTCCACCACCACAGCTACTGGCGCACTAACAGCAATCCAGGCCGATGGCCGGGATTGCTCTGTCACCAATGACGCGACTCAGGTGTAACCCATGACTCGACTCATCACATTTGTGGAGCTAAGGGGACTCGAACCCCTGACCCCCACACTGCCAGTGTGGTGCGCTACCAGCTGCGCCATAGCCCCTTGAGTTGTGCCCATCGAAGTTACACCAACTGCGGGAAGCCCTCAAAATCGCTGGTCATGGGACTTCCCCGCCGACCTCGGGCCCCATCGGCCGCATCGGCGTGTGCCCGGCGGGCGGGGCGCCGCGAGTCTCCGGTGCGAACACCCAGAACACCGCCGCGATCAGCAGAATGACGCCGCTGACCACGAACGCCCACCCGTACGAGGTGCGCTCGGCGATCTGGCCCACCGCCAGCGAGCCGATGATCGAGCCGAAGTCGGCCATCATCTGGAACGTCGCGACCGCGGTCCCGCCGCGCGCCTTGTTGCCGACGATGTCGGCGACCGCGGCCTGTTGCGGCGAGACGAAGACGCCCGTCGCCGCGCCGGTCAGGTATGCCGCGGCCAGGAAGAGCGGCAACGAGGTCGTGAACCCGACCAGCACCGTGAAGACGGCCGACACCGCGAGACCGACGATGAGCAGCTTGCGGCGGCCGACCCGGTCGGACAAGTAACCGCTGGGAATAACCGCGGACACGTTGCCGATCGCGAACGTCGCCAGTGCCAGTCCCGCCACGCCGGCGCTGTAGCCGAGGCCCTCGACGACGAACAGCGGCACCAGTGCGATGCGCAGGCCGAACGCCGCCCAGCCCGTCGAGAAGTTGGAGAACAGCGCGGCGCGGTAGGCACGCAGGCGCAGCACGTCGCGCACCGAGACGGTGGCGTCGGGGGTTTCGGCGGGCGCCGCGACCGCGCTGCCCCGCAGACTGAAGAACACGACCGCCGCGGCGACCAGCAGCGCGGCGCCGTAGATCGCGAACGGCGCCGCCAATCCCAGGCCGGCGGTGAGGCTGCCCAGCACCGGGCCACCGACCGAGCCGACGAGAAAGCCCGTCGAGAACAACCCCGCGACGCGCCCACGCGCGTTCTCCGGTGAGATGCGAATCATCAGGCCCAGCGACGACACCGTGAACATCGCCGAGCCGAGCCCGCCGAGCGAGCGGAACAACAGCAACTGCCAATAGGTCTGCGCGAACGCGCACGCCGCCGTCGACAGCGCGACGATGATCAGGCCGCTGATGTAGACCCGCCGCTCGCCCAACCGCTGCACCAGCAGACCGGCGGGCGGCGCCGCCACCAACCGCATGATCGCGAACGCGGTGATGACGAACGTCGCGGCGCTGATGCTCACCCCGAAATGGCGGGCGTACTGCGGTAGGACGGGCGCCACCACGCCGTAGCCCAGCGCCACCACCACGTTGGCCGACACCAGCAGCCAGACCTCGCGCGGCAGCCTCGGCTTACCGGTGTCGGGCCGGCACTGGGCTTCAGAGCTCACGTAATGACTTTATTGACCACTTCTCGGGCCGCGTCCTGGACCTCCGCCAGATGCTCCGGACCCTTGAACGACTCCGCGTAGATCTTGTACACGTCCTCGGTGCCCGACGGGCGCGCCGCGAACCACGCGTTCTCCGTCGTCACCTTCAGCCCGCCCAGCGGTGCGCCGTTGCCGGGCGCGGTGGTCAGCTTCGCGGTGATCGGCTCGCCCGCCAACTCGGTGGCCGTCACCTGATCGGGCGACAGCTTGGCCAGCCGCGCCTTCTGCTCACGGTCGGCGGGCGCGTCGATGCGGGCGTACACCGGAGCTCCTGTCGCACCGTACCTCTCGGCCAACGCCTGGTACCGCTGCGACGGCGTCTGCCCGGTGACCGCCAGGATCTCCGAAGCGAGCAGCGCCAGGATGATGCCGTCCTTGTCGGTGGTCCACACGGTGCCGTCGCGCCGCAGGAACGACGCACCCGCGCTCTCCTCGCCGCCGAATCCGATGGTGCCGCCGATCAATCCGTCGACGAACCACTTGAAGCCGACCGGCACCTCGACCAGCTTGCGGCCCAGACCCGCCACCACCCGGTCGATGATCGACGAGCTGACCGCCGTCTTGCCCACCGCGGTCGACGCCGGCCACTCGGGCCGGTGCGTATAGAGGTAGTCGATCGCGACGGCGAGGTAGTGGTTCGGATTGAGCAGACCGGCGTCCGGCGTGACGATGCCGTGCCGGTCGGAGTCCGCGTCGTTGCCGGTGGCGATCTGGTAGCGGTCGGGGTTGGCGCTGATCGCCCGCAACAACCCAGCCATCGCGTTCGGCGAACTGCAGTCCATCCGGATCTTGCCGTCGGTGTCGAGTGTCATGAACCGCCACGTCGCATCGACGAGCGGGTTGACGACGGTGAGTTCGAGGTTGTGCCGTTCGGCGATCGCACCCCAGTAGTCGACGCTCGCCCCGCCGAGCGGGTCGGCGCCGATGCGGATCTTCTCGGCGGCGATCGCGTGCAGGTCGACGACGTCGGGTAGGTCGGCGACGTACGCGTCGAGGTAGTCGTGGCGCCGGGTGCTCGGCAACGCCCGCGCCAGCGGCACCCGCTTGACGTCGCGCAGCCCGTCGCGCAGCAATTCGTTGGCGCGCTTGGCGATCGCGCCGGTGGCGTCGGCGTCGGCCGGTCCCCCGTTCGGCGGGTTGTACTTGAAGCCGCCGTCGCGCGGCGGATTGTGCGACGGCGTGACCACGATCCCATCAGCACGCGCGTCGGTCCTCCCGTCCCGCCGGCCGCGGTTGAACGTCAGGATCGCATGGCTGACCGCCGGTGTCGGCGTGTAGCGGCCAGCCGAATCAACCATGGCGACAACGTCATTGGCGGCGAGCACCTCCAATGCGGACACCCACGCGGGTTCGGACAGCGCATGCGTGTCGCGGCCGATGAACAGCGGTCCGGTCGTGCCCTGCGCGGCGCGGTACTCGACGATCGCCTGCGTGGTAGCGAGGATGTGCGCCTCGTTGAACGCGCCGTCGAGGCTGGACCCCCGGTGCCCGGACGTGCCGAACATCACCTGCTGGTCGACGTTGTCCGGGTCGGGTTCGACGGTGTAGTACGCCGTCACCACCTGCGCCACATCGATGAGATCTTCGGGCTGCGCCGGCCGACCGGCGCGGGGATTGGCCGCCATGAATTCGATTCTGCTCCTCGGCGGCAGCCAGCGTGCGGTGGTACAGCCATACTTTGCGTTGTGTTCGGTAATGACACCCGCGAACTGCTCGCGGTGTTCGTCGGCGGCGCAGTCGGCACCGTTGCGCGCGCCGCGGTCGAGACAATCGTCGCGCCGGAGCCCGGCCACTGGCCGTGGCCGACGTTCGCCGTCAACATCGTCGGCGCGTTCCTGCTGGGCTACTTCACCACCCGACTGCTGGAGCGTCTCCCCGTCTCCAGCTACCGGCGGCCGCTGCTCGGCACCGGCATCTGTGGTGGCCTGACCACGTTCTCCACCATGCAGGTCGAGACGCTCAAGATGATCGAGCACCGCCACTACGGCCTGGCGGCCGGCTACATCGCCGCGAGCATCGCGGCCGGTCTGGTCGCGGTGTACATCGCGACGGCACTGGTCCGTCGGGTCCGGGTGCGCCGATGACGGCCGCAGTGTGGGCCGGAGTCGTGATCATGGGCGGCGTCGGCGCCGTGCTGCGTTTCCTCGTCGACCGCACGGTGTCGCGCCGGGTCGCCCGGGTGTTCCCGTACGGCACGCTCGTGGTCAATCTCAGCGGCGCGTTCGTGCTCGGGTTTCTGGCGGGCCTGGCGCTGAACCCCCACCTCGCCCTGGTGATCGGCACCGCTCTGGTCGGCTCCTACACGACGTTCTCGACCTGGATGCTCGAGACCCAGCGGATCGGCGAGGAACGCCAATTCTGGCCCGCCGCGGCCAACATCGTGGTGAGCGTCCTGCTCGGGTTGGCCGCGGCCGGACTGGGACTGTGGACCGGGGCCGAACTGTGACCGACGAATACCTCAAGCTCACCGCCTACTTCGGCGAGCGCCTGCGCGACGGCGACCGGTTCCTCGCCGATGCGCTGCTCGACCTCTACGCCGACGCCGGGTTGGCCACCAGCGTGGTGCTCCGGGGCATCGCCAGCTTCGGTCCCCGCCATGTGCTGCGCAGCGACCAGTCGTTGAGCTTGTCGGAGGATCCGCCGATCGCCGTGACGGCGGTCGACAGCGCCGCCAAGATCGCCCCCCTGGCCGACTCTGTGGCGGCGATGACCTCGCGCGGGCTGGTGACCCTCGAGCGGGCACGGCTCTTCGGCCGCTCCGATGCGACGGTGCCCGACACCGCCAAACTCACCATCTATCTCGGTCGCCAGGACCGCGTCGCAGGGCAACCGGCGTACCGGGGCGTCTGCGAGGCGCTGTACCGGCACGGGTTCGCCGGCGCCGCGGTGTTTCTCGGCGTCGACGGCACCCGATACGGACAGCGCCGGCGCGCTCGCTTCCTGAGCCGCAATACCGATGTGCCGCAGATGATCACCGCGGTCGGCGGCGCCGCCCAGGTAACCCTGGTGCTCGCCGAACTCGCGACGATGATCGACGATCCGCTGTGCACCGTGGAACGGGTCCAGATGTGCAAGCGCGACGGGCGGTTCCTTGCTCCGCCGCCCCCACTGCCGGGCACCGACAGCGACGGGCGGCGGCTGTGGCAGAAGCTGGCGGTGCACACCTCGGAGGCGACGCTGCACGACGGCGCCCCGATACACCGCGCCCTCGTACGCCGGTTGCACGACGCAGACCTGGTCTCCGGCGCGACCGTGCTGCGCGGCATCTGGGGTTTTCACGGCGCGCACCGGCCCCACGGCGACAGGCTCTTTCAGCTGACCCGGCAGGTGCCGGTGACGACGATCATCGTCGACACCCCGCAGCGCATCGCCGACGCCTTCCCGGTCATCGACGACCTGACCGCGGAGCACGGACTGGTCACCAGCGAGATGGTGCCCGCCATGGTGTCGATCGACGGCGGCGATCAGATCGGCGGCAGCGGGCTGGCCTTCTTCGACTACTGACCTCCGACGCATCACCCGCGAGTCCCGACTGATCGACGACGTCGGCCTCGACTCCGTCGCGTTCGCGGTCGGGATGGTCGCCATCGAGGACGCGACCATCTTCGCCAAAGCGCCAGCCGCCCAGAGCAACTCGTGACCGAACCGGCCACGGCGCTCTCGGCAGCGATGACGACGGCGCCGACCAAGCTGGCGGTACTGGACACCGACACCGGCCACCGTCGTCGGCGTGATCGGTGCGCCCACAGTGGAGTTCATCGCCACGATCCCCGGCGCCGTCTTCGCCGGCGCCGCGCTGTCCATCCATCCTTGCCCCGCACGGCGGGCAAGCTGCGCCGGTTGGAGGTCAAACGAAACCTGGTGTCCTGACCGCGTACTCAGCCGACCGCGGGCGGGGCGTCCTGCGGGGTGCGCGGCAACGCGTACAACGCCATCCGCCGGTTGGACATGTCGTGCTCACCGAGGAAGACACAGCCCGCGTATTCGCATACTGCGCGGGCTCCGGCGTTGCGGTAGTCGGGATCGAACATGATGCGCCGGCAGCGCGGTTCGAGGTCGAATATGCTGGCGACCAAGTGCGGCAACAGGATCGGCGCGACGCCGCGGTTGACGAAGCGCAGGTCGGCGATGGCGGCATGCAGACCGATGTCGTGCGGGTCGGCCTCATAGCGCGGGCCGATCGAGTCCTTGGCGGCACGGTACAACTCGATGTACGCGAACGGCTGGCCGCGGAAATGGCCGATGAAGGGCCGCGAGTAGTCACCCACGAGTTGCGCGCGCAGGTGGTTGCGCCACCGTGCCGGCGGCCAGTCGTACTCCCAGGCTTCGACCAGATGCGGGCGGTTCATCCACTCGGAGATCATCTCGGCATCGGCATCGGCGTCGGCCAGCCGGATCTCGTACGGCTCGACCAGAGTCGGTGTCGGCGGTGCGGCCACCCGCCGCACGGCGTCGGTGATGTCGGTCAGCTCGCGCGGCAGGACGGCGGACGGCGCGTCGTCGATGTCGGTCACCGCGGGGAGCTTACCGGACCGAAGTAAGGGTAGGTTTACCTTCCGTGTGCGCGAGGGCGCGCACGGTCCCTCAATCGAAGAGTTCGTCGAGCGCCCGCTGCTCCAACTCGATCCAGCGGTTCACGCTGCGTCGATACCGTGACATCGCTTCCTCGTCGAGGTGCTGTGCGCCGTCGGGCGTGATCCGACAGATGTCCATCGGCCCGCCGACGCTCGGCGATGACTGGTCGAGGGCGTCGAGCACCCGCAGCGCGGCGACGACGCCGTGGTCGACACCGCGTTCGGACATCCGGAAGTGAGCCAGCAGGGCGTGGGCCTGCTGAGCCATGGGTGCCCCGCTGCCCACCGCCTGGAACCCGGTCACCTCGTGGTGGCCGATCAGCCCGTGGGGATCGATGTCGACGATGAACGGTTGCCCACCGGCGTACCCGGCCGCCAGCACATAGGTCGACGGCGTGGCGCCCTTACCACCGCCCGGCACGTCGCTGATGAAGGTCGAGTAGTGATGCTCGAGGATGGGCAGCACCCGCTCCTGCAGCGCGCGGCCGACGTCCGGGGCTTCCACGATCGCGTCGGCCTCGGCGCCGAACACCTGCTCGAGATCGTGCAGCACGGCGCGCGATCCGCTGCCACCCCACGCCGCGTGGTCGCCGAGTGGATGCAGCTTCTGCGCCGGGTAGCTCAATTGCCGGACCGGGTCGGTGATTTGGGAGTCCGACGCCATCACCAGCCCGTCGGCACACCGAATCGCCAGCACGACCGTCATGAGTCCACCCGCATCGGGTGATCGTCTCACGGCGCCGGTGGCCCGGGTGCTTGGCCGGAAATATCGGCGATGAGAAGGTGGGACCATGCCCGTCGACCGGATCGCCGAACTGCAACGGTGGCAGGACTCCGGCGCCATCTGGGAGGTCCTCGCCCGGCGCGCGGACAGCGTCACCGTCGCGCTGATGCGTTGTGACGGCGGGGAAGAAGTCGAGCGGTTCACCTCCGACGATCCCGGCCTGCTGGCGTTCATCGGCGACCGCAGCAGCAGCCTCGACTGAGCCGGCGGCGTCACCGCAGGGTCATGACGAAACCCCGGCCTTACGAACGAGTTCGGCGAATGCCGCGGCCGCCGCGTCGACACCGTCGATGTCACCGGTGGCAACGAGATCGAGCAGGAGACCGCGCGCGACGGCCAGTCCCAGCCGCGTCATCGCCGGATCCAGCGTCGGTTCGGTGCCCGCGCCGAGCCATGCGTCGACGGCCTCGGGCAGCATGCGGGCGAAGGGCTGCTCGCCTTGCGCACCGCGGGCGTAGCACTCGAAGAAGAGCCGTTCGAACGGGCGCAGCTCGGGCCGGCGGAGATCGGCCCACATCGCCGCGATCGCCGCAGCGGGGTCCGACGGCAGCTCCGCAAGCAGCGCCATCTGCCGACGCTCCACCTGTTCGACGATGGCGAGCAGGAGTTCGTCGCGCGAGCCGAAATGGTGCAGCAGCATGCGGTGGCTGGTGCCGACGACCGCGGCGATGTCGCGCAGCGAGCGGTCTCCGATCCCGCCGTTCGCGAACTCGGCCACGACCGCGTCGAGCAGTTCGCGTCGCCGCTGCAGATCAGGACTTCGGGCCATCGGATTGGTGCAGGTGCTCGCTGCGCGCCTTCAGGCCTGCCGCCTCGAGGTCGAGATAACGCCTGGTGGTTGGACGGATGAACAGTGCGACCACTGATCCGACGGGACCTCGCTGCTCGAGCCGCTGACCTACCCGGGTGCGGGCGTTCGACACCGCGACGACCTCATGGCGCGCCACGGTCAACCCACCCGGCGAGCGCTGTACCCACGTCCACGACGCCCCGGGCGAGAATTCGGTGACCTCCCACACCAGCTTCGGCAGCCGGGGTTGTTTGATCGCGAATCTCTTGCCGACCGCCAGACCTGCGCCGTCGAGGGCGACGATGCGGGTGACCGACGCGGTCCAGTCGGGCCACCGTTCCACATCGGTGAACACGTCCCAGACGACTCCGGCGGGCGCGTCGATCTCGACGCCGCATTCCATGATCATGTACCAGATGGTACATCTTTGGCGCGGCGGCTAGAAGACCATCCATTCGTCTCGTTCGGCCCGGAGTTCCCTGATCGCACGCATCAACTCCCGATCCCGAACGGCGTTGGCCAGTTCGGCCGGGGTGGGCAACCGCAATTCCGTACCGTCGAACACCGACAGCCCGCTACATCGGGCGCACACCGAGATGTCCCCGTCGTGCGGGGTGTTCTCCGGGTTGCGGCGGTCGACGAAAGCGTTGACGGCGTGCTTGCAGAACGGGCATTGCCGAAGCACCACGGCTCGCAGGGCCATTTCTTCACGCTAGCCGCCCGTCCCGGTTCGCGAAATGCACTGCGCGAACGGATAATCGGTAGTTTGCCTAGGAAAATATCTCGCCGGGCGACCAATGCCGCTGCTGAACCACACGATTGACTTCCGATCGGACCGTCCGTGCGTGTCCGCGCCGTGAACTATCCATAAAGCGAAGCCCGGCGTCGCGAACGCGCGTCAAGCGCGCTGCGGCACGGACGGCCCCGGTTCGAGGATCTTGAGGACCGTCTCGCCGACCGACCGGGCGAAGGTGCGGTCGTCGAGATCCTCCAACCCTGTCGATGCGCGCAGGAAGCCGCCGAACAGGCACCACCCCATCTGCAGCGCGATTGTGTGCGCGGCCGCCAGGCGGGCATCCTGTTCGCTGGGATGCCGGGCCTTCACGGCCTCGACGAGGATCTCCATCGTCGGGAACCGCCGCTGCAGTTCGCCGATCTGATAGCCGTCGAGCGATACCCGGGCGATGACCCGAAGCTGGCGGTCGACCGCGGCGCTGATGCGGCCGCCGTCGGAGTCCTCGGCGATGAGATCGGCGAGATGGCGGGCCAGGTGGTCGAGCACCGCGCCGACCAGTTGGTCCTTGGTCCCGAAGTGGCGGTGGATCAGCCCGTGGTTCACCCGCGAGTGCGCGGCGATGTCCCGGATGGATGTTGCCGACGGCCCGCGGTCGGCGAACAGGTCCGCCGCAGACGTCAGCACCGCAGTGACTACTTCCTGCCTGCCCAGCGGGGTGCCGGCCGGCCGCGAAGTGCCCCTTGCCGAAGCCGTAGTCATGTGACTACGGTACCGGCAAGGAGTCTGCGGTCAACCGATGACTTGCGGTTCTCTCGGAAGGACACCTGCTGTGGCAACGACGCCGGGCACGTACGCACGCTTCATCGGCAGGGTCGGCGCGCTGGCCGTCGCGCTGGGCATCGGCACGGCCGTTGCGACCACTCCCGGCGTGGCCGCCGCGCAGGACGGCACCTCCTCGGACGCCGCGGCCAGTTCCTCGACGGAATCCTCCGATACCTCGGCCTCGGCGGGCACCGCACCGTCGGCCGGGCAGGTTGGCGGGGACGACGGCGAGGACGAACCCGCGGGCGACGACGCGGCCGACGAGGAGGACTTCGACGACGACGAGTCGCTCAGCGAGGACGACGAGGCCCCCGCCGGGGACGACGACCCCGTCGAGGACGACGAGGACTCCGACGCCGATTATCCTTTCCCGAGCCCGCCGAGCGGCGCAGGCGACGGAGGCAAGACGGATTCGGGTGTTGCCGCCGAGCCGCTCGGGGAGGGTCCCTCGAGTGCGGTCCCGTCGACCGGCCCTGTCCAGGTCGCCGACGAGCCGACCGGTTCCGGCAACGAGCCCGAGGCGGCGGAACCGCCCGAAGCGCCGCAACCGTCGGCCGCCGTCGAGACCGCGTCGACGAGCACGACCACGCTGACGCGGTCGACGGCGGTGCCCGAGCCGGCGCCGACGACCGTGACCACGGGTATCACCGACTTCGTCGCTTCGGTGTTGTCGGCGTTCGGATTCGGGCCGAGGGCCGCCTCCGGTCCCGTCGCGCCGGCGGAACCGCCACTGCTGTGGGCGCTGCTGGGCTGGGTGCGCCGCGAGGTCGGACATCTGACGTCATCGGTGGCCTCTGTCGCCGGCGTGCCCGTCGCGGCATCGGTGGCCGAGAACGTGGCGGCCCCGGCGGTGAGCCCGCTCGCGACACCGGAACAGTTGGCCGCGGAGCGGATAGCCACTCAGACGGCGAACACGCTGCCGGTCGCGCTGATGAAAATCCTGCTGCGCCACCAGTTCCTGGCCGCGGGTCGCGCCCTGTACGGCCACGTCGACGCCGACAACATGGCGGCGCTCGATCGGGCCGTCGACGAATACGCCATGGCGGCGGCCTTCCAGCAGCAGCTACTCGACTCGATGAACCCGAAGATCGTCACCCAGGTCGCCCCGCCGCACATCTGGTTCGGACAGAACGTGCCGGGGTCGCGCATCCTCTACGACAACCCGGACACCATCTATCGCTTCATGGGCGTCAACGGGGCGTCGGAGTACGTGATCACGGGCCGGTTCCACGACACCACCGAGGACGGCGTGCCCGCCGACGTGACGTTCAGCGTGCTGGAGGGGCTGGCCGGGACGACGTCGTCGCTGCTGACCTACGACGACCTGGAGATCAACGAGGACGGCACCTTCACCATCACCGTCAGCCGGGAACCCGCCAACGGACGCAAGAACCACCTGCAGTTGACCAACGGGTCCACCATCATCGCGGCGCGGGATACGTTGGGCGACTGGAACACTGAAGTGCCGATGAGCCTATCGATCGAACGGGTCGGCGGCCCACCGGACAGCCTGTTCGCGCAGATCGGCGGCTTCGCGTTTCTGGGGCAGTTCATCAGCGGCAACCCCCTTCTGACGTCGCTGGTGTCGTTGGTGCCGCCGCTGCCGTGCATGCCGCCGCTACTGCGCGGGATCTTCACCGCGGCGATCCTGGTGGTGCGCGGCGCCAACGAGCAGGCCAAGTACATGGCGCTGGCCACCACCGATCCCCAGACCGGGGAGCGGCGCCCGGTCAACACGGTGAGCCAGCCCGCGAGCAACGCCGAATTCCTGGCCAACCAGCGGCAGAGCAACGGCCACTTCCAGCTCGCCGACGATCAAGTCCTGGTCCTGACCATCGATCCGGGCGAGGCGAACTACTTCGTCGTTCCCACCTACAACGTCTGGACGATCACCGGCGACTACTGGAACCAGCCGGCCAGCCTGAACAATGAACAGGCCGTACGCAATCCGGACGGCACCTACACCCTGGTGATCTCCCCGACCGATCCCGGCGCGGCGAACTGGGTCTCCACCGGCGGGCTCAACCAGGGCGCGCTCGCCATTCGCTTCCAGGACCTGCCGAACGAGGTCACCGACCCGCCCCTGATCGTCGACCAGCAGGTGATGTCGCACGCCGAACTGCGCGACTACCTGCCGCCCGACGCCTTCGTCACGGCCGAGGAGCGCGCTGCCCAACTCGCGGCGCGCAAGGCCGGCTTCGACAACCGCTGGGCCCCGTATCCGCAGCCGTGACGCCGACCCGCGCTCACGGCTCGACGACCCAGGAACCGCGACACACGACGCCCACCACGGCGAGCGCCGAATCCAGCATCACCAGATCTGCGCTCGATCCCTCAGCGAGGTCCGGCTGCGAAAGACCCAGCGCCCGAGCCGGATTGATCGACGCCTGGCGCACGGCGCCGAGCAGGGCCTCCTCGCGTGCCATGCCGCTGTGCCTCACCGCGAAGCGGAACTGGTGATCCATCGTCGCGGTGCTGCCCGCAATGGTCTGGGTTCCCGCGACGCGGGCGATCCCCTCGACGACCTCGACCGACAGCGGGCCGAGCCGGTAGATACCGTCGGCCATGCCGGCCGCGGAGATCGCGTCGGTCACCAGCGAGACCCGATCGGGACCCACACTTCGGGAGATGTGGCGGTACACCGCCGGATCGACGTGGACGCCGTCGGTGATGAGTTCCACGGTCACCGCGGGGTCTTCGACGAGGGCGATGATCGGCCCGGGCTCGCGACGGTCGATCGGGCGCATCGCGTTGAACAGGTGGGTACCCACCGTCGCCCCGGCGGCGATGGCCGCGCGCGTCTGCGCGTAGGTCGCCTCGGTGTGGCCGACGGCGACGACGACACCGTGCGCGACGAACCGCTCGATGGCCGCCAGAGCGCCGGGGCGTTCCGGTGCGATGGTGACCATCCGGACGGCACCCTGCCCCGCGTCGAGGATCTGATCGATCTCGGCGGGGTCCGGGTCGCGCATCAGCGACGGTGCGTGCGCCCCGCATCGGGTGGTCGCGAGCCACGGCCCTTCCAGATGGATTCCGTCGATCGTGCCGGCTCGCACGTCGCCCGCCAGTTCGGACACCTCGCGCAGCAGCTCGTCGGGCGCCGCGGTCACCAACGAGGCGAGCAGCGCGGTGGTTCCGTGCCCGCGATGGAAGGCCGCCGCGGTGGCCGTGTCGGTGCCCGTCGCGCTGGCGAAGTTCGCTCCCCCGCCCCCGTGCACGTGGGTGTCGACGAATCCCGGTACCATCGTCACAGCGCCGAGGTCGCGGTCCGCGCGGTGCGGTGGCACGCCACCGCCGACCCCCTGGATGACTGCGTTGGAAACCTCAATCCAGCCGGGCCGGAACACTTCTCGGCCCGTCACCAACTCATCGGCGGTCAGCAGCACTCAGATGCCCTGCCATGCCGGCTTGTTGTGGTAGGCCTCACGGTAGTAGTCGACGAGCTGAAGCCGGCCCGCCGCGGCCTCGTCGAGCAGCACGGTCACGTGCGGATGGTGCTGCAGGATCGTCGCCGGCCATAGCGCACTGACGGCGCCTTCCACGAGATGGTGTACCGCCTCGGCCTTGTGGCGGCCGGTCGCGACGAGGATGAGGTGCCGGGCCGCCATGATCGTGGCCAGACCCTGGGTCAGGCAGTGCGTGGGCACCGCATCGAGGTCGTCGCCGAAGAAGCGGGCGTTGTCGAGCCTGGTCTGTCTCGTCAGCGTCTTGATCCGGGTGCGCGATGCCAACGACGATCCCGGTTCGTTGAAGGCGATGTGCCCGTCGGTGCCGATCCCGAGGATCTGCAGGTCCACCCCGCCGGCCCGGCGGATCGCCTCCTCGAAGGCCGCGCACGCCGCCGGGATGTCGCGCGCCGATCCGTCGGGTCCCTGCACCGCGCCGTCGGCGAAGTCGACGCGGGCGACGAAGGCCGCCTCGATGA
Source organism: Mycobacterium sp. B14F4 (assembly GCF_039871645.1). Classification (NCBI taxonomy): domain Bacteria; kingdom Bacillati; phylum Actinomycetota; class Actinomycetes; order Mycobacteriales; family Mycobacteriaceae; genus Mycobacterium; species Mycobacterium sp. B14F4. The sequence continues at coordinate 339,193 of NZ_JBDPMF010000001.1, read as the reverse complement.
CGTTGCGGTACCGCTGCGGATGGTCGGCGGGCAGGCCGACGTACTCGTCGAGCGTGAACCCGCGGGCTCGGGCGAAGGAGATCCGCCCGGCGTCGCGACGTGCCACGAGTTCGTCGTAGATCGCGATCGGCGACGATCCGGTGGCCAGTCCGAGCACCGCGGCCGGGTTCCGGTCCAGCAGTGCGGTGACGGCGTCGGCCGCCAATGCCCCGATCTGGCCGGCCTCCTGCAGGATGACGACTTCCATCTACGTGTTCGCCGTGAAAAGAGTTGCCCCGCAGAGGATGTCGGCACCTTCGAAGACCGACTCGGATGCGGCTACGTTGCCGGGCTCCCGTTCGCCCATCACGACGACGGGTACCACGGGGCTCAGTCCTTTCGCCGCGACGGCCGGCACGTCGTAGCTGACGACGACCTGTCCCGCGACGACATCGTCCCCCTGGCGGACGTGGGCCGTGAAGCCTTCACCGTTCAACGTGACGGTGTCGAGCCCGAGGTGCACCAGCACGCCGACGTTGTCGGCGGTCATGACGACGTAGGCGTGCGGCATGAGCCGCAGTACCTTGCCGGTGACCGGGGCGACGGCGTCGACGACACCGCGGACGGGATCGACTGCGGCACCCTGACCCACCATGCCTTGGGAGAACACCGGGTCGGGTACGTCCTGCAGCGGCATCGCACGCCCGCCGACCGGGGCGAGGACTGGCGTCGTGCTCATGGCTCAACAATACGAGCGCGCCGGAAAGACGGTCCCGCGTTCGCGGTTTACTCTAAGCTTCCGCTGAGCTTCGGCGGCGGGCGAGGCGGGCGGCTTGAGGAGGTCACCGGCGATGGGTGAAGCGTCGAAACCTGTTGCAGCGCAGCGTGAGACCGGGCGTCGCATGCCCGGTTTCGCGCAGTTGCAGCGGCTGGGCAAGAGTCTCATGCTGCCGATCGCGGTGCTACCCGCCGCCGGTATCCTGCTGCGGCTCGGCCAGCCGGACCTGCTCGGCCGGATCGAGACCCCCGTCATCGGGGCGTTCTTCCAGGCGATGAGCGCCGCGGGTGACGCGCTGTTCGCCAACCTTCCGCTGCTCTTCGCCGTCGGCGTCGCGATCGGTTTCGCCAGGAAGGCCGACGGCTCCACCGCGCTGTCGGCAGTCGTCGGTTACCTGGTGATGGACGCCGTCTTCACGACCATGTCGCCGATCGTGCTGGCCGGCGAGGTCGACAAGGCGGGCGAGCAGGCGCAGATCAACTACAGCGTGTTCGCCGGCATCGTGATCGGTCTGGTGAGCGCGTGGCTGTTCGACCGCTACCACACCATCCAGTTGCCTTCATATCTCGGCTTTTTCGGCGGCAGGCGCTTCGTACCGATCGTCGTGTCGCTGGCCAGCTTGTTCATCGCGTTCGTGATGAGCTACTTCTATCCGGTCTTCGATGCCGGGCTGACCGGCCTCGGGCAGTTCATCGGCGGCGCGGGCGCCCTTGGCGCGTTCGTTTACGGGTTCGCCAACCGCATGCTGATCCCGTTCGGCCTGCACCACATCCCCAACTCGTACGTGTGGTTCCTCTACGGCGACTACCAGCCGCCCGGTGGCGAAGCCGTCACCGGCGAGCTCACTCGCTTCGCCGCGGGGGACCCGACGGCGGGCATCCTCACGTCGGGTTTCTACCCCGTCCTGATGTTCGGCCTGCCGGCGGCGGCGCTGGCGATGATCCACGTGGCCAACAAGAAACAGCGCAAGCTCGCGGTCGGGATCCTGGCGGCCGCCGCACTGACCGCCTTCCTGACCGGGGTGACCGAGCCCCTCGAGTTCGCGTTCATGTTCGTGGCCTTCCCGCTGTATGTCATCCATGCGGTGCTCACCGGACTCTCCCTCGCGATCGCCTATCTGCTCGACATCCACCTGGGATTCTCGTTCTCCGCCGGGTTGATCGACCTCCTGTTGTACGGCACCGCACCGGCGGCCAAGAACATTCCGCTGCTCATCGGCATGGGCGCGGTGTTCTTCGTCGTGTATTACCTGCTGTTCCGGTTCGCGATCGCCAAGTGGAACCTGCGCACCCCGGGACGCGAAACCGAGAGCGAGTTCGAGGCCGAGGAGCGCGCCAACATCGGTGAGGGCGCCGACTCCGTCACCGCGGTGGCCGCCGGCGGTGGCACGGCCACGGCGACCGCCCCGGTCCGCGCCGACAGCAGGGCCGAACAGGTCATCGCGGCGTTCGGCGGCCGGGAGAACCTCGTCAACGTCGACGCCTGCATCACGCGCCTGCGCATGGAGGTCGCCGACACGGGCAAGGTGGACCGGGCGCGGCTCAAGAGCCTCGGGGCCGCGGGCGTGGTGGAAGTGGGCAACAGCGTGCAGGCGGTGTTCGGCACCGATGCCGAAGCGCTCAAGAACGACATCGCCGATCTTCTGTGATTTGTGTGCGTCCGAGACGGAACGCACACAAATCCCTCACAACAGGTCGGTGATGGTCTTGAGCCCGGCGTCGTACAGCACCCCGGGGAGCATGCCGCCGTCGCACTCGATCGTGGTGCCGTTCACGTAGTCCGCCGCCCCCGAAGCCAGGAAGACACAGATCCGGCCGACCTCTTCGGGTTCGCCGCCGCGGCGCATCGGCACCGCCGCGAAGTACTCGGTTCCCGTCGGGTCGTCCTTCGGCAGCACGAACGAGCGGAAGTTCTCGGTGATGGTCGGCCCCAACGCGATGCAGTTGACCCGGACTGTCGGCCCCCATTCCTGGGCGAGGGACCGGGTGAGATGGTTCAGCCCGCTCTTGGCCGCGCCGTAGGACACCAGCGTCGGCGACCCGGCGGGATGGCCCGCGCCGCTCGAGATGTTGATGATGCAGCCCGTGCCGTCCTGCGTGGCCATCTGGCGATAGGCGCGGATCGCGAACCAGAGCGGACTGATCAGGTTCATCTGGATGGCGAACTGGTGGAACAGCGCGGTGCGTTCGAAGTCGTCGTCGCTGCGGGGGGCGCCCTGAATCCGGGACACGAGTTCGGGGATGTCCTCGACATGGGGCGCGGGCACGGTGCCGCCGGCGTTGTTGACCAGGATGTCGAGCCGACCGTGAGCCTCCACCACGCCGGCGATGAACGCGTCGATCGAGCGGTGATCGCCTTGGTCGCAGACCATTTGGGCGGACCGCGCGGCCCAGTCGGGGTCCTCGGAGGTGCCGGGCAGCGCGTCGAGTCGGGAGCGGGCGCAGCCGATGACCGTCGCGCCGGCCCGCAGCAGTTCGTGCGCGATGCCGACACCGACCCCGCGGCTGGTCCCGGTGACCACGGCGACCTTGCCGTCGAGCGCACTCACAGGTTCCTCGATCGGTTGACGAATCGGCCTTCACGCGGCGAGAACAGCCATCCCCCACCGGCTTTGGTTCCGCCGTCGACGGGGATGTTGTGGCCGGTGACGAACGCGGACTGATCCGACGCCAGGAACAGCGCCACCCGCGCCTGGTCCTCGGGCCAGCCCACTCTGCCGACAGGTGCCCACGATGCCCACAGCTCGGCAGTGTCTTCGTACCCGCTCAGGTAGTCGACCTGAGGCGTCTGCGCGAGATCGGTGCCGATGCCGTTGACGCGGATGCCGCGGCGGCCCAGATCGACCGCAAGGCAGGTGGTGAAGTGCGCGGCCGCGGCCTTCATCGCGCCGTACACCGGATCCTTGGGGTACCCGCGCATGCCCTCCACCGAATGGACGGTGACGATGCTGCCGCGGTGTGCGTCGATCATCGACGGGACGAACGCCCGGGTGACGGAGAGGACGTGTCGCAGGTTGATGTCGTACATGCGCTGCCACGAGTCCGGGGTGGACCGGTGAAACGGCACCAGCGGGCGGTAATCCCCGACATTGTTGACCAGCACGTCGACCCGCCCGTGCCGGGTGAGCACGGCTTCGGCCAGCCGCGCGACGTCGTCGTCGACCGTGACGTCGGTGACGTGGCCGCGAATCGATCCACCAGCGGCGGTCACCTCGTCGGTGATGCGCTCCGCGCGGTCCCTGTCGATCTCGGCGACCTCCACCAGGGCGCCGTGCGCAGCGAAGAGGCGGGCGATGCCCGCGCCGATACCGTCCCCTCCCCCGGTGACGACGGCAACGCGGCCGTCGAGGAGCCGATTCCAGTCGTCGATACGAGGAACGGCGGCGTCACCGCTCATACGACGGACACTAGCCGCTCGCCCCGATCCGGTGAGGGACGATGGGAAACGTGACCGCACCCGAGGGCTCCACTCGTTGGCGCCACCTCGTGCGACTCGGCCTGGTCGCCGCCTTCCTGCTCGCACTGTTCTATCTCGTTGCGGTGCAGCGCGTCATCGACGTCGAGGCGGTCCGGGACAGCGTCGCCGCAGCCGGTCCGGCCGCGCCGCTGGCCTACGTCGTCGTCTCCGCGGCGCTCGGCGCGGTGTTCGTGCCCGGGCCGATGCTGGCGGCGGGCAGCGGCCTGCTGTTCGGCCCGGTGCTCGGCCTGTTCGTGACGCTCGGGGCGACCGTGGGCACGGCGGTCATCGCCAGCCTGATCGGGCGGAGGGCCGGACGGAACAGCGCGCGGGCACTCCTCGGGACCGACCGCGCCGACCGCATCGACCGGTTGATCGAACGGCGCGGGTTGTGGGCCGTGGTGGGCCAGCGGTTCATCCCCGGGGTCTCCGACGCACTGGCGTCCTACGCGTTCGGCGCCTTCGGAGTTCCGTTGTGGCAGATGGCCGTCGGCGCGTTCATCGGCTCGGTCCCGCGCGCGTTCGTCTACACGGCGCTGGGCGCCTCGATCACCGACCTGTCCTCGCCGCTGGCGTATGCCGCGGTGGCCGTCTGGTGCGCCACCGCGATCGTCGGGGCATTCGCGACCCACCACGGCTACCGGAGGTGGCGGAAACGCGCGACGGGCCCCTCCGCTCCTTGACTGTGAGCTGCCTCACACTAGAGTCGGGCCATGGCACGAGCACGATCGCAATCACTGGCGGCCGGAGGTCTCAACTGGGCGAGCCTTCCGCTGAAGCTGTTCGCAGGCGGCAACGCCAAGTTCTGGGACCCGGCCGACATCGACTTCTCCCGCGACCGCGAGGACTGGGAGGGGCTGTCGGAGCTGGAGCGCGAATGGGCCGCCCGGCTGTGCGCCCAGTTCATCGCCGGCGAGGAGGCGGTCACCCAGGACATTCAGCCGTTCATGGCGGCGATGCGGGCCGAGGGACGCCTCGGCGACGAGATGTATCTGACCCAGTTCGCGTTCGAAGAGGCCAAACACACCCAGGTCTTCCGGCTCTGGCTCGACGCGGTCGGGCTGACCGAGGACCTGCAGCACTACCTCGACGACCTTCCGTCCTATCGCCAGATCTTCTACGAGGAGCTGCCGGAGTCGCTCGACGCTCTGTCGCACGATCCGTCGCCGGCCGCCCAGGTCCGGGCATCGGCGACCTACAACCACGTCATCGAGGGGATGATGGCGCTGACCGGATACTATGCGTGGCACCGCATTTGCGTTGACCGCGGCATTCTTCCCGGCATGCAGGAGCTGGTGCGGCGCATCGGGGACGACGAACGTCGACACATGGCGTGGGGCACCTTCACCTGTCGGCGCCACGTGGCCGCCGACGATGCCAACTGGTCGGTGTTCGAGACCCGCATGGGCGAGCTCATTCCCCTGGCGTTGCGCAACAACGAGGACGCCTTCGCCCTCTACGACGAGATCCCCTTCGACCTCACGCAGGAGGAGTTCCACGTCTACGCCAGCGACAAGGGGATGCGGCGGCTCGGAACCATCGGCGGCGCCCGCGGCCGCCCGCTGGCCGAAATCGACGTGGACTACTCGCCGTTGCAGCTCGAAGACACGTTCGCCGACGAGGACCGCGAGGCGCTCGCGGCGCGTTAGGGTCGCCGCGCCGAGTGTGAACCCACTGCGAAAAACCTGGGCAGAATTCGCCGTGGTTTCACGCTCGGCGAGGAGCTAGGTCATCCGGCCGGCAACGCCGGGCCGCCCGGCGGCGGTGTCAGCTGCCAGGTCTCCATCGCCAGGGCCAGCAGCGCGTAGGTGCCGAACACGAAGATGACCTCCATCGCCTGGTGCGTCCCGAGGTACTCGACCAGACGGTTCCACGTTTCCGGTTGAACCCGCGCGTCGTCGAGCATCTCGCCGGTCGCCTCCAGGACGAGCCGGTCGACCCCGTCGAACTCGTCGTTGCCGCGCGCCAGCCGCGCGATGTCCTCCTCGGACACACCGCCGGAGGCGGCCACCCGATAGTGCTCGGCCCAGAAGAACGCGGATCGGCGGGCATGCGCGAGCCGAAGCACGACGAGCTCGCGCAGGCGCAGTGGCAGCTCACCTCGCTGCAGCAGGAAACCGTTGTAGACGAGGAACTCTCGAGCCATCCGCGGGTGGCGTGCGAGCACCCCGAGAATGTCGAAGTTCAGCGGATCCCTGGGGTGTCCCGAGCCGGCTCTCGGCACGTCGTCGGCCGGTACGCCGAACAAGGCGCCGACGGCGGCGTACTCGTCGGGTCCCCAGTCGTCGGCGGCGGGCGGTGTCAGCAGGGGACGTTGCCCGCCGTCGAGACCGGTCACTGGTGTCCTCCCGGCGGGTGCAGTTCGGCGAGCGCGTGGATCTGCTCGAGGTAGTGCTCGAGCGAGTGATGGACGAAGCGCGCGGACACCACAGTGGTGCCCGCCGCCGCCATCGCCCGCAGGGTCTCCGCGGTCGCCTCGGGGTCGCCCACCGGATCCAGCGGCCCGTCGGCGGGCAGCACCACCTCGAAATCCTCCGGCACGTCACGCGATCGCAGCCACTCCCCGGCGGTGGCGACGGAGATGCCGAACGGGCACCACCCATCGGCGAGCGTCAGTGCCCGCCGAAGCGACCGTCGCGTGCGGCCGCCGACCCAGATCGGCAGGTGCGACTGCAGCGCGCAGGGGTCGACGGTGAGGCCGCCGAAGGAGTAGTACTCGCCGTCGTAGGTGGGTTCGTTGTCGAACAAGGTGGCCCGCAGCGCCCGCAGCGCGTCGTCGCCGCGCGCGCCCCGGTCCTCGAAGGGCGCCCCGATGAGGTCGAACTCCTCCTTCAGCGACCCGACGCCCACGCCGAGGATCACCCGGCCGCCGCTGACGTGATCCAGTGTGCCGTAACGCTTCACGATCTCCAGCGGATGGTGATAGCCCAGCACCAACGTCATGGTGGCCAGCCGGATTCGCTCGGTGCGTGCCGACACGTAGCCCAGGGTGGCGAGCGGGTCCCAGTACCGCGAGCCGCGCCTACCGGCCTCGCCCGACGGGATGCCGATGTGCTCGCTGCAGGTCAGATGGTGATAGCCGAGGCGGTCGGCCGCTTCGGCGACCCGACCGATGTCGCCGACTCCTGCGTTCTTCTCCCACGTCAGTGCGGCACCGGCGACGTTGGTGACGACGGGCGTCGCGATCCCGAGCTTCAATTCAGCGGCTCTTCGCCCGCGAGGACGGTGCGGTGCATCAGACGGCCGCTGTCCTCGGCGTACGGCAAAACCCGGTGCATGGTGCCGGTGTTGTCCCAGATGAGCAGGTCACCGGGTTGCCACTCGTGGCGGTAGACGTACTGCGGTTGGGTGGCCCAGTCCCGCAGCCGCGCCAGCAGGGCCCGGCTCTCCTCCGCCTGCATGCCGATCACGTAATCGGCGGTGGCCCCCAGCAGCAGCGATTTGCGACCCGACCGGTGGGTCCACACCACCGGGCACGACTTCGTCGGGGACTTCTGCCAGAACGCGATCTCCTCGTAGCTCATCTCCGGCGTGACGTAATACTGGGACCGCTCCGCGCTGTGCACCACGCGCAGATCGGCGATCGCGTCCTTGTCCGCCTGCGGCAGATCGTCGTAGGCCGCGTAGGTGTTGCAGAACTCGGTCTGCCCGCCGGTGTCGGACAACTTCACCGCCCGCAGCAGGGTCGCGAGGTTCGGTCGCGGCTGCAGGGATCCGTCGAAGTGCCAGAACATCGACCCCTTCAGGTACTGCGCGCGCTGGTTGACGTTGGTGTCCAGTGAGATCTTGTAGATACCCTCCTGTCCTTCGCCCGCGACGATGTCACCCAGGGTGCGGGCGATGGCCACCTGCTGCTCGTCGCTGATGTCTAGCCCGCGGAAGAACACCACGCCCCGCTGTTCCAGTGTGGCGCGGATGGTTTGGGCCTCGCGGCCGCTGAGCAGGGTGTCCAGGTCGGTCCTGATCTCGCTGGCGATGCGCGCAGCGACGTCGATGATCTCCAGTTGCGCCGATGTCAGACCCATAGTGGCTAGCTCACTCTCGTCAGAATCGTGTTGGCCGAGTGCTTGACCCGCGGCTGGTTCCACAGTTCCACCGCCAGCGACACGGTGATCAGCGAGTAGAGCAGGTTGCGCAGATTCGCGACGTCCTCGGGCGGCGGTTCTGCGTAGTCGAATTTGTCGACGTAGGCGACCGCTTCCTCGGCGCACGGAAAGACCTCGTCGTAGAAGGCGCGGATCTGCTCCATGGAACTGTTCACCCGCTTGACGTAGCGCTCGTGGCCGTCCTCGATCGCCCACTCTTCGACGAGGTGTTCCAGATGCGAAAACTCCGCTGGGAGAACGCCGGTCATGACGTGACCTTCTCCCCGGCCACTCCGGCCTTCACGTAGTCGCCGACCACCTTGTGCAGATGGCGCAACAGGATCTCCTCGTCGTTCATGGTGAAGTGGGTGAGCACGCCGCTGTTGAGCATGGCTTGCAGACCTTCGGACGGGCTGGCGTCCTCGAGGATGATGTCGTTGAGGAACGTCATGGTCAGTTCCTGGCCCAGCCGCTCCCGATGAGTGGTGGGTGGTTGGTAGTACGCCTCCGTCTCGAAGATGTGCGAGTGCGGTCCGGTGGGCCAGTGGGTGTGCACGGTGAAGCCCGACGCGCCGAAGATCAGCACGAAGTTCGGGAAGAACTGGTAGGAGTCGAAGCCGTACTTCTCCGCCCGGGTCGGATTGATCCCCCGTGGCATCGGTCCGCGATTGAGTTTCTTGTTCCACGGCCCCGCCGCGCTGGCCTCCATCACGCACTCGATGGGCTTGGAGTACGGCGTTTTTCGTGACGGCTCGCCGGCGAAGGAGAACATCCGGTGCGGACCCTTGAGCTGGTAAGCCAGCGCGTCGGTGAACGAATTAGGTTGGTCGAACGCATCTCTGGCCTCCGCGGTGAGAGCGCCGAACGACGACGCGTGCAGGTAAGGGCCGTGGTAGCTCTCGGCGAACCCGTCGACGAAGATCTTCCAGTTGCACTGCAACTCGACCTTGAACTGGTAGACCTGGTGAGGCCCCTCGAACGGGTAGCCCTCCAGGTCGTGAGCGAGTTCGCCGAGGTATGACCGTACTGACTCGGTGTTGTGCGGGTTGAGGTTGATGAAGATGAACCCTTCCCAGACCTCGCACTGGATCGCAGGCACCCGGCAGCTGTCGGCGTCGAAGTCCAGCAGCAGGTCCTTGCGGGTGACGGAGTGCAGCGAGCCGTCCAGCTTGTAGCGCCAGCCGTGGAAGCGGCAGTACAGCAGCGGCGCGCGCCCGGACACCTCCTGGAACGGGTCGTCCTCCCACAGCATCTTGTTGCCGCGGTGCGGGCAGATGTTGTGCATCGCGCGAATTACGTCATCCTTGCCCCGCACGATGATCACCGAGGTGTCGAGGAACGTCAGTTCGCGGGTGAAGTAGCTACCGGGCTTCGGCACGCGTTCGACCCGCCCGACATAGAGCCAGGTCTTCTTGAAAACGTGCTCGCGTTCCTTCTCGTAGAACTCCGGCGAGACACAATCCTCGAGCGATACCGGTCCGCGCCCGAGTTCGGGATAGGCGTCGGTCCAATGTCCGCTCGCGGGCTTGGTCACCAGGCTGTCGTGACTCATGGGGCCTCCCTCCGCGCCGACGCTAACAGTCGGCGAATCCCGCGAAACAGACCCAACAGCGCAACACCCTGTTGCATATTTGGAACGAAAGCACTGGAGCCATGGAACAAAACCCGTCCTTCGACCTCGACGCGCTGCTGGTATTCGGCAAGGTGGTGGAGAACCGCAGCCTGTCGAAGGCGGCGGCGCTGCTGGGCATGCCGAAGTCGACGGTCAGCCGCAAGCTGACCAAGCTGGAGTCGGACCTCGGCATCAAGCTGCTGCGCAAGAACACCCATCAGCTGACCGTGACCGACCTCGGCGAGAAGGTCTACGGCCACGCGGTCAACATCCTGACCGAGGCCAACGGCGTGCGCGCTCTGGTGGAGGGCAGCAGGCAGGAACCCCAGGGCGAACTCAAGGTGGCCATCCCCGTTTTCCTCGGCATCGACTACGCGTCGCGGGTCGGGGCGGCGTTTTTGCAGCGATATCCCCACTCGCGGCTCGACATCCGGCTGGTGGACCGCATGGTCGACCCGGTCAGCGACGGGTTCGACGTGGTGTTCGGGACCGGACCCCTGCAGGACTCGACCCTGATCGCGCGCAAGGTCTTCGACCTCGAGTTGTTCCTGTGCGCCTCGGCGGACTTCGTGCGGCAGCGCGCCGAGCCGGTCACCGACCCCGCACAGTTGAGCGCGATGCCGTTCATCGACTTCGGGTTCGGCGGCACCCGCAAGCTCACGCTGACCCGCAACAAGCGCAGGCACGAACTCGCACCACCGATCCGGGCGCGCGCGAACAACTTTCAAGTGTGCAAGCAGTACATCCTCCAGGGCCTAGGCGTCGGTGTCATGCCCACACAGATCATCTGCACCGCCGAGCTGCGCGCCGGCACGATCGTCCCGGTGCTCCCCGACTGGCACGTCGACGCGCTGGAGGTGCACATGATCTACCCGTTCGAGCTGTCGTTCTCGACGTTGATCAGTGCCTTCTACGAGACGGCGTGCGAGATCATCGTGGAGAACATCGCCAGGGCGTGACCACAGCCGGCGGCCGCCGGCAACGCCCCTACTGACTTGGCGTCACAAAATTGACGTTGCAGACAGCCCGCAGGTGGGTATGAGAAGACCCATGAACGCCGACACGATCATCGCGATGGCGGGCTTGGTCGCACTGGGCGCCGCCGCATTCACCGGAGCAATCTGGGACAGCCCGCTGGTGGCGTCGCCATCGCTGCGGCGTCAGCGGCCCTACGGCCGGCACGCGATGCCGGCCGACACGCCCGCGACGACCCGGGTCGCGGCCCATAGCGGGGCCTGAAGCACCTGATCAGCGTGCTCCGCTCACGGAGTGGCCCGGTCAATATGTTTCAGGACGTCGCCGGCCGGGGTACCTTAAATGAACAGCCACAGGTTCAGATCCGAGCCGAGTGTTCGATACGGCAGGGTCGAAAGTTAGGGGCCTTTGTGGTGTCTGAATCCAATTCGGAATACGCAGACGTGACGGAGATGTTCCGTCGTCTCACGATGCTCGACCAGGAGTCTGTCGCCTATCGGCGCCAGCGAGAGGCGATAGTCGAACGGACCCTGCCCCTCGCCGATCACATTGCGCGCCGGTACAAGAACCGCGGCGAACCGATCGACGACCTCGTCCAGGCCGCCCGTGTCGGCCTGGTCAACGCCGTCAACCGCTTCGACCCCGACAACGGCGCGGACTTCCTGTCCTTCGCGGTGCCGACCATGATGGGCGAGGTGCGCCGCCACTTCCGCGACTACGGCTGGGCGGTCAAGGTGCCCCGGCGCCTGAAAGACCTTCAGGGCCAACTCGTGAAGGCCCGCGCGGAGTTGGCTCAGCAGATCGGTCGCGCGCCGACCGCCAGCGAGGTGGCCAAACACCTTGGCATCGAACGGGAAGCGGTGATGGAGGCGACGATCGCCAGCAGCAACTACTCCACCCTGTCCACCGATATCCGGGCGACCGCCGACGACGAATACCGCTCTGTCGGTGACACTCTGGGCGACGTCGATCCCAACATCGACAAGGTGGTCGACCTCGAGACGGTGCGCCCGCTGGTCGCCGCGCTGCCCGACAGGGAACGAACCGTGCTGACGCTGCGGTTCTTCGAGAGCTTGACGCAGACCCAGATCGCCGACCGCATGGGCTATTCGCAGATGCACGTCTCGCGCCTGCTCGCCCAGGCGCTGCGCCGGCTGCGTGATCAGTTGCGCGAGCAGGAGGTCGACGGGGAACCGACCCGTGTCGCGGCCTCCGAGCGGCCGAGTGCGTCGGCCCTTCCGGCTGCGCCGTCCGCGGCGTCGCGCCTCAAGCGCGGCGCATAGCCCGCTTCGGCTGCGGCCCAGAGCATGTCACTCGCGTCGCGGCGCGAAGACCGGGACGAACGCGGCATCGCCGTCGGCGTCCTGACGTTCGAAGCGCACCTCGACGGGAAGACCGATGTCAACCGAATCGAGTTCGCAGTCCACGATATTCGCTGCGAGCCGCAGCCCGGGCTGCTCGTCGAGCTCGACGATCGCGATCACGTAGGGCACCGGTACCGCCGGATTGAACGGCTGGTGGTTGACCGTGTAGGTGAAGACCGAGCCACGTCCGGAGACCGGGCGCGCTTCGAGCGCCGCTCCGCAGTCGGGACAATCCGGGGCCGGCGGCGAGACCCACAGCGCACAGCGCGTACACCGGCCGATCAGCAGCTGCCCGTCCCCCCCGCCGGTCCAGAACGGGCGATTGCGGTCGTCGAGCGTCGGCAGCATCCGGGGCGGGGCGTCATCGGCCATGGGAGGAACGTACAGTCCACTGCAGCTGTCTTCACAAAAATAGGGCTTTGAGACGGGCGGTTGCATCGGGTGAGCACCTTCGAGAAGGACGCGATCATCAGCGGGCTGGGCATTTCGCGCATCGGCAGGCGCACCGGCATCCCCGGTCTGGATTTGACGATGGAAGCGGTGCGCTCGGCCGTCGAGGACTCCGGGCTGGCGATCGACGACATCGACGGAGTCGTCACCTTCGGCGACACTCCCTCGGCCGAAGTGGTTGCAGCGCTGGGAAGGCGGGCCACCGATGTCGGGTACGGGTTCCCGACCGGCGGGGTGCTCACCCCGGTCATGTCGGCCATCCTCGCGGTGTCGCAACGGCGGGCGCGCCATGTGCTGGTGTACCGCACGGTCCAGATGCTGGGCGGTTCGATGACCCAGGCACCGGCCTCGGCGGAACCCAACCCCCTGGCCGACCCGCCGATCGAGCCACGCGCCCCGGGTCGCCGACGCCAACTCAAGCCGTTCGAGGACATCGGCGAATTGCTCGCCGCCCATGCGTATTCGGCCGCGAACTGGCTGGCGATGCACTGCAGGCGTCACATGGAACTGTACGGAACCACCAAGGAGCAACTGGGCTCGCTGGCCATCAACAGCAGGCGCAACGCCGGACTCAACCCGCTCGCCGCCTACCGCGAGCCGATGACCATGGACGACTACCTGGGCTCACGACCGGTGTCCACCCCGTTCACGCTGTTCGACTGCGACGTCCCGATCGACGGGTCGATCGCCCTCGTCGTCTCCCATGCCGACTACGCGAAGGACTGTCCGAACCGTCCGGTCCGCGTCGAAGCCGTTGGGGGAGCTTACGGTTCGGGAGGCTGGTTCCACCGCGAGGACTTCCCCAAGATGGCGTCGACCGAAGCGGCCGCGGAGATGTGGTCGCGCACCGACCTGACCCCGGCGGACGTTCAGGTGGCCGAACTCTACGACGGTTTCACCTTCCTCACGTTCGCCTGGCTGGAGGCCCTGGGCTTCTGCGGCGACGGTGAGGCGGGGCCCTTCGTCGAGGGCGCGACCCGGATCGCGCTCGACGGCGCGCTGCCGCTCAACACGTACGGCGGCCAGCTGTCGGCCGGCCGCATGCACGGCTACTGGCTGCTGCACGAGGCGTGCCTGCAGTTGCGCGGGCAGGCCGGGGACCGGCAGCTGGCGCGCAGGCCCGAGGTGGCCGTCGCGGCCGCGGGTGGCGGCCCGATCGCGGGCTGCCTGCTGCTGACCTGCTGATCAGTCGGCGGTGCGCTGGGGACGACGCGTGGCGCCCCACAGTCCGACGGCGATTCCGACCACCGCGCCGCCGAGCCCGATGACCTGTTGCGGGCGCTTCATCTCGTGGTGGACACCCATCCCGCCGAGCAGATCGGCCGCGTCGGCGCCGCCGGACGCGAGGAACCAGCCGCGGGTGTCGCGCCCGCGCACCGCCGCCGCCACGAGCAGCCCTCCGATGAGCGCGTCGCGGTACCCCATGGACCGCAGCAGCAGTTGCGCCGTCGGGCTCGGTGCGTCGCGGTCACCCCAGAGCCGGTTGGCGCGCAAGGGATCGATCAGAAACGAGACGCCGGAGGCGAGACGGACAGTACCCGCGGCGAGCGCGGCGCGGTCGAGTGGCATGGCCGAAGCGTAGGGCGCGACGCGTCCACACAGGCGGGAACGACCGAGGGTTCGTCGGCCGACCGCGGACAAGGTCGAGCCGGATGTTGTCGTCGCGCCGGCTATCGGCCGTGTGCGGCGAAGAACTGCCCGGTGGCCCCGGACGCGTCGAACGGGGCGAGCAACCCGCCCGGCCAGACGTGCCCGCCGCCGTCGATCTGCACGAACTCGACCGTTGTTCCGCCCGCACATCCGGTCGACGAGAACCGGTGCACCGCACCGGTCACCTGGTCGGCGGGCGGCGGACAGCCGTTGACGTCACGCCACCGCTGCGCCATCGCCGGCGGGGCGATGATGTCGCTGGGTCCGCCGCGTCCGAGCATCGGACCGCCGGCGAACGGCACGACCGGATCCGTCGTTCCGTTGACCTTCAGGACCGACACCGGTTGCGACGGGGCGCACGGCATCGCGACGCCCAGCGACCCGGCGACGGGAGCGACGGCGGCGAAGACATCCGCGCGCTCACACGCCAACCGGGAGGCCATGAAGCCGCCCGCCGACATCCCGGTGGCGAAGACCCGCCCGGGGGCAATGCCGTAGTCCTGGCGGAGCCGATCGACCAGGGCGACCAGAAAGCCGACGTCGTCGACGCCCTGGCGGTCCGGAACCGACGCGCCGCGGCCGTCCGCCCAGCTCAGGTCGACGCCATCGGGATAGGCCACCACGAACCCGTGCTGGTCGGCGATCGCGTTGTAGTTGGTCGCGGCGGCCTGAGCGCCGCCGGTCATGCCCGCGCCGTGCAGGTTGAGAATCAGGCCGGTGTAATGGTCACGTCCGGCCGGGGCATGCACGATGTAGCTCCGGTTGAGCCCACCCATCATCAGGGCGCCCGCAGCGTCACCGCCGGGAAGAGCCCCCGCACGCACACCGCCGCAGGTGACGAAAAGTAGCAGCGCCACCGAGAACGCCGTCGCACGCGCAGTCACGGTCATCATCGGCACTCTAGAACCATCGCACCTTCCCGTGTTGCGACACGGTCACGGCTCCATACCCGTTCGTGCACGAAGATCACTTCTGCCGCATCCGCCACTAACGTCACAGCAGCCCACTGCTGACGTCGCCGCGACGTCCGCCTCTTTCGAAAGGTGTGACATGTCGCCGCGTCCTCGAATCGCATCGGCGTCGATGGCGTCGGCGGCTGTCCTCGGGCTGACCTTTGCGATGGTGGTGGCGCCGACCGCCATCGCCGAACCCTGTACGGGCGCCGCCGCGGCCGCGCAGCCTCCCGCGGCCCCGAACGCCGAAGCCACTCCGCCGTTGCCCGGCGGCCCGCCGGTCGGGCACCGGCCCAGGGGCACCGACGAATCGGCGGCATCACCCCGGCTCGGGCGACTGGAGCAGCAAGCGCAGGTGCGCCCCACTCCCCCAGCACCCGCCGCCGAGCAGTCCGCAGCGCAGCAGGTGCCCGCAGCGGCGCCCCCGCAACCGCCGCCTCCGCCAGCGCCGCCGGGGACATCGATCGTCGGTTGGGTGACGGGCCCCGAGAGCCCGAACAACACCATCGGCCGGTTCGCGATCACCGGCACCGATCTCGGGATCATGTGGGACAACGGTGATCCCGCCAACCGGCAGGTGCTGATGGCCTTCGGCGACACCTACGGGTACTGCGGCGTGCGGGGCCAGCAGTGGCGCTACAACACGCTGTTCCGCAGCCAGGACGGTGCGTTGTCCAAGACGGTCGCCGTGCCCGACGGCATGCCGGCCAACCGCCACTCCGGTTCACCGCTATGGGCCCCGGGACTGTCCAAGCAGATCATCAACAGCACCAAGTGGGCACCCAACGAGAAGGGCATCATCCCCACCGCCGGCATCGCTGTCGGCACAACGCAGTACATCAACTTCATGTCCATCAAGAGTTGGGACAGCGACGGGCGGTGGACAACGAACTTCTCGGCGATCGCCGTGTCACCCGACAACGGCGAGAACTGGGGCATCTATCCGGGCAGCGTCCGCTCGACGGCCGGCGGCGACGTCGCAGGCGCACCGTTCGTTCCGGGCAATCAGAACTTTCAGCAGGGCGCCTTCCTGCGTCCCGGACCCGGCGATCCCCACCTCTACTCGTTCGGGACACCGGCGGGCCGCGGCGGCGCGGCCTACATCGCGCGGGTCGCCCCGAGCGCGGTGCCCGACCTGAGGAAGTACGAGTACTGGAACACCGACCAGAATGCCTGGGTACCAGGCGATCCGGGGGCCGCCACTCCCGTCATCCCCGGTCCCGTCGGCGAGATGTCCGCGCAGTTCAACACCTACCTGGGGCGGTACCTCGTGATGTACTGCAACGGCGCCAACGACGTCGTCGCACGGACCGCGTCCGCACCGCAGGGTCCGTGGGGACCCGAGCAACTGATCGCGCGCTCGATGGAAATACCGGGCGGCATCTACGCACCGTTCCTGCATCCCTGGTCGACGGGTAAGGAGTTGTATTTCAACCTGTCGCAGTGGTCGACCTACAACGTCATGCTGATGCGGACCGTGCTGCCCTGAGGAGGCGGCTCACTCGCCGGGCGACGGCGGCGCCGCCTGCACAGCCGCCACACCGGCCAGGCCGCTGACTTTGAGGACCGGCATGAGGATCGGGTTGGCGACGATCTGGCGGATGCGGTCGGCGTGCTCGAAAAGCGCGTTGATCGCGCCGCTGTCGAGGTACTCGACGGCGCTCAGGTCGACCGCCACCTTCTGCCCGTCGCGGGACTCCGTCCGCAGTGCTTCGGCGATCGCCTGCGTGAAGGCGGCGATGTTGCTCAGGTCAAGTTCGCCTGCGGCACTGACCTCGAGCGTGCCGTCGGCACGCCGGCCGGTGCGCAGCGTCAGCGGTGTGGCCATCACGCAATCCTCGCGTGCATGTTGATAGTGGTACCGGCCGCACCCGACTCGATCGAGACATCGTGCATCAGCGCCCGCATGAGCGCGATTCCCCTGCCGCGGTGAGCGGCCGGGTCGGGTCGGGCTTGCTTCCATTCGCCGTTGTCGACGATCGTCAGGTGCAACCGGTCAGCGAGCGCGATCGCGCGCAGCGACACGGTGCCCCCCGCGCTTCGCCGGTGCCCGTGCTCGATCGCGTTCGCGAGCGCCTCCCCCGCGGCGATCAACACGTCGAGTGTCTGAGCGGCGCCCACTCCGGCCTGAGTCAGCCACTCTCGCAGCGCATTTCGGGTCGGCGCGAGTTGGTTCGCGTCGGCGGCGAGTTCGATCTCCAGCGGCACCGGTTGGCGGTACAGCATGAGCGCGACGTCGTCCTGGTAGCCGTAGCTGGGTGTCAGCCGCGTCATGATCTCGTCGGCCAGCTCGTCGAGTGCGCAGGCCAGGTTGTTCTGCACTATGTCGGCGGCGCGGCCGATGCCCTTGTCCAGCGGCTCACGACGGCGCTCCACGAGACCGTCGGTATAGAGCAGCAGCGTGGCGCGGGCCGGCACCTGGGCCCGCGTCTCCGGGCGGGCGTGATCGTACGGGAGTCCCAGCGGCGTGGCCGAGGCCTCGTCGAGCAGAATGGTGTTGCCGTGGGGCGGAACCAGGATGGGCGGCGGATGACCGGCGCTGGAATACACCAGCTCGCCCGTTCTCGGGCTGAGTACGGCGCAGAACGCCGTGGTGCACCGCGCGCCCGGGAGCCGGGCGGCGAACCGGTCGAGGGCCGACAGCGTGGCGGCCGGGCTCGGGTGCTCCAACAACAAGGCACGACAAGCACTTCGGAGCTGTCCCATCACCGTGGCGGACGTCAGCCCGTGTCCGACGCAGTCACCGACGATCAGCGCGATGCGTCCGTCGTCGAGGTTGAGCACGTCGTACCAGTCGCCCCCTACCTGCAGCGGGTGCGTGGCGGGTTGGTACCGAACGGCGAAGCCACTGGACACGGTGGGGCCGAGGATCGCGTGCTGCAACGCCAGGGCGGTCTCCCGCTGCTGATCGAGTTGGTGGACCCGCTGCAGTCCCTGGCCCAGCCGGCTCGCGAGCACCGTGAGCAGGGTGTGATCCTCGATGGTGAACGGTCGCCGTTCCTGAAGTTCGATGTGCAGCACCAGCACCCCGCGCGGGTCCTGCAGGGCGATACGCGCCGTTCCGGGATCCGACGAGTCGGGTAGCAGCAGGTCGGCGTGGCGGAGCGCCTCGATCGCCTGTCGAGTGCGCACCGGCAACCCATCCCACTGCACCTGCTCGCCACCGCAGATGAAATCCGATGGCGGACCGTCGACGTCGGCGCCGTCGTCGGGGAAGGTCACGGCCAGCACCCGACGGGCCCGCCACAACACCCGCAGTTCCTCGGCGGCGGACTGGACTGCGTCGCGCAGCGTATCCGCCTGCGCCAGTTGCTGATTGAGTGCCGCCAACGCCGACTCGCGCTGCACGGTGTAGTGCTCGGCGGTGACGTCGCGCAGCGTGCCGACGATGACCCGCCTGCCGGTATCCATCTCCTCGACGCGGTTGAATGTCAGCGTGACCCACAGGCGATGACCGTCGCGGTGCGTGACCGGGACGGTGTACCTGCCGTGCGGTTCGCCGAGCACCCGGGCGAACAACTCGTTGACCTCGCGGTGGGCTTCGACATCGGATTCGGCCGTCGGCCACCACGGCTGGGGCGGTCGATACGGCAACCCCTCCGGCCCATACCCGAGAATGTCGGTGAACGCCGCGTTCATCTCGATCACCGCACCCTGATCGTCTCCGACGAAGAAGGCCTCCTGCAACGAGTCGATCAGCGCTGTGCGCCAGCGGGCGTGATGGTTGCGCAGCCGGGCGAGTTTCACGTTCGCCCGCACCCGGGCCAGGAGTTCGGCCGCGGCGAAGGGCTTGACCAGGTAGTCGTCGGCGCCGGCCTGCAGCCCGTCGATCGCGGCCTCCTGGCCGGCGCGCGCGGACAGCAGCAACACCGGAACGGCGGCCGTGCGGGGATCGGACCGCAGCGCGGAGACCAACTCCAGGCCGTCCAGCCGCGGCATCATCACGTCGCTGATCACCATGTCCGGCACATCGGCGCGCACCGCGTCGAGCGCCAACTGGCCATCGGTGACGGCGTCGACCTGGTAACCGTCCCCGCGCAACAGCCGGGCTACGTAGTCCCGCATGTCGGCGTTGTCGTCGGCGATCAACACCCGAGCCGTCACCCCGGACCCCGCCGGGGCGGACGATCCTGCGGGCGCGGAATCGTCGACCACTGCGCCGATCTCGTCGACCGGCAGCCAGCGCAGCGCTTCCTGCAGGAACGGTTCGGCGCCCCCGGCCGCCGGGGAAGGTCCCGGTGCCGCGGCGATGGCGTTCTCGGGCAGATGCGCGGCACCCAGCGGTAGCCGGATCGTGAAGGTGGTGCCTTCACCTTCCGCGCTTTCCGCGGTGATGCTGCCGCCGTGCAACTCGATCAGTTCCTTCACCAACGCCAGACCGATGCCGCTGCCTTCGTTGGACCGCGCGCGCACGTTCTCGATGCGATGGAATCGCTCGAACAACCGCGGGATCTCGGATGCGGCGATGCCGATGCCGGTGTCGGCGACGGTGACCACGGCTTCGCCGTCGCCGTGCCGGACGCCGATGGAGATGGTGCCCTCGAAGGTGAACTTGAGCGCGTTGGACAGCAGGTTGAAGACCACCTTCTCCCACATATCGCGGTCGATGTAGACGGCGTCCGCCAGCGGCGGGCAGTCGACGGCGAAGGTCAGGCCCGCGCGTTCGATCGCCGACCTGAACACGCTGGCCAGCTCGGCGGTCGCCGCGCCGAGGTCGACCGGCGCAAAGCTGGCCTTCATGCGACCCGCCTCGATCCGGGAGAAATCGAGCAACGTGTTGACCAGCTTGGCCAGGCGTAAGCCGTTGCGCCAGACGATGTCCAGTTCTTGGCGAGCTGGCTCGTCCAGATCGGAACCGCGGCCGCGCAGTTCGGCGACCGGGTCGAGGATCAACGTCAGGGGCGTGCGGAACTCATGGCTGATGTTCGAGAAGAACGTGGTCTTGGCGCGATCGAGTTCGGCCAGTTCCTCGGCACGCCGCTGCTGGGTCTGGTAACTGCGCGCGCTGCCGACGCCGGCGGCGATGTGCCCGGCGACCAGCGTCACGAAGCCGCGGTACGCCTCGTCTAGCGGGCGGTAGCGGTTGAGGGCGGCGACCAGGAACCCACTCGGGGAGCCGCCCTGCTGCAGCAGCGGCACCACGAGCGCCTGGGTGGGGGCGACGCGCCAGGCTCCGGTGGGCAGGTTCGGGTACTTCGCCGTGTCCAGCTCCACGAACACGGTGTCGCCGCGCCCCGGTTCGGTCAGCGGCCACACGTCGTTTCCGGTCAATACCGCTGGGGCGCAGCGGTGCCCGGACGGTATTCCGCTCGAACCGGCGAGGTACGCGCCCCCTTGGTCGTCGAACAGGTAGGTCAATGTGAACGGCAGGTCGCGGGTGTTCTGCGAGAGTTGGCGGTCGACGAACGCCATGATCTCCTGCTCGGTGCGCACCACACTCGGATCCGAGCCGAGATCACGCAGCGTGCCCATCCTGCGCTCGCTGATGACCTGCTGGGTGTCCTCGCTGACCACGCACAGGATGCCTACGATTCGGCGGTCCTCGTCGCGCAGCGGGCTGTAGGAGAAGGTGTGATACGTCTCCTCCTGATAGCCGGAGCGCTCCAGAAAGAGCAGCAGCGCTGAGTCCCAGGTGGCCTGCCCGGTCAACAGCACGCGGTCGATGCGCGGTCCGACGTCGTCCCAGATCTCGGTCCATACCTCGCGGATCGGCCGACCCAGCGCCCGCGGGTATTTGCGGCCAAGGGTGTCGCGGCGGTAGGCGGCGTTGCAGAAGAAGGTCAGCTCCGGACCCCATGCCATCCACATCGAGAATCGCGACGACAGCAGGATGCTCACGGCGGTCTGCAGGCTCTGCGGCCAGTCGGCCGGCGCGCCCAGCGGCGTCGCCTCCCAGTGCACCCTGGCCAGATCGGGGCCGATCTCCGCGTCGGTGTTGAACACCGCGAGCGGATGTGACGGCGGACCGTCGCTCATCTGCGTGCTTCTCGCCGGGCGTCGGCGTGCGGACGGATGGTCATCGGTGCCCGTCGCTTCCCGCGATCGCCTCGGCCACGGTCATGTACGGCCGCAGGATCTTGTCCAGCTTGGTGACCTCGATGGGCCGCGACACCTCGGGATTCGGTGCCACCACCCGCACGGCGACGCCCGCCGACGAACCCTTCTCGTGGCATTCGAGCACCGCGTTCAGGCCGGCGCTGCCGAAGTACGTGACCTTGCCCATCTCGACGACCACCAGCTTGGTGGGGTGTGCTCCGGCGACCTCCAGGGCGGCGTCCAGGTGGGGCATCAACGTCGGCACGCTTCCCGAGTCCACTTCTCCGCCGACAGACACCACCACGGCGGTGTCGCGAACATCGCGGCTGACCTCCAGTGACGTCATGGTCAGCCACCCGTCACCAGCATCTCTGCCGTGCGTCTCGAGCTGTCATGCCGCAGTGGATACCCCGACTGCGTCGATTTCAGCTGTGATGCCCATTTCAGTGCGCTGACCTGCCTATTCGCGACCAGGAACGCCCACGCGGTCGTGCACGGTGAGCAACAGGTGATCGAACTGCTGACGCAGGCTGTCCGAGGAGGTGATGGTCCCGAGTTCGGCGACGATCTGAGCGGCGAGCGCGCGCAATTTGGTGTTCGTGTGCTGCGACCGCCACATCAACAACTCGAACGCCGCGTCGGCGTCGATGCCGTAGACCAGCATCAGCGCGCCTTTGGCCTGCTCGATCGCGGCGCGTGCATGCAGCAGCTCCGGCAGCGAGTCGTCGAGAGCCTGCCGCCGGGTCTGGGCGAAGGTGTCGGTCAAATCGACGTAGTAGCCCTCGGTTCCGATCACCGCGCCGTTGTCGTCGAACATGCGGTCGGCGAGCACGACGACGGTGTGCACCCGCCCGGAGGTGTCGATGAAGCGGTGGCGGCTGGAGAACGACCCACCGCAGTGCAGCGAGTGGTCGAGCAGGTCCTCGACGTGCCGGCGGTCGTCGGGATGCTTGTGCGCGAGTAACAACTCGGTGGTCGGCACGACGGTGCCGGGTTCGTATCCGTGCATCCGGGTCACCTCGTCGGACCATTCCCACCGCTGGCCGACGAACCAGAAGCGGAAGGTGCCGACATTGCGGTCGGCGAGCGCCCGGCCGGAGTCGGATCGCCCTGGGCTGTCCGCCAGCTCCGGCTTCGACATCTGACCATGATCGCATTGCCGGAGCCACCTCGAGGGCGATCGCAACCGGCGTCACTTTTTCGGCCGGGACGACTCAGGCTCGCGTGGTGGCGACCTCGGGCAGGATGCCGGCGAGCCGCCGCCGACATCGCGGCGATCATCAGGCCGTATGGGCGATCGTCGATCGCTTCGCGTCGGCGGCAGCGTCCGGTTCACCGGAACCGCGGGCTGCCAGACGCTTGCTCACGACCCCGCCCTTGCTGCGTTCGAACCGGCCGACGGAGAAGCCGTGCGTTACAAACTCCGTCTCGTGTGTCGTATATCTAGCCTGTCAAATTGTTATCTGTCAATCGAGGGGTCCGCGCGAATTGACAGCGTTCTCACAGTTAGACGGTTCAGCGGGCCCGCGCACCAGGCGGCCCGGCCGCGCTCCGGTGTCGGCGCCGCCGCGCCGCGTCACCACACCGCTGACGATGGTGGCGTCGTAGCCGGATGCGCCCTGCACGAGGCGGTTGCCGCCTGCGGGCAGGTCGTAGGCCATCGTCGGCGCGTGCAGCGTCAAGGCCTCCATGTCGATGACGTTGACGTCGGCCTTCTTACCGACCGCGAGCACCCCGCGGTCGGTGAGCCCGAACAGTTGCGCGGTGTCGTGAGACTGCTTGCGCACCACGAACTCCAGCGGCAGCTTCGCGCCGCGGTGGCGGTCGCGCGCCCAGTGCGTCAGCAGGAAGGTCGGATACGACGCATCACAGATCATGCTGCAGTGGGCGCCGCCGTCGGACAGTCCGAGTACGCCGGCGGGGTGGGTCATCATCTCGCGGATCGCGTCGTGATTGCCCTCGGCGTAGTTGAACATCGGCAGCATCAGCATCGCGCCGGCGTCGCCCTCGAGCATCAGGTCGTACATCGTGGCCAGGACGTCCTCGCTGCGTTCTTTGGCGATCGCGGCGACGGTGCGGTCCGTGGTGGGCTCGTAATCGGGTGGCTCGCCGATCGCGTACAGGCGGTCGGCCGAGTGCTGGGCGAACGCGAACATGGCGTCGAACAGGACGTTCGGGTCGACCGGCAGATCCTCTTCGGCCAGAATCGCCTGCCGGACAGCGGGTTCGGCGAGCCGGGCCGCGAGTTCCTCGCGGCTGCATTCGGCCTTGAGCCGCCGGTACGTCGGGCGGTGCGTGAAGGCGTGGTGGCCCGGGAAGCCGAGCAGCATCCCGAACGGGCGCGCGGCGACCTGCGGGTGCAGCCGACTGCCGGCCTCGTGGGCGGCCGCGGAGATGTCGAGCTGCTCTCGCCACAGGTTCGGGTCGGCGTCGACCTGGATCAGCGCGAAGCTCACCGCGCAGTCGATCTCGGCGCCGAGCCGGCGCATCCACTCCAGCTCCTTCTTCGGCGCGACGATGTCCTCTCCCGCCGCACCCTGCGGCGCCAGTTCGAAGACGGCGCCACCGCCCGCGGCCATCGCCCGGCCGAGGGCGAACAGTTCGTCCTCGGCGGCGAACGTCCCGGGCACCGGCTCGCCGTCCATCGCGCGGTGCGCCAGCGTGCGCGACGACGAGAACCCCAGCGCGCCCGCCTCGGCGGCCTCGCGCACCAGTCGGCCCATCGTGGCGATGTCCTCGGGTGTCGCCGGTTCGTTGCGCGCGCCGCGCTCCCCCATCGCGTAGGCGCGCACGGTGCCGTGGGCGATCTGGCTTCCGATGTCGACGGCGAGTTCGCGCTTGCCGATGACGTCGAGGTACTCCGCATAGCTTTCCCAGCCCCACGTGATCCCCTCCGACAGCGCGGTTCCCGGGATGTCCTCCACGCCCTCCATCAGCTCGATGAGCCACTGCTCGGTGCCGGGCCGCACCGGCGCGAAGCCGACGCCGCAGTTGCCCGCGACCACGGTCGTGACGCCGTGACTGCTCGACGGCTCGAGCACACTGTCCCAGCTGACCTGGCCGTCGTAGTGGGTGTGGATGTCGACGAAGCCCGGCGCGACGATCTTGCCCGTCGCGTCGATCGTTTCGGCCGCGTCGCCTTGCAGCGCAGCGTCACCGGGTCCGCGGCGACAGACCTCGACGATCTTGCCGTCCTTGACGGCGATGTCGGCGCCGAACCGGTCGGCGCCCGTGCCGTCGACAACGGTTCCACCGGTGATCTTCAGGTCGAACACGATTGCTCCTCCGAATGCGCGTGCGAGCCGTTAGGGTTGGCACTGTAACACCGTTACAGACTGTTGGCGCGGAGTTCGGGAGGACCGATCGTGACGCACACAGCGCGGGACTTCCGCGGCGAGGATGCCATCGACACGCCTCCCGCGCGCCCGACCCGGGTGCCGGCCGAGCGCTATTACTCGGCGGCGTTCGCCGGGCTCGAAACCGAGCGGATGTGGCCGAGGGTCTGGCAGCTCGCCTGCACCATCGATCACGTGGCCGAGCCCGGCGATTTCTTCGAATATCGTTGTGGCGCTCTCTCGATCGTCATCGTCCGGGACGACGCCGGCGTGCTTCGGGCCTTTCAGAACGCCTGCCGGCACCGCGGCAACGCGCTGTGCGCCGGCTCGGGTTCGGAGTTGCGCGAGTTGCGGTGCGGTTACCACGGGTGGACCTGGGACCTGGCCGGAGCACTCAAGCGGGTCCCCAATCGCAAGGGGTTCGGGGCCCTGCGCCTGAGCGACTTTCCCCTCGCCGCCGTCGCCGTCGACACCTGGGAGCGGCTTGTCTTCGTCAATCTCGACGTGGCCGCGATGCCGCTGCTCGACTACCTGGAGACGGTGCCCGACGATATCGCATGGTGCCGGCTCGGCGACTTCCGTTG
Source organism: Mycobacterium sp. B14F4 (assembly GCF_039871645.1). NCBI lineage: Bacteria > Bacillati > Actinomycetota > Actinomycetes > Mycobacteriales > Mycobacteriaceae > Mycobacterium > Mycobacterium sp. B14F4. Next base: position 313,936 of record NZ_JBDPMF010000001.1, on the reverse strand, counting down.
CTACGCGACCATGACCATCGACGTCGACGCGAACTGGAAGACGATCGCCGACGGGTACAGCGAGACCTACCACATCCAGACGCTGCATCCCGAGCTGCACCGATGCATGGACGATGTGCATGCCCCGCAGACGATCTGGGGACACACCGGTAAGTCCGAGCAGCTCTACGGTGTGCAGAGCCCACAGCTGAAAGACCGGTTGAGCGACAGCGAGGTGTGGGACGCCTACGTCTGCACCCAGGGCGCGCTGATGGGTGCGCAGGAGGGCACCCCGATGCCCGAGCAGCGGGAGCCCGGCGCGACGGTGACCGATCTGATCGCCGCACGCACGCGGGCGTTCGCCGCCTCCCGCGGTGTCGACCTGAGTTGGGCGGACACCGAGCAGGTGATGCGCCTGCACCAGTACAACGTGTTCCCGAACATGACGCTGCTGGCCAACGCCGACCACCTGACGGTGATGACGTCGCATCCGGGTCCCGATCCCGACCACGGCGAGTTGGTGATGATGCTGTGGACGCGGATGCCGCCCGGCGCCCCGCGCACCAAGCCGGTCGACGTGCGGATGGCCGCCGCCGAGGCGCACCCCGGTCTGGTTCTGACCCAGGACATCTCGGTATTGGCAGGCCTGCAACGCGGCCTGCACCAGCCGGGCTTCACCCATCTGACGTTGTCCGGCGAGGAGCGCCGCGTGATCAACATGCACCGCAACCTCGAGCGCTACCTGGACCTGCCGCAGAGCGAGCGGATGACCGGAGGTGAGTCCGGTGACCGCCGGTAGGGAGGCCATCAGCGCCGAAGTTGTCCTGGACGCCGCGGCCCGGATGCTCGAAACGTCTGGCGTGCAGAGCTTTTCGATGCGCGGGCTGGCCGAGGCGCTCGGGGTGGCGGTGACCTCGATCTACTGGCATGTGGGAGGGCGGGACAAGCTTTTCGACAGCCTGGTCGACCGGTTGCTCGACGAGATGGCGAGTCTTCCGGTCGTGGGTGACACGGCGGTGGACCGGATCGCGTCGCTCGCGCACGCGCAGCGGCGGGTGCTCATCGACCGGCAGCACCTGCTGGCGATCGCCCACGAACGTGACAAGACACCGCGGTTGTTCCTGCCGATCCAGCAGACGTTGGCCGCGCAACTGGCCGAGATCGCCGTCACCGGGACCGACGCCGCGCTTGTGCTACGGGCGATCGAGGTATATGTGATTTCTTCTGCGGTGATGCAGTTCTCCGCGGTGCGCGGCGAGAAGCACGACGAGGAGGACCCGTCGTTGTGGACCGACGACTGGCCCGACCGCGCGCTCGTCGAGGCGTTGCAGTCGCCGACCGACTACGACGCCGTTTTCAACCACGGGCTGGAGGCGATGCTGGCACCGCTGCGGCGCTTGTAGCAAAGCCGCATCAGCCTGAGCTTCCGCTTGGGCTTCCTGAACCCTTTCGCCATTTCACCGGGTTGTCCCCAATGGCGAATGGATCCACAGGCGGGCGTTGTCGGGCGGGTTGACGTGTCCTGCACGTCATGATCGCCGAGTAGTTTCGCTCGTATGTTCGAGTGTTTGGTCAACGCGGCCGGCTCCGCCAGGGATGCCGCGGCGGTGGGGGCGTGGGCGCGCGTCGAGAACGCCGCCTGCGCGCGCCGACTGGCGGCGGCCGCCGATGTGCTCGACCGGGCCTACGCCGCCGACGGGTCGGCCGAGCGGGAGCAGTGGATCCTGGACAACCACGCCGCGGTCACCGCCGAGATCGCCCCCGCCCAGAACGTGTCGCTGGGGATGGCGGCGGCGCAGTTGGAGGTCGCGGTCGCGCTGCGTGATCGCCTCCCGCGGGTCAACGCTGTGTTCCTGGCCGGGGCCATCACCTACCGCATGGTCACCGCGATCGTGACGCGGACCTGGCTGATCCAAGACCCGCAGGTGCTGGCCCAGGTCGACGAGCAGGTCGCCGCCCACGTGTCCGACTGGACGACGCTGTCGGTGGAGCGACTGCACGCCGCGATCGACTTCTGGGTCGACCGCTTCGACCCGGCCGCGGTGCGCCGCGCGCAAACGTCGTCTCGGGAACGCTGCATCGAGATCCACAACCCCAAAGACGGCTCCGGACTGGCCTCGATCGAAGGCTACGTCTACGCCCACGACGGCGAGCTGATCGACCAACGCCTCGACGCCATGGCCGCCGCCGTCTGCGACCAGGATCCGCGCACCCCCGACCAACGCCGCACCGACGCCATGACCGCGGTCTTCCAGGGCGCCCAGAGCCTGCCGTGTGCCTGCGGGTCAGACGACTGCCCCGCCGCCGGTACCACCGCCACCGCGGTGGTGGTGCACGTCGTGGCCGGCGAGGACACCGTCGATGACACGACCCCGGCGCAACTCGACGGGCACGAGCCCGACGACGAACCCGCCGGCACGACTCCCAGCGGGCCGGGCTATGTCATCGACAGCGGGGCGGTCCTGCCCGCCCCGGTCGTGGCCGCCAAACTGGCCACCGCCCAACGCCGCCCGGTCATCCACCCCGGCGACGCTCCCCCGGAGAAGCGGCGCATCCCCTCGGCGGTGTTGGCGTGGTTCATCCGGTGTCGCGACCTGACCTGCCGCTTCCCCGGCTGCGGTAAACCGGCCACCCACTGCGACATCGACCACACCACCCCCTACCCGCGCGGGGCGACCCAAGCGTCGAACCTGAAATGCCTGTGCCGCAGACATCACTTGTTCAAGACGTTCTGGAGGTGGCGCGACTTTCAGCATCCCGACGGAACAGTCGATTGGATCGCACCAAGCGGGCAGAGATATACGACGTATCCCGGCAGCAGACTGTTGTTCCCGACGCTGTGCCGACCCACCGCACCAGCCGTCATCGACCACTCGGTCGAGGTGCTCGACGACGCCGTGCGCTGCCTGAAGATGCCGCGCCGCAAACGAACCCGCGCCCAAAACCGTGCCCACGCCATCGCCGCCGAACGCCGACACAACCAACCCCACGCCGACCAACGCCTCGCCGAACACAACCAACCCCCACCCTTCTGAGGGGGTTTGGCTTTTCGGGCCTACGCGTTATGCAGGTTCGTAGCGCAGCATCGTCACGTCGTGGTCGGGATAGTCGCAGAACACAGGTCGCACCCGCATCCCGACCTTCAGCTCGGCCGGTTCGACATTGACCAGTTCGGTCGAAAAGCGGGGCCCCTCATCCCATTCCACGATCGCCAACAGCTGAGGCACCGCGTCGGCGAAGTGCGGGCCGACGGGCCTTCGCGCGACCGTGAACGAGTAGAGCGTTCCCATGCCTGAGATCTCGCGCCACTCGAGATCGTCGGCCAGGGTGCGCGGCGCACGGACCCGAGGGTAGAAGACGTACGCCTCGGACGATGGCGCGTACTGGATGACGATCCGGTGCTGCGCGAGCGCATCCCAGAAGGGTGCGGTCGTGGGTGTCTTGACCGGCATCGGCCGTTCGAAGGTCATCACCGGTCAGTCTCCTTCGAGGATGAGCGCGGTCTGCTCGGACAGGATCCCGCCGTTGCCCGACACGAACGCGCGGTTGCAGTCGGCAACCTGCGCCCCCCGGGCGCGGCCCATGATCTGACGGGTGGCATCGCAGACGTGGTGCATGCCGCCCGCCAGTCCTGCCTGCCCGAAACCGAGTTGTCCGCCCGCGGTGTTGAGGGGGAAGTCGCCCCGGAACGTCAGATCGTGGTCGGCGACGAACTGCATGCCCTTGCCCTTCTCGCAGAACCCGGCGTCCTCCAGCGACAACAGCACCGTGATCGTGTAGCAGTCGTAGATCGACGCCATGTCCATGTCTGCACGCGTCAGGTCGGTCATCGCGAACGCGGTTTCGGCGGCTTGCACCATCGGGGTGCTCAGCAGGTCGGCGGCGTAAGTCGGCGTCTTGAACGGCACATGCTCACCGAATCCCTTGATCCACACCGGACGGTGGCGCGCCCGCCTGGCGACATCGGCGTTGGCGATCACCACTGCGGCGCCGCCGACACACGGCATCACGATCTCGAGCATGTGCAGGGGATCGGCGATCACGGGGCTGGCCAGTACGTCCTCGACGGTGACCGGCTTGTCCTTCCAGATCGCGCCGTCGGTGTGACTGGCGTTGACCCGCTGGTCGACGACGATCTTCGCCATGGCGCGCTCGTCGTAGCCGTAGACCGCACCGTAGCGGGTGGCCACCTGCCCGTAGGGCCCGTTCTGCCCGAGGTTGCCATAGGGGATCTCGAATTCGGCCTGTGGAGAACCGAACTGGTTGCTCGATGAGCCGAAGAACACCGCGTCGACCAACGGCTTCGGCTTTTTCTCCGACGTCGGCGTGAGGTAGCGGGCGGGCAGCGCGCACAGCACCACATCGCACAACCCCAATTCCACCGCCGCTGCCGCCCGCCACACCATGGCCGCGGCGCTGGCCCCGCCGAGGTCGACGAGTTCGGCGAAATTGGCGCCCACGCCCAGATATTCGGCGATCGTCGAGGGTACGAAGATCTCCGACTCGCCGAGATGCGATGTCACGATGCCGTTCACCAACTCGGCCGGCAGGCCCGCATCCTGCAGCGCGGCCGCGCCGAGTTCGGCCCACTGCTCCAGGGTGAACGGCGCCGGGGCGGCCTTGTTCATCCGCTCGGGCGGCAGTTCGACGTAGCCGACGATCGCGGCCTCTCCGCGTAATCCCATCCGGTGTCCTACTTTCGGGGTAAGCCGAGAATCATCTGGGCGATGATGTTCAGCTGGATCTCCTTGGTGCCGCCGCCTATCAGCTCGGCGGGCACCCTCAGGTACGGCTGCACGACGGACGGATCGGAATCGGCGGTCATCGCCAACCGGCCGGTCGCCCCGAGGGTGGCCGCGAAGGTGCGGCGCAGGAGTACGTTCATCGCCACCTTGGCGATGCTCGACGCCGCGCCGGATGCCTGGCCGTCGAGCAGCCTGATGGTCTCCCGCACGCCCAGCGCCTTGATCGCGTTGGCGTACGCGTCGAGCTCTCCTAGTTCGCGCACCACATCGTCACGGTCTTCGGCGGGGGTCGCGGCGATCCGCCGCAGGGCCGCCGCACGGTCGTACTGGACGTATCCACTGATCGCGGTGCGTTCTTCGGCCATCGTGGCGATGGCCAGCGCCCATCCGCCGGTCGGCTCGCCGAGAAGCATGTCGTCGGGGACGAACACGTCGGTGAGGAAGACCTCGTTGAATTCCGACTCGCCGCTAGCCTGTCTGATGGGCTGGACCTCGACGCCCGCTGCGCGCATGTCGACGATGAAATAGCCGATGCCGCGGTGTTTGCGGGCGGACGGGTCGGTCCTGGCGAGCAGCGCGCCGTAGTCCGCCCGCTGCGCCGACGACGTCCAGATCTTGTGTCCGTTGATCCGCCAGCCGCCGTCGACCTTGGTCGCCCGTGTGGCCAGCGCCGCCAGATCCGAGCCTGCGCCCGGCTCGCTGAACAGCTGGCACCATGCCAGCTCACCGCGCTGGGTCGGCGGAATCAGCCTGTCCTGCAACGCCGTCGAGCCGGCGCGGATCACCGACGGCAGGATCCACTCGGCGATGCCGAGCGACGGCCGCACCAGGGTGGTCCGCTTGGTGAACTCCTCGTCGATGATGAGTTGCTGCAGGGGCGAGGCGTCGACACCCCACGGACTGGGCCAGTGCGGGGCGATCAGCCCCGCCTCGGCGATCGCCGTTCGTTGCGGGCCGGTGGCAAAATGTTCGTAGTCGCCCTGCCGGCCGGGCCCGTCGTTGCCCAGCGTGGCGGCAGCGTCCAACGTCCGCGCCACCCGGCTGCGGAACTCGGCTTCGGCGCCGCCGAGGTCGACGGAGAAGTCGCGCTCGCCGGTGGTCGTCAGTTCGCCCAGCCGCCGGGCCCATCGACTCCTGGTGCCGATCGAGGCGGCCAGGCTGGTGGCGCGTCGCCAGTACAGGTGCAGGTCGTGCTCCCAGGTGAACCCGATCGCGCCGAACATCGTCAGCGCGTCGAGGACGAGGTCAGGTCCCGGCACGACCGCCATCAACGCCGCTGTGGCCGCGGCGATCTGGTGTTGGTCGCTCGGCTCGCCGGCCGCCCGGACCGCATCCCAGGCCGCCGCTTCGGCCAACTCGGTGTTGACCAACAGCATCGCCGCGCTGTGCTGCAGGGCCTGGAAGGTGCCGATGACCGTGCCGAACTGCTCGCGCGTACGCAGGTGTTCGGTCACCGCCGCGACACACCACTGTGCGATGCCTGCCGACATGCACGCGGTCAGCGCGACGGCGGTGAACTCCGCGCGGCCGGCGTCGATGCCACCGAGGACGTCGGCCGCGGCGACCGGATACCGGTCGAGTCGGATGACTCCGAGATCGGTCAACAGGTCCGTGCCGTCGACCGGTGCGACGCTGACCGCGGCGTGCGCGGTCTCGACCGGCACCCAGAGCGGGCAGCCGTCGTCGGTGCGGGCAGCGACCAGAACGACACTCGCCGAACATATCCCGGGTACCACGTCGGATTCCCCGGTGATCATCCACCGGTCACCGTCGGCCCCGGCGTGCAGACTCGCGGTCTGCGGCAGCACCACCGCGGCCGGTGCGCCCCCCGCGAGCCGGGCCAGCAGGGCCGCCGCGGCGGGGGTGGGCTCGGCCAGCAGCGCGACCGCGCCCGCCGTCACCGTGGGCAGCAGCGGTCCCGGAAGCGCCGCCTTGCCCGCCGCCTCGAGCACGCACGCGGCGTCCAGCAGTTCCCCACCCTGACCGCCGCAGTCCTCCGGCAGGTGCACGGCGTGAAACCCGTTGGCCGTCAACTCGTCCCAGAACTCCGGCAACTTGCCCTGTGCCAGCGTCTGGAAGGCGTCACGGGCCGCGCTCAGCGGTGCGCGCCGCTGCGCGAACTGGCCCACCGATTCGGCGAGCTCCTTCTGTTCCGGTGTCAACGCGAGCGTCATCGGGACTCCTTGACTCGCCGCGGCTCACGGAAGAAGCGGGCGGCAGCGGCGATCGCGTCCGGCGTGGGTGCGGGATCCCACCCGAGTTCGCGGACGGCCTTCGAGTGGTCCAGCGGGGTCATGATATGCATCAGCCGGATGTTCATCGGTGTCAGCTTGGTGTCGCGGCCGCGCAGGCGTGCCAGCCAGCTGTTGGGATAGCTGATCGCCGACATGGCCCGGATCGGGATGCGCCGCCGCGGCGGGTCCCCCCCGACTGCCGCACAACCGATCTCGTGGACTTCCCGGGTGCTCATCCACCGTTCCGACACGATGTAGCGCTCGCCGGCGCGGCCCCGCTGTCCCGCCAGCACCATCGCGCGGGCCGCGTCCTCGATGCCGACGACCTCGGCCTCGTACCCGTCGATGTAGAACGGCAGCTTGCCGTGCGCCGCCGCCGACAGCAGCCCGCCGTGCGGTGTCGGCAACCAGTCTCCCGGCCCGTAGGTGTTCGCCACGCACATTGCGACGGCGGGCAGGCCCTTCTCGCTGCTGTACCGCAGCACCATCTGCTCGGCGGCCACGCGGCTGCGGATGTAGTCACCACCGGCATTGAGCCAGTTGTGAGCGGTGGATTCGTCGGCCAGACCGGTCGCGTACCGCCCGATCGTGCCGATCGAACTGGTGAACACGAAGCGCTGCAGGTCGGATTCGAGCGCGACGTCGAGCACCCCGCGCAGGCCGTCGACGTTGGTGCGCCACAGCGGCGCCGGGTCGAGCAGCCAGGGCCTGGCGTCGACGACGCAGTAGTAGACGACATCGCAGCCGCGCATCGCCGAGCGCACGCTCGACAGATCGAAGATGTCGCCGTACTGGATCTCGACGGGCAACCCGTCGACGCCCCGCGTCGAGCTGGTCGCGCGGATCAGCACCCGGACGTCGGCACCGTCTGCCACCAGCTGTCGGGTGACGTGAGAACCCAGGAAGCCGCTGGCGCCGATGACGAGCTTCTTCGGCGTCATGGCTCCTCGACTCGTCACCCAGTCACGAGACGCAACGTCTCGTCTTGCCAAGACTAGGTGTTGCTGTCACGATCTGTAAAGCCGTCAGATGCGGAGTAAGCAATGACCACCCCTGTGAGCGCTCCCCGCCGTCGTAGCGAGAAGTCGCGGGTGGCGATCGTCACCGCCACGAAGGAACTCCTGCTCGAGCGCGGCTTCGACGGCCTGAGCATCGAGGCCGTCGCCGCCCGTGCCGGGGTCGGCAAGCAGACGATCTACCGGTGGTGGCCCAGCAGGCCGGCGCTCGTCGCGGACGTGTTGCTCGAAGACGCCGACAAGATCCTGCGGCCCGTCGAGCAGACCGGCGACCTCGCCGCCGACCTGACCCGGTGGTCCATCAGGCTGGCGGCCACCCTCACCACCGCGCGCGGCAACGCCATGCTGCGCATTCTCACGGTCGCCGGACTGGAGCACGAGGACACGAGGGCGCGCATGTATGACGCCTTCAGCGTGCCCCTGCACGACAGCGTGAAGGCGCGCCTGTCTGCCGGTGGTCTCGACGATTCGACCGCGCAGGCCGCGGCCGACGCCATCGTGGGCGGCATCGTCTACGCGATCCTCAACGAGGGCCGCGCATTTCGGCGCGATCGTGCGGAGACGATCACTCGCACGGTCATCGACGGGGTCGCCTCGTGAGCGCATCCCCCGCCACCTTCACGACCTCCGGTGTCGACGGAGTCCGGATCACCGCGGACCGCATCGGCGATCCGGCTGCGCCCGCAGTCGTTTTCCTGCACGGCGGCGGGCAGACCCGCCGGTCATGGGGACGTGCGGCCGCAGCGGTCGCCGCCCGCGGTTGGCAGGCCGTCACCGTCGACTTCCGCGGGCACGGAGAGTCGGACTGGTCCCCGGAGGGCGACTACCGCGTCACCACGTTCGCAGCAGACGTCCTCGAAGTGCTCCGCCACCTACCGGCGCAACCGGTGATCGTCGGCGCCTCGCTGGGCGGGTTCACGGCGATGCTGCTCGCCGGAGAACTGGCGCCGGGCGCGGTGCGCGCCGTCGTGCTCGTCGACATCGTGCCGAACATGAACCAGTCCGGCGCGTCGCGGATCCACGACTTCATGGCCGACCGCATGACGTCCGGTTTCGAGTCACTCGACGAGGTGGCCGACATGATCCAGCGGTACAACCCGCACCGGCCGCGCCCCAGCGATCTCGACGGCCTGCGCACGAATCTGCGCAACCGCGGCGGCCGGTGGTACTGGCACTGGGATCCGAAGTTCATCGACGGCACCGCGGCCCTCCCGCCGATCGAAGTGACCGAGGTCGACCGGATGAACGCGGCGGTTGAATCGATTCTGCGCGAGGGTGTTCCGATGCTTCTGGTGCGCGGCCAGATGAGCGACCTGGTCACCGAGGAGCGTGCCGACGAGTTCCTCGCCCGCTTCCCGCGGATCGACTTCGTCGACGTCGGCGGTGCGGGGCACATGGTCGCGGGCGACCGCAACGACCTCTTCGCCGACGCCGTCGTCGACTTCCTCGCGCAGCACGCCTAGCGGCACGACCCTGGCGCGGAAATCGACGCGCCCGGATCGGCGGGTCAGGGCGGTGCGGATCCGCCGCCAGCCCGGCTGTGGAACGCCTCGACGGCGGTCGGCAGCGTCATGAAGATCCGGTCGCCGCCGATGCGCTCCAATAGCCCGGCCGCGGCGAGCGAGTCACGCAGGTCCTGTTTGACCCGCGCCATCGCGAAGACGACGCCCCTGCGCGACAGGTCAATTCGAAGTTGGTCGAGGGCGTCCAGCGCGGTGAGATCGACCTCGACGTTCGCTTCGGCGTTCAACACGAACCACTCGACGGGTCCGTCGCCCTGCTCGACGGCGGCCAGCGCTCGGCGCCGGAAATCCTGCGCATTGGCGAAACACAGCGGCGCGTCGTAGCGGTAGACGACGAGACCGGGCACCAGCGTTGCCTCCGGATAGTCCTCGATGTCGTGCATGCCCGCGATCCCGGGCACGAAGCCCTGCACGCTGTCGTGGGCGTGCGCGACGCGCCGCAGCAGGTCGAGTATCGACAAGCCGACGGCGGCCAGCACGCCGTACAGCACACCCATACCCAGCACCGCGGCCGTGGTCGCCAGCGCGAGGATCAACTCGCTGCGCCGAAACTGTGCGAGCCGGCGAAATCCCGCCATATCAACCAACCGCAACGCGGCGTACACCACCAGTGCGCCCAGCGCGGCGGTCGGAAAATGCGCCAACACCCCTCGCCCCCATGCCAGAACCATCAGCACCGCCGCTATCGCCACCAGCGAATACAGCTGCGTGCGACTGCCGACGGCGTCCCCGACCGCCGTGCGGGACCCGCTGGAACTGACCGGAAAGCCGTTCGTGAAACCGACACTCACGTTGGCGACCCCGAGCGCCCGCAGCTCGGCGTTGGCGTCGATCTCGGCGCCCGAGCGGGCCGCGAAGGCCCGGGCGGTCAGGACGTTGTCGGAGAACGCGACGATCGCGATGCCCAGCGCCGGTAGCAACAACGCGCCGATATCACTCGATTGCACCTGCGGCGCCCCGCTGTCGGGCCAGCCTGCGGGAATCGGTCCGATGACGGCGATACCCCTGCTGCTCAACGAGAAGACGACCACCAGCAGCGTCGCCGCAAGGACGGCGATCAGAGGTCCCGGCGCCTGCGGCAGCCAGCGGCCCATGGCCAGCAACAACAGCAACACACCTGCCGCCAGGACCATTGTCGGCCAGTGCAGCAGGTGGGTGTTCGCCGCGAATGACCGTGCCATGTCGATGATTCCCGTGCCCGACACCGGCGCACCGGTGACCTTCCCGAGCTGGCTCGCGACCATCAGCACGGCGATGCCGGTCATGTACCCGATAAGCACCGGACCGGAGAGCATGTTGGCCAGGAACCCGAGCCGGGCGAGCGCGGCCACCAGACACAAGACTCCGACCAGCACCGCCAATGCCGCCGCGAGCGTGACGTACCGTCCACCGTCACCCACGGCCAGCGGCGCGATCACGGCGGCGGTCATCAACGCGGTGGTCGACTCCGGGCCGACCGACAACTGCCGCGACGAACCGACTAACACGTACGCGGCAAGGGCGACGACAGCGGTCCACAGGCCCGTGATCGCAGGCACTCCCGCCAGCGAGGCATAAGCCATCACCTGTGGCACCAGGTACGCCGTCACCGTCAACCCCGCGACGACGTCACCGCGCAGCCAGGTACGCCGATAGTCCTGGAACTGCACAACACCCGGTGCCCAGCGGGTCCACCGCCTGGCGGCGAAAGCCATGGATCCTCCGGTCACGGGAGTGGGGCGGACCACCTCAGCTTTGTACCGCCGGTGGGAACGGGTTCCAGCGACAGCGATCCGCCGACGTCATCGGCGCGGCGGCGCAGGTTGGTCAGCCCACTGCCGGTGATCTCGCCCTTGATGCCCTGTCCGTCGTCGGTGACCTCGATGCACAGCTCGTCCTCGACCAGGACGCTGACCGCGAGCGTGCTCGCTTGCGCATGCCGGACCGCGTTGCTGACCGCTTCGCGGACAACGGCTTCGGCGTGGTCGGCGAGCACCGCGTCGATCACCGACAGCGGGCCCGAGAACTGAACCGACGTGCGGATGCCGGAATCGGCGAACTGCGCGACGGCCTCGTCGATCCGCTGGCGCATTCGAGTGATGCCCGACTGGCCGCCGTGCAGATCGAAGATCGCGGTCCGGATCTCCTGGATCACCTCTTGCAGATCGTCGACGCATCCCATCAGCCGCTGCTGGACTTCGGCCGACCGCGCGCGCGGGATGGTGCCCTGCAGCGCCAGCCCGACGGCGAACAACCGCTGGATGACATGGTCGTGCAGGTCCCGGGCGATGCGGTCCCGGTCGCTGAGCACGTCGAGTTCGCGCATCCGCCGCTGCGTCGTCGCCAGTTGCCACGCCACTGCCGCCTGGTCGGCGAAGGCGGTCATCATGTCGAGTTCCTCGGCCGTGAATTGCCGCGCCCCGTGGGGACGTACGGCCACCAACACGCCGGCGACGGTGTCGGTCGCGCGAAGGGGCAGCACCAGGGCGGGACCGGTTCGCTCGATGTCAGGGGCCAGTTCGAGGCTGTCGAACTGGCGTGGGGTGCGCTGGGTGAAGACCTCGCCGATCAGGGTTTCGGTCGTGGAGATCGCATGGACCGACGTGCCTGGGCCCTCACCTGCGGAAGCAACCACGGTCAGCTCATCCGACTCACCGATCGGCTCGTCCAGATCGGCGGGCACGGCGACCAGGGTCAGCTGGGCACCGCTGAGCTGGCGCGACTCGTCAGCCACCAGCCGGAACACCGTGGCCGGATCGGTCCCGGCGAGCAGCTCGGTGCCGATGTCTCGAGTGGCCTCGATCCACGACTGACGGACTTTCGACCGTTCGTAGAGCCTGGCGTTGTCGATCGCGATGCCGGCCGCGGCCGCCAGCGCCTGCACCAGGACCTCGTCGTCCTCGCTGAACGGCTGGCCACCCGCCTTCTCGGTGAGGTAGAGGTTGCCGAACACCTCGTCGCGGATGCGCACCGGCACGCCGAGAAACGTCCGCATCGGCGGGTGATTCGCGGGGAACCCGACCGAGGCGGCGTGGTGGGAGATGTTGTCCAGGCGGATCGGTTTCGGGTCGTCGATCAGCACGCCCAGCACACCGCGCCCCTCGGGCAGGTGGCCGATCCGCTCGCGCATCTCCTCGTCGATGCCCTCGTAGATGAACTCGACCAGTTCGTGGTCCTGACCGCGCACCCCCAGCGCCCCGTACTGGGCGTCGACGAGCTCGATCGCGGTGTGCACGATGGTGCGAAGAGTCTGGTCGAGTTCCAGGCCCGACGTGACGACGAGCATCGCGTCGAGGAGGCCGTCCAGTCGGTCGCGGCCCTCGACGATCTGCTCGACGCGGTCCTGAACCTCCATGAGTAGCTCGCGGAGCCGCAGTTGCGACAACGTGTCCCGCAGCGGACGCATGGTGGTTTCAACATCCGACTCGACCGGCTTGACCGGCTTTGTCACACGTCCATCGTGCCATCAGACAATCCGTCGAGCGAACAAACGCGTGCTGAATCGGTGACGGACCCGCAGGCGGCCCGGCCAGGCCACCGGCTCACACCGTGGCGTGGATTTCGCTCGACCGCACGGGACCCCTGATGAACGGCACCTCAGAGCTTTGCTCAATAAGCTGGGCCCGGTCCCGCAGACCCCGCAGCATCTTCTGTTCCATGACGAAGTGGGGAATGTCGAACACCGGGTTCCCCACCACCCCGCCGCTGCCGCGCGCCACCAGGCGCGTCCAGCTGCCCGACCGCCGCAGGTGGAATGCCCACGCGCCGGTGGCCTTCCGGCCTTGCCGCACGCGGGCATGGTCCGCGGGTGACATCAGAACCAGATACTTCTGCGGCTCGATCGCCGCGACGACCTGCCTGGCGGCGTCGCCGTACCGCCGCGCCAGCCACACCGTGTCGCCGACACGAAGGTCCTGCCACTCCGGGTGAATGCGTTTCGCATTGTGGATGGTCGTTCCGACTGCCCGCTCCAGCCAGTCGTAGCTGTAGAAGCCGGCCCGGTCCTCACCGATCTGTACCAACCACGGCCATACCGCGTCGATCGGTGCATCGACCGTGACCGCGCGGGTGGTTCGCGGTGTGTCCGGCGAGACCAGCTCGTCTCCGGGCAGCGCCGCGGTGATCTCCTGATCCGTGGCTCCCCACGTGTACATCCACGGCCGCACGTGCCCGCGGTACAGCGCGACCGCCCCGACGCCGGCCATCAGCGCGGCCGGCAGCCCATGTTGCCTACCCATACGCCAAATGTAAGAAGTCGCGGATACCCGCCGAAGGGCCGAAGGTCCCCGCCGCGACGTCCGAATCGCTCTACCCCGTCGAGGCGGTGACCGCCGATGCTGAATCGATGGCAGGTACCCACTGGCTGGTGATGGATCCCTCGGCCACGAGCCCGGCGGCCCCGTTCCGGACACGCGTGGCCGGTGCGGGACGGCACCTGCCGGCCACCCACCTGGCGACCGACGAGCTGATGTCGACGACCCGCCACCGCACGCACATCGATCTGCAACGGCTGACCGGCATCCGGGAGCGCCGCGTGTCCACCGGCGACGAGGACTCCTACAGCCTGGCGAGCACCGCGGCGCTGGACTGCCTCGCCCGGGCGCGCTGCGACCCCGCGTCGATCGACGTCGTGATCAGCTGTTCCATCACCAAGTTCTCCGACGGCCTGACACAGTGGTTGGAGCCCACGATGAGTGGGGCGGTCGCACACGCCATCGGCGCCGACGACGCGATGGCCTTCGATCTCTCCAACGCCTGTGCGGGAATGCTCACCGGTGTCACCGTTGCCAACAACTGGATTCGGCAGGGCTCGGTGCGCCGGGCCCTGGTCGTCAGCGGCGAGTACATCTCCCAACTCGGGCGCAACGCCGCCCGGCACATCCGCAGCATCTTCAGCAAGGAACTGGCCTCGCTGACGCTCGGCGACGCCGGTGCCGCGCTGCTGCTCGAGCGGGCTCCGGCGGGCTCGGCCGGGATCGGCCTCGCCGGCTTCACCACCGTCGCCGACTTCAGCCGGCTGTGCCTGGCCTATCCGACGCGGCACGAACCGGGCGGGCGCATGTTCACCGATGCCCGCGGCATCCATCGGGCGGCGATGTCGACCACCCCGCTGCTGCTGCACGAAGTGCTCGACGCGGTGGGCGTTTCGCTGCACGACATCGACCACGTGATCACGCACCAGACATCGGCGCGAGCGATCCGCAAGGGAATGGCCACCGTCACGGAGTCGTTCGGCGAGTCTCCCCGTCACGACGCGGTGATCACCGTCGACCGCTACGGCAACACCGCGTCGACCACCCACACGGTCGCCCTGGTCGAGGAGCTTGAGGCCGGGCACATCCGGCCCGGGGAGACCGTGGCACTCATCGCACTGGCGTCCGGGCTCGAGATCGGCATCGTCCTGGTGACGTTGGACGACGAACTGGTGGGATCTTATGGGCACGGTGATTGAACGGGTCGCGGTGCTGGCCGGGGGCTGGCGCCATCGGCACAGCGCCCTGGGCCTGGCGGTGGAGACGGCGAAGGACTGCCTGCGTCGTGCAGAATGGCAACCGCACGAGGTCGATCTGCTGGTCAACGCGGGCATCTACCGCGACCGCAACCTCGGCGAGCCGGCCCTGGCGGCGCTGATTCAGCAGGACATCGGCGCCAATCCCGAGCGTCCGCACGCCGGTGGCCATGGGACGTTCTCCTTCGACGTCGCCAACGGAACCTGCGGGCTGCTCAATGCGCTTCAGATCGTCGACGGCTTCCTGACCTCCCGCGCCGTCGAGCGTGCGATGGTGGTGGCCAGCGACGCCGATCCCGGCCATCGGATGAGTGACCACTTCCCCTTCACGCCCGCGGGCGCGGCGATGCTGTGCCAGTGGCGCGCCGACGACTCCGGACTGTCCCACCCGTCGTGGGTCACCGACTACGAGAACCGCGAAATGTCGAGTGCCACCGTCGGTCTGGTCGACGGCCACAACACGCTCCGGGTTGCCCGGGCCGAGAGCCTGAACCGGCAGATGGCTGCTGTCGCCGCCAAGGCGATCGCCGCCTGCCTCGAAGGAGCCGGACTGCGGCTCGCCGATGTCCGCGCGATCGTCGCCGCACCGGGAGGCGGTGAGTTTCGTGCCGAGCTCGCCCACCGCGTCGGCCTACCCGAGGGCGACGTCGTCGTCGCCGAGGACGAGCGCATGCACACCGCGTCGTTGGCGGCGGCGCTCGACCGCATCCCGGCCGACTTGCCCACCGGCAGCCGAATCTTGTTGGTTGCCGCGGGTGCCGGGATCTGCGCGGGCGCAGCGGTTTACCGGGTGCCCCCAGCTCACGTGTGAACGAGGTCTAGGTCCACCGCCTGGGGAACCGATTCGAAGAAGCGCTCGATGTGCTCCCGGTTCGGGGCGGCCGTGCCGGGAGTCAGCAGCATCGCGGTTCCGGCGGCGATACCGTAGCGCACCGCCGTGCTGAGCGGCCATGCCCGGCTCAGCCCCACCACGATCGCGGCGACCATCGCGTCACCGGCGCCGACGCCACTCACGACCCGCACCGGGACGGCCGAAAACCGTTGCCCCTTACCAGGTGTCGCGAGCAGAGCACCCCCGGAACCCAACGACACGACCACCGCGTTGGTAATACCCCTCTCGATCAGCTGGTGCGCTGCGGCCAACTGCTCCGACTCCGTGACAAGGTCGCGCCCGACGCACTCGCGCAGTTCCCGCAGGCTCGGTTTGAGCAGGTGCACGCCGGACGTCACGTGCGTCAGCCCTCCCCCCGAGGTGTCGAGCACCAGCAGCGCGCCCGACTCCCGGCAGATGTCGGCGACCCGCTGGTACCAGTCCGGCGGGACGGACGGCGGCAGGCTTCCGCTGGCCACCACGAACTGCGCCGAACGCGCGGCCGTTCTCAGTTCGTCGAGACACTGGGCCTGCTCCTCGAAGCTCAGCTGCGGTCCCGGCAGGACGAAGCGGTACTGCTTACCGGTCGTGCGTTCGTTGATGGTGAAGCTTTCGCGCGTCCAGTCGCCGATCGGGACGGTGCGCATCGGCACACCGGCGCGCGAGACAAGATCGGCGACGCGTTCGCCGGTCGGGCCGCCGGCAGGGAAAACGGCCGTCGCCGAAACCCCTAGCACGCCGGCGACGCGGGCCACGTTGATGCCGCCGCCCCCCGGGTCGTAGCGCGCCGTGGCGCATCGGATCTTGTCGGTGGGATGGACGACGTCGCAGTCGGTCGTGATGTCGAGCGCCGGGTTCATGGTCAGGGTGGCGATCGGCGCCTTCGGTTCCATTCCGTTGTGTCCGTCGTGCCACATCACAGTCCCGTGGGATAGGTCTCGGGAGTCTCACCGGCGACCCACACGCTGCTCGTCTCGAGCGGCTCCAGCGCGCGGGTCCGGTCGATGTGGATGATCGCGTCGAACTGCTCGCTGGGGCGGACATGGTAGTAATGGCTCTGTCGCTCCGTAGCCGGCAGGTAGATCACCCCGATCGCCCGGCCGAGGCGCACCACATCCAGCGGTTCCGCGGCGGCGCGGCTGATCATGGGCGACACCAGGAACGCCGGCTTCTCCGTTTCATGGAAGAGTTCCTCGACGCTGCCGTTCAGCGCGGGCCGGACGAATTTGCGCTCGGCGATTCCGCCCCACTCGCTCGCGGCGGTGACGGTACCGGAGTAGGTCGTGAAACCGATGAGCCGGCAACCATCGCCGTAGCGCTCGCGGACCAGCTGGCCGAGCGTGAGCTGCCCGTCGCTGCCCACCTCCGTCGCGCGTGCGTCACCGACGTGAGAGTTGTGCGCCCACACCACAATCCGTGAGGTACCGGCTCCATGACGCCGGTCCAGGTGGGTCAACAACGCTTGCAGAGTCTGTGCCATGTGCTGGTCGCGCAGATTCCACGAGGTGACGCGGCCACCGATCATCGCGCGGTAGTAGCGCTCGGCGTCCCGCACCGTCTGCGCATTCTGCCGCGCGTAGAACGCTTCGTCCTCGGCCAGCAGTCCATCGCGTTGGGCGTATTCCATGGACGTGCGCTGCATTTCGACCAGTTGGTCGACCACCTCGCGCTCGCACGACAGCCCCGCGCCGAACGCGGCCGCGAAACCGTAGGCCTGGCCATCGTCGGCCGATGCATGATCGAAACACGAGTACCGCATCCGGGCCCGCGCTGCCGCCCGCGGGTCGATGGCGTCGAGGTAGGCGATCACCTCCCGCATCGACCGGTGCAGGCTGTAGAGGTCCAGGCCGTAGAAGCCCGCCTGGCGACCGCCGACCGTCGACTCGCGCCGTTGGTTGTGGTCGCGCAACCAGTCGACGAAGTCGCGGACCACAACGTTGCGCCACATCCAGGCGGGGAAACGTTCGAAACCACTGAGCGCCTCGTCGGCCGACTCATCGGTGCCCCTGCCGTGGACGTATCGGTTGACGCGGTAGGCGTCGGGCCAGTCCGCCTCGGCGGCGACGCCGACGAAGCCCTTCTCCTCGATCAGCCACTTGGTGATCTTGGCCCGGGCCTCGTAGAACTCGTGGGTGCCGTGGGAACTCTCGCCGATCAGCACCACCCGCGCATCACCGATGATCTCGTCGAGAGCCTTCATCGGCGGCACCCCGCCCGGCGCGTCGACCGCTGTCCGCTCGACCACCTCGGCCGGTGTCTCCTGGATCCGGATTCGTGCGGTCGCGATGCCGGTGGTGGGGGTGGCGAGTAGCTGGCGGACCTCGTCGTCACTGACCTGGTGGAAGTCCCAGAAAGACTCTCCGACAGCCAGGAACGGCGTCGGCATGCTCGCGCACACCACGTCGTCGACGAGGCCGGCGAACTCCCGGCACGTCGATTCCGGCGCCGCGGGCACGGCGACGACGATCTGCGCGGGGTCGGCCTCGCGCAGCGCCTGGATCGCTGCGAACATGCTCGCGCCGGTTGCCAGGCCGTCGTCGACGAGGATCACCGTCTTACCGGTCACGTCCACCGGTGGCCGGCCACCGCGATAGGCCGCCTCACGCCGGAGCAACTCGCGCCCTTCCCGTTCGGCGACCTCACGCAGTTGCTGAGGTGACACCCGCAACGCCCGTAGCACATCGTCGTTGACCACGACGCGCCCACCGCTGGCCAGTGCGCCCATGGCGAACTCGTCGTGGCCCGGTGCGCCGAGTTTGCGGACGACGAATGCGTCCAGCGGAACGGCAAGTGCCGCAGCGACTTCCCATGCGACGGGAATGCCCCCGCGGGGCAGTCCCAGGACGACGACGCCTTCCTGGCCCCGGTACGCGCCCAGCATCCCGGCCAGCACCCGGCCCGCTTCGCGGCGATCGCGAAACACCCGCCGCGGGGCGTTTCGGATCGCTCCGTTCACACGAGACATCGTCGTTTCTCCCTTGTGAATCTAGGCGTGGGTCCCGAGGCGTGCGCCCGCCCCGGGACCCACCGCGGATCTCACTTCGCCTGGATCGCGATGTGCTTCTCCGCCGTCTCGGTGGCCTCCTCGTTGACCGGCACGGTGACCGTGAGGATGCCCTTCTCGTAGCTCGCCGTGATGGCTTCCTGGTCAGCGCCCGACGGCAAGGTGACCGAGCGGAGGAAGGAGCCGTAGGAGAACTCGGAGCGGCCGCTGGTTTCCTTCTTCTCCGTGCGCTCGGACTTGATCGTCAGGACACCGTCGCGAAGCGTGATGTCGACGTCCTTATCCGGGTCCACACCGGGCAACTCGGCCCGCAATTCGTACCTGCCGTCTTTCAAGTCGTCTTCCACGCGGATGATGTTGGCGCCGAGCGGGGAGCGCAGATGGGCCCACGACGGGAAGCCTTCGAAGAACTCCGAGAGCTCCGGCCAGAACCCTCGCGGACGATTTTGAGCGGGAAGCTTGCTCATGATTGCTCCTAGTGAACAGTTGATCCTCCATGTGGATCCGACCACCGCGGAGGTGATGGCTGATAGGGACCGAAGTCCCCCCTCGTTGGGCCGTTCGTCGGCGGTGAACCGTTGCCGTCGCGGCGATTCCCGCGCCGGCATCGACCGACGCCAAAAGGACTAGCGACCCTAGCCCCCGCGGCGTCCTGCGCGGCACCGTGAGTCCATGACGAACTTGCTACGGCTCGGAGGGGCCATCGCGGTGTTGTACGGCGCCAGGCGGTTCTACCGCAACTGGGGCACGACGAAGGAGGAGTCGCGGATGCGGCTTGCCGGCGACGACCTGCTCGACGGCCCCGTCATGCAGACCACCGAAGCGGTGTGGATCGACGCCCCGGTCGCGACGGTATGGCAGTGGCTGGTGCAGGTCGGCCAGGACCGCGGCGGGGTGTACACGTTCGAAGCCCTCGAGAACCTCGCCGGGCTGCAGTACCACAACGCCGACCGCATCCACCCCGAGTGGCAGGACCTTGCGCCCGGCGACACGGTGCGACTGGTTCCCAAGGGCTGGATGGGTCTGCGGGACGGCATCGCCCTGACGGTGGTCGACGTCGTCGACCACGAATCCATCGTGTTGCGAAGCCCGTCTCCGGAGCGGTGGGAGGCCGTGTGGTCGTTTCACGCCTTCCCGCACTGGGACGACCGCTGCCGGCTGATGGTCCGGACCCGCACCCGGCTGCGCCATCCCGGCCAGGTGCTGGCCGACGAGCTCGCGGGTCCCGCCAAGGCGTTCGTCACCCGCGGGATGTTGCTCGGCATCAAACGCCGGGCGCAGCAACAGTTCCAGGCGGAGACGTCCGCGGCGAAGGCCAGCAGTGATCTGCACCGCGTGATGTCGTGATGTGACGGGCCGAGCCGGCGGCGGCGGTGAGCCTCAGGTGATGGTGAACTCCCGGTCGGGTTCCGAGCCGAAGAGGAATCGCCGCCCGGTAACGCGCAGCGGGCGGATGCGCACGTAGTGGGGTTTGACCGTGGCCGTCCACGGGAGCAGCTGGGCCCGCTCGGCCTCGTCGACATCGGCATCCGTGCGCAACGTGCGCGCCAGTCCCCTGACGATCACGCTCCAGCCGCCGACGACGTTGTGGTCGTCGACCTCGAACAGCACGTTGTTGTTGATCACCGAACTGCTCAGCTTGGTGCCCTCGGCCGTGCGGAACAGCACCGTGCGGTGTTGGACGACGAAGTTGACCGGGAAGATCTCCGGCTGGCCGTCCACGCTGGTGACGAGCCGGCCCAGGGATACGCTCGACATCAATTCCCAGCACTCGCTTTCGGGGAGGATGGAGATCGGTTGCGTCGGTGTGGACATGGTCACGACAGTACCGAGTGCGGGCGATCGGGGCCGCGGCCGAAAGTCCCATCGACTCATGACCTAAAGGCCCTGCATTCCGGGCGCTTTCCTAGGACGATAGGTCGATGAGCAGTGCCGTGATCGACGCCGCGGCCATGCACCAACTCGTCAGCACCCTCCGTGAGCGTGGCTATCGCGTCGTCGGACCCACCGTGTCCGAGGACGCCATCGTGCTCGCCGAGCTGACGTCGGCCGACGACCTGCCCCGAGGATGGGGAGTCGATGTCGGACCCGGGCACTACCGGCTGCGCAGGCGCGACGACGACGCGCTGTTCGGCCATTCGGCCGGGCCGCAGTCCTGGAAGCAGTTCCTGCACCCGCCCCGGCAGAAGGTGTGGTCGTCCGACGGGGAGGTGGCCGAGGAGACCCCCCGGTACGCCTTCATCGGGGTGCGGGCCTGCGACCTGTCCGCCATCGCGGTGCTCAACGGCGTGCTCGGCGCCGGCAGCCACCCCGACCGGGGTTTCGCCGGCCGCTTGGCACGGATCTTCGTCGTCGCCGTCAACTGCACCGAACCCGGCGGCCTGTGCTTCTGCGCGTCCATGGGCACCGGGCCCGAGGTCGGCCCGGGCTACGACCTCGCGCTCACCGAGCGCATCGAGGGCGAAGGACGCAGCTACGTGGTCGACGTGGGCAGCGAAGCCGGTGCCGATGTGCTGGCGGCGCTGCCGCACCGCGATGCATCCCCGGCCGAGATCCGTTCGGCGCGAGGGGATGTCGCCGACGCAGCGGGCAAGATGGGGCGGCAGATGCCCGCCGGCGACCTGCGCCAACTGCTGATCGAGTCGCGGGAGTCACCGCAGTGGGAGGAGGTGGCCGGCCGGTGCCTGACATGTGGGAACTGCACCATGGTGTGCCCGACGTGCTTCTGCACCAGCGTCGAGGACACCACCGATCTCACCGGCCAACACGCCGAGCGCTGGATGGAGTGGGCGTCCTGCTTCGAGTTCGACTTCACCTTCGTGCACGAAGGGGAAGTCCGGCAATCCGGCCCCTCGCGGTACCGCCACTGGATCACCCACAAGCTCGGCACCTGGCATGACCAGTTCGGCAGTTCCGGCTGCGTCGGTTGCGGGCGTTGTATCGCCTGGTGCCCCACCGGCATCGACATCACCGAGGAGATGAACAGCCTGGCCGCCCGGGCGGAGGACGGCGATGACTGACACCGCGGTGTGGCCGGCGGCATCGTCGGCGATGACACCGGTGCCGTACCGGGTCCGCGGCCGGGTCGCCGAGAATCGCGATTCGGCGACACTGAGCATGGAACCGGTGCGCCAAGCGCTGCCCACCCCGCAGCCCGGCGAGTTCATGATGATGTACGCGTTCGGGATCGGCGAGATCGCGATCTCCGTGAGCGGCGTACCGGACTCGGACGACGGCGTCGTCAACCACACCATCCGCTCGGTAGGGGTGGTGAGCCGGGCGTTGCACGACGCCGGACCCGGCACCGTCATCGGCATGCGTGGACCGTTCGGCACCGGCTGGGATCTACCGGCTGCGGCCGGGCGAGACGTGGTCATCGTCGCCGGCGGGGTCGGCCTGGCGCCGCTTCGGCCGTTGGTGTTGCACGCCCTGGCCGATCGCGGGTCGTACGAGCGGGTGACCCTCATCGCGGGCGCGCGCTCGCGCGAGGACTTCCTGTTCGCCGAGGAGCTCGCCGACTGGTCGAGCGCCGGTGTCATCGACGTCCACATCACCGTCGACGTACCGGTGCAGGGCTGGCCGGGCGAAGTCGGCTTCGTCACCGAACCCCTGCGGCGGATGCCGCTGCGGGCCGACCGCACCACCGCGTTCCTGTGCGGTCCCGAGCCGATGATGCGCAACGGCGCCGCCGAGCTGCTGCGAAAGGGGATGCGTCGCAGCGATATCCGGGTTTCGCTCGAGCGGAACATGCAGTGCGGGATCGGCTGGTGCGGGCACTGCCAGCTGGGCCCGCTGCTGCTGTGCCGGGACGGACCGGTCGTGGGATACGACGTAGCCGAGCCACTGCTTCGGGTAAAGGAGCTCTAGATGACCGCCCCCAAGCTGGCCGTGTGGAAGTTCGCATCGTGCGACGGTTGCCAGCTGACACTGCTGGACTGCGAGGACGAATTGCTCACGATCGCCGAGCAGGTGCAGATCGCCACGTTCCTCGAAGCATCCAGCGCGAGAATCGCCGGGCCGTACGATGTTTCGCTCGTCGAGGGGTCGATCACCACCCCGGCCGACGAGCGCCGTATCCGGGAGATCCGCGAGCAGTCCCGGGTGCTCGTCACGATCGGGGCGTGTGCCACCTCCGGCGGGGTGCAGGCGCTGCGCAACTTCGCCGATGTCGAGGAGTTCGCGTCCGTGGTCTACGCGAAGCCGGAGTACATCGACACGCTGGCGACCTCGACCCCGGCGTCGGCACACGTCGAGGTCGACTACCAGATACAGGGTTGCCCCATCGACCGCGGCCAGCTGCTCGACACCCTGGCCGCGCTGCTGGTCGGACGCAAACCGCGGCTCCCCGCCAAGACGGTGTGCACAGAATGCAAGAACCGCGGGGTGACGTGCGTGATGGTCGCCGACGGGATTCCCTGCCTGGGGCCCGTCACCCACGCCGGATGCGGCGCGCTGTGCCCGACCTATCACCGGGGCTGTTACGGGTGCTTCGGCCCGGCCGCCACGCCCAACACCGCTGCGCTGATTCCCGTGCTGCGCCGCGACGGCATGTCCGACGCCGGCGTCGACCGGGTGTTCGCCACCTTCAACGTCGCCAACTTCGACACGAAACGGAACGACCGGTGACCGGCGAGATTCGGACGTTGAGTGTCGGCGCGCTGACGCGGGTCGAAGGCGAAGGCGCCCTGCACGTCACGCTTCGCGATGGAGCCGTCGACACCGTGGAGCTCAACATCTACGAACCCCCACGGTTCTTCGAGGCGTTCCTGCGTGGCCGGGCCTACACCGAGCCGCCCGACATCACCGCGCGGGTATGCGGCATCTGCCCCGTGGCCTATCAGGTGAGCGCCTGCAACGCGATCGAGGACGCATGCGGGGTGACCGTCGATCCGGAACTCGTGGTGCTGCGACGACTTCTGTACTGCGGGGAGTGGATTCACAGCCACGCGCTGCACATCGTGCTGCTGCACGCGCCCGACTTCCTCGGCCATCCCGATGCCATCAGCCTCGCCAGGACCGATGCGGAGTTCGTCGAGCGCGGATTGGCGTTGAAGAAGGCAGGCAACCGGCTCATGGAGCAGATCGGCGGACGCGCGATCCATCCGATCAACGTTCGGCTGGGCGGCTTCTATTCGGTTCCGCGGCCCCGGGATCTCGAGCCGATCGCCGAGCAACTGCGCCGTGCGCTCGACGATGCGCTGTGGATGCTCGACCGGGTCTGCGCGTTCGACTTTCCCGACGTCGAATTCGACCACGAGTTTCTCGCGCTCACCGCGCCGGACCGCTATCCCGTCGAGGACGGCACGATCCGGCGAAGCGCAGGCCCGCCGTTCGCGGTCGCCGATTTCGAAGACCACGTCGTCGAGTCGCAGGTGCAGCGCTCGACCGCACTGCACGCCACGCTGGACGGCGCCCGCTACCTGACCGGACCGCTCGCCCGGTACTCGTTGAACTACCAGGCCCTCTCCCCCCTCGCTCGCGAGGCGGCAGCGCGGGCCGGGCTCGGCGCGACATGCCGAAACCCGTTCCGCAGCATCGTGGTCCGCGCTGTGGAGGTCATCTACGCGATCGACGAGGCGCTGCGCATCATCGCCGAATACCAGCGACCCGCGCGGCCCTACGTCGACGTCCCGGCGCGCGAGGGCGTCGGGCACGGGGTCAGCGAGGCACCGCGGGGCCTGCTGTATCACCGCTACGACATCGGCGGGGACGGCCTGATCCGGGCGGCGACGATCGTGCCGCCCACCGCCCAGAACCAGGCGGCGATCGAACACGAGATGGCCGGGATCGTCGCCGCCAACCTCCTGGTGGACGACGGAGCCCTGACGGCATTGTGCGAGAGGGCGATCCGCAATCACGACCCGTGCATCTCGTGCTCGGCCCACTTCCTGACCCTTACGGTCGACCGCTTGTGAGCGATCGCGTGGTGATCGGTGTCGGCAACAGCTTCCGCCGAGACGACGGCGTTGGGCTTGCCGTCGTCGAGGAAGTCGCCGAACGCCACCTCCCGGGTGTGCGGGTGATCGCCACCACGGGCGAGCCCGGTGCCCTTCTCGACGCATGGGAGGGCGCCGATCTCGCCGTCGTCGTCGACGCCGCGATGGGAAAAGGGTCCAGTCCCGGCCAGATTCGACGATGGACTCCCGACGAGAACCAAGCCTCGGGTGCGGTCAGCTCACACGCGATCGGCATCCCGCAGGCATTCGCGCTGGGCGAAGCGTTGGCGCAGCTACCTCATCGACTGGTGGTGCTCAGCGTCGGCGTCGTCGACGCCGCCCACGGCCCCGGCCTGACGCCGGCCGTCGCCGCGGTGGTGCCCGCCGTCGTCGACGCCGTGCTGGCCGAACTCGATGGCCGCGGGTGACGAGATGCCCGGCGTGCAGCGGCTGTCACCGAGGCAGGCGTCGAGGGTGAACGGCGCGAGGGGAACGTCGATGCTCACAAGGAGCCGAGCCGGAAGGCCATGAGTTGACCAGCACCACCTCGACCGATCACGCCGACTCGCCGCCGGCGGGGGGCTCACAGCCCGGTCGCACCTTCACGACCCCGTTGGCCGACTCCGCATCCACCGACCCGACGGTCACCGGGGGCAAGGGCGCCAACCTCGCCGTCATGACGCGCGCCGGGCTGCCTGTGCCCGCCGGCTTCGTGGTCACCACGTCGGCTTACGACGAATTCGTCCACGCACATTGCCTGGGCGGGGTCATCGACCGGGAACTCGAGCGTCTGGCTGCGGACCCCGGCGCCGTCGACACGGTCTCCGACCGATTGCGCCGGGCATTCGCGGAGGCGGGAATGCCCGACGCGCTCAGGGCGGAGATCTCCGCCGCCTACCAGTTGCTGGGCGCACCCGCGGTCGCGGTCCGTTCGTCGGCGACCGCCGAAGACCTACCCCAGGCGAGCTTCGCCGGCCAGCAAAACACCGTGCTGAATGTCGAAGGCGCACAGGCACTCTGCGATGCCGTCAAGCGCTGCTGGTCGTCATTGTGGACCGTGCGGGCGCTCACATACCGGGCCCGCAACGACATCGGGAATCGCGGCCTGAGCGTCGCCGTCGTGGTTCAGGAGATGGTGCCCGCCGACGTCGCGGGCGTGATGTTCACCGCCGACCCGCTGTCCGGGCGACGTGACCGCATGGTCATCGAGGCCGCCGCCGGGTTGGGCGAGGCGGTGGTGAGTGGGCACGTGACACCGGCCCGGTGGCTGGTGGACACGCGGGGCGGACCGGTGCCGGAGGCTGTCGGCGGCGCTGGCCAACTCGACCGATCACTTGTGGATGCCCTGACGGAGCTGGGCACGCGCACGGCCGACCTGTTCGGGGTACCCCAGGACATCGAGTGGGCGGTGTCGAACGGGCGGTGCTGGCTGCTGCAGTCCAGGCCGATCACCTCGCTCTTCCCGCTGCCGCCGCCCTCGCCGTCGCCCGGACTGCGCGTCTACATCCCGGCCGTGCTCGTCTCACAGGGCATCGCCGAGCCCCTCACCCCCGCGGGCAACGCCTTCTTCGCGACGTTGACCACCGGATGGATCCGGTACCTCGCGATGGGGTCCGGGCTGCGCGTCGATCAGCTGCCGCCCTGGCTGCCGACTCTGGCCGGGCGCCTTTTCATCGACGCGACCCCGCTCCTGCAACACCCACGGCTGGCTGACCGCGTCGTCGCCAACCTCAGCATGAAGGAGCCCACCGGCGGTGCCGCCCTTCGAGAGTGGTTGAGCGCCAACGCCGATCGGCTGCCCCAGTCCCGCCGCCGATTCCCGCTGCGAGGTGCGCTGCGGTGGGGACCGGGATTGTTGGTGCGGCTGCTTCTCGCGCTGCTGGCACCGGCGCGCAGCCGCCGACGGGTGCTGGCGGCCACCGACGCGGAGCTCGACCGGCTCGACCGGGAGGCGACCGCTCTGACCGACCCGGCGCGGCTCCTCGAGTTCGTCTACCGCGACCTGCCGGCCCGCACATGTGCACTGGTGGTTCAGCAGTTACCCGCGGCCTACGCCGAACAGGTGATCCGGATCGTGACCGAGCGTCTCGTCACCCGTTGGCTCGGAGCGGACGCCGACTTCGAACCCATCCGCCGCTGGCTCCCGCATGATCCGACGGTGGCGATGGGCCGGGCGCTGGCGCGCATCGCCCGCGACGCGGCCGCGTCCGGGACGGACATCACGCCGACGAGTCCTGCGCTGGAAACGTTCCTCGCGACCTACGGGCACCGTGCCCCCGACCGCGAGATCGACATGGGCCTGGAGCGGTTCGCCGACGACCCGGCCTATGTGGTGGACCTCATCGCCGGCTACGCCCGGTCCGGCGGCGAGGTGTTGGAGCGGATGCGCACCGGCACAGCGCAGTCCGCGGCCGCGGCGGATCGACTGGCCTCGAACGTGCGGCGCGACCGGGGCAGGGTGCGGGCCGCGGTCCTCCGACGTCTACTCGACCGTCACCGCGAACTCGGCGGCCTGCGCGAGCAACCGAAGTTCGACATGGTGCGGGCCATCGCGCTGGCCCACCGTTCGTTGCGGCGCGTCGGCACGGCCCTGGTCGACGGAGGCTCGCTCGACGATCCCGGCGACGCCTTCTTCTGCGGGCCTGCGGACATCCGCGCCGCCCTCTGCGGTCACCGGCGCGACCTGCGACCCACCGCTGCGGCCAACCGCCGCGCTTACGATCGCGAGCTCGATCGCCGCGCCGTACCGCGGATCCTGGTCAACGACGGCGAAACGATTTACGGCCCCACCGAACCGGCCGGATCGGGACAGGCCGACGTTCTGGTCGGAACGTCGATCTCACCGGGCATCCACGAGGGGGTGGTCCGCGTACTCGATTCGTCGGTCGGAGCTCGGCTGGAGCCCGGGGAGATCCTCGTCGCGGCCAGCACCGACCCGGGTTGGACCCCGCTGTTCCTGCTCGCGGGCGCGCTGGTGATGGAGGTCGGCGGGGTGATTTCGCACGGCGCGGTGGTGGCGCGCGAATACGGAATCCCGGCCGTCGGCGCGGTGACGGGTGCGACCACGCGACTACGCACCGGGCAACGGGTCGTCGTCGACGGCAACCGTGGGACCGTCACGCTCCTCGAAACGCCGGCGTCGTAACCGACACCTCGAGGGACAGGCTTTCGGCGATGGCGTACGCCGCCGGCCAATCGCCGGAGCGCATCGTCCTGGCCAACTCGTGAACCGAAGGGCTGACGGCGCCCAAGTCGGACAGCCAGGCAGACACGGTGTTGGCGATCGCCTCGGCGGACACCCGGGCCGTTCGGCCCTCGTGCAGAAGTTCTCTGATCTCGTACGTCGCTGCGACCGGAGCGGGCCGCCGCAGGAGGGTTGTCAATGTCTTCATCGTCAACCCCCTCGTCGCGTCCTACCCGACCATCACAGCACCGGGCCTGCGGCGGACACCGGAGTCGAACAGCCCGAACTGTCGGTGACGTTCGTCACATTCAGTGGTGGGCGGCATCGCTGGGGAACCGGACCACGCTGCCCGGTGCGAGTTGCTGGACTCGTCCGCGGCACTCGATGACGATCGGCGGAACCTCCTGCGGCCCCACACTGACTTCGGCACCGCGCCCGCTGACCCGCACGTGCAGGTGGTGGCCGCGATAGTGGATCGGAAAGCCCAGCGCGCCCATCGATTCCGGCCAGTGCGGCGACAGCACGATCCGATTGCGGCGTATCTCCAGCCCGGTGAAGCATCGCTGCACCAGGTCGACGCTGCCCGCCATCGCGGCGAGGTGCACGCCTTCGGAAGTGGTGCCGCCCTGGATGTCGTCGATGTCGGATTTGAGGACTTTGCGGAAGAAGTCCAGCGCGCGATCGCGGTTGGCGCGGGCCAGCACCCACGAGTGCACCACGGAACTGAGCGTCGACCCGTGCGAGGTGCGCGCCATGTAGTAGTCGACCATCGCGGGGATCATCTGGGGGTCGAGGTGGTAGCCGAGCCGGGTGAGCAGTTCACCGAGTTCGTCCGAGGACAGCAGGTACAGCAGCATCAACGCGTCTGCCTGCTTGGAGGCCCGGTACCGGTTGACGTCGTCGCCCTCTGCCTCCAGGATCCGGTCGAGGCGCTGGATATTGCCGTAGCGCTCCCGGTACGCGTCCCAATCCAGTTCGGCCAGTTGGTCGTAGCCCTCGAACTGGCTGATCATGCCGTCGTGGAACGGCACGGACATCCGGCGGCTGACCCGGTCCCACTTTTGGAGTTCGTCGTCGGTCAAACCGAGCCGCTCGCGCAGATCGAGACGGTTGGGCAGCGGTATCTCGTGGAGCGCGTCGATGGCACGCAGAATCACCCATACCGCCATCACGTTCGTGTAGGCGTTGTTGTCGATGCCGGTGAAGGGCCGGTCGGGATAGCCGGAATGGAACTCGTCCGGTCCGATCACGCCGAGGATGCCGTAGCGGTCGGATTCGCTGTCGTATGTCGTCCTGCTGACCCAGAACCGCGCGATCTCGACGAGCATCTCGACCCCGTAGTCGATCAGATACGCCAGGTCGCCCGTCACCTGGTAGAACTGCCACACGTTGTAGGCGACCGCGATCCCGATATGGTGCGCGAGGTGGCTCGCATCCGGGTTCCACCGACCTGACCGTGGGTTGAGATGTACTGCCGGGCTCTCCTCGCGGCCGTCGCTGCCGGATTGCCACGGAAACATCGCCCCGGCGTAGCCGGCGAGCTTGGCCGCCCGACGTGCCTCGATCAGTCGCCGGTAGCGGTAGCGCAGCAGCGCACGCGTGATCGTCGGAAATCGCAGATTCAGAACCGGGAAGATGAACAGCTCGTCCCAGAAGATGTGGCCGCGGTACGCCTCCCCGTGCAGTCCGCGCGCGGGGACTCCGATGTCCAGGTCCTCGCTGTTGTAGGAGACCGTCTGCAGCAAGTGCAGCAGATGCAGCCGCAGGATGCGCAATTCCTCTGGGTGGCCATCGAATTCGATGGACATGCGCTCCCAGATGTGCTCCCAGGCCAGCGCGTGTGCTTGGTGAATCTCGTCGAATCGGCCCTGACGTGCCAACCGGCGTTCCGCTCCGGCCGCAGGCTCGGAGGTGGCGACGTCCCGTCCGGTCACCAGGGCGACGACCTTCTCCACGGTCACCGATCGGCCTTCCGCCATATCGACGAAGATGTCGTGGCCGATCTCGAACTCCTCCTCGACGAGACGGTATTTCGCGGCCGCGATGTTACCGTCCTGCCAGACGGTGGTCCGTGCGGCCAGTGCGATCGGAATCTGCGACTGTCTGGTGCGCACCGTCATCAGCACGGAGTTCTCGGTGATCTCGGCCGTCTTCAGCGACTCGAGATGGTTGCTCGCCAGACCCCGGTACCGTTCGACTCCGCCGTTGCAGACGTTGGCGTCCAGCGTCGAGCGGATCTCGACAGTTCCGGACCAGTTCTCGGCCACGATCGTCGTCTCGAGCGCGGCGACGTGCGCCTGGCTCATCGACACCAGCCGACGTTGGGTGACCGCGGTGATGCGCCCGTCGTCGTCACTGACGCGCAAGTCACGGGTCAGCACCCCGCAGCGGAGATCGAGGGTCTGGCGGTAGGACAGCAATGTCGCGCCGTCGACGTGGAACCAGTCGCCACCGTCGATGCGGAATGTCAACGGAAGCCAGTTGGGCAGGTTCACCAGGCTCTCATGTTCGAGCTTCTTTCCGGACAGGACGTCGTCGAGGCGGTTGTACACCCCGGCGGCGTATGTCGCCGGGTAATGAACCTGGCCCGACGTCGATTCCGGCGCGGCGCCGCGGGTGGCGAAATAACCGTTGCCGACGGTGCACAGCGCCTCGCGGAGCTTCTCGCTGTGCGGGTCGTAACCCTCGAACGTGTAGCTCCACGCCACCGAGGACGTGGCGTTCTGAAGTGCCAGCCAGTTGCCCCCGCGGCGCAGGAACTCCCGGACTTCGGTGGGACCGTCGAGCGTGAACTGAGCGGCCGTCGGTCGATCGTGATCCTCGTTGTGCCGCACCGCGATACCGATACCGCCGGCTCGTATCGCATCGAACGCGTCTTCGTCGGTGAGGTCGTCCCCGATGTAGATCGGTATCGAGCGGCCGTCCCGCGGCAACCGGTTGCGGATCCACGCCAGCGCCGACCCCTTGTTCCAGGCGACGTCGGGGCGCAGTTCGACCACCTTGCGTCCCGTCGTGACGCGCAGCCCGGCGCGATTCCCGTATCCGCGGGTGGCTGCGACGATCTCGGCCACTCGGTCGGCGGCCACGTTGCGATAGTGCACCGCAACGGCATATCGCTTGTGTTCGACCCGCACGCCCGCGACGGGCTTCAGCTGGTCGCGCAACGCGTCCGCGGCCTCCTGCAGGGCGGGTACCGCCGTCGCGGCGTCATCGTTGTGGTACTCCGTGCCCTCGGGGCCGACCATCTCGAAGCCGTGGCTTCCGGCATACCAGAGGCCCGGAACGCCCACGCGTGCGCGGATATCGGCGAGGTCACGGCCGCTGAGGATGGCCACTGGGCACTGCTGCGCCAGCGCCGCCAAGGCCTCGGCGGCACCCTCGACGAGGGTTGCCGTGTCTGGATCGGAGACGATCTCGGACAGGGTGCCGTCGAAGTCCAGGCAGATGAACGGCCGCCTGCCATCGATCACGGCGATCATCTGGCCGTAGGAGTCGAGGGCGTCGGGCAGGTTCGACATCCGCTTGTCACCCACCCGCACGGTGACGTCGACAAGGTCGGTGACCACCACGTCCGCGCCGCTGCTCAAGAGAACGTCGGCGCGTTCGGGCTCGGAAACGCCGATGACCATTGCGAAGCCGCCGGCGCGGCCGGCCCGCATGCCGGCCTCGGCGTCGTCGATGACCACCGTGCGTTCCGGCGCCACCCCCAGCCTGGCTCCCGCTTCCAGCAGCGCTGCCGGATCGGGCTTTCCCGGCAACCCCAGTGCTTCGCCGACCACGCCGTCCACCCGGGCGGCGACCACATCCTCTATGCCCGCGGCGGCGAGGATCTCCTCACAGGTGCGGCTCGCCGAGCACACCGCGGTCGCGATCCCGGCGTCGGCGAGCTTCCGGATCAGTGCGACCGCAGAGGGGGACGGGTGCGCCGAAGGGTTGTCGGCGACTACCCCCTCCAGATAGACGATGACAGCGTCGTGCAGCCGTGGATCGATCACCGGTGTCTTCACACCGCCGATCCGACTATTTTCCGCGGCACACCGCTAGGGCAGGAAGTCATTCCAGCAACTCCGGAGACTTTGTGCCCTACGCGTTCGTGACCTTCGACATCTCGATGCGGTCCCGGACGCTACGCCGACGACACGAGGCAGGCGGCAAGGGCGCGAACATGGGTTGACCGGTGGCGGCGAACTGCCGGTTCCACCGGGTTTCGACCTACTGCGCGACTGCTACCGCGACTCGATGCGAGCCGCCGGTATCGATGCCGAACTGGCAGCGCTGCACCGTGATGCGGTGGCCGACGGCTCCGATACGACACGTCCTTCGGAGATGTGTCAGCAACTGCAGGGCCTGGTGCACAAGGCGGGCGTCTCCGACAGCGTGCGCGACGATCACCGATGTCAGCGGCGTCGCGGCTATGCCAGCAGCACCGTCACCGCCCCGAGATAAATCAGGATGGACAACAGGTCCTGGATGACGGTCGCCAGAGGGCCCGACCCGAAGGCGGGATCGCGCCCGAACGTCTGCAGCAGCCACGGCAGCAGCAGAGCGACGACCGTGGCGATGCTGCTGGCCGCCAGCACGGCGAACGACACGGCCACCGCGAGTCGCCCGTCACCGGTCATGAGCACCACCAGCGGCATCATGACCAGCCCGAGCAGCACACCGACGGTCAGCCCTGTCAACGCCTCGGGAACGAGGATGCGGCGGATGCCGACGCCGACCGAAAGACCGCGGATGGCAAGGGTTTCGGTCTGCGTGCCGACCGCGTCGGCCAGGTAGACGATGCCCGGCACGAAGAAGGCCACGGCCAGCACCGCGTCCAGTCGCGCCTCGAAGGCGGCCATCAACCCGGCGGAGAGCATCGCCCCGACGAGTCCCACCACCAGCCAGGGCAATCGGTGCCACAGCCGGCGGGAGACGCTTTCGACGGTGGTCGAGCGCGCCGACTCCACCGAATGCAGGAAGCCGCCGAGCCGGGCCATATCCTCCTCGTGCTCTGCCAGCAGCACAGCCAGAAGCTGTTGCGGTGCAATCAATCCGCGGAAGCACCCGGCGCCGTCGACGACGGCGAGACCGGGTTCGTCGCGCTTGACCGCCTGCCACGCCGCGCGCTCCTGGTCGGTGCCCGGAGCGACGACCGGCGGCGCGGGGTCCATGATCTCGGCGAGCGTGGCCGCATCGGGGGCGGCCAGGACGCGTTCGATGGTGGCCACCCCCACCAGGTGTTGCCCGTCGAGCACAGCCACCGCGGCCGCACTGTCGAATCGTCGCCCGCGCATACCCTCGATCGTCTCGGCCACCGAGTCCGTTCCGGTCGCGGTCGGCACCCGCATGCTGGCGTGGCGCTGTGCGGTCGCCCGTCGGGGAAACGCGTAGTCGGGGTAGGTGACCATGAGGTCGGACCCTACCGAGTGAGAAGCGGGTGCCCGTTGCGAAGCGGTGAGCCGCGCCCGTTCTGGTGACCATCAGCGCGCCGGCCAGGGACCAAGGACCTCACCGGGGAGGAGTCTCAACCCATAGCGTCAGTACCAGCAGCGCAGATGGGAGACGAGATGACCGCCACCTGCCCGCAGTCCTGTGTGATCGTCGGGATCGACGGTTCTGAAACCGCGATCGAGGCCGCGTTGTGGGCGGTCGAGGAAGCCGCGAGCCGAAGTGTTCCGCTTTGCTTGATCTGCGTCACCAAGGCCACGCATCCCTCTGCCGACGAGTACTACGCCGATGTCCGTCACGCGGAGGATTCTCTGCGCGCAGCACGGGCCGCGGTCGAGGCCAGTGGCACGTCGGTGAAGGTCGAGACGGCCATCGTCACCGGCCCGCCGGGCGCCGCCCTCATCGCCGAAAGCGACACGGCCGCGCTGATCTGCGTCGGCTCGGTCGGGATCGGCCGCTACGCGCGCTCGATACTGGGCTCGACGGCAACCGAACTCGCCGAGAAGGCGCATTGCCCGGTCGCGGTCATCCGGCCCGTCCACGGACAACCCCGTCATGCCGTCAGTTGGATTGTCGTCGCGGACAACCAGAGTCAAGACACCGAGGCTGTCATCGAAGCCGCGCTGCGCGAGGCCGGCTTGCGCGGGGCGCCGGTCCTGGTCGTCGGAAGACACGGGGACGTCGACAGCGACGTCGAGGCCTGGCGCGAGCGTCACCCGGAGGTGCGCATCTATCCCATCGGCGACGGCGCCGATGTTGCGCGTTTCATCAAGAAGAACGACGAGCGGGTACAGCTCGCGGTCATCAGCGGCGCCGAAGCCGACAAACTGGCCGACCTCCTCGGCCCCTCCGGACACCACCGGTTCTCCCACACCGAGTCCTCGGTGCTGGTGGTCCGGGGCTGACGGGACTGAAAGCCTTCACTGATTATTGAGCAGCGCGTCGTTGACGAGCTCCTGCGCGTGGACCAGTCGGCGTTCGGCCTGCTCGACGGCGGCGAGGAATTCCCCGTTGTAGGTGTTCTGTGATCCCGCCGCAAGCGACAGGCACATGTGTGCGGCCGCGTGGGCGTCCTCCGCCGCGGCGGCCAACTCGCTGGTGATCTCCGGAACGGGCGCCGGCAAGTAGGTGTGGACGTCGACGCCGGCGAGATCGTGCATGTTCTGGCAGGAGTTCTCGAGACCGACGGAATCCATCCGGTCCAGCGAGCGCATGGCATCGGTGAGCGATTGCCGCAGCTCGGTGACGGGCGTGTGCGCCGTCGCCCACCACTGCGGGATGGCTTCCTGGCCGGTGGGTGTCGCCGCCGTCGTCTCGGACCGGTCGCTTCCGCGATCCATCGCGAGGACCACCGATGCCGCCAGGACCACCAGCGCGACAACGCCGCTCGCCCCGATAAGAGCCCATTTCGTCCGGTACCACACCGCCGACTCGGCGCCTGTTTCCTCGATCGGGGCGCCGCACTCGCCGCAGAGATCGAACCCCGCAGGGTTGTGGTGCCCGTTCGGACACGTCACCATGGCTCAGCCCTCCTCGGTCACGGGGAAGCGCAGCAGGGCGCCGATGCCGTCGGCCGCGGACACGTCGGCGCGCAGCAACGACGCGGCGACGGCGAGCGCCGCGAAGGGCAGCGCTTCGTCGGCTCGCACCACACGGTAGGGAGCCGAGCCCAGCTCGGACAGCGCGTCGGCGTCCTGGGCGATGGTGGCGAGGTCGCGGCCGGTGACCACTGTTGCGTCGCGGAGGTCGCCGATCAGCAAGGTCGCGACGTTGCCGGCGCGCAGCGCGTCGCAAACCCGCGCCAAACCCTCGACCGCCAGGCCGGACCCGCGTCGCATCTCGCTGGTGAACCGGTCCGTGCTCTCGGCGACGCGAGCGGTCCTGTGCCGCTCGAATTCCGCGGACATCATCCGGGCGACCTCGGGCTCGCGGACCCGATGCCCCTGTGCGCCGGCATGCAGCTGTGACACCCGTTTGGCGACCCGGTCGGGCAGCGCCGACACCACGTCCGTGCGCGAGCGCACCTCGCCGCATACGAACACGATCTCCGGGGCACCGCTGTCGACCAGTTCGGTGATTCGCTCGGCGACGGCCCTGACATTCTTGCGGACCGCCTCCTCGACTGTGTGCTGGAGGTCGCCGTACCCGTTCCACCCGGCCGTGACCGGCTTGTGCACGCGATGACCCTCGCCGTCCACGGTTTCGGTGCGGGTGATGCCGTCACCGTGCAGGGTGATGTCGGCGCCCTGATGATCGACGGCGGCGAACAGATACGGTGGCGGCCGCCGGCTGAGCTCGACTGCCGGCACGAGGAACGGGTATTCCGAAACCCGGGCGATCGATTCGGCGGGCGGGCATTCCAGATGCTCGTTGATCACGATCTCGTCGGGTGTCGCGATGACCACCCGGCCCTGCCGGCCCACGGCCGGGACGCTCTGCAGCACGGCGCGCTGCACCTGACGCTGCAGGACCTCGTCGGCGCCGGCATGTTCCAGGCGCTCGCGCAGATCGAGCCAGCGCTGATGAAGCATCGATTCGGCATCGCCGGTATCGCGGGAGTCGTCGAGGTACACCGACGCGAACGGCCCGGACGCCGCCAGCAACGCCTGGTAGTCGATCGGGCGCAAGGTGCCTCGCTCGTTCATCGAGCCGCGCTGACCTTGAGGAAGCGCTCGACCCCGAACCGCTCGAACGCCCGCGCGTGCCCGCTCGGCAGCTGTGAGCTCGCGGTCTGCGCGTCGAGGATCTGCGGTTCGGCGACGTCATAGTCGCGGCCGTTGGTCGTGACCACCGCCTCCCCGGACGCCTGCACGTTGCGCAACCAGTCGACGTGCGTGCCGTACGGCAGCGGAATGATGAATCCATCGTCGACCTGGTCGGCGACGACCGGCGTGGCGTAGTGCCGCCCGGACCGGCGGCCGGTGTGCCGGATCACCGAGGCATACCAGTGCCTGCGGCCGGCCAGGTGCATCATCGCCGGATTGAGCACGTACTTGTTGAACGTGCGCACCTTGTCCTTCACATGGCTCACCGCGCTCGAGGGCATGCCTCGATCCTCGTGACCGGATTCGCCCCGGCACAGGGCCGTCCGGACCCCGACCGGAGGGACTAAAGGCATGCGCGGCCCGACGCAGGGCCGAGAGACCGATCTTGGTGTGACTTTCGTCTCTACCGCCGCCGACGCGACGCGCAAACGATGAAGTGCGACAACCGAGACTGTTAGGGGATTGCCGATGGCGCCGACTGATCGCGTCGATCTGACGACCGCGGAGCTCGACACCGTCGCGTGGCGGTTCCTGCGGTCCGAATTCGCCAGCCAGACCTACGCTGACTGGTCACTCGACCGTCGCCTCGATGCCTACCTGCTGCACCACGGCCCAGCCGAGCTGCTCGTCGACGGGTCGGCCTACAGCGCGCTGCTGGAACGGGTGATGGCGAACATCGGCCCGGCCCGGCGCAACGGCGTCATCTCGTTACCGAGGAGGTGAGCGCGACCATGACGATCATCAGCAAGACCGTCGCGGACTGGAAGGTCCCGCCCAACTACACCGATTACGAGAAGACCCGAGCGGCGTTCAGCTGGTCGGCGGTCCCCGACCCCTGCCACGGAATGCCGCACGGTGGATGCAATATCGCCTACGCGGCGGTCGACCGCCACGCCGACGGCCCGGACGCCGATCGCACGGCGCTGCGGTTCATCACCGACACCGGCGCCTCCGGCGAGCTGGTCAGCCACGACCTCAGCTACGGCGAACTCGGCCGTCGCACCCGCCGGTTCACCAACGTGCTGCGCGGGCTGGGCGTCGGCAAGGGCGACCGGGTCTTCCTGATCATGGGCCGCATTCCGGAGTTGTACGTCGCGATGCTCGGGGCGCTGCGCAACGGCAGCGTGGTTTCGCCGTTGTTCTCGGCGTTCGGGCCCGAACCGATCGCCACCCGCGTCACCATCGGTGAGGCCACCGTGCTGGTGACGACGAAGGCGCTCTACAAGCGCAAGATCGCCAAGATCCGCGACCAGCTGCCGTCGGTGCGCCACATCCTGCTGGTCGACGGGTCCGAGACCGAATCCGTGCCCGGCACACTGAACCTCGCGCAGCTGATGGCCGACGCCTCCGAGGACGCCCCGATCGAACCCACCACCGCCGAGGACCCCTCACTGCTGCACTTCACCAGCGGCACCACCGGCACCCCGAAGGGGGCGCGCCACGTACACGGCGCGGTGACGATGCACTATCTCACCGGGCTTTACGCGCTCGACCTTCACCACGACGACATCTATTGGTGCACAGCCGATCCGGGATGGGTCACCGGTACCTCCTACGGCATCATCGCCCCGCTGGTGCACGGCGTCACCTCGATCATCGACGAAGCCGAGTTCGACGCCGAGCGCTGGTACCGCATCCTCCAGGACGAGGGCATCACCGTCTGGTACACCGCGCCGACGGCGATCCGCATGCTGATCAAGGCCGGCCCGGAAGTCGCTGAGCGCTACAGCTTTCCGCAGCTGCGATTCATCGCCAGCGTCGGCGAACCGCTCAACGCCGAAGCGGTCTGGTGGGGGAAGCGGGTGCTGGGGCTACCCATTCACGACAACTGGTGGCAGACCGAGACCGGCGGCATCATGGTCGCCAACACCCCGGCGTTCGACATCAAGCCCGGATCGATGGGTCGGCCGCTTCCCGGCGTGGACGCGTTCGTCGTCACTCACGGCGACGACGGCGCCGTGACGGTGATCGAGGAACCCGACGTCGAGGGCGAGCTGGCGCTCAGGCCGGGATGGCCGTCGATGTTCCGGGCCTACCTGAATCAGGAAGAGCGCTACCGCAAGTGCTTCGCCAACGGCCTGTATCTGACGGGTGATCTGGTCAAGCGCGACCCGGACGGGTACCTCTGGTTCGTCGGCCGCGCCGACGACGTGATCAAGTCCGCCGGCCACCTGATCGGTCCGTTCGAGGTGGAGAACGCGCTGACCGATCACCCGGCGGTCGCCGAGGCCGCGGTGATCGGCAAACCGGACCCCACGGTCGGCGAACTGGTCAAGGCGTTCGTCACGCTCAAGGACGGGTTCACCGCCGACGAGGACCTGCGCCTGGAACTGCTGGGCCACGCCCGCAAGCGGCTGGGCGCCGCGGTGGCGCCCAAGGAGATCGAGTTCGTCGACTCGCTGCCGCACACCCGCAGCGGAAAGATCATGCGGCGCTTGCTCAAGGCCCGCGAACTCGGCCTGCCCGAAGGCGATACCTCCACCGTCGAGGCCCCCCAGCCGCAGCAGGTGTCGTCATGACGAACACCGAGTCGTCCCGCGCGCTGCTGTCCGACATGGTGCGCGTGCGGCTGATGGAAGAGAAGTGCGCGGAGCTCTACAGCGCGGCCAAGATTCGCGGGTTCCTGCACCTCTACGTCGGCGAGGAGGCGGTTGCCGCCGGATCGCTGCGGGTGCTCGAACCCGAGGACGCGGTGGTGGCCACCTACCGCGACCATGCGCATGCGCTGCTGCGGGGCGTGCCGATGACCAAGATCATGGCCGAGATGTTCGGCAAGCAGGAGGGCTGCTCGCACGGTCGCGGCGGTTCGATGCACCTGTTCGACGCCGCAGTCCGGTTCTACGGCGGCAACGCCATCGTCGCCGGCGGCCTGCCGCTGGCGGTCGGGCTGGCCCTTGCCGACAAACAACTGGGCCGAAAGCGGGTCACCGCGTGCTATTTCGGCGAGGGCGCCGTCGCCGAAGGGGCCTTCCACGAGTCGCTGAACCTCGCCGAGCTGTGGCACCTGCCGGTGCTGTTCTGTTGCGAGAACAACTTGTACGCGATGGGGACGGCGATCGCAGTGGAGCAGTCGCAGACCGACATGACCGCGAAGGCGGCTTCGTACCGGATACCGGCGCTGGCGGTAGACGGGATGGATGTGCTGGCCTGTCACGCCGCCGCTCAGGAAGGGGCCTACCACGTGCGCAGCGGTGCAGGCCCCTTCTTCCTGGAGTTCCGCACCTACCGCTTCCGGCCGCACTCGATGTTCGACCCGGAGTTGTACCGCGGGAAGGACGAAGTCGAACACTGGAAGGAGCGCGACCCGATCCGCGCGTTCACCGAAAAGTGCGTGGCCGACGGCTTGTTGAGCGAGGATGACGTCACCTCGATCCGCGCCGCGGCCGAGGAGGAGGTGACCGATGCCGTCGCCTACGCCGAAGCCGGAACGTGGGAGGATGTGGCCGACTTGACCCGCGACGTGCTGACACCTGCCGAGGCGCGCTCATGAAGACGACATACCGCACGGCGGTGCACGATTCGATCCGCGAAGCGATGATCGCCGATTCGCGGGTGCTCCTGATGGGCGAGGACGTCGGCGCTTACGGCGGCACCTACGCCGCATCGAAGGGCCTACTCGAGGAGTTCGGGCTTGACCGCATCCGCGACACCCCGCTGTCCGAGCTGGGATTCGTCGGGGTGGGCATCGGTGCCGCACTGGGCGGACTGCGGCCCATCGTCGAGGTGATGACGGTCAACTTCAGCCTGCTGTCACTGGATCAGATCGTGAACACCGCTGCGGCGCTGCGCCATATGTCCGGCGGCCAGTTCTCGGTTCCGCTGGTGGTTCGCATGGCAACCGGGGCGGGGCGCCAACTGGCGGCCCAGCATTCGCACAGCCTGGAAGGCTGGTACGCCCATATCCCCGGGATCAAGGTGGTGGCGCCGGCGACGGTGGCCGACGCTTACGGCATGTTGCCCACCGCACTGGCCGACCCCGACCCGGTGGTCATCTTCGAGCACGTGCAGCTGTACAACACCTCAACGGACATCGACGCGCTGGTGCCGACCGACATCGAGCGGGCCGCGGTGCGCCGCGAGGGCAAGGACGTCACGGTGATCACGTACGGCGGCAACGTGCCGAAGGCGCTGGACGCCGCGAACGAACTGGCGCTGGCCGGAATCGAATGTGAAGTAATCGATTTGCGGGTGCTGCGCCCGCTCGACGACGACACCATGCTGGCCTCCGTGCGCAAGACCCACCGCGCCGTCGTGGTCGACGAAGCCTGGCGTACCGGGAGCCTCGCCGGTGAGATCAGCGCGCGCATCGTGGAGAACGCGTTCTACGACCTCGACGCGCCGATCGCGCGGGTGTGCACGGAGGAAGTGCCCATCCCCTACGCCAAGCACCTCGAGGAGGCGGCCCTGCCGCAACCCGCGAAGATCGTGGCCGCGGTGCAGAACCTGTTCGGGGATCGCCGATGATCGAGTTCAAGATGCCCGCGCTCGGCGCCGACATGGACGAGGGAAAGCTCGACGAGTGGCTGGTCAAGCCCGGCGACGCGGTCGCCCGCGGGCAGATCGTGGCCGTCGTGGAGACCACCAAGGCCGCCGTCGAGGTGGAGTGCTGGCAGGAGGGCACGGTCGTCGATCTGCTGGTGCCGGTCGGCACGACGGTTCAGGTCGGGACGCCGTTGGCGCGCTTGGCGGAACCGGGTGAAGCCGCCGAGCCCGCACCCCCCGCGGTGGTGGAGGCGGCACCCGTGGCGGAGGCGGCACCCGTCACGGAGGCGGCACCCGTCGCGGAGGCGGCACCCGTCGCGAAGGCGGCACCCGTCGCGGAGGCGGCACCCGTCGCGGAGGCGGCACCCGTGGCGGCGGCACCGCCTGCGCCGCCGGCACCCGCCGTCGCGCCCGGACATCACCGGCGCTGGGTCTCCCCCGCCGCCCGTCGCCTCGCGCAGTCGGTGGGCGTCGACGTCGAATCGGTGACCGGCACCGGGCCGCAGGGCGCGGTCACGCTCAACGACGTCGAGCATGCCGCCGCGCACGCGAAGACGGCGCAAGCACCGACGCCCGCTGCCCCGTCGGCCGGACAACCGTCGCCGCAACTGTCGCCGAAGGAACTGGCGGCCAAGCGGGGAGCGGAGATGCGCCGGTCGATCGCCGCGGCGATGAGCCGGTCGAAACGCGAGATTCCGCACTACTATCTGGCTCACGAGATCGTCCTTGACACCGCCCTGAATTGGCTGGCCGAACGCAACGCCCAACGCTCCATCACCGAGCGTGTGCTGCCGGCGGTCCTGCAGATCAAGGCCGTCGCGCTGGCCGCTCAACGGTTCGGTGAGTTCAACGGCTTCTGGCGCAACGACGCCTTCGAACCGGCCGAGGCGGTGCATGTCGGCGTGGCGATCTCCCTGCGGGGCGGGGGCCTGGTGGCACCGGCCATCCACGACGTCGCCGGCAAGAAACTCGACGAGCTGATGGGTAACCTGACCGACCTGGTAACCCGCGCCCGGGCGTTCTCGTTGCGCAGCTCGGAGATGTCGGACCCGACCATCACGGTCACCAACCTCGGCGACCAGGGCGTCGACATGGTGTTCGGGGTGATCTATCCGCAGCAGGTGGCCATGGTGGGGTTCGGTAAACCGGCGCAACGCGTGTACGCCGTCGACGGCGGCATCCGGATCGCCACCACCGTGCAG
Organism: Mycobacterium sp. B14F4; assembly: GCF_039871645.1. NCBI lineage: Bacteria > Bacillati > Actinomycetota > Actinomycetes > Mycobacteriales > Mycobacteriaceae > Mycobacterium > Mycobacterium sp. B14F4. Next base: position 272,074 of record NZ_JBDPMF010000001.1, on the reverse strand, counting down.
GCGTCGCTGGCTGCCGACCACCGCGCCAGCGACGGGCACCGCGGCGCGTTGTTCCTTGCCGCTGTCGACGAGGTACTCCAGCAACCCGACCTCTTGGAGAGGTGATAGCCATGCCAGCTACCGAAGATGTCCGCACGGCGGTGCTGTCGGAACTGACGACGATCGCACCGGAAGTCGACGCCGACGAGATCGAGGACACCGTCCTGCTGCGCGATCAGGTCGACCTCGACTCCATGGATTGGCTGAACTTCCTGCAGCGCATCCACAAGCGGTTCAACGTCGACATCCCGGAGAGCGACTATCAGTCACTGCGGACCCTCGATGACGTCGTCCGTTATGTCGAGGCCCGGGCGGGCGCCCCGTCATAGCGCGTCGATCGCCGCCTTGAGCTTCGCGCCGACTTCGTCCGCCACGGAACGGAGTTCGGCCTCGCCGCTGACGTCGACGAGAATCTGCGGATCCATCGCTTCCACGAGCACGGTGTCCCGCCGTGCGGGATCGCTGCGCACCACGACGTTGCAGGGCAGCAGCAATCCGATCTGCCGCTGCACGCTGATCGCCCGATGTGCCAACGGCGGATTGCAGGCGCCGAGGATGAGGTAGTTCTCCATGTCCTCACCCAGCTTCGCCTTCAACGTCGCCTTCACGTCGATCTCGGTCAGCACACCGAAGCCCTGGTCGGCCAGTGCTTCCCGCGTCCGCTTGACCGCGTCGTCGAAGCTGGTCTGCAAGACCGTCGACAGTGCCATGCCCATGTCCTCCCCTTCCTCCAGTCTCACGCGAGCGCGAGAAACAGCTTCTCGAGTTCCGCTTCGGTCATCGGCTTCTGACCGTCGGCGGCGTCACCGGTCACGCATTCGCGCAGACCCGTCGCGACGATCTTGAAGCCGGCCCGGTCCAGCGCCCGCGACACCGCGGCGAGTTGGGTCACGACGTCCTTGCAGTCGCGGCCCTGCTCGATCATGCCGATCACGCCGGCCAGTTGTCCCTGTGCCCGCCGCAGCCGGTTCAGCACCGCAGCAATGGCGTCCTCGTCACCAACCATGGTGAACTCCTTCCCTAGTAATCGACAGTTTACCCGCGGGGGTATCACCCGTCAGGATGGCGCCGCCGCGGCGCCGACGCGTGTCGTGTGACGCCGCAGTGGGCAGTTCGCGTACCTACTGCACGCGAACGTCACCGCACCCGCGACCACCGTGGCGACAGCCGCGGCCGCGCCCAGCGCCGGATGTACCTCCTGCGCCAGGATGACCGACGACATGGCCAACACGAACCAGCCGAACGCCTTGCGCAGCGCGTCGGGATTCACCCGGGAGGTGAGCCGCGCGCCCACCAACGCTCCGGCGAGCGCGGCGGCCGTCACCGCACCGGCCAGGGCCCAGTCGATCTGCACGCTCGACAGGTAGCCGGCCAGGCCGGCGAATGACTTCATCGCGATGACGACCAACGAGGTGCCGACGGCGAGCGGCATCGGCAGGCCGCCCAGGAGCGCCAGCGCGGGCACCACCAGAAAGCCGCCACCGGCGCCGACCAGCCCGGTCACCAAGCCGACCACCAGGCCCTCGAGAACGATCTTGACGATGGGCAGTGGTCGGTCGCCTCCGTCGGAGTCGAGTTCTTTGCGTCCCCGAAGCATCGCCACCGCGGTCGCGATCATGATCACCGCGAAGCCGATCAGCAGCACCGAGCCGGGGATGAACCTGGCGACCAGGCCGCCACCGTAGGCGCCGGCCATGCCCGCCGCGCCGAACACCAGGCCGGTGCGCCACTGGACGTGACCGGCCCTGGCGTGGGAGATGGCGCCCACCGCGCTTGTCACCCCCACCACCAGTAGAGACGTGGCGATGGCCTGCTTGGCGTCCAGCCCGGCCACGTACGCCAGCAGCGGCACGGTCAAAATCGACCCGCCACCCCCGAGCAGGCCGAGGGAGACGCCGACGAGAACCGCCAGGCCGATGGTCAGCGCGATCATCGCGGTGACCTCGCGCCTCTGCTCACGGCGGGCGCGTCGACGAGCTGGCCGACGATCGTGCCCAGGTCACAGGTTGCGCCGCGGTTGAACGGCAACCGCGCCAGCAGCATGCCCATCGCGCAGGTGTTCGACACCGCGGCGAAGACCAGTCCCGCACCGATGGCGAAGGCGACCCACTCGACACCGGGAACGACGGCGCTGATCAGAACGCTCAGCGCGACGATAGTGCCGGCAACGAGCCGTACCTGACGTTCCAGGTCCCATCGGCCACGCCCGCGGTTCATCACGAAGCCCTTGCTCTCCCAGGCGGTCACTCCCCCGTCGAGGATGTGCACGTTGGTCAGCCCGGCCGCCCGCAGGGCCTCATCGGCCTGGGCTGCGCGCTGGCCCGAGCGACAGACGAGCACGACGTCCTGATCGAGGTGGGCAAGGATCTCTTCGCGGTGCTCGCGCAGCAGGTCGAGCGGAACGTTGTAGGCGCCGGGGATGTGAGCGGTCTCGAATTCGCCGGGCGTACGGACGTCCAGGACGCGCGGAGGCGTCTCCGACGCCATCAGGCTCTGCAGCTCAGCGGAGTCGATCATGGCGGGCACTGATGCGGTCATCTCTTTCTCCTCCAGTGAATTAGATACCCTCTGGGGTATCGTCTGCCAGTAACCATACATACCCATAGGGGTATCGGCAAGACCGGAATAAAATACCCCAGGGGGTACTTGACATACCCAGCGGGGTATCCACAGAATGGGTGGAACCCGGAGCGAACGAGAAGGAGAAACCGATGATCCTCGAGCAGTACTACATCGAGTGCCTGTCCCATGCCTCGTACCTGATCGGTGACGAGACGACCGGCCGCGCGATCGTCGTGGACCCGCGCCGCGACATCACCGAATACCTGGACGACGCGGCCAAGTACGGGCTGACCATCGAAGGCGTGATCAACACCCACTTCCACGCCGACTTCGTCTCCGGGCACCTGGAGTTGGTCGAGGCGACCGGAGCGTGGATCGGATTCGGCGAAGCGGCCGAGACCGACTACCCCATCCGCAGACTGGCCGATGGCGAGCACATCTCCCTCGGCGAGGTCGATCTGGAGATCCTGTCCACCCCGGGGCACACCTGGGAGTCGATCAGCGTCGTGGTCCGCGCGCATCCGGGCGCCGAGCCGACGGCGGTGCTGACCGGCGACTCGCTGTTCATCGGCGACGTGGGCCGGCCCGACCTGGTCAACATCGGTGACAGTTCGACCGCCGACCTGGCCCGCGCGATGTACCACTCCGTGCACGACAAGCTGCTGAAGCTTCCCGACGACGTGACCGTCATGCCGGCTCACGGCGCGGGGTCGTCCTGCGGTAAGAACCTCTCGACCGAACTGACGTCCACGATCGGTGAGCAACGGCGGACCAACCCGTCGGTACAGCCGATGAGCGAAGACGCATTCGTGGCGCTGGTCACCGAGGGGCAGCCCGCCGCACCGGCGTACTTCTCCGTCGATGCCGCGATGAACAAGCGGGTCCACCCGTTGCTCGAACAGGGCCGCACGATCCCCGCGATGAGCGCGGGCCAGATGCGTCAGGCTCTCGCCGACGGCGTGCGCGTGCTCGATGCCCGCAGTATCGAGGACTTCGCGGCGGGCCACTTGCGCGGCTCGGTCAACGTGGGCTTCGACGGCCGGTTCGCCGAAACGTCCGGCATGGTCGCCGGAATCGGTGACACGATCGCGCTGATCGCCTACCCCGGCGAGGAGCAGGAGGCGGCGCTGCGGCTCGCCCGAGTCGGATCCGACAACGCCCTGGGCTACCTCAGCGTGGACCGAGGCGGGCAGTTCCCCGCCGAGTTGGCCGACCTGGTGCGCACCGCGCCGAGGGTGACCGTGCGGGAACTCGACGGCCTGCTGGCCGAGGATGCCGTCATCCTCGTCGATATCCGCAATCCCGGCGAGGTGGAGCAAGGCCGGATTCCGGGCTCGATCCACATTCCGTTGGCGCAGCTGAGGTCCCGGCTCGACCTACTGCCGACCGACCGGCCGATCGTCGTGCACTGCGCCGGCGGCTGGCGGTCCAGCGTCGCCGCCTCGCTGCTGCGGGCGGAGGGGTTCGAGGATGTGTCGGACCTGGACGGCGGATACAACGCCTGGCTTTCGAGCCATGCCGCTGTCAATTGATCTTCACAACAACGAGGGGAGCACTACGATGACCGTGAACCTGACCAAGGGCGATTTCGCATCGACCATCGCCGACAATTCGATTGTGCTCGTTGACTTCTGGGCGTCCTGGTGCGGCCCGTGCCGCGCGTTCGCTCCCGTCTTCGACCGATCGGCGCAAGCACACCCCGAGATCGTTCACGCCAAGGTGGACACCGAGGCCGAGCAGGAACTCGCCGCGGGCTTCGGCATCCGCTCGATTCCCACGCTCATGGCGTTCCGCGACGGTGTGCTGGTCTTCAACCAACCGGGTGCCTTGCCGCCGGATGCGTTGGCAGATCTCATCCGACAGGTCGAGGCGCTCGACATGGACAGCGTGCGGGCGCAACTCGCTTCACGTGACGCCGGCGCCACCAGGGCGTGAGGAAACGCGATGTGTTATCCAGTCCGATGCTCGGTGTGCGAAAAGACCGGTTGGGGCGGGTGCGGCCAGCATGTCGATGAGGTGATGAGGGACGTTCCGGCATCGAAACGGTGCACCTGTCAACACCACAACGCACCGCCCGGCCGTCCCGGGGTGCGTCACCCCTGATAGCCGGTACGCCCGCCCAGAGTCCAAAGGACCCGCGTGCGTCACGGGCTCCCGGGACCACCGGCATGGCACCGAGGGACCAACGGCCCTGCATGCGGGGGCGTTCGTCGACTTAGCGTCGGGACGGCACACAAGGCAATGGCGAAGGGGAACACGATGGACTGGCCGACGGCCCTCGTCCCGATCGCGCTTATCATCGCGGTGATGGCCGTGTTGACCACATACATCAACGGTCGCTTCTCGAACAGGTAGCGAAGGAGAGCCAGATGACTGCCACTCCCACCGGAATACTCGTCGGCGTCGACGGCTCGCCGGAGTCGGAAGCCGCACTGCGATGGGCAACCGCTGAGGCGCTGATGCGCGAACAACCGATCACGTTGCTGTACGCCATCGCTCCGGTCGTGGTGAGCTGGCCGGTGGCGTATCTCGAAGCCAGCTACGCCAACTCGCAGGAGGAGGCGGCCCGCGGGGTACTCGAGAACGCCCAGAAGACGGTCGAGGCGAGCGGGGGCGGCTCACGACCCGCGATCAAGACCGACGTCGTCCACGACGCCGCGCCGACGGCATTGGTCGCCGGATCGCGCGACGCTTACATGACCGTCGTCGGCAGCCGCGGCCTGGGCGCCGTCGGGCGCGCCTTCCTCGGGTCGGTCAGCAGCGGCCTGGTCCATCACGGGCACGGCCCCGTCGCGATCGTCCACGGCTACGGGGAGCAGGCACCGGATCGAACTTCCCCGGTCCTGCTGGGCATCGACGGGTCAGCCGCTTCTGAGGAGGCGACGGCACTCGCGTTCGATGAGGCGTCTCGGCGGGGGGTCGAACTGGTGGCGCTCCACGCTTGGAGCGACGTCGGCGTGTTCCCCGTCCTCGGAATGGATTGGCACCAGTACGAGGACGAGGGCCACGAGGTGCTGGGCGAACGCCTGGCCGGTTGGCAGGAGCGCTACCCCGACGTGCACGTGCAGCGCCGGATCGTGTGCGACCAGCCGGCGCGGTGGCTGGTCGATGCGTCCCAGCAGGCCCAACTCGTGGTGGTCGGAAGTCGCGGTCGCGGTGGTTTCGAAGGCATGGTCCTGGGTTCTGTGGCGGCCAAGGTGTCACGGGCCGCTCATGCACCGGTGATAGTCGTTCGCCCCCGATGAGTTCGGCATCCTCGAACACACGATCGCCGGTGGTTGTCGGCGTCGACGGCAGTGCCGAAGCGGCCGCGGCCGTGAGATGGGCCGCGGCCGTGGCGCAGCGCTACGACGCTCCGCTGGAGCTGGTCACCGGGCTGTCGCGCAGAGCAGGCGCGCTCGGCGAGCTCACCGAGGCGGCGGCCGCGTTCCGGTCTGCCGCGGTGACGCACCATCGCGACTCCGCCGCAACGATTCTCGAGTCGGCAGAAGAAGAGGTGCGGGCGGCGTTCGGCGAACTAAACGTCGTGACGCTTGCCTCCGATGTGCCGGTGCATCAATTGCTGACCGACCGCAGCCGCACGGCGCGAATGGTGGTCCTCGGGTCGGAGGCGGTCTCTGCCGCAGCGGCAATGCTGGTCGGCTCGACAACTCTAACCGTTGCTGCACATTCGGCGAGCCCCGTCGTCGTGTGGCGCGGCGGTGATGACGCCCCGACCGGGCGGCCGGTGGTGCTGGCAGTGGAGGATGCGGCCACCGGGCCGGCCGCGTTCGACGCCGCCTTCGAGTTCGCGAGCCGATTCGGGGTCGGCGTGCACGCTGTGCACACCTGGTTCCGGTTCCGCCCGCCTCCGGGTCTGGCCAGTGCGTACGTGACGGACTGGGACGGCCTGGAAGCCCTGCAATGGCAGGGCCTTCTGAGCGTGCTCGAGCCGTGGACCGAGCGTTATCCCGACGTGGAGGTGACGTACTTCGTCGAACCCGAAGGCGCGACCAAGGCTCTGCTACGTCACGCCGCGGAGGCACAGCTGGTGGTCGTCGGCAACCGCAGCCACAACGCGTTGGCCGGCGCACTTCTGGGGTCCACGAGCCTGAATCTGTTGCACCACTGCCCGATTCCGGTCATGCTCTGCCACCGACAGCCCGGCGCCTGATCCCGCGAGGCGCAGCGGTAGCGGTCGGCGCGCTCGGTCAATTCTGGCGCGCGACGATCACCGGGATGCGAGCCGCCTGCACGACGGCTGAGCTCACCGAGCCCAGTAGCATTCCGGCGAAGCCGCCGCGGCCATGGCTTCCGACCACCACGAGCTGTGCCTGCTTGGAGAGCTCCAGCAGCTGGTGGGCGGGGCCCTGGAACTCGACCAGCTTCTGCACCCTGACGTCGGGGTAGCGGTCCTGCCAGCCGGCCAGTCGTTCGGCGAGCGTCCTGCGTGCCGCGGTGTGCACGGTCTCCCAGTCCATGCTGAACTGCGCCATGTCCGCGTCACTCCAGACATGCAGAGCGATCAAATCGACACCGCGCCAGGACGCTTCGTCGAACGCGATCGCCGTCGCCGCCTCCGATGCCCGGGATCCGTCGATCCCGACGAGGACGGGCAGCTTGTCCGACGGGACGGCCTCGTCGTGGATCACCGCGACCGGGCAGTGCGCATGATGAATCAGGCCGGAACTGACCGAACCCAGTAGAGCGCTGTTGAGACCCGTTCGCCCGCGGCTGCCGACGACGACGAGTTGCGCGTCCTTGGAGAGGTCGACCAGTGTCGGCACCGGCCCGCCGAGGAAGACCTCGCTGTCGACCTCGATCCGGTCCTTGCCTCCCGCGCACTCATGGGCCGCCGCGATGGCGTCGGCGACGATCTTTCGCGCCTCCTCCTCCTGCAGTTCGAGGACTTCCTGGGGTACCCGTCCCGCCGGCCACATCAGCACCGACGCGGCGATCTCCGACATGCGGTTGGCGTGCACGATCGTCAGGGGAAGGTCGCGCAGCCTCGCCTCGCGGGCGGCCCATCGGACGGCACCCTGCGACGACACCGAGCCGTCGGCACCCACCACGACACCGCGGTGTCTCTTACGCTCGGACATCACAACCTCCCCAGCAGGAACGGTATTCAGTGCTGACGATAAGAGCGACGACACCGGCTCGGTAGGAGGCGAAAGTCCCGGCCCGCACAAGCCGAACGGCCCTACGTCTCATGAACGAAGCCCCTGTGGCCGTCGTCGCCGGGCTCTTAGTGTCATGGCCATGGCGGGAACTAATCGCGTCGACCCGAACGACGAACCAGCCGAGGTCCGCCGCCGGATTCCCGCGGCCGGCGCGTTGGACGCCGCGGTGGGGCCGATCGCCCGCACCGGCCGCTATTACGCGACGTCATGGCGTGACTACCTCAGCGGTGAGCCCCGTGAACTGCCCGTGGCACGGCCATCACTGGCTCTTGCCGCGCACGCCTTTCGCGACGAGGTGACCTTGCTCGGCCTGAAGGCTCGACGGCCGGTTAGCGACCCTGCCGCGTTTGCGCGGATCGAATCCGAAGTGGCTGCGGCGCTCGAGCTGTACGGCGCGAAGGGCTGGCTCGACCATCCGGCACGGTTCTTCGCCAAGCCCCCGCGGCTGACGGATGTGGTTGTCAATCCGGTGAATTCGTTCGGCAGGCACTACGAGCGGATGAGTTTCGTCAGCGGCTACTCCCCGGGAGCCGACGAACCGGGGGCACAACGCTGGCGCGGCTATACCGGCAACGAGCGCGAGTACGCGTTGCTGCTGCGACATGAACACGAGCGGCCGTGGCTGGTCTGCGTGCACGGCGCGGAGATGGGTCGGGCCGCACTCGATCTCACGCTGTTCCGCGCCTGGCACCTACACAACGATCTCGGGCTCAACGTCGCACTGCCGGTCCTGCCGATGCACGGCCCGCGAGCACGAGGGCTGCCGAAGGGAGCGGTATTCCCGAACGAGGACATCATGGACGCGGTGCACGCCACCGCGCAGGCGGTGTGGGACATCCGGCGGCTGCTGTCCTGGATCCGCAAGCAGCAACCGGATTCACCGATCGGCCTGTACAGCATCTCGCTCGGTGGCTATGTCTCATCACTGGTTGCCAGCCTCGACAGCGGATTGACGTGCGCCATCCTGGGTGTTCCGGTGGTCGACCTGATCGACCTCCTTGGCCGCCATTCGGGCCTCGGCGAAGACGACCCGCGACGGCGCGCGGTCGAACTGGCCGGACCGCTCGGGCGGATGACCTCCCCGCTGTCGATGACGCCGCGCGTGCCGATGCACGGGCGGTTCATCTACGCCGGGATCGCCGACCGGCTGGTGCATCCCCGCGAACAGGTTATTCGGCTCTGGCAGCATTGGGGCGAGCCCGAGATCGTCTGGTACCAAGGCGGGCACACCGGCTTCTTCCAGTCCCGACCGGTCCAGAAGTTCATCGATGCCGCGCTGGCGCAGTCCGGTCTGCTCGACGGGACGGGGCCGACGCGGGCGGGGCGAACCGGCTAGGCACGGCCATGCAGCTGCTCGCGGCGTTGGACGCGGCGATGATGACCGCCGAAGTACTGGCGAGCCCGTTGAACATCGGCGTCGTTCTGGTCATGTCCCGCCCGCCGGACACCGGACCCCACTTTCTCGACGAACTGCACAGCGCCGACCTCGCCGGCCGGTTTCCACTCGATTCCCGGCTGCGCCGCCATCCCCACCGCGGGATCGAGACGGCCGGCATGTGGATCTGGCGGACGGCCGGAGCCGTCGACCTCGCCCGTCACTGCAGGCGCCAGACGCTGCCCCCGGGGTCGGGCCGGGATCAGTTGTGGCAGTTGATCAGTGAATTGCATGCCGAGCCGCTGGACAGATCACGGCCGATGTGGATGTCTTACCTGATCGACGGCTTCGACGATCAGCGGTTCGCCGTCTACGTGAAGGTCCATCACACGCTCATGGACGGTCTGGCGGGCATCCACATGATCACCGCCGCGTTGAGCCCCGACCCGGACAGCCGCGCCATGGCACCCTTCTATGCCGAAGCCGACTCACCGGTCCCAGGGGCACCGACGCCCGCCGCCGACGCGATCACCGGCCGCCCTTCGGCGTCGCTGCTGTCGGTGCCACACGTTGCCGCGCAGAGTGTTTCGTTCCTCGAGCGACTGCTGACGTCCGAAGCGGCGACTCTGCTGAGGTCCGTCGCCACGAAGACCACCCAGTTCCCCGTGTCGGCACCGTGCACCCGGTTCAACGGCGCAGTCGGCCATCGTCTGGGCGTTGCCTCCGGCACCTGGCCCAAGGGCCGCTTCTCGGCGGTTCACCACCCGGCGGGTGTCACGACGAACGACGTGATCACCGCGGTGGTGGGTGGTGTGCTTCGTCGCTGGCTGCAGGAACGCGACGAACTGCCGGCACGCTCACTGGTGGCCATCTGCCCGATCACGGTGCGGCCTCGTGGTGTTGACGGTGACAAGCCGACCGGCAACCAGTTCGGGGCGTGGCTGGTTCCCTTGGGTACCGACATCGCCGATGCCGACGAGCGGCTCGACCTGATCCACCGGGTGATGGCCGAGGGGAAACACCGTGTCGCAGAACGTGGCTCGGCGGTGTCGATGTCGCTGTTGGCGACGAGCATCGCCGCCACGGTGCTGTCGCCCGTGGTGCCGATCCCGCTGAAGCCTCGGACCGGATACAACCTGCCGGTGTCGCACATTTCCGGACCGTCGCACGAGATGTACTGGAACGGGGCGCATGTCGAGGAGATCGTGCCGGTGTCGGCCGTCTACGACGGTCAGGCGCTCAATGTCACGACGTGCTCGTATGCCGACCGCATCCATTTCGGCTATGTGGCGGGTCGCCACGCGGTACCCGACATCGAAGCGCTCGTCCCGTTGACCGAGGAGTGTCTGCGGGAAGTTGAAGAGGGGCGGCCCCGCAGCCGCTAGGGAAGTCGCCGCGGGGCCGCCTGGCTCTGCGCCACTCAGTCGGCCGGGCTGATCAGACCGTAGTGGCCGTCGTAGCGGTGATAGAGCACGCAGGCCCGGCCCTCGGCCGCCTCGATGAAGAACAGGAACGGCAGGCCGAGCAGTCCGAGGCGCTCGATCGCCTGCTCCACGGTGATGCAGGGCGCCGACGTGTCGCTCAGGGTCACCGGCAGCTCGAAGGGGGCGAGCTGCTCCTTCGACGGCGGAACAACCTGTGCGAGAGAATAATCGCCCGCTTCTTCGCGGTACAGAACGCTCGCGATTCCCGTTGCGGCCTCGGTGAACAGGTAGAAGTCGTAGTCGAGGAGCTCCATGTCGTACGCGGCCTCGTCGACCGAGCACGCACGTGGGGCGAGGGACTTGTGGCGCACGACGCGGCGTTCGTCGACCGGCCTGGGGAAGTACCCGGGGCGGTGGCTGGGCGCGGACTGGTGGCGCCATTCGTGCGGACCACCCACCGGACGTGCGCCCCGCCGCGCCTCCCAGTGTTCTGCGGTGCGCTCGAGCCGCTGCCGCAGCCGAGCGCCGAGCCGGTCGATGGCCTCGTGCGCGTCGACGCCCTCGACTTGCGCTCGCACGAGCCGACCGTTGACGTCGAGATTGGCCTGCGCGATCACGGGCCGCTGCACGGCCGGATCGGAGTGCTCGGTGAGCCGGACCCGGGCGTGCAGCACCGGGCGGTGGGAGAGCCGGATCAATCCGCCGATCTTGTCGCGCGCGTAGTCCGCCGCGCCCGGCAGCCTGCCGTGGGTGGTGACATCGATGGTGATCGGGTTCGCTGATTCGGTTGTATTCCTCATACCTCGTTCCTATGCCAGCTGTTCGGGGCTACGCGAGGGTCCTAGGTCATCAGTCACCGCGCCGCGCCGGATGGTCATGAACTCATCAATCGCTGCGGCTCCTCACATCGCAGATGGTGCCGCAGGAACGTCAGATGGTCGGCGGCGATCCGATCACGCACCTCACCGTGGTAGACGTCGAAGTGCCGGACCGGGTATTCGCGGATCTCGTGTCGCGGCGCCCTGGCGGCTGTTCTCGTGACGAACGCGGTCGAGATGACATCGTCGTCGCGGGCGACCGTGACGAGAAGCGGTGGCACCAGGCGCTCCATCGTCCCTCTTCGGTAGCGCGGAGCGATGAACAGGAACCGCGGCGTGACCCGGTTGCGCCACGTGGGCGCGTAGCGCTCGACGTCTGCGAACAGACCGGCCAATTCCGGATCGCTGAAGACGGCACGGCCGAGCTTGCCGTAGACGGGAATGTAGAACGGCCGCAAGCCCAACGCGCCGCGCGCGGCGTCGACGACCGCCGCCCCCAGTAACCGCGTTGTTGCCGCCACGATGCGCACCGCGCCCAGTTTCATGTGCGCAGGCACGTGACGACCGCGCACGCCGACGACGAGGTCGAAACCGGGCACGTTCGCGACCACCGCGGCGATCGCCGGATCGGCCGCGGCCACGTTGAGAACATGACTACCGCCAAGCGAGGTGCCCCACAACGCGATACGGCTCGCGTCGATGTCCGGCCGGGAGCGCATGTACGTCACGGCATTGCGCAGGTCTTCGACCTGGCGGCGGGAATCGATCAGCTGCCGCGGCTCTCCCCCACTGAGCCCGAGATGGCGGTAGTCGAATACCAGTGCGGCCAGACCACCCTCGGCGAACCGCTCGGCGAAATCGGGCACGATCCAGTCCATCGTTCCGGAGAAGCCGTGCGCGAGAACGACAGCCGGCATCGGGGCCGGAGTCGACGTCGGCCGGTACAACACTCCGGCAATGACAGACCCGGCCGAGGGGAACGAGATCTGTTCGGTCACATACGGCGTTTCCATGCCAGCATCCCCCTCGCCGGTCACACGGTCACGATCGCGCCACGATGACCGGGGCCGCAACGGCCTGGACCACGGCGGCGCTCACCGAGCCGAGCAGGGTGCTCGCGATTGCCCCGTGCCCCCGGCTGCCGATCACAACCAGCTGCGCGTCGTCCGAGCGGAGCGCGATCTCGTGCGCCGGGGCGTCGCGGACGACCACGCGGCGCACCTCCACGCCCGGATAGCGCTCCTGCCACGGGGCGAACCGCTCGGCGAAAGACTGCTCGACCTCGAGGCGGATGGTCTCCCACTCCGGTCCGGCGAATTCGAATGCGCCCGGACTCCACCACGCGTGCAGTGCCACGAGCGGCACACCGCGCCGGGACGCCTCCTCGAAGGCCAACTCGGTGGCCAGATCGGAGTCGGCAGAGAAGTCGACACCCACCAGCACGGGTGCCGTCGGCGCGGTCGACGGACCCTCCGTCGACTCGGGAGGGCGGATGACCGCCACCGGACAGTGCGCGTGGTGCACAAGTCCCCAGCTCACCGAACCGAGCAGGCTGCGCGCGACCTTGCCCCGTCCGCGGTTGCCAACGACCACCATCTGCGCGTCCTTCGACAGCTGCACGAGGGCCGGAGCCGGTGCGCAGGACAGCTCGCGGGTGGTGACCGGCAAGTTCTCTCCGGCGGCCTGCCGTGCCATCTGCGCGGCGTCCCGGAGGATGTCGGCCCCGAGCCGGTGCTGGGAGTCGAGCACGTCGGCCGGGACCGGGGTGGCGAGCCAGGTTCCCATCACCGGCGAAACGGCGTGCACGATCAGCAGTTCGGTGGCACGCATCGCGGCGTCCCTGGCGGCCCACCGAACGGCTGCGTCGGCGAAGTGCGACCCATCGGCTCCGACGACGATCGGCCGGCGGTCGGTCACGCGTCGCCTTTGTCCCGGTGCGCGATGTCGGCCTGAGCAGAGGCGATGCGCTGCTCGGCGCGCTCGTCAGCGGCACGCTGCTCGGCGGCGGTGACGACGATCGCGTCCGGGCCCGGGAAGACGGTGGCGATGTGGTCGTTCTCGAGCCAATGCACCACGTACGGAGGCGAGCCGTCCGTCGAGTGGACCTCCGTGATGAGTCCACGCTGATCCGGTCGATCCACCGTCAGCCCCTTGATCACCAGCCAATCCCCAACTTGCGCCTTCATCGTCCTACCCCTTCCTGATGTCAGCGATCGTGCGCGCGGACGTGCCCCGGCGACGAGGGCTACAGGCCCTCGCTGGGATGGCCGAAAGTCCTCCAAGCACGACCTCGCGCGCCTGGGCCCGGTCGGCGCTCAGGGCCGACACTTCTCGAGCAGTCGCGCGACGCCGCCCTCGATTCCCTGCGCGATCTCGTCGACGTCGGGCGTCGCGTCGTAGTCGGCGGTGATGCCGAAGACGAGCTCGTCGGCGTAGCTGACGATCGCCACCCCCGTCCGCAGCCCGAGGGCGATCGGTGGAACGGGGAGCACGTGCAGCACTTCCCGGCCCATGATCCGCAGCCGCCGCCGGGGCCCGGGCACATTGGTCGCCAACGTGACGACACCGCGCTGGGGCAGCCGCGTGAGCGCCCGGACTGCCCACGCGGTCAGCGGGAACGGCACGACATTCGTGGCGGCGACGACGATGGCGCCTGCCTCGCGCTGGCCACTGGTTTTCGCCCGCGCCAGTCGCCGGTGGACCGCCTGCAACTGCTCGACGGGGTCCTCCTTCTCGACCGGCAGGAACGGCAGCATCGCAGAGACCCGGTTGTCGGTGATCCCGGCCGCCTCGTTGGTGCGCACGGACACCGGCACCAGGGTGCGTAACGAGTTGCGTTGCGGCCGAATTCCTCTGCGAATCAGGGCGGCCCTGAAGCTGTCGGTCAGCGCGGCCAGCGCGACGTCGTTGAGTGTGACGCCGAACGCCTCGCTCACCTCGTTGACGTCCTCGAGGCGCACTCGGGCAGCGCTGTAGCGCCGCATGGTCGTGACGGGCCCGCTCAACGAAGACTCGGCGGCCGGGTTCACCAAACCGCCCACTATCTCCACCGCCCCCTCGACGGCCAACGCCGCCGCGCTCGTCGCGCTCGCCGCGAGATGCCAGGCGGCGCCGGCCCAGGACAGCGGGTTCAAGGTCAGCTTCGGCCAGGAAACGGCCTGGTGCTCAGCGGCTTTCGCGGCACGGATGCTCGTTGCGAAGGTCTCCCCTTCGCCCTCGTCGCTGAGGGCGGAGATCATGTGCATGGTCGCGATCCCGTCGGCGATGCAGTGGTGGATCTTGGTGAGAACCGCCCACTGACCGTCGGCCAGCCCTTCGATGATCCAGCACTCCCACAGCGGGCGGTCCCGGTCCAACCGCCGCTCCATGACGTCGGCGACGAACCGGTACAAGGCCTGCTCGTCGCCCGGATGGGGCAGAGCCGCCCGGTGTATGTGATGGGTGAGGTCGAGATCGGTCGTCTCGACCCACTCGGGGGGTTGCAGATCGAGCAGATGCGTGCGCAGGACCTGCCGGAAGCGGGGCAGGGTAACGATTCTGGCCGCGAATCCCTCTGCGAAGTCGTCCAGGTCGGGCAGCGGTCCCTCGATGACGGACAGCCCGCCGACCGCGAGGCTGACATGCCGGTCGGAGTCCTCGGCCTCGAGGAAGCTGGCGTCCAAGGTCGTCAAGCGCTCTGCGGCAGTCATCTCACTCCCCTTGGGATCGGCAGATCATCGTGGGAACCGGGGCATGATGCAGGAGGTTGAGCCCCGTCGACCCCAGAATGGCGCCGGCGAGCACGCCCCGTCCCCTGCTGCCGACGATCACCAGTTGGGCATCCGCCGCGTGCCGCAGGATCGCACTGCTCGGCTTGTCCCGGTGCACGGTGCATGTCACCTCGACGCCGGGGTACAGGCGCCGCCAGGGTGCCATGGTCTCGGTGAGACCCTTCAGTTCGTCGGCGGCCACCGCGTCCCAGTCGATGAGCACCGGGATCACCACCTCTCCCGGCGGCCGGCGGGTCGACCAGCCGTGGACGGCGACGATGCCGACGCCGAATCGCTCGGCCAGTTCGAAGGCCGCTCCGATCGCGACCCGGCTGTCGTCGTCCCCGTCGACTCCCAGCACGATCGGCTGATCGGTCGGCGTGACGACGTCACCGCGCCATGCCACCACCGGGCATACGGCGTGTGATGCCACGGCGAGCGTGGTCGAACCGACGAGGACGGCCGCACTGACGGAGACATCGGCCGAACCCAGGACGATCATGCGGGCATGTCGGCTCAGGCCG
Organism: Mycobacterium sp. B14F4; assembly: GCF_039871645.1. Taxonomy (NCBI): domain Bacteria; kingdom Bacillati; phylum Actinomycetota; class Actinomycetes; order Mycobacteriales; family Mycobacteriaceae; genus Mycobacterium; species Mycobacterium sp. B14F4. The sequence continues at coordinate 256,421 of NZ_JBDPMF010000001.1, read as the reverse complement.
ACCAGCGCTTCGTCGATCGGATCGGGCAACTGGACGCTGGTGACCGCCAGGTCCGGGTGGTCGGCGCGGACGGCGCGCTCGGCGGCCTCGATGACGACCGGACCGGCCTCCTGCAGCGCAGTGATATCGGCAGCGCGGATGGCGGCGAGCGTATCCGAGAAGTTGTGCCCGGAATAGGGTTTGGCGTGAACGATGTGAAGTGGGGCGGTCAACTTCTGCGCGACGGCCGCCGCCCACCGCGCCGCGCCGACGGCCTCGTCGGTACCGTCGACTCCAACGACCACCGGGCTGTCGTCATCGGGCACTGGGTTCTCCTTGACCAGCTCGAGGGAAGCGAATCATATTGCCAGGCAACATACTTGCTGCGCCTCCGCCACCGACTCGGCAAGCGGACGCGTCGTGTCGATCACATGCCCGCCGTAGGACCCGGACTGCATCGCCGCGGCAATCCCGGGTGTCGCGTCGGAGGTGGTCGCGGGCCTGGTCTCGACCCGTGCGGCGGCTTCGTCCAGCGGCGCCGAACAGGTCAGTTCGACCACGGGGGAACTCGCGCGTTCGGCAAGGGCACGCGCCCGCTCGCGATGACCGGGATCTCGCCATGTCCCGTCGAGGATCACCGACCGGCCGCCGCGAAGTGTCGTGTCGGCGCGCCGCAGCACCTCGTCGTAGACGGCCGCGACGTTGGCCGGGGCGTACAGACCGGCGTTGAATGCGCCTGCCGTTCCGGTGATCGCACCGGTCTCCATCATCTGCCGCCGGACGTCGTCGGTCGAGATCACCTCGGCGTCCAGCGGTTCGGCCAGCGCACTCGCCAATGTGCTCTTGCCGGTTCCGGGCCCGCCGCCGATGACGACGAGTTGCACCGTGCCAGATCTCAGGTGCTTCAGCGCGATGTCGATGTGCGCCCGGGCGTCGGCGGACGCCTCGGGATGTCCCTGCATCACCCGGACGCAGTCCACCTTGGCACGGACCACCGCGCGGTAGGCGATGTAGAAGTCGCGCAGCGCCCTGGGCGCCGGGTCGGCGGCATGCCGCCGGTAGGCGTCCGAGAAGAACTCGCCGAGATCCTCCCTGTCGAGGAACTCGAGATCCATGGCGAGGAACGCCGCGTCGTCGATCGCGTCGACATAGCGCAGCTTGTCGTCGAACTCCAGACAGTCGAGTATTGCGAAATGATCTGGGAGACAGAAGATGTCATCGGCCAAGAGGTCGGCGTGCCCGTCGACGATGTGGCGCTCGGCGATGCGCTGCGCGAACAGGGCCGCCCGTCCCGCGATGAACCGCTCGGCCAGGCGGCGCACGTCACGGAGCGAATCCGCATCGATGACCGTGCCGGCGTGGTGTTGCAGCTCGTCGAGATTGTCCTGCCACCGCTGGGCGATCGCGTCGGCCTCACCGCACGCGTCGACGGCCGCACCCCGGGCGGCCGACCGGTGAAACACCGCGAGCCTCTCGGCGATGGCGTCCAGATGGTCGTGCACGGGACCGCCGCTGCGCACCAGCGATGCCAGCCGCGCCGAATCGGGGTAGCGCCGCATCACGATGACCGGTTCGGCGATGCCGGTGCCCGGATCGGTGAAATGTCCGACGCCGAGGTAGCTGTCCGGAGCCAGCCGGCGGTTGAGGGTGACCTCGTGGGCGCAGGCCTGTTCCCTGCTCTGCGGTGTGCTGAAGTCCAGAAAGTCCGTCGCGACGGGCTTTTTGACCTTGAAGGCCCTGTCGCCGAGTAGGACGACGAGGCCGGTGTGCGTCTCGCGCACCTGGGCATCGAGATTGCCTGCCGTCGTGGACCCGTCGACCCTGTCGGTCACCGATGCCGCAGCGCTCATGGCATGAATCGTCCGTCACGGCGCGAACGCCGTGACAGGGCCGGAAGGCCCGCCGGTTGGGACCATTGGCCCTGGTTCCAGCGCCTGCTCAGATCGGATTATCGAGGTATGCGCGACACCCTCGTCGAAACCGACGTCATCAGGAATGCTGTGCAGTTGGCCTGCCGAGCGCCGTCGCTGTACAACAGCCAGCCGTGGCATTGGGTGATCGAGGACACCTCGGTCCAGCTGTTCCTCGACAAGGATCGCGTCCTGTACTCGACCGATCACTCGGGCCGCGAAGCGTTGCTCGGTTGCGGCGCGGTCCTCGATCATTTCCGGGTGGCGATCGCGGCCGCCGGTTGGAAGGCCAACGTCGACCGCTATCCCAACCCCAACAAGTCGCTGCACCTGGCGTCGGTCGACTTCTCCCCCATGGACTTCGTCACCGACGGTCACCGTCGCAGGGCGGACGCGATTCTCCTGCGCAGGACGGACCGGCTGCCGTTCGCCGAGCCGCCGGACTGGCCCGCGGTCGAGTCGACACTGCGGCGCGCGGTGACCTCCGAGGCCGTGCGCCTCGACGTCGTCGCCGACGAGTTGCGCCCCGAGCTCGCCGAAGCTTCCAAGCTCACCGAAGCCCTCCGGCTCTACGATTCGTCCTACCACTCCGAAATGGAATGGTGGACAGCGCCGTTCGAAATCACCGACGGCATTCCGCCGAGCTCGCTGGTGTCCGCGGCCGAAGGCGACCGTGTCGACGTGGGACGAAACTTCCCGGTGGCGCGCCACGCCCAGGAGCGGCGGACCAGCTTCGGGCAGGACCACTCGAAGATCCTCGTCCTGTCCACGGTCGACAACGAACGTGTCAGCGTTCTGGAGTGCGGCGAGATGCTCTCCGCTGTTCTGCTCGAGGCCACCATGGCCGGGCTTGCCACGTGCACGCTGACCCACATCACCGAGTTGCAGGCCAGCCGCGACGTCGTCGCCGCACTGATCGGGCAGCCGACCGTACCCCAGCTGCTGATCCGCGTCGGCCTCGCGCCGGAGATCGAGGACGTGCCGCCGGCCACACCCCGGCGGCCGGTCGACGAGGTGCTGGAGATCAAGTCGAAGAACAAGTGACCACTCGGGAGATCATGGGACTCGGACACTGCGGGCTGCACCATCATTCGCGCGACCTCCACCCGATCAGGAGAGTCGCAGATGGAACGTAAGCGTGCCTCTGCGCCGTCCGTGGTCGTTGGCGTCGACGGTTCGCGGTCCGCCCTGGATGCGGCCCTGTGGGCTGTCGACGAGGCGGTGAGCCGCGACATCGCGCTCCGGCTCGTGTACGCCGTCGACCCCGAGACCGATCGAGATCCCGAGCAGGCAGCGCGCGACCTGGCAGCCGGGGAGATCGCGATCCGGTATGCGGTCACGGCCGTGGAATCGACGGAAAAGCCGGTCAAGGTCGAGGTGGAGATCCTGCAGAGCCGCCCGATCCGCGCCCTCATCGACGCGTCGAGATGGGCGGCGATGCTCTGCGTCGGGGACATGGGGCACCACCACGGCAGCGGGTCCCGGTTCGGGTCGACCGCTGCGGCGGTCGCGACCGCGGCGCACTGCCCGGTCGCCATCGTGCGCGGCTTCGACCCGCAACCCGCCCAGCAGGGTTGGATCGTCGCGGAGGTCGACGACTCGCCCGGCTGCGACGTGGTCCTGCAGCAGGCCCTCGACGAAGCGCTGTTGCGCGCGGCGCCGTTGCGCGTCGTCAGCACCTGGCGGTCCCCGGTCGGCGACTACGACACCCGAGGGGTCGCCGACGGCGGTCGGCTGGCCGAGGCACGACTCGACCGGCACGTCTCGCAGTGGCGCAGGCGCTACCCCGCCATGGACATCGAGGCCGTGACGGTGCACGGATCGACTCTGGACTACCTCGCCGGGTACGCGGACCGGATCCAGTTGCTGGTCGTCAGCCACGAACGAGCCCACGGCATCGGAGACCTCTTCGCAGCGCCCGGCTACGCATCGCTGCATGAAGCGGGGTGTTCGGTGTTACTTTGCCAACCGCAGATCGTATTGTGAGCGCAGGAATGGCGTCGTCTCCTCGGAGGAGGACTACACATGGTTAAGGTCTTCCTTGTCGATGACCATGAGGTCGTCAGGCGGGGTCTGGTGGACCTGCTCAGCGCCGATCCCGAACTCGAAGTCATCGGTGAGGCCGGCTCCGCGGCCCAGGCGCTGGCGCGGATCCCTGCGCTGCAACCCGACGTCGCGGTCCTCGATGTGCGTTTGCCCGACGGCAACGGCATCGAGCTGTGTCGCGAACTCCTCTCGCGCCTGCCCGATCTGCGCTGCCTGATGTTGACGTCGTTCACGTCGGACGAGGCGATGCTCGACGCGATCTTGGCCGGGGCCAGCGGCTATGTGGTCAAGGACATCAAGGGGATGGAACTCGCCCAGGCGATCAAGGATGTCGGCGCCGGTCGTTCCCTGCTGGACAATCGGGCGGCGGCGGCGTTGATGGCCAAGTTGCGCGGGTCCGCCGAGCGGTCCGACCCCCTGGCCGGACTCAGCGAGCAGGAACGGGTCCTACTCGACCTGCTGGGCGAGGGCCTGACGAACAAGCAGATCGCCGCGAGGATGTTCCTGGCGGAGAAGACCGTCAAGAACTACGTGTCGCGGCTGCTGGCGAAGCTGGGCATGGAACGCCGCACGCAGGCGGCGGTCTTCATCTCCAAGCTCGAGCATTCCCAGCACCGCGTCGAGGAGTGACGCCCACCGCCCGCTCAGGACGCCCGGACCACCAGTACGGGCATCCGGGCTGACTCGGCGACCGCTGCACTGACCGAACCGAGCAGCATCCCGGCGAAACCGCCCCTGCCGTGGCTGCCGACGACCGTCAACTGCGCCTCCTCCGACAGTTCCACCAGCTTGTGCGCGGGCCGGTCCATCACGACCACCCGCCGGACCAGGACATCGGGATACTGTTCCTCGTAACCGGCCAGCCGCTCCGCCAACGTCTGCTCAGCCTGTCCCTGCAGAGCCGGCAGTTCGGATCCGGGCAGCTCGTAGACGGTGAAGTCGCTCCACGCGTGGATCGCGACAAGCTCGACACCCCGTAGCGAGGCCTCCTCGAACGCGATCGCGGTGGCCGACTCCGATGCGGGCGAACCGTCGATCCCGACGATGACCGGCGCGGTGGCGGGCTGCGGCATCAGCGGATCCTCGTCGTGGATGACGGCAACGGGGCACTTCGCGTGATGGACCAGACCTGAGCTCACCGAACCGAGCAGCCGTCGTCCGATCGCTCCCAGGCCCCGGCAACCGACCACGATCATGCCGGCGTCCTTCGAGAGGTCGATCAGGGTGGGCAGGACACCGGCGGTGATCATCTCGGTCGTGATCCGAATCGGCTCTCCGACGGTGGCATTCTTCGCGGTTTCCTTCGCCGCGTCGAGGACCGCACGGCCCTGTTCGGCCGCGCGCGCGACGAGCTCGGCAGGCATCGGGACCTCGGGCCACATCCGCACGGCCGGTGACTGGATCACGTGAACGATCGATAGCGGACGGCGATGCAACGCGGCCTCGCGCGCCGCCCAGTCCACGGCGACCCTCGAGGCCGGCGAGCCGTCGACTGCTACCAGAACGCCGTGATGTGTGGTCGGGCTCGGCATTTCGGGCTCCTCGTCCGGTTCGACGATCGGCACCGCCGACCGCTCGAAGTAAAACTATCGACCCGACCCGACCCAAAACGGAGTCGTTGGTCACGAATCGGAAGGCCCAAGGGCCTTCGGCGGCAATGCTGCTCGGATCAGCCGACCGGCGACCCGTCCAGTCGAACCAGCACCTCGCTGAGAGCGCGCCGTGGGGTGGCGGGCAGCGGGTCGGCGTTGACGGGTGCCCAACCCATCCGCAGGAGCATCTGCGGATAGTTCCTGTCCTCGAACACGTGCTCGCGTACGCCGTCACGCGTCTGCGCCAGTTCCAACGGCTCGGTGATCGGGCAGCTTGCCAGCCCGAGCGCCGTCGCGGTGAGCAGGACCATGCTTGTCGCCTCGCCGGCACGCAGGCGGGACAACTCGTTGTCCTCGGTGGTGCCCAGGGCGACGACGACGGCGTTGTCGATCTCCGCTTCCGATCCCGGCGGTTGGGCCAGAGCCGGCCCCGCGAACCACCGAGCGGGTATCGGCGCACGCGAATCCGGCTTCGGAGTATTGCGGGCGGGCACTCCCGCGGCGGCGCCGTACCGTCCACTCCACGCGGCCAATTCGGCCGAGTAGCCGTGGTCGGCGGCGTGTTGCCAGGCCGCCTCGGCCACGATCTTCTGCAGTCCCGGCAGGTCGTCCACCCGGCGCATCGTCACTCCCATCCGGGCGGCACGAGATCCGATCAGCGCGATGTCACCGGGCGCGATCTGCCACTGGCTGTACCGACGCCGGTCGGTGCGCCGGCGCGGGATGGCCGCGGCCAACGCGATGTCGGCGTCGCCAGCCGGATGGCGATGCAGTTCGAGTGCGGCCAGGTGGTCGGGCTCGTCAGGATTCGGGAAGCGATGGATCTTGGCCTGCCAACCCAACGCCGCGAACGCGATCTGACAGTGGTTGAGGGCGGCGCCGCAGCTGAGGATCAAGTCGCGCGCATCGGGATCGGTGTGTGGCAACTGCAGGGCACGATTGGCGTACAGGTGCAGGCTGCGGTCACCCAACCGCCACTGCCACGGCTGGGAATTGTGCACCGACGGCGCCCGTACGGTCAGCATCAGCGCCGAACGCATTGTCTCGGCGTCGGGAAAATGTGCGCTCACTGGCGGTTACACCTCGATGTATTGAGTGCTCTTCCGACCAGGGTGCCGGTTCGCGACCCCGAATCGCAGGGTCCAAAGACCCAACCGGCAGGGACTTAATGGACCGCGGCTACGACTGCCTGGCGACGATGACCGGTACCCGCGCGGCCTGAGCGACCGCCGAGCTCACCGATCCCAGTAGCCGGCCCGCGAAGCCGCCGCGTCCGTGGCTGCCCACGATCAGCAGTTGCGCGTGCTCGCTCTCGGCGAGCAGCCGGTGTGCCGGATCGTCCTGCCCGACGACGCGGCGTACGACCACGTCCGGGTAGCGCTCGCACCAGCCGGCCAGCCGTTGGGCGAGTTCCTCGTCGGCCTGGGCCGCCAGCGCGGGAAGCGCCACGTCGATGCCGAAATCGGTGCTGTTGAACCAGGTGTGGACGGCAACGAGCGCCACACCGCGGCGCGATGCTTCGTCGAAGGCGAGTGCGGTGGCCAGTTCGGATGCGGGCGACCCGTCGATTCCGACCACCACCGGCGCGCCCTCGGCCTGCATGCTCACCGCGGCTTCGTCGTGGATGACCGCGACGGGACAGTGCGCATGGTGAACCAAGCCCGAGCTGACCGAGCCCAGCAGCAGTTTGCGCACACCGCCGAGCCCGCGGCAACCCACCACCAGCAGGTCGGCGTCCTTGGACAGATCGACCAGGGTCGGCACGGTCGCGCCGGAGACCACGCGTTCGGCGAGGGTGATCTCGTGTGGGCCGGCGACGGCCGTCTCCGCCACATGACGCGCGTTGGCCACCATCTTCTCGCCGCGCCGGTCACGCTCCTCCCAGTACTCGGGCGGGATGGGCAGGTCCACCCACGGACCGACCTCGACGTACGGCAGGACATGCACGACCGTCAGCGGGACATGTCGCAGGGCGGCCTCGTGAGCGGCCCACCGGGTGGCCTCCAGCGACGTGGCGGAGCCGTCGACGGCGACGAGGATGCCGTGCGCCGTCGGCTCCGCGGGCGTGGTGGCTGGGTTCACGTCAACCTCCTAGGCGAGCAGTCGTCGGCTCTTGTTTTGCGTCAACGGAATCAGGTGCGCCGTGACCCTCGCCTGCGCGACCAGGTCCGCATAGACGGCGGCCACCACACTCTCGACCTCAGAACGTGACCGACCGGGGAACCTGGTGCACAAGTTCGACACGACGGCTTCGAGTTCGTCGTGGACCATCGGTTCGGCGAATGTGGTCATGGCGCAAGTCTCTGCGGCCGCGAGATCGCGCGGCTACGGACCAAAGTCACCGGCGATGGTCCGAGAGTCCTCCGAAAGTCCTCTGCCACGAATGTGACCCGCTCGGTCAGGGCAGTGGCGCCCCGTCCAACGTCGTCGCCACCTCATCGATCGGCCGCCTCGGCGTCGACGGCAGGGGGTCCGCCCCCACCGGTGCCCAGCCGATCCGCAGCATCATCTGGGGATACTCGCGGTCGTCGAAGACCTCGGACCTGAGAGCGTCCCGGGTTTCGGCGATCTCCAAGGGTTCGGACACCGGACACGTCGCCAGGCCGAACGACGTCGCGGTCAACAGCGCCATACTGGCCGCCTCCCCGGCCCGCAGCCGGGCCAGATCGTCGTCGGACACCGAGCCCAGGGCCAGCAGGACCGCGTGGTCGTCACGAGCAGACGTGTTCTCGGGCTGGCTCAGCGCACCGGCGGCGAAAAGACGTGCTGGCAATGGTGCGATGGGGTCGGACTCGGGGATGTTGCGGGCCGGCACACCGGTCGTCGAGGCGTGCCGTCCGCTCCACGCACTCAACTCGGCGAGATAGGCGTCGTCGTCAGTATGCCGCGAGACCGCTTCCGCGACAATGGCTCTGATGTCCATTGACATCTCGACGTGGCGCAGCTGGATGCCCATCCGGGCGACCCGTGCGCCGATCGTCGCGATGTCCGCGTGGGGCACCGGCCACGAGCTGAAGTGCCTGCGGTCGGTGCGCCGGCGCGGGATCGCGGCGGCCAGCGTCACGTCGTGGTTGCCGACGTGCGACGGGCAGAGTTCAAGCGACGCCAGGTGCACGGGGTCGGCCGGGTTGGGGAACCTGTGCACCCGCGCTCGCCAACCCAGCGCCGCCAGCGCGACGACCGCGTGGTGCAGCACCATTCCGCAGCTGACCATCAACTCGCGTCGGTCAGGGTCGGTATGGGGCAGCTGCCGCGCGGGATCGGCGAATAGATGCAGGCTGTGCTCCCCCACCGTCCAGCGCCACGGCTGGGTGTTGTGCACCGACGGCGCGCGCGTCGCCAATGTCAGCGCTGTCCTGATGGTTTCGGCATCGGGGAACTGCGCCGTCGTGGAGTAGTCGGTTCGGTCGAGGATCGTCACATTGACATAGTCACGCGATTGCCTTCGCGCACACAGGGCACCAAGTCCCATATGTCGGGTTACTCTCGTCCCTCCCCGCGAGTGACAAGAGACGCGCGGGGACCAAAGTCACCGCCTTCGGTGGCGATGGGCCTTTCCTTCTGACCTGGCAGTTCTCCTACCCTCGCGGCATGACCTATGTGATCGGTTCAGCATGCGTGGACGTGATGGACAAGGCGTGTGTGCAGGAGTGCCCCGCAGACTGCATCTACGAGGGGGCGCGCTCGCTCTACATCAACCCGGACGAATGCGTGGATTGCGGTGCGTGCAAGTTGATCTGCCGCGTCGGAGCGATCGAGTACGAGGCCGACCTACCCGAGGAGGACCGGCAGCACCTGGCCGACAACGCCGCATTCTTCACCTCCGTGCTGCCCGGCCGCGACGAGCCACTGGGGGCACCGGGCGGTGCATACGAGCTGGGCCGAGTGGGTGTCGACACTCCGTTGGTGGCCTCGATGCCCGCGAAGCCGTCGCCCGCCCACTGAGCGCTGCCCCAGGTTGTTGGGATCGGTAGCCGGTCGCGCTGGCTCTACTTGTCGCCATGACGACGCCGAACCGGCGTGCATGACGAAAGGACTCACCAGTGAACATCGTGCCCATCAACCTCCAGGAGCAGGTCAACCGCGTCGATCGGCGACGGTGCTCAGCGGTGTCGGCGTGTCCCCCGTGTCGCTGATCTTCCCGTTCGTGCTGTGGACCGTGGTCGGCGTCGGCGCGGCGTTCGTCTCGTTCGCCTTCCTGGTCCGCTACGCCAAGCAAACCTGACGACAGCCAACCCCGGCGTGTGGCGAATGTCGGGTTGATCGACGCAGAACTGATGCAAACTGCGGCCGCTTCGAGGGCGATCGGGTGCCAGGCGTAGCGTGGACTCGATGGTGATTCCGGGATTCTTCCCAACGGCCGACGGCGTTGCTGCCCGACGGAGCGTGTCCTGCCGTCACGAGAACGGCTCACGGTAAGTGCGAACCGCGATGGAATCCGGTCCCGTTACGTGTCCTCGATGTGGCAGCGCGGAGACCTATGTGGTCAACGACTCCAGGAGCCTGCGGACCCAACTGTGGGAGTGCGGCGACTGCGAGAAGAAGTTCCACCTGACGCGTGCCCGCCCCGCCCCGTCGGAGTAGCACCGGCGCAGCCGCTAACGGTTAAGGCTCACTTCGGTCACGGATGACGACATGACCGCTGATTGGCCGAATACGATGCTTGAATCGGCCACGTGGCCGATGTGTCCGACGGCTCGAAGGACGCCGAACGGTGGCGTTAGGAATCGCACCGCTGATCCTTCTCCTCCTGGTGGTCGCCGTCGTGGCGGCACTGTGCGGCTTCGCCGCGTCCAACGCTGCTACGACAAAGAGACGACCGCGCCGCTGGTTCATCGCCGGCTTCTGCTGTGGGTTGCTCGCCGGCTCAGTAATGCGCGCACGACGTCGCGTGATGCGCGCTCTCGGCGCTAATAGCCGACGCGGACCAATCTCTCGTGCGACGACTCTCGCGCGACGGGCCCGGTGACAATCGCGCGTCACGCCTATAAGCGCGCCAGGGTGAATGGAATTGTGAATGTACCCCCCGGGTGCGCCGTCGCAGCCCACTGCGAAACGACGACTCGAGGGTGCCGGCGCAGGTCGGGACGATCAGACCGTAATAGACGTCGCCGCAACGTAACCCGTCCGGTACGTCGATGGTCAGCGTGTATCGCCCACCGGCGAGTCGGGCGTCTGGTACGGGAACGCCTTCGCGTTGGGCTGCGGTATCGCCTGGATGTGCAGGCACTCGGCGATGGCAGGGCGGCACAGTGAGCATCCGGCTTACCGGGATGCCCGATGAACGGAACACTGCGGCGGTGCGGCGTGCGCACATGGCAGGCTGGCACCATGACCGACGCCGCCGCGCTCACCGCCCGAGTAGAAAATGATCTGCGTGAAGCGACGACCCCATCGGGCGTGCTTCGTTACTACGACGTCGGCGATGGTCCGGTGCTGTTGTTCCTGCACGGTTCCGGTCCAGGCGTCACCGGCTGGCGGAATTTCCGCGGCATACTACCCACCTTCGTCCAGCGGTTCCGTTGTGTCATCCTCGAATTCCCGGGTTTCGGCGTCAGCGACGACTTCGGTGGCCACCCGATGATCGACGCGCAGAGCGCCGTGGCGCCGTTCCTCGACGCACTCGGCGTCGATCGCGTAGACGTCGTCGGCAACTCGATGGGCGGCGGCGTCGGGATCAACTTCGCAATCAGCAATGCGGACCGAATCGGCAAGTTGGTCACGATCGGCGGCATCGGCACCAACGTCTTCAGCCCCGGCCCCAGTGAGGGTATCCGACTGCTGCAGGAGTTCACCGAGGATCCGACCCGCCAGCGACTGGTCGACTGGCTCAACTCCATGGTCTATGACCAGTCGCTGGTCACCGAGCAACTCATCGAAGAGCGGTGGCAGCTAGCTACCGATCCGGAGACGCTCGCGGCCGCCCGACGCATGTACGGCAAGGCCGCGTTCGCTCAGATGATGGCATTCCTGCGCTCCAGCGACGCCCCGCTGCCGTGGGCGCAGATGCACAAGGTCGCCGCTCCCACGCTGCTGACGTGGGGACGCGACGACAGGGTCAGCCCTCTGGACATGGCGCTGATTCCTATGCGCACCATTCCGAATGCCGAACTGCACGTGTTCCCCAACTGCGGGCATTGGGCGATGATCGAGGCGAAGGCGGCGTTCGAGAACGTCGTGCTGGCATTCCTTGCCCGGCAGTGAGGCGGACGCCTACGCCTTGAGCAGACTGAATCCCTTGTAGCCGGCGGTGGCCACCTCGTTGCAGATGTCGAGGTACGCCCCGAATCCCCCGAGGAACAACATGAATCCGCGCGGTTTCCCGGGCACGTTGGCACCCATGTACCAGGAATTGGCCTTCGGGAACAGGGTGGCTTCGGCGCGCTGGTCGAGTTCGGCGATCCAGTTGTCGACCGCATCGGGCGTGGCCTCGAGTGCGGTGTAGCCGTGCTCGTCGAGGTAGCAGATCGCGTCGGCGATCCAATTCACATGCGCCTCCGCGTGCAGCACCATGTTGGCGAGCACTGCGGGCGCACCCGGACCCGACACCAGGAACATATTGGGGAACCCGTCCACGCCGAGTCCGAGGTAGGTGCGCGGACCGGCGGCCCAGTCGTCGCGCAAGCTCGCTCCGCCGCGGCCGACGATGTCGATCTTCGCCAGGGCGCCCGTCATCGCGTCGAAGCCGGTGGCCAGCACGATGGCGTCCACGTCGTAGTGGGCGTCCGTCGTGTTGATACCGTCGGCGTCGATCGACACGATCGGTGTCTTGCGCACACTCACCAACGTCACGTGCGACTTGTTGAAGGTCTGAAAGTAGTTGGTGTCGGTGCAAATTCGTTTGGTGCCGATGGGGTGGTCGGTGGGAATGAGAAGTTCGGCGACCTCGGGGTCGTCGATGACGGCGCGCACCTTTTTCTCGTAGAACTTGCGGGCCTCCTCGTTGGCGGCCATGTCGAGCATCTGATCGCTGAAGGTTTTCGAGAACAGCACACCGCCGAGCTCCCAGCGCTTCTCGAAGGCTGCCCGGCGCTCTTCGGGTGTAGCTTCCAACGTGAGCTTGGGGTGGGCGATGTGGGGTGAGCCGCCGCCGCTGTGCCACGACAGCCGTCGGCGTTCGGCGTAGCTTGCCTTGATCTGCTCGCGTTCCTCGTCGGTTAGCGGCTTGTTCCCCGCGGGCACACTGTAGTTCGGCGTGCGCTGGAAGACGTAGAGGCGGTCGGCCTGCTCGGCGATGATCGGAATGGACTGGATGCCCGACGATCCGGTGCCGATCACCGCGACCCGTTTGCCGGTGAAGTCCACGGGCTCGTGCGGCCAGTGGGCCGTGTGGTACAGCTCCCCCGGAAAGCTCTCGAGGCCGGGGAATTCGGGTGTCAACGCCGCCGACAGCGGCCCCGTCGCCATCACACAGAATCGTGCGGTGACGACCTCTCCCGTCTCGGTCGTCACCCTCCAGTGCAGCGCGTGTTCGTCGAGCACCGCCGACGTGACCCTCGTGTTGAGGGTAATGCCGTCGCGCAGGTTCAGCTTGTCGGCGACCCAGTTCATGTAGCGCAGGATCTCGCCCTGGGTGGCGTACTTCTCCGACCAGTTCCACTCCCGCTCGAGTTCGGTTGAGAACGAGTAGCAGTAGTCGACGCTCTCCACGTCGCAGCGTGCACCCGGGTAGCGGTTGTAGTACCAGGTTCCGCCGATGTCCGGAGCCGCCTCGAATACCCGCACGGACAACCCTTGCGAACGCAGCTTGTGCAACGCGTAGAGCCCGGCGAAGCCCGCGCCCACCACAACGGCATCCACGCCGGACCGCTCCTCGGAGTTACTCACGGCGCCACGTTAGGGCCTCGCGGCTCTGCAGTCGGGCAGGTTTCCCGGTGACCGGACAGTCGCGAAGAGGTCGTTCCAGCCATCGGAACCCCTGGTCGACCCGGGCGCGGCGAACGGTCAGGATCGACACATGTCACACGCCGAAGCATGCGGAACGCGGGTCGATGCCAGCGTGGAGATCGACCTGGACGGCACCCGTCACCGCCTCCGCTGGCCTCGCGACATGACACTGGTCGACGCCATGCTCGACGCGGGGATCGATGCTCCGCACTCGTGCCGCGAAGGGCACTGCGGATCCTGCGTCGCGACCGTGATGTCCGGAGAGGTCGACATGGCCAACTGCCAAATCCTCGAGCCGGCCGATCTCGCCGAGGGGCTGATCCTCGGCTGCCAGGCCCGCCCGATCAGCGACGATCTTCACATCGAGTACTGAGGTGGAAAGGCCGTCCGCTGACCGGGATTCCGACCCGTGCGCACGCCCCGTGCGGTAAACCATCAATTGCACCCATACAGTTAGGACACCGACATGAGCGAGCGCGTACTCGATCGGGTGATGGAACTGGCCGACCAGTTCAAGGAACAAGCAGTCGAAGCCGAGAAGATCGGGCGGCTGACCGATGCCACGGTGAAGTCGATGAAGGCCGCCGGGTCCATCCGGCTGTTGCAGCCCAAGACGCACGGCGGCTACGAGGTCCATCCCCGCGAGTTCGCCGAGACGGTCATGGCCACCGCGGCGCTCGACCCCGCGGCCGGGTGGATCAACGGCGTGGTCGGTGTGCACCCGTATCAGTTGGCCTACGCCGATCCACGGGTCGCCGGCGAGGTGTGGGCCGAAGACGTCGACACGTGGGTGGCGTCGCCGTATGCCCCCCAAGGGGTGGCCGAGCCCGTCGACGGCGGCTACGTTTTCAACGGCCGCTGGCAGTTCAGTTCCGGTACCGACGCATGCGACTGGATCATCCTCGGCGCCATGATCGGCAGCAACGAACCGGGGGCCGACGGCAAGCCGCTGATGCCGCCGCAGATGCTGCACATGATCCTGCCGCGCTCGGATTATCAGATCGTCGAGGACTCCTGGGACGTGGTCGGGCTGCGCGGCACCGGCTCCAAGGACGTCATCGTCAAGGACGCCTTCGTGCCGCAGTACCGAACCATGGACGCGATGAAGGTGATGGACGGGACCGCCCAGCGCGAAGCCGGGATGACCGAGCCGCTGTACCTGATGCCGTGGTCGACGATGTTCCCGCTGGGAATCTCGGCGGCGACGATCGGCATCGCCGAGGGCGCCTTGGCCGCGCACCTGGACTACCAGCGCGAGCGCGTCAACTCCAGTGGCGTGGCGATCAAGGACGACCCCTACGTCATGTACGCCATCGGTGAGGCGGCCGCGGACATCAACGCCGCACGCCAGGAGCTGCTCACCAACGCCGACCGCATCTACGACATGGTCGCGGCAGGCAGGGAGGTCAGCTTCGAGGACCGGGCTGCGGGCCGCCGCACCCAGGTGCGGGCGGTGTGGCGCGCGGTTTCGGCGGTCGACGAGATCTTCGCCCGCTCGGGTGGCAACGCCGCACGCATGGACAAGCCGCTGCAGCGGTACTGGCGGGATGTGCACGTCGGTCAGGCCCATGCCATCCACGTGCCGGGCACGGTGTATCACGCGTCGGCGCTCAGCTCGCTCGGCGTGGATCCGCAGGGTCCGCTGCGGGCGATGATCTAGAGGCCGCCGATGAGCGATCTCAAGAGCCTCGGATACGTCAAGGTCCAGGCCACCGACATGGACCGGTGGCGTCACTTCGCGTTCAAGGTGCTCGGGTTCGCCGAGGGCTCCGGTCCGGCCGACGACGCGCTGTACCTGCGCATGGACGAGCGCGCCGCCCGCATCATCGTGGTACCGGGCGATGTGGACAAGATCGTCACCGTCGGATGGGAAGTCCGCGACCACGCCGCGCTGACCCGGGTCAAGGCCGCCCTCGACGGCGCCGGTGTGCCGGTCAAGGAACTGTCACTCGAGGAGGCCGACGCCCGCCGCGTCGAGGAGGTGATCGCGTTCGAGGATCCGGCCGGCACCTCCACCGAGGTGTTCCACGGCGCCGTGCTCGATCACAGTCCCGTGGTCACACCGTTCGGGGCGCGGTTCGTCACCGGCGACCAGGGCCTCGGCCACGTGGTATTGCCGGCGCTCGACGTGCCCGGGCTGTTCGGTTTCTACACCGACGTATTGGGTTTCAAGTCCCGCGGCGCGTTCCGGGTGCCGGCGCCGCCGGAATTCGGTCCGCTTCGCGTTCGGTTCCTAGGGATCAACGAGCGTCATCACAGTCTGGCCATCTGCCCGGCGGTGACGCTGCGCGACCCGGGCGTGATCCATCTGATGGTGGAGGTCGACAGCCTCGATGCCGTCGGGCAGGCGCTCGACCGGGTGAACAAGGACGGGTTCCAGCTGTCGTCGACCCTCGGCAGGCACACCAACGACAAGATGGTGTCGTTCTACGTCCGCGCACCGGGCGACTGGGACATCGAGTTCGGCACCGACGGTATGCGGGTCGACGAAAGATATTACACCGCAGAGGAAATCACGGCCGACAGCTACTGGGGCCACGAGTGGGTCTCCGACCTTCCGGCAGCGATGCGCCCGTGAACGACATCGCTCCACTGCCCGCATCGGACGTGACGCACTGGGACGACGAAGCCGACGTCGTCATTGCGGGCTTCGGAATCGCCGGAGCGGCGGCGGCGGTCGAGGCTGCCCGCACCGGGGTGGATGTTCTGGTGCTCGAACGCACCGGGTCGTGGGGTGGCGCGGCTGCGATGGCCGGCGGGTTCATCTATCTGGGCGGCGGCACACCGATCCAAAAAGCTTGCGGCTTCGAGGATTCGGTCGAGAACATGGCGGCGTACCTCAACGTCGCGATGGGGCCTGGCGCCGACGAGAAGCGCATCGCCGACTACTGCGACGGCAGCCTCGACCACTTCGACTGGCTGGTCGGCTGCGGCGTGCGGTTCAAGCCGGAGTTCTTCGGCGAGCCGGGCTGGGAGCCGATGGGCGACGAAGGCCTGATGTACAGCGGCGGGGAGAACTCCTATCCGTTCAACACCATCGCCACGCCTGCCCCGCGCGGTCACGTCCCCCAGATGTCGAACAAGAAACAGGGTGAATCCAGCGCCGGCTTCATGTTGATGAAGCCGCTCGTCGAAACGGCCACCGCCGCAGGCGCGCGAGCGCTCTACGACGTCCGGGTGCAGCGGTTGATCGTCGAGTCCGACGGCCGGGTGGTCGGTGTGTGCGCACGTCGGTACGGGGTCGAGGTGGCGGTGCGCGCGAGGCGTGGCGTGGTGCTCGCCATGGGGAGTTTCGCCTACAACGACACGATGGTCGCGCAGTACGCGCCGCGGATCGCCGGGCGGCCCGCGGCGTCGATCGAGCAACACGACGGCCAGGCGATCCGGATGGCCCAGGCGCTGGGCGCCGATCTCGCGCACATGGACGCGACCGAGGTGGCGATCTTCATCGACCCGCAACAGTTGGTGCGGAGCATTCTGGTCAACGGCCGCGGCCAGCGGTATGTCGCCGAGGACACCTATCCCGGCCGAATCGGACAGCTGACCCTGTACCACCAGGACAACACCGCGTTCCTGATCATCGACGGCGACGCCCAGGAGCAGGCGATGGCGTCGCTGTCGCCGCAATTGATGTTGCGGCCCGCCACATGGGTGTGCGAGACGGTCGCTGATCTCGAAGGCGAAATGGGGCTACCGCTGGGGTCGTTGCAGGCGACGGTCGCGGCGTACAACGCCGGGGCGGCGCAGGGCGAGGATCCGCTGCTTCATAAGAAGGCCCAGTGGCTGCGGCCGATCCGCACCCCGGTCGGCGCGATCGACCTGCGCGACAGTACGGGTGGCTTCACCCTGGGCGGGCTTCTGACGTCGCTGGACGCCGAGGTGCTGCATGTCAGCGCCGAACCGATTCCGGGGTTGTTCGCCGCCGGCCGCTGCACCGCGGGCCTGGCGGCGTGGGGCTACGCGAGCGGGATCTCGCTGGGCGACGGCAGCTTCTACGGCCGTCGCGCGGGACACAGCGCAGCCAGAGGCTAGGCCGCGGCCCCGCCACTTGAGCGCAGCCCCGAGCTCGGCCTGTGGGATGGACACTTCTGCCCTGGATATGTGACAGGCCGCACAGCGGTGTGTTACAAATAGGCATATTTCTATTAGGAATATGCCTATTAGTCACCACCCTCTCCCTCGGAGGCCCTCATGACAACGACTGTCGAAACCCCCAGCGCCGTCCTCGACCGCGTGTCACTGGTTCTGGATGCTTTCGACGGCCCGGGCCGGTTGACCTTGGCGCAGATCGTGCGCCGCACCGGACTTCCGCGGTCCTCAGCGCACCGCATGCTCGAACGCCTCGTGCAGCTGCGCTGGCTGCGACGCAGCGGCCGGGATTACGAGTTGGGGATGCGGCTCGTCGAGCTCGGCTCGCTCGCGGTTCACCAGGATCGTCTGCATCGCGCGGCGGTGCCCTTGTTGCATGATCTGCATCGCGCCACCGGACTCGTGGTACACCTCGCTGTCCTCGACGGCTCAGACGTCGTATACCTGGACAAGATCGGCGACCGGATGACCGCGGCGATTCCCAGCCGCCTCGGCGGACGCCACCCCGCCCACTGCTCAGCCCTGGGCAAAGCGATGCTGGCCTTCGCCAAGGGACTTGACTACGACGCGGTCGATCTGACCAGCCGCCGAACCAAGTACTCGATCGGCTCGCCGGCTCAACTGCGCGCCGAGCTTGCCAAGGTGCGCTCGCACGGCATCGCGTTCGAGAAAGAGGAAGCGCTGGCCGGATTCGGTTGCGTCGCAGCACCGATCGGCGGCCAGGGCGACGCGGTCGCGGCCGTTTCGGTGTGCGGTCCGATGAACCGCATGATGTTCGACCAGCGCTTGGCTGCGCCGGTGCGGATGACCGCGATGGGAATCTGGCGCAACGCCGAGGACGGCGCCGAGCGGGTAGCCCCGACACTGCAGCAGGCGCGTCCGCTGCGCGGCGGTCCCGCCCTGCGGCCAATGCCCGTCCGCGAGCCGGTGCTGCAGTACGCGTGAGCCTCGACCCCCAGATCGCCGCGATGATCGAGTCGTTGGACTCGGGGTTCCCGGCGGTGCACACCATGACCGGCGCGCAAGCGCGTGCCACGATCCGGTCGCGCTTGGTCCCTCCCGACCAGCCCGAAGCGGTCGCGTCAATCAACGAGCTGACCATCGGCGGAAGTGACGGTCCGATCCCCGTGCGGGTGTACCGGCCCGAGTCGGCCGAACCGCTACCCGTTCTGGTGTACGCGCACGGCGGCGGGTTCGTGTTCTGCGACCTCGACAGCCACGACGGACTCTGCCGGAGCCTTGCGAACCTTATTCCAGCGGTTGTGGTTTCGGTTGCCTACCGGTTGGCTCCCGAGCACCGGTGGCCCGCCGCTGCCGAAGACGTCTACGCGGCCACGCGGTGGGCCGCGGACAACGCCGCAGAACTCGGCGCAGACCCGGACCGCATCGTCGTCGGGGGCGACAGTGCCGGCGGTAACCTCGCGGCCGTCACCGCGGTCATGGCCCGGGACAGCGGTGGGCCCGGGCTGGCCGCCCAGCTGCTGCTGTATCCGATGATCGCCGCGAACTTCGACACCGAGTCATACCGCTTGTACGGCAGGGGTTTCTACAACCCGCGGCCCGCGCTGCAGTGGTATTGGGACCAGTACGTTCCCTCCGACACCGATCGGACACATCCTTATGCGTCACCGCTGCAGGCCCATCTGGACGGGTTACCACCCGCTGTCGTGGTGATTGCGGGCCATGACCCGCTGCGCGACGAGGGCATCGCGTATGCCGACGCACTCGAAGCAGCGGGGGTTTCCACCATCCGCTGTGCTTTCGACGGCGGGATCCACGGCTTCATGACGATGCCGGTGCTCGACATCGCTCACGAGGCGCGGCGTCAGGCCTCGCGAGAATTGGCGAAGCTGTTGTAGTCGTGGTCACGCCTAGAGCTTCGGCGTGGCGCCGTAGCGTTGGTGGGGGTCGAGCACGCAGTGGGTCCGCCCGAAGACGGTGACCATGCACTTGTTGTTGTGATTGCACCGGCTGCGTGTGCTGTGGTCGGCGATCATCGCGTTGACCAGATCCGGCTCACGGAGCAGCGCCCGGCCCATGGCCATGAAGGCGAACCCCTCACGCAAACCCGTCTCGAGATGCCCGTGGTTGGTGATCCCGCCCAGCAGGATCAGCTTGGCGTTGCCGACCACCGGCACGAATTGCCGTGCCGCATCGAGCATGTAGAGCTCACGGTAGGGATAACTGCCCATGACCCGCTTGCCCGCGAGCCGCACGCCGGGCCGCAGCGCACGAGGCATCACCTTGGCGAATTCTCGAACCGGCACGTCGCCGCGGAACAGGTACATCGGTTTGTACACCGACGATCCCTGGGTGAGCTCGATGGCATCCAACGTGGCGTCGGAGTCGAGCAGCTGCGCCGTCCGCAGGGCCTCGTCGATCCATATGCTGCCCGGCAGACCGTCGTCCATGTCGAGCTTGGCGATGACGGCAATCTGGTCTCCGACGACCTGCCGCACGCGCGTGGCGATCTCTCGGACGAATCGGGATCGGTTGTCGATCGAACCGCCGTACGCATCCTTGCGTCGGTTGACCAGCGGGCTGAGGAACGAGCTCGGTAGATACAAATGCCCGAAATGCATTTCCACGGCGTCGAATCCGGCGTCGATCGCCACTTGGGTCGCCGTCCCGAACTGCTCGATCACCGCACGGATCTCGTCTCGCGTGATCTCCCGACAGTAGGCGAACGAAATCGGGTTGATGAACCGGCTCGGGGCGACCGCGGTGACGCCGGTGAGCCGCTTCGGTGCGACAACTCCCGCGTGTCCGAGCTGCGCGGAGATGGCGGCCCCGGCACCGTGCACCGCGTCGGCCAGCCTCCGGAGTCCCGGCAGCGCCGCGGGACTCACCACGATCTGACCGGGCGCGCTGGCGCCTTCCCGCGACACGCAGCAGTACGCGACCGTCGTCATACCGACGCCGCCCTTGGCGAACGCGACGTGGAAGTCGATCAGGTCGTCGGTGACCATGCCGTGGGGCGATCGTCCCTCCGACGTCGCCGCCTTGATCACGCGGTTGCGCAACGTCACCGGGCCCAGCCGGGCCGGCGCGAACGGGTCCGGCGTCTCAGCGCTCATCAGACCACGGTGCTCCGCCCTGCGGCAGCGGTCAACGGCGTCCTCCCGATGGCCGGGAGCGTCGACGCCGATGGGAAGCCGGTGACCTTACTGTCGGGCCATGGCCGACGGTGAGGTGTTCGTCATCGACCGGGTGATCACCCGGCCAGGGTGTGCGAAGAAGT
Source organism: Mycobacterium sp. B14F4 (assembly GCF_039871645.1). Lineage (NCBI taxonomy): Bacteria > Bacillati > Actinomycetota > Actinomycetes > Mycobacteriales > Mycobacteriaceae > Mycobacterium > Mycobacterium sp. B14F4. The sequence goes on along the minus strand of NZ_JBDPMF010000001.1, from coordinate 235,677 downwards.
TCGTCGAGACCTATCTCGCCGAATACGCGCCAGGTGCGCGGGAACGAGGCATGACGCTGCGCGATGTCTTGGTGAGCCCCCCGATCTGGTTCGACGACCGATCGAACGTCGTCACCGCCACCTGGGCCCTGCCGAGCCCGCAGGCCTGGTGGGAGATGACGTGGAAGGGCAGGACGGATCCGTCGCTCGGCCAGTGGTGGACCGGGATGTCCGGCCTCGTGGTGGAGCGCACGCGCAGTGTGGCGGCCGGGGCGGGCGATGTGGACGGACTGTGCGATGTTTAACGTCGTCCGCCTGATCGACGCCGTCGATGAGGCCGTCACGGACCGCGTGCTCGCCGAATTGCGAGGGGCGGCGGCGATCAGCGGTGCGACAGACGCACTGGTGCAGCCGACGCTGCCTGGTGTGCGCAACGGCGGGGACATTCTCGTACACCTGCGCTTCGGAGAAGCCGGCGAATGGGACTCGGTGGCTGGGTCTTTCGACTCACTACTCGAGCTACCGGGGGTCACCCGCGTCAACGGCGCCACCTACACCGGCAGTCCGATCACCGCCAGGAAGATTCCTCGCACCGTTTACCGGACGCTGCTGCTTCGTGTGCAGCCCGCCGTCGATGACGCCACCGTGCAACGCTTCGAGGACGATCTGGGGCTGCTCCCCCGGTACGTCACATCGATCGCCACGTGGCAACTCAGCCGCGTCGATTCTGCGGTCGGCACCTCGCCGTGGACACATGTCTTCGAGCAGGAGTTCCGCGATCTCGACGGGCTGACCGGCCCATACTTGATGCATCCCATCCATTGGGCTCACGTGGACCGTTGGTTCGACCCGGAATGTCCTGACGTCATCGTCCGCGACCGCGTGTGCCACAGCTTCTGCAGTGCAGAAAGGTCCGATGTGTCATGAACGCTGACGCAGTGCAGCGCCTTCTCGACGAGCGCGACATCGAGCGGGCTCTCTACACCGCCGCCCGGGCAATGGACGACCACGACTGGCCTGCCCTCGCCGGGGTATTCGCTGACGATGCGACCGGCGACCTCGGCACCGGACCGTTGGTCGGCAGCGCCGCCATCATCTCGCTCATCCGCGGCTACCTCGACTCCTGCGGACCGACCCAACACCTACTGGCCAACGTCATCGTCGACCTCAGCGGCGACACCGCTGTGTCTTGTGCCTACGTGCACGATCTGCACTTGGCCGTAGGACGTCCTGACCGCTTCTACACCATGGGCGACTACCGCGACCGGTGGGAACGGCGTGCGGACCGGTGGCAGATCGTCGAGCGAACCAAACTGAACCGCGCCCACGTCGGAGCGCTGGAGATCGTCTTCGGCGGGCAGGCTCGCTCCGACTAGAGGCCTGCGGGAAGGATGTTCGGGTTGGCCGTCGCCGGCGGCTCCAACGGCGGCAGTTCGGTGGCGCCGTCCAGGCTGTGCACCGCGAGCCCCTGCGACCACGGGTAGTGCAGGCTGAATGCCACCAGGCCGGTGCGTTCGGCGGCCGGTAGATGACCCATCGCGAGCACGGTCTCGGCCAGGTATTCGACCGGTTCGGTCGGGAAGGTCTCCGGAATGAGTTGGGCCGCACCGGGTGTGCGGATCGCGGTGGACGGGCACACGCAGTTCACGGCGATGTTCGCATCGAGCAACTCGGCGGCCACCCCCTGCGTGAAGCGATGAAGCGCTGCCTTGCAGGACGCGTAGACCACGTCACCCGACGTCTTGTTGTAATCGCGATAAGGCCGCACCGGGGCGACACCGGTCACCGACCCGATGTTGACGATCCACCCCGCCCCCCGCTTGCGCATATGCGGCACCACCGCCTTCGTCAGCACGAACGGTGTGCGCAGATAGTGCTCGACCGTGCGGTCGAAGGTCTCGAGGGTCATGTCCTCGACACAGGCATAGTCCGCGAAACCCGCGTTGTTGACCAGGATGTCGAGTCCACCGGCGCGGTCGACGACCTCGTCGGTCAGCCACCCGCGCTCATCGGGGTTCTCGAGGTCCGCGGCGATACCGATCGCCTTACCGCCTGCCGCCTCGATCAACTCGATGGTCTCCGCGATCGTACCGGGCAGCGCCGTCGTCGCACCGCCACGCGCCGATGCCGACGGTTCGAACGACCGGGCGGTGACCACCACCGTCGCCCCTTCTGCGGAAAGGCGCTGCGCCACAGCCCGTCCGATGCCCCGACTGCTTCCCGTCACCAGTGCCGTCTTACCGGCCAGCAGTTGCGTCATCGGAGCACGAAGTGTTCTTCGATGGGAGCCCGATGCTGATGCCACACATCGACCAGGCGGTAGGGCGTGGCCACCACCACCCGACCCGAACCGGACCGGTAGTAGGTGTGCGCATTCGGCGTGTGACACCACACCGTCCGCGACATCGCGTCGTCGATCTGCGCGACATAGTCGTCGTAGGCCTCCCGCGTCACCTCCATCGTGGTGGCACCGCGCAGCGCCATCAGTTGCAGGCACTCCATGATGTAGTGCGCGAGCACCTCCATCGAGAAGTTGGCGCCCGCGCCGTGGCCCGGGCTGTAGTTCGGCGCCGAGATGATGAACAGGTTGGGGAAGCCGGGCACGGTGCCGCCCCGGTAGGCGCGGGGGCTGTCGCCCCACTCCTCGCGCAGCGTCCGGCCGCCGCGGCCGCGGATGTCGACCGTGGAAAGGAAGTCGAGGTGATAACCGGTGGCGTAGACGATGACGTCAAGGCCGATTTGCCTGCCGTCCTGCGTGACGATGCCGTCCGCATTGACCTCGGCCGGCTCGCTGGCCTCGACGTCGACGTGGTCACGCGTCAGCGCCGCGTAGTAGCCACCTGGATCGCGGATGATCCGCTTACCGTAGGGCGCGAAGTCCGGTGTGACCTTCTGCGCCAGTTCACTTCCCTCACCGAAGGTTTCGTTGATGTACTGCATACACAGCTGCAGCAGCACGTCGTTGGCCTGCGAGATCGACAAGTGGTCCTTCGCCCATTCCGGGTCCCGAAGGATGACGGGATAGTTGTTGTCCGCGGTCGCCCAGTACGACTTCAACCGGTTCCAGTTGGCGTAGTACGGCAGGTGGCGACCAAGGTAGCGACGGTACTCCGGAACGTCGTCGGTGAGTCGCTTGCGCGGCGCCACCCAGTGTGGCTGCCGCTGAAACACGGTCAGGTGGTCGACCTCGTCCACGCAGGCGTCGACGATCTGCACCGCGGTGCAGCCCGCACCGACGATCGCCACCCGCTTGCCGGTCAGATCCAATGACGAATCCCACTGTGCCGAGTGAATGCTGATGCCTTCGAACAACTCTCGACCCGCAAGTTCCGGCCATCGTGGGCGGTTGAGGTAGCCCGCGGCGGTGATCACCACCGTTGCGTAGCTGACGTCGCGGTTGCCGTCCGCATCAACTGCGTGGATCTGCCATTGGTTGCGCTCGCGGTCCCACCAGAGAGCCTCCACCTCGGTCCCGAAGCGGGTGTGTTCACGCAGCCCGTACTTGTCGGCCAGAGCCACGAGATAGCTCTGGTATTCCGCACCCTGTGGGTAGTAACTCGACCAGTCGGGGTTCACGTCCCGCGACAGCGAGTAGTACGCCGACGGCGTATCGACACCGATCCCCGGATACTTCGTGGTGAGCCAGGTGCCGCCGACCTCGTCGTTGCGATCGAAGATCTGGTACTTCACCCCGGAATCGGCGGCGGCGAGTGCGGCGATGATGCCGGCGATGCCCGCGCCGACGATCGCCACCGTCGTGGTGTCGGGAATCGGGACCGTCCGCGGCAGCGTCGGCTGTGAGACCTGAAAGCCGCCCTGTTCGATCAGGAGTGAAACGAACTCCTCGTCGACGTCGGAGCCGAGCGCCACCGGCAGCACGCGGGTGAACAACTCGATGTCGTCGGCGGCCTTCGCACCTCCTGCCCGGGTTTCGTGCAGGGCCGTGATCACAGCAGCCACAAGTGCGTCCATGGTGTCGGCATCGGTAACGCCGGCTCGCTCGGGTGGGTCGGGTAGATGGGTGATCTTGGGCGCGAACCGGTCGACCACCGATGGGTCACCCGTCAATTGAGCCAGCACCGCGACGAGCACGCCGGGATCGGCCTGCAGCAGATGCGTCCGGAGTTCGTCGCGAGGCGCCGACGCTTCGCGGGGCGTCGGGATCGCTTGAGCATCAGCAGTCACGGCCTCGAGTATCGGCGCCGCCGGGCCCGACAGGCACTGTCGTGCCTACTGAGCGGGACACCTGTCCTCCTCGCCGAGCTGGGCATGCTTACAGTGCCGCCATGCAACTCGACGCGGTGGTCAGGCACGCGCGCAGCCACACGCTCGGCGACATCCCCCGGCGGTCGGCCCGCAAGCAACCGGGCAAGATCGCCATCATCGACGGTGACGTGGCCTTGACATTCGCCGAATTCGACGATCTGGTGGACCGCGCGGCCGCCGCGTTGCACGACAACGGCTTGCGACCCGGCGACCGCGTGGCGCTGCTGGCGCACAACTGCTGGCAATACGCCGTGCTCGCGTTCGCCACCGCCCGCGCCGCCGTGGTGCTCGTCCCGATCAACTTCATGCTCACCGCCGAGGAGATCGCCTACGTCCTGGGCCACAGCAAGGCCGCGGGTTTCATCGTCGAGGCCGGCTTGACGGCAACGGCCGAGGAAGCGATGCGGCTCGACGGCGCGGTCAGGACCACGGCCGCGATCGTGCCTTCGGGTGGAACTTCTCCGCACGGCTGGGACGACCTCGCGCAGTGGTTGACCACCTCCGCGGCCGCCCCGCATCCGCGGATCGACGACGATCAGCTGCTGCGGCTGATGTATACCAGCGGAACCGAGTCGCGCCCGAAGGGTGTGATGCACACCAGCCGCAGCCTGATGTGGCAGTACGTCAGCACCATCGTGGCCGGCTCGATGGCCGGCGACGACATCGAGGTCCACTCAATGCCGCTCTACCACTGCGCACCGTCGGATACGAGCGCGCCGCCGAGATGACCTTCACCGGCGACCGCATCGACGCGGCGACCGCCTTAGAGTGGGGCATGGTCAGTCGCGTGGTGCCGCACGACGAACTGCTCCCGCAGGCGCACGCGCTCGCCGAGCGGATCACCAAGAACCCGTCACATGCGCTGCGGATGGCTAAGCGCCTGCTGCAGGAATCGCGCACGGGGCCGCTGGAGTCGACGCTGGCCATGGCTGCGGCGATGCAACCGCTGGCCCACCGCGACCCGGAGCACGAGCAGCGCATCGGTCGGTGGCGGACGAACTCGTGACGCTCCCCCGCCTAGTACCCCCGGCCGCCGCCGACGCAGCGGCCACGGGCGCCCTGCGGACCGAGGTTCGGAAGTTCCTCGCCGAGCAGCGCGCCGTGGGTGCCTTCACTCCCTCGGTCGACGCGTGGCTTACGGGGTGGGACGAAGATTTCACGAAAGCGCTTGCGGCTCAAGGCTATCTGGGGATGACGGTGCCCGTCGAGTACGGCGGACATGGACGCTCGTTCCTGGAACGGTTCGTCGTCACCGAGGAACTCCTGGCCGCGGGTGCACCGGTCGCGGCGCACTGGATCGCCGACCGACAGATCGTGCCGTCGCTGCTCAAGTACGGCACGGAGGTGCAGAAAAGTGACTTCCTGCCGCGGATCGTCCGTGGCGAGTGCTTCTTCGGCATCGGAATGAGCGAACCCGATTCCGGATCGGATCTTGCGAGTGTGCGCACCAAGGCGGTCCGGGCCGACGGCGGCTGGTCGCTGTCCGGCACCAAGGTGTGGACCTCGGGTGCACATTGTGCGCATGCGTTCATCGCGCTGGTCCGCACCGCGCCCGTCGATCCGGACAACCGGCATGCCGGGCTCAGCCAGTTCATCGTCGACCTGCGCGCACCGGGCGTTCACATCCGGCCCATCATCTCGATGAACGGTGCCCACCACTTCAACGAAGTGATCCTCGACGACGTGTTCGTGCCCGATGCCATGGTGTTCGGCGAGATCGGTGCGGGCTGGCGGCAGGTGACGTCGGAGTTGGCCTTCGAGCGCAGCGGACCCGAGCGCTTCCTGTCCACCTTCGTGCTTTTGGCGGCCTGTGGCGAGCGGATGGCGGCGCAGCAGTCGCGCGATGCCGGCCTCGGCCGGCTGGTTGCGCGGGTCGCCGGCCTGCATCAGATGTCGACCGCCGTCGCCGGTGCGCTGGAGCGGCACGAGCCGGCCGATGTGCCCGCAGCGGTGGTCAAGGTGCTCGGCACCACCACCGAAGGTGACGTCGCCGAGTTCGCGGACACCCTAACCGACGGCATCGCCGATCCCGCCTTCGCCGACCTGGTCTCAGCCGCAGTGGATCAGCGACCGGGCTTCACGCTTCGCGGCGGGACCAACGAGGTGCTGCGCGGTGTGATCGCAAGAGGACTGGGCCTGCGATGACCACGTCGGACGTCGGATCGACGAGCGTCGATCCCGCGCTGGTGGAGATGATGAGCGCGGTCTTCGCCGGATACCGCGACACGCACCCCCCGGTGAAAGCCGTCCAACGCGACACCGACTTGTGGCGGCGCCTCGACGACCTCGGACTGGTTCGCCTGACCGGCGGCGAGGAGTCCGGCGGCAGCGGGGCGGGATGGTTCGAGGCGGCCGAATTGCTCGGCGCCGCGGCCCGCAACGCGGTGCGGGTTCCGTTGGCCGAACACGATCTGCTGGCCTGCTGGTTACTGGACGCGAACGGGATGCCGGGTGACGGCGCTGCGAGGACGGTGTGCCTGCTCGACGATCAAGGGGTGGCGCGCGGTGTCCCCTGGGCCTCCGGCAGCGAGCGGATCGTCGTCGTGTGGCCCGACGGTAGCGGCTACCGCTCGGCGGATGTCGATGCCGGGGCTCTCGAGATTGCGTCCGGCACCAACCTGATCGGCGAGCCTCGCGACACCGTGGTGGCCGACGTCGCGGCGCTCGACGGCACGCCCGTGGCCGGTGATCTGGTGGACCGACTGCGGCTGAAGTCGGCGTTGGTTCGCGCTGTTCAGGTCTGTGCGGTGCTCGACCAGATCGTGGTGTCGTCGATCGACCACGCAGGCTCGCGCACCCAGTTCGGCCGTGCCCTGTCCCGCTTCCAGGCGGTGCAGCACCTCATCGCCGACCTGGCCGCCGAGGCGGCGTTGGCACGCGCAGCGACCGAAGCCGCGTTGACGACGGCGGTCACCAGCGACTGGTCGGCGGCCAATCTGCACTTTCGCATCGCCGTCGCGCGCTCCTGCGCCGGCCACGCGGCGTCGGTCGTGGTGCGCAACGCACATCAGGTGCATGGCGCCATCGGCACCACCCACGAGCACCGGTTGCACGAGTTCACCCGCGCGGCACTGGCGTGGCGGTCCGAATTCGGGTCGGTCCGGTACTGGGACCAGCAGGTCACCGATGCGACGCTGGCGGCGGGTGCGGACATGTGGGGTTTGATCACCGGCTGAACCGATCGGCCCTCGCAATGTTCCACTGACCGGTCACCGCGGTGCCGTGGCGTCCTCGCCGACGATTGACTCATCTCATGAGCAACGAGATCACGCTGTCCGAGGTGCAGGAGTTCATCGCGGGCTTCTGGTACCACTACGACCAGGGCCACTTCACCGAGCTCGGCGCCCGGCTCGGCGACAAGATGGAGTACCTGAGCCGATCCGACTCGGGGAACTGCCCGTTCGAGGACCTGCTCGCCGCCGAGCTGCACGGCCGCGCCGAGACCCTGGCCTGGCTCACCCAGCACCGCAACGAGAATCCCTACCCGCTGCGCCACCATGCGACCAACATCTTCCGTACCGGTGTCGACGGAGCGGTAACCAACGCCCGGTTCTATCTGTACGTCAACCAGGTCACCAACAACGTCCCCTTCGACGTGTCCAGCGGCGTCGTCGACGTGGGTATCCGTCGCGCGGACACCGGCCTGGTGTTCACCTCGATGACGGTGATCCTGGACGCCGAGGATTCGATTCCGTTCGCCGAGCACGCCGCCAAGAACGCCGTGACGGCCGCAGCGGGCTCCTAGCGCGTGGACGCACGCGCAATCTTCGGCGGCGGCGTTGCCGTCATCACCGGCGCCGGCAACGGGATCGGCGCCGGTCTGGCACGCCACGCCGCCGCATTGGGCATGACCGTGGTCCTCGTCGACGTCGACGCTGGTGCGATCGCGGCACTGCGGGATGAACTCACCGGATCGCTCGACGTGGTGTGCGACGTGCGCGACCCCGAAGCGCTCGAAAGGCTTGCGAGGCAGGTCTATTCCGACGTCGGTCCGGTGCGGCTCCTGGTCAACAACGCCGGCGTCGAGCAATTCGGCTATCTCTGGGACACCCCTGTGGCCAACTGGGACCGGCTGGTGAACATCAACATCAGCGGCGTGTTCTACGGGATTCGCGCCTTCCTGCCGCACATGATCGCCGCGGACACGCCCTCGTGGGTTTGGAATCTGTCCTCGATCGGCGGGGTCGCCGCCGTCCCTTTGCAGGCGCCGTACATCATGAGCAAGCATGCGGTCCTGGCGCTGACCGAGTGCCTGCGCCTGGAGGTGGAATCGGCCGGGCACGGCGACCGGATCCACGTGCAGGCGGTGCTGCCAGGAGCAGTCAAGTCGAACATCTTCGAGGCGGCCGGCGGCGTCGACGGCGGTGACGTCGGGGCCGCCGAATCACAGCGTTCGGCGATGCTGGACATCAAGGCCGAGGCAATGGAGCCCATCGAGGCCGCACGAGTGGTCTTCGACCAGTCGGCCGCCGGTGACTTCTATCTGCTCACCCAGCCCGAATACGTCGGCAACGCGATGTCGGAGCGGGCCGACATCCTGGCGAATCGCCGAGCACCGGTGCTGCGTACGAAGCGTCGATTCGATCCGGCACACCAATGACGACCTCGAACAGGCTTGCGCCGCAGCTAGATCCCGACGCTGCGGCGCGCGCCGCGGAATTCGGTGAGGTGGCGCCGATGCGCAACCGGGGACTCGCCGCGGTCCGTGATGCGTTGGAAGCCGCACCGCTGCCGCCGATGCCGCAGATGGTCGAGGTGGAGAACCGGTCGATCGAGGGGCCCCTCGGCGAGATCCCGCTGCGCATCTACCGGCCGTCGACCGCTTCGGGCGCGGCCGCGGTGGTGTACTTCCACGGGGGCGGCATGGTCCTCGGCACCAACCGCTCGTTCGAACCGTTGGTGCGCAATCTCGCTCACCATTCCGATGCGACGGTGGTCTCGGTCGGATACCGCCTCGCCCCGGAGGCGCCGCCACCGGCACAATTCGACGACGCCTACACCGCGACCGCGTGGGTGGGTGCGCATGCGGACGAACTGCGCATCGACGCACAGCGTGTGGCGGTGGCGGGCGACAGTGCCGGTGGGACCCTGGCCGCCGGGGTCGCCTTGGCCGCCCGCGACCGTGGCGGTCCGCATCTCTTCGCTCAAGTGTTGATGTATCCGGGCGTCGATAAGGACCTCAGCGTCCCGTCGGTGCGCGCCATGGCCGATGCACCGATGTTGAACCTCGCCGACATCGAGTACATGCACGAGTTGGCCGACGGGCCGGACCATCCGTACGCGGTTCCCGCCCGCGTAGCGGACCTGTCCGGGCTTCCGCAGGCGATCGTGGTGACCGCGGAGGCAGATCCGATACGCGACTGGGGCGAACGCTACGCGCAGCGACTCCGCGATGCCGGCGTGCAGACCACCGTCACTCGGTATCCCGGTGTCTACCACGGGTTCCTGATGCGCTCGGAGGCAACGGCCCGCGGACGCTTAGCGGTAGCCGAGGTGGGCGCGCTGCTGCGTGCCAAATTCACCAACCCGCTTCCGTTCTAGCCCAGCGAGCAGACGCCATAGTGCCGCACTCCGGGCCGAGTTGGACACCTTTGCGTCTGCTCGCGCGAGATAACCGGTGTCCCGATCACCGGACACCTCGCACCCTCACGCAGACCCGCCGCGCCAGAATCAAGCCATGCTTACCCAACAGCAGCGGATGGAGCTTTCCGACGTCCTGCGGCCGGCCTCGCCACCCCGGGAGATCGACAACGTCTACACAGACGACCAGCGCGAGCGCCTTCTCGATGTGGTTCGCACCAAGGGACCCTGGCGGCTGATCATCGCTCAGCACTTCGCCTCTCCGGAGGAGTTGATGGCCACTATGAGCGGGATGTTCCCCGATGGGTTCACCCCGTCGCTGGACCTCTTCCTGACCGCGACGTTTCGCGGGTACCTGGCGAACTACGGCACGGTGCTGTACCCCGAGGTGCACGACTGCTTCTACAACCAGCGGTTCGTGGAGTACGCCAAGAGCTACTGGAATGCCGAGTACGCCAAGCCGGAACTGATGCTGTTCAACATCAACGGCCCGTGCGCCAACCGCGATCCCGGCCACCTCGACTCCCCCAGCTTCCGTGGCGTTCGCCACGAGAACGCGCCGACCTGGTTGACCAGCGTGATGGGCAAGTCCGGACTGTTCCGCGACTACCTGATCAAGATGGCGCAGGTGATCACCTGGTTCTCGCTCGACGAGTCCAGCGGATTCACCTACTGGCCCGACGGGCCGCTCAGGCCGCCACAGCGCCTCCTGCCGCCGGTCTACAACCGGGGTGTGCTGGTGCAGAACGAGATGATGGTGCATCGGGGCGAGGCCAAAGGCCCTCTCGAGCAGCAGACCCCGGCGGGCCTGGCGTTCGACACCGTGTTCACCGGCGACCCGGCGGACAGGAACTCCTGGCTGTTGAAGAACGGGAACGACGTCATCGCCCGCCACCACACCGACGAACTCCGCTTCCTCGTGCACTGGTCGGCTGAGGTGTTCGCCGACTACGACGAGCTCAAGAAGAACATGGACGGCAGTGACGATCTGACGATCGACAAGGCCATCGACATGCTCGTCGACGACGTCCGCAACAAAGGCATCAAGCTCGACGTGCCCGGCGAACCGCTGCACGACCCCGAATTCATCGCCGCTCTGAATGCGGTCTACGACCTCGGCGGACCCGCGGAGTATCCGAAGGAAGCCCCGCTGTCGGCTTTCCAGTTCGCCTGATCCGAAAGGGCTTGGCATGGAACGCTTCGGCGATCGGCGCATCATCGTGACCGGTGCCGGCTCCGGCATCGGTGCGGCCATCGTGGCTCGGCTACTGGACGAGGGTGGCACGGTGGTCGCGTGTGACGTGTCCGCGGACGGATTGGCGTCGACACGCTCCGCGGCTGATGAGGCCGGGACCGGTAAGAGACTCACCACCACAACGCTCGACGTGTCAGACGAACATGCGGTGGCCACGGCGGTGGATGCCGCTGTCGCCGACATGGGCGGACTCGACGTCCTGGTCAACGCCGCGGCCATCCAGCGGTGTGCGCACACCCACGAGCACACACTCGACGACTGGAGCGCCACGCTGGCGGTCAACCTGACGGGCACCTTCCTGATGACGCGGCGCGCCCTGCCGGCGCTCATCGACTCGGGACGGGGCGTGGTGGTGAACTTCACCTCGACGGCGGCCTCATTCGCACATCCCTACATGGCCGCGTACGCCGCCAGCAAAGGAGGGGTGCTGGCCTTCACCCACTCTCTGGCACTGGAATACTCGAAGCAGGGCCTGCGCGCGGTCAACATTCAACCCGGCGGCGTGGCAACGGCTTTGGCGATGTCAACGCTGGACAAGATGCCCGATGGTTACGACCTCGGCCTCTGGGCCAAGCAGACACCACTTCTGCACGGTGCCGAGAACGAGATCCTCGGCGACCCGAGTTCGGTCGCGTCGGTGATCGCGATGGTCGCCTCCGACGACGGCGCATTCATCACCGGCACCGAGATCCGCGTCGACGGCGGCGCCCACGCCTGACGGGCGCCAGGTTCGTCACGTTGAAGCCTCGTCGACGATCGGCAGCGCTCCTCGGCGTGCCGCGTCCTCTATCGAGTCACGCAGTTTGAAGCAGACCAGGAAGGGCCGGTCGGTGCGCTGAAGTGAATCCAGTTCGCGGCGTTGGACACACCGCGACTCGGCTTCGCGGTTCCATTGCACGCTCGTCTGCTGCCAGGAACTCTTGCGCGCCATCACCTCAGCCCCGCAGGCACCGCAGACCACCGGCACCATCGGTAAGTCCTCGAGCCGGTTGTCTGGACGAACGGTCATCTCGCGCTCGTCACCGACGACTTGGCGGCCAGGTTCGCTTCGACCTCCTTCATCCACTCCTCGCGGGGACGGGTGGTGTCGATCTCGTACTCGAAGCGGTCCACCATGTCCGGGGTCACGTCGGCGACATCGACATAGAACTGCTCATACCAACGCCGGAGTTGGTAGACGGGACCGTCCTCTTCGCACAGCAGCGGATTGTCGATGCGTGCCTTGTTCTTCCAGATCGCGACGTCCTGCTCGAAACCCATCTTGACGAAGTCACCGAGTCCGATGGCGGTCTGCATAACCAGATCCTCGGGCAGCGTCTCGGACTTCTTGACGATGATCCCGTACTGCAGCACGAAAGAGTTCTCGTCGATCGGATAGTGGCAGTTGATCAACACCGTCTTGTGGTCGACGTTGGTGTAGTGATAAGTCAGGTCGTCGATCATGAAAGAGGGCCCGAAATACGAAGCGACCGAGGTGGTTCCGAGCATCTGCGTCTCACCCGGTTCGCCGATGTCGGGACGGCCGGCGCTGTTCATGTACTGGGTCGCCACATGGCCTTCGAAGATGTTCTTGAAGTGCGTCGGCAACGAGCCGTGGATGTAGAAGAAATGCGCCATGTCCACGACGTTGTCGATGATCTCGCGACAGTTGATGTCGACCACCGTGGTGTACCAGTGCCAGTCGGTCCACTCGTCACTCATCGCACCCTCGATGCGGGGGATGGTGACCTCCGGTGGCGGCGGGTTGCCTTCCGGATCGTTCCAGACGAACAGCATGCCGTCCTGCTCGAGTGTGGTCCATGTGGCCGTCCGGGCCAGTCTCGGTACCCGCTTGCTGTACGGCACCTTCCTGCATCGTCCGTCCCCACCCCAGCGCCAGTCGTGGAACGGGCATGCGATCTCGTCGCCCTTCACCTCGCCTCGTGAGAGGTCTCCGCCCATGTGCCTGCAAAACCCGTCCAGCACATTGATCTGACCGTCCCCGCCACGGAAGGCGACCAACTTCTTACCGAAGGCGCGCACGGCGTGTGGCGTGCCGTCTCCGAACTCCCGGAGTAGGCCGAGGCAATGCCAGCCGCGGGCGAATCTCGCCGGCGCCGCATCAGCTTCGATCTGGCGGACCTCGATATCGGAATCCAGCGTCATACGGCCGTTCTAGCAGCCGGTGAGGGCTGCGGTCAGGATCTGTTCCGCTCATCAGGAGACGGGTTCCGCCCGGTGCGCCGTCCATCTAGCTTTGCATCGTGAGCAGTGCACACGGAGCGACGATCCCTGACGGCTTGCCGGTCGCCGACACCACCGTCGATCTGCTTGTCGTCGGGTCGGGCACCGGTATGGCAGCAGCCCTGGCCGCTCACGAGAGAGGCTTGTCGGTCCTCATCGTCGAGAAGTCCGTGTACGTCGGCGGCTCGACCGCCCGCTCCGGCGGGGCACTCTGGCTCCCTGCCAGCACGGTGATCAGCGAAGACGGTGGCAGCGACACCGCGCAGCGGGCTGAGACGTACCTCGACGCCGTGGTGAATGGGACGGCGCCGACGGAACGCTCGACTGCGTTCCTGGCCCACGTCGGCGCGACTGTCGATCTGCTGCGCCGCGCGACACCGATGCGCCTCTTCTGGGCCAAGGAGTACTCCGACTACCACCCGGAGGCACCCGGTGGCGCCGCCGTGGGCCGCACCTGTGAATGCCGGCCACTCGACTCGACGGTGCTGGGCGAGTACCTGTCGCGGCTGCGGCCCGGCGTGATGGAAGTCAAGATCCCGATGCCGACCACCGGCGCGGATTACCGCTGGCTGAACCTGATGTCGCGCGTGCCGCGAAAGGGTCTTCCGCTGGTAGCCAAACGGCTCGGCCAAGGCGTCGGCGGTCTGCTGCTCGGACGGCGATACGTCGCCGGTGGCCAAGCACTGGCCGCGGGCTTGTTCGCCGGCGTGCTGGGCGCCGGAATCCCGATCTGGACGCAAGTCACGCTGCGGCGCCTCGTCACGCACGCTGACAGGGTGACCGGTGCGGTGCTGAGTCATGGCGGCGCGGACATCACCGTGACCGCGCGCCGCGGCGTCGTGCTCGCGGCCGGCGGGTTCGACCACAGCATGGACATGCGGTGGAAGTTCCAGTCCGAATCGTTGGGCGAACACACGAGTCTCGGCGCGGAGACCAACACCGGCGACGCCATCAGAATCGCGCAGGATCTCGGCGCGGCGATCGACCTCATGGACCAGTCCTGGTGGTTCCCGGCGGTCGCCGCGCTACCCGGCGGGGACCCGAAGGTGATGCTGGCCGAGCGGTCACTGCCCGGCTCGTTCATCGTCGATCAGACCGGCAATCGCTTCGTCAACGAGGCAACCGACTACATGTCTTTCGGTCAGTGCGTGCTGGATCGCGAACGCTGCGGCAATCCGGTGGAGGCGATGTGGATCGTGTTCGACCAGAAGTACCGGAACAGCTACGTCTTCGCAGCCGACCTGTTCCCCCGGATGGCGATTCCAAAGTCGTGGTACGACGCCGGCATCGCCCATCGCGCCGACAGCATGGCCGAATTGGCGGCCATGATGGGCGTCGACGAATCTGCGTTCGTGGCGACGATGACCCGGTTCAACGAAAATGCCGACGCCGGAACCGATTCGGACTTCCAGCGCGGTGCAAGCGCCTACGACCGCTACTACGGCGACCCGACCGTCACCCCCAACCCGAATCTGCGCGCGCTCGACCGCGGCCCGTTCTACGCCGTGAAGATGGTGCTCAGCGATCTCGGCACCTGCGGCGGCCTGCGCGCCGACGACCGCGCCCGGGTCCTGCGGGAGGACCGCAGCGTCATCGACGGTCTGTACGCGATCGGCAACACCGCGGCCAACGCGTTCGGAGCGACCTACCCCGGGGCCGGGGCGACGATCGCTCAGGGCTTGGTCTACGGCTACATCGCCGCTGCCGACACCGCCGGGTAGTCAGTCGTCGGCTTCGGCCTTCTTCTCGATTTCGTACCAGAATTCGGGTGTCGGCCAGGGGATCCTGCTGCCACGCTCGATCCCGGCTTCGGCGAAGGTCGCCTCCGCTTCATCGAGTTCCTTGAGCATCTTCAGTGCAAGCTCGCGTTCGGAGGCGTAATAGCGTTCGGCCCACTGCAGCGCGACATGGGCGTAGGCCCAGGACGGCTCGACGCCGGACCACTTGGCATCCTTGGCCGCCTGGCGCTGCATTTCGTCGGCGTAGGCGACGTGCTCCTGAAGAATCTCTTTCAACCGCGCGGGATCGGTCAGGTGTCCGAACGTAACCCGCAGCAGCGGATTGTGCTTGAGCACCGGCGGATCAACGGGTGCCTGGTTGGCCCACCGGGTGACCGCCTCGAGTCCTGCCTCGGTGATCTTGTACAGCCGGCGATTCCTGGTGCCGCCGGTGTTCTCGACCCGCGATGTCAGAAACCCGAGTTGCTCCAGCTTCTTCAGTTCGGAGTAGATCTGGCTGTAGGCGGGGCTTCCGTAGAAGAACCGCATGCTCCACTCGATCCACTTACGAATGTCGTAGCCCGACAACTCGTGCTCGTACGACAGCATGCCCAACAACGCCCAACTGGTCGCCGCCAGATTCGGCTTCGCCCGAGACGCGTCGTCACTCACCCGCCCAGCCTAACAACGCCTGCTCACGCCGGTCGTCAAGTCACCACTGGCTGGGACGATGCGTTGCGGCGCGCCATCGGCATATGCATTCTGAGGCCATGACCATCCCACAGCTCCACACACCTGATGCGGTGGGGATGCGCGCGATGCTCGGCCATTCTGCACGGGTGTCGCCGTGATCACCGACCATGACGGGCAACGGCTTGCGGGGTTCACCCGCCAGTCCGTGACGTCGGTGTCTCTGGGTCCGCCGTACGTGTCGTTCTGCCCGGGGCGAAGCTCGTCGAGCTGGCCCGCGATCCGATCGGTGGGACGGTTGTCGATCAATGTCCTGCCCGACGACCAGCGCGATGTGTGCGCCGCACCGGCATTGGACGGCGTCCTCGCCACTATCGAGGCCGAACTCGCCTGTGAGCACGACGCCGGCGACCACACGATCGCCGTCGCGCATGTCACCGGTCTGCGCGTGCATGAGGAGCGAAAACCGTTGCTGTTCTACCGCGGCGGCTTCGGCGGCTTCGAGGACGCCGCGACAGATGCCTGAGTTACGGGCGCTGCGGTCGGTCTACGAACCGCTGGCGCAATCCGTGCGGCGACTGATCGACGTCAGCATCCGCAGCGAAGCCGATGCACGGACCGTCAAGTCCGCGATGGACAAGATCGACTCTGCCGCTGCCGAACTCGGCACCTCGCTGCACGAAGGCTCCTTCGGACTGCAGCACTCCAGCGACGGGCAGGCCATGGTGTGGGGCAATGTGGTGATCGGCTTGCGCAATCCGGCCGCCCCACCGCTGACCGTCCACCACGAGGCAGACGGCACGGTGTGGGCCGAGTTCACCTTGGGCGCCGCGTACGAAGGCCCGCCGGGACATGTCCACGGTGGTGTCTGCGCCATGATCCTCGACCACGTCCTCGGTGCCACCGCGCACAAGCCGGGAAGGCCCGCGTTCACCGGCACCCTGAGCGTCCGCTATCTGCGTGGCACGCCGCTGGGGCGGCCGCTGCGAGCGCAGGCCCGCATCGAGCGGGTCGAGGGTGCGAAGACGTTCGCCGCCGGGCACATCTCCGACGACGAGGGCGTCACCGTGCAGGCCGAGGGGATCTTCATCCATCGCAGGGACGACGCACGTCGTTGACTTCGCCCCCGCGGCGGCCAATTGTGTTAGCGGGACTCACGAGAGGTGACGATGACGAACAACGCGGTCGGCAGAGTGGCCGGCAAGGTCGCATTCATCACGGGAGCCGCGCGCGGCCAGGGCCGCGAACATGCCGTCCGGCTCGCCGAGGAGGGCGCCGACATCATCGCCGTCGACATCTGCGAGGACATCGACGGCGTCGGCTATCCCGGCGCGACGGAGGCCGACCTCGACGAGACCGCGGCGCTGGTCGAGAAGTCCGGCCGGCGCATCGTCACCGCCAAGGCCGACGTGCGCGACCTCGACAGCCTCACGGCCGCGCTCGAGCAGGGAGTGGCCGAGGTGGGCGCCATCGACATCGTCGTCGCCAACGCCGGCATCAGCGGCACCCCGGCCCCGGCGGCGATGATCGAGCAGTCCGCGTGGCAGACGATGCTCGACATCAACCTGACCGGCGTGTGGCATACCGTCAAGGCGGCGATTCCGCACATGACCAACGGGGGCGGGTCGATCATCCTGGTGAGCTCCATGTTGGGGCTGCGCGGCGGCGGTTACATGGCTCACTACGCATCGGCCAAGCATGCCGTCGTCGGCCTGATGCATTCGCTGTCCAACGAGCTTGCCCCGCAGTGGATCCGGGTGAACTCGATTCACCCCGGCAACATCCGGACACCGATGCTGGACAACGAGCAGTTCCGCCGGATGATGCGGCCGGACCTGCCCGACCCGACCGTCGACGACGCCGGCGATGTGGTCGGGCAGTTCCACATGCTGCCCAAGCCGCTGATCGAGCCGCGCGCGGTCAGCAACGCGGTGTTGTTCCTCGCCTCCGACGAGGCACAGTACATCACCGGTGCGGCGCTGCCCATCGACGCGGGGGCCGTCGCGAAGTTCTGAGTGCCGGCACGACCCTTCGCCGAGTGTGAAGCCACGGTGAGGATCCGGCCGGAATCTCGCTGTGGTTTCACACTCGCGATCGGGGGCAGCGGAGCGACGGGCGTCAATTCATCGCGATGCGAATATTCTTCGTCTGCGTGAACTCGTGCAGGCCGTCGACGCCCCCGGTGCGGCCGAAGCCGCTCTGCTTGTAGCCGCCGTAGGGTCCCTGCGGCGAGATGTCGCTGAAGGTGTTGACCCACACCGATCCCGCCTCGAGACGCCGGGCGACGTAGTGCGCGCGGTTCAGGTCCCTGGTGTGCACAAAGGCGTTGAGGCCGTAGCTCGTGTCGTTGGCGATATGCACCGCTTCGGCGTCGTCACCGAACCTGATGACGGACACCACGGGCCCGAACGTCTCGTCCTGCGCCAGTTTCGAGGCGTTGTCGACATCGGTGAACACCGTCGGTTCGACGTAGTAACCGGCCGCCAGCTCGCCACCCATCCGCCGGCCTCCGGTCAGCAGCGTGCCGGCGCCGCACTGAACCGCGTCCTCGACCGTCTCGAGGATGCGATCCGCGGCGGCCTGGCTGACGACCGGACCGAAGCTGACCGCGGGGTCGAAGGGGTCACCGATCTGCGCGGCGCCGATGACGGCCAGGAACCTCTCGAGGAACGCATCGTGCACCGACTCGTGCACCAAAATGCGACTGGCGCAGGCGCAACTCTGACCGGACTGCATCAGCGGTCCCTGATGCGCCGACAGCATGGCGGCGGTGTCGAGGTCGGCGTCGGGGAAGATGAGATTCGCTGATTTGCCGCCCAATTCGGTGACGACCGGGGTGAGATTGACCGCCGCGGCCCGCAGGACACTTCGGGCGGTGGCACCGCCACCGGTGAAGTGGATCTTGCGGATACCCGGATGCCGGACGAGAGCATCGCCACCCTGCGCATCGGCGGGCACGACGTTGACGAGTCCCGGGGGAAGACCTGCTTCGAGACAAAGCTCACCGAAGCGCAACGACGCCAGCGGCGCGATATCGGACGGCTTGAAGACGACCGCGTTGCCGGCCGCCAGCGCCGGGGCCACACACGAACCGGCGACCGCGAGTGCGCCGTTCCACGGTGCGACGACGCCGACGACGCCGTAGGGCTCACGCTCGACGAGGTTGATGTCGAACGAGCCGTCGACGGGCGTGCTCGCGCCGTACGCCTTGTCGACGTAACCGGCGAAATGGCGAAGGAACCGCTCGAGCATGATCGCGGTGCCCGCGAAGGACACCGGAACGGCGTAGTCGTGCACGTTCAGTGCCGCGAGCTCGTCGAGGTGCTCGTGGACGGTGTCGGCCAGTCCGATCAGCAGGTCGCGGCGCCGGTCCACGGTCAACGCCATCCACTGCCGCTGCGCCTCTCCCGCCGACGCGACGGCGCTGTCGATCTCCGGCGCACCGGCCAGTGCGACGGTGGCGTTCACGTGACCGGTCGCCGGGAAGATGTGGGCACGGGACGGCACGGAGGTCGCCGTGACGCGGTCACCTCCGATCAGCAGGCCGTGCGGATCGCTCGCCGTCAGCGCCGAAACAGTGGCGGCCGTCATGACGCGGCCCCCTCTTCCTGCGCCCATTCCGCGGTGACCCGCCGCTTCTGCTCCTCGATGACCTGGCTGAGGTGCGCGGCCTTGGGCCAGCCGTAATAGGCCGCGAAATGCAGTGCCAGTTCGTCCATTTCGTCGAAGCTGACGTCGCGGCTCTTGAGCGCTGCGTAGACGTGGCTGAGGATCGGGATGGGAGCGTCCTGGAACGCCACACAGGCCACGGTCACCAGCCGTCGCTCCTTCATCCCGAGCCCCGGGCGCAGCCACATCTCGCCGAACACGAAGTTGAGGATCCCCGCACCGGAATACGGGTTGTCGCGAACCGGCGCGAACGGAATGCAGTTGATGTCTTTGAACGACTGCTCGCCGACCACCAGTCGGGCCTCGGGGTCACTGGGTGTGGTGAGCGGGAGCAGCGGCTCGGGCGGCGGCGCCTGCTCCCCGCGGTCGCGATGGATGCGGTCCCACTGTTCGTCGACGACGATGTTGAACCGCGACGCCTTCGGCCATCCCGCGTACACCGCGAAATGCAGTACGGTCTCCTGGATTTCGCCGATCGTCAGATCACCGCTGTTGAGTGCCGCGTACACGTGATCGCGCAAGGGGCCTTCCGCGTCGGCGGCCGCGACGCACGGCAGCGTGACGAAGCGACGGTCGCGGCGGCTCAGCCCGGGCCGTGGCCACACCTCGGCGAAGACGAAGTCGAGCATCGCGGCCTCCGCGGGACTGGAGTCCTCGGGCGGCGTGAAGGTCATCACCTCAGCGAAGTTGCCTCGGCTCGCCTCGTGTCGTTGCGCCTCTGTCGTGATCACGTCATCACTCTCTTTTCAGCGGTCAGCGCAGGGTGACGCCGGCGTCGACCTTGAACTCGAGCCCGGTCACGTAGCGGGACTCGTCGGAGACCAGGAAGAGCACCGCATTGCTGATGTCGATCGCCTCGGCCATCGCAATGGGCAAGGCGTTGAGGAAGATCGGCACCAGATCGGACCGTTTCTCCCCGAGCAGGCCGTGCAGCGACTCCGGCTGCATGCCCGTTGCGACGCCGGTCGGATGCACGGTGTTGACGCGGACATTCTGAGCGGCGACCTCGTTGGCCAGCGCGCGGCACAGCCCGACGACTCCGTGTTTGGACGCCGTGTAGGGAAGGTGCAGCGGCGTGCCCTTCAACCCCGCCGAGGAGCTGATCAGTACCAGGCTGCCGCCGTGGTTGACGAGATGGGGCAGCGCGGCGGCGCAGGTGTTCCACGAACCGATCAGGTTCACGTCGACGACTGTGCGCCATTGTTCGGCGGTGGTTTGGTCCCACGTGCCGACGGTCAGCACGCCGGCGTTGGCCACCGCGGCGTCCAGGCCGCCGAGTTCGGCCACCCCGGCATCGACGGCCGACGCCAACGCCGCGGAGTCGCGCACGTCGACGACGTGAGTCACCGCGCGGCGGTTGTGCTTTTCGACCAGGCGGGCGGTCTCCTCGAGGTCGTCGCGCGACGCCAGCGGGTACTCGACCTCCGGCAGCGACTCGCAGATGTCGATCAGGATCAGGTCCGCACCCTCCTCGGCGAGCCTGACCGCGTGGCTGCGTCCCATGCCCCGCGCAGCGCCCGTGACCAGGACGCGCTTGCCGTGGACCCGCCCGTGCGGCGTGGTGCTGTCGCTGCTCATAGCTTGTTGCAGAACCCTGCGTCGACCGGGAACGTCACTCCGGTGACGTACTTGGCGGCGTCGGATACCAGGTAGGCGATCGCGGCGCTGATGTCCTCGGGCTCCAGCAGTTCGACCGGCATGGGGTTCTGCAGATGCGGCCCGCCGTCCGGGTAGTTCTCGAGGAACTCCGTCATGGCCGGGTTCACCGCCATCATGGTGTTCACCGCCGTCGGGTGCACGGTGTTGACCCGGATATTCGCCGGGGCAAGCGCATTCGCGAGGGTGCGCATGAGACCGACGATGCCGTGCTTGGAGGCCGCATAACCCAGGCCGCCGCCCTGCATGCCGCCGAAGCCCTTCAGCCCCGCTGTCGAGCTGGTGAACACGATCGCCCCACCGCGGTTGCCGGCGAGCAGGTGCGGAATCGCCGCCGATGCAGTGTGATACGCCCCGTCGAGATTGACGCCGACCGCCGCTCTCCACTGCGCCAACTCTTCTTCGACGGTCAGTTCGCGGAACGCCACGGGGGCAATGCCAGCGTTCGCCAACACGATGTCGAGGCGACCGAACTGTTCGACACCTGCGTCCACGGCCGACTTGACTTGGTGGAAATCGCGCACATCGGCGACCGAGGCCGCGATCTTGCCGCCCTCGGCTTCGACGAGCGCCACCGTCTCGGCGAGGTCGGCACGAGTGGCCATCGCATAGTGATTGGCGGGAATGTCGGCGCAGATGTCGATTCCGATGATGCTCGCACCGTCTCGGGCGAGCCGGACCGCATGGCTGCGGCCCTGGCCCCGGGCGATACCGGTGATGAAGGCGACTCTGCCGTCAAGCTGACCCACGACGTCCTGCTTCCCTGTCGACTCGTCGGCGCGGACGACGCGCCGGTAACACGGTTACTCAGACAGCAGAGTAACATGGTTACCGTGCCTGCGAAAGAGGGTCTGCGCGAAGTCGCGACCGTTCCCCCCGCACCCGGCGAGGACGCCGATCCGATCATCACGACCGTCGTGGAATTGCTAGATACCGAAGGAGATGAGGCCGTCCAGCTCCGTGCGGTGGCCCGGCGGGCACGGGTGTCGTTGTCGACCATCTACAAGCGGTACTCGACCCGCGACGAACTGATCGTCGCCGCGCTGCAGTGGTGGATGGAGACCAATCGGTACGCGGGCTTGCCGGCGCCGGCCGACAGCGCCTCGACGGGATCGCTCTATGCAGACCTGATGCGGGTGCTGCGCACGATCTTCGAGCCGTGGGAGAAGCACCCCATGATGCTGAGGTCCTACTTCCGGGCGCGCTCCGGCCCCGGTGGCGACAGGCTCATCCAGCGAGGAGTCGACGTCGTGGTACCGGTCATCAGATCGATTCTCGGGCCGGTGGATTCGGACTTCGCGCAGGACTTGGAACTCGTTCTGACCGGTGTCATCTATGGCTTCCTGGGCCGCTTCGCCGAGGGCGAGATCGAGGTGACCGAAATAGTGCCGGGGCTGGAGCGGGCGGTGTACTGGATGACGGCCGCCTACGAGAGCCAGCCGCGGAGATAGCAGCCGACCGCCCGCCCCGACCCGTTACGCGCCGGTCTTGGCCGCCTCCACCTTCTCCGGATCCGGAATCCCGTATTCAGTTGTCCTGCAGAGGAATAAGCGGCGGCTACTTCAACATACTGCCGGCATCGATCGTCATGGTGAGTCCGGTGACGTAACGCGACTCGTCGGAGGCCAGGAACAGCACGGCATTGCTGATGTCCACCGGATCCACCCAGCCGACAGGAAGCACATGCATGAACTGTGCGGCGACGGCCAGGTCATCGGGTCCGGGGTTCTCGAGGTCGGGCCGGAAGAGCTTCATGGTGCCCTCGTTCATGAACAAGGGCGTATCGACGTTGGTCGGGTGAACCGAGTTGACGCGGATCGAGTGGGCGCCGAGTTCCACGGCGAACGTGCGCATCAGTCCCACCACGCCGTGTTTGGCGGCGATGTAGTGGCCGGTGTGAGGGTAGGCCTTGAGCCCGCCGACCGAACTGGTCAAGATGATCGAGCCGCCATGACCCTGCGAAATCAGATGCGGTACCGAGGCTTTGACGGTCTTCCAGACCCCCGACAGATTCACGTCGATCATGTCCGACCAGTCGGCCTCACTCGTTTGATCTAGTGTCTGACCGCCGTTGCCGATACCGGCGTTCGCGCAGACGATGTCGAGCCTCCCGAGTTGTTCGACGCCGCTGTCGACGGCCGACTTGACCGCGTCGAAGTCGCGAACGTCGACCTCGGCTGTGACAATGCGCCGGTTGAGGCGTTTGACCAGATCCGCGGTCTCGGCGAGATCGTCCACTGTGGCGGGGGCGATCTGCGTATTGCTGCTGACCGGACCACAGACATCGACCGCGATGATGTCGGCGCCTTCCTCGGCAAGGCGAACCGCATGGCTGCGGCCCTGACCGCGGGCCGCCCCGGTGATGAACGCGACCTTGCCCTCTACCCGCCCCGGCACTCGTGGCTCCTGACTCTCGACAATTTGATCGATCGATCAGGAACATTGGCACATGCGGGCAGACCTGTCAACGGTCGGGTTCTCGCCGACCGCCGGCACTCAGCGGTGCGCGCACAAGATCAGCGCCGCGTGTCGTTCGGCGCCGAAGGAGGTTGGGCGGTTAGCCGCGGACCGTCGCGGCGGGCTTGGTCAACGCTTCGATCTGGCGGTCGACGAGCGCCCGCAGCTCATCGTGTCCCTGCGTCACCCCCACGGCTACCTCGTTGGCGAGACTGCGCGCGATCTGCGCGACGATCATCGCGATGGCGACGGGCGGATACGCGTTCAGGTCGATCCCGTTGGCCCTCAGTACCAGGGTGACGGCCGCGGTTTCGATATCGCGCACCCGTTCGGCGTAGGTCTTGAGTTCCGCACCTATCACCTTGCGATGGTTGGCAAGTGCCATGAACTCCGTGTTGAGGATGCTGCGCCGGGAGTCGCTGTTGAGTCGCCACAGGGCGCGCAGCGGATCATCGTCTGTCAACGCCGCTCGCATCTGCCCGAGCGCGATGTCGGCACCGGTCCTGAGCACCTCCACAAAGAGGTCGTCCATCGTCGGAAAGTAGTAGTAGACCAACGCCTGCTTCACACCCGCCTTGGCGGCGACCCGCCGCGAGGTGGCAGCGGCATAGCCCTCGTCGTGCATGATCTGCGCGGTGGCCTCGATCAATCGGAGTCGCGTGCCACCGTCGTCGGTCTTCGACTTTCGGGAGGCGGCCACTCAGCGCCTCACTGCTGAGTTGGTTGACCGTGCTCCGCGGCGCGTGCTAAACATGCGACACCATACCATTTTGGTCGATCGACCAACTTGGCAACGGCTTGTGTGGAGAGGCCCGCCATGACACAGCTCGCCGACGTCGACTACTTCACGGACGCCGACATCGCCCAGGATCCGTACGCCTACTGGGATCACCTGCGCAGTCAGGGACCGGTGGTTCGCGAACCGCATCACGGGGTCGTGGCCGTCACGGGCTACCAGGAAGTGCAGGCGGCGTTCAAGGACGTCGAACACTTCTCGGCGGTCAACGCCATCGGCGGTCCGTTCCCGCCCCTGCCGTTCACCCCCGAGGGCGACGACATCAGCGAGCTGATCGAGGCGCACCGGCACGAGTTCCCCATCTTCGAGCACATGGTAGTGATGGACCCGCCCGAGCACGAGAAAGCCCGCTCGCTGCTGTCGCGGCTGCTGACGCCGCGCCGCCTGCAGGAGAACGAGGACTACATCTGGCAGCTCGCCGACCGCCAGCTCGACGAGTTCATCGCCGACGGCCACTGCGAGTTCCTCGGCGAGTACGGCAAACCCTTCGCCACCCTGGCGATCGCCGATCTCCTCGGGGTGCCGCACGGCGACCGGGCTCAGATCCGCCGCAATCTCGGCGCCGGAAACGCGCCGGGAGCCAGGGTCGGCGCCCTGGATCACGAACCGGTCGGCAGCAATCCGCTGCAGTACCTCGATGACCTGTTCAGCGGCTACATCGACGACCGGCGTCGCGAACCCCGTGACGACGTCCTCACCGGCCTGGCCACCGCCACCTACCCCGACGGCTCCGTTCCGCCGCTCCTGGAAGTGGTGCGGCCGGCCACCTTCCTGTTCGCCGCGGGGCAGGAGACCGTCACCAAGCTGCTGAGTTTCGCGGTGCAGGTGCTCGGCGACCGCCCCGACATCCAGGAGCGGTTGCGCGCCGACCGCAGCCTGATCGGGCAGTTCATCGAGGAGTCGCTGCGCCTGCAGAGCCCGACCAAGGTGGACTTCCGGCTGGCGCGCAAGACCACCATCCTCGGTGGAGTGCCCATCAAGGCTGGCACCGTCCTGATGCTGTGCCTGGGCGCCGCAAACCGGGATCCACGAAAGTTCGACGATCCCAACGAATTTCGCATCGACCGCAAGAACGTCCGCGAACACATCGCGTTCGGCCGCGGCATCCACACCTGTGCGGGCGCTCCCCTGGCCCGCGTCGAGGGCCGCGTCACAGTCAACCGCCTGCTCGACCGCATGCGCGACATCACCATCAGCGAGGCCAAGCACGGCCCGCCCGGGCAGCGCTCCTACGCCTACGAGTCGACGTTCCTCCTGCGCGGGCTCACCGAACTGCACATCGAGTTCACCCCGACGGACCGACCCCGACGGACTTCTCGAGATCGCTCAGTGCATCCTCGAGGTGGGTGAGCAGCCGCTGCAGATGTGGCACACTGCGACGGCAGCCGACGAGCCCGAAGTCGAGATTGTCGGCGTTGTTGGTCAGCGTGATGTTCAGCGCCTGCCCGTCCAGCGCGATGGAGAACGGGTAGTTGCCGTCGAGCCGGGCGCCGTTCCAGTACAGCGGCTCGCGGGCGCCGGGCACGTTGGAGATGACGATGTTGAACGGCGGCGGCGCCGAGGACACGAACCCGGGCACCAGGCCGAGCGCGATGCCCGACATCAGGAACGCCGACAACGCGAGCGCCTGGTTGCGGGGCAGCTCGGCGAACACCTTCTTGTTGTCGCGCATCGAGGTGCTGATCGCATCGAGCCGCTTGGCGGGATCCACCATGTCGGTGGCCAGATTGCACAGGATGGTGCCCACCATGTTGCCGCCCGCATCGATCTCGTCCTGTGCGCGGAGGCTGACCGGAACCATTGCCACCAACGGCGTTTCGGGCAGCGCCTCCTGCTCGATGAGGTAGGCGCGCAGGGCTCCCGAGCACATGGCCAACACCACGTCGTTGACCGTGACCCCGGCCGCGGACTTGACGGCGCGGATCCGCGCCAGCGGATACGACTGGGCGGCGGTCCGCCTCGCCCCGCCGATGGGGACGTTGAACATCGTCTTGGGCGCACGGAACGGCAGGGTCAGCTGCTGCTCGAGCAGTGCCGCCCGGGCCACGGTGAGTGCCGACGGAGCAAGCCCCGCAACCGAACTCACCGTGCCGGTGAGCGACTGCAGCAGGGATCGCGACTCGCCGGTGTCCTTGCTTCTGCGCTTCGGTCCGAGTGCCCACGGCACCCTGACCTCACGGTCGTCGGGGTCGGGCGTCATGGACCGCATCATGAGGCGCTGGGCCGAAATCCCGTCCAGCAGCGAGTGATGGATCTTCGTGTACACCGCGAACCGACCGTCGTCGAGGCCTTCGACGAGGTTCGCCTCCCACAGCGGCCGGTGCCGGTCGAGCAGGGTGCCGTGCAGACGCGACGTCAACTCGAGCAATTCGCGAACCCGGCCGGGCCGCGGCAAGGCCGACCGGCGCAGGTGGTAGTCGATGTCGACCTCGTCGTCGAAGGCCCACGCGAGGTTGGAGATGCCGCCCAGCAACCGGCCCGGGTGCTTGCGGAACGTCGGCTGTAGGTCGTCGTTCTCGACGATCGTCGCGTGCAACTCCCGGATGAACTCCGGGCCGCTGCCCTCGGGCGGCTCGAAGAGTTGCAGGCCCGCGACGTGCATCGGGTGCTCGCGGGATTCGCCGACGAGGAACAAGGAGTCGGTCGGCGAGATGATCTTCATCGTCGTGACGGTACCCACATCGCCTGTGATCTACGCATCTTCGCGGGGATATGCGGGTTTTGTCACCGTGGCGTCATGCGTGCCGCAGCACCAGCAGCTCGCCGGTGAGCGCGCCCCGCCCGAGGAGCCGTCCGATTCTCGCGCTCTGCCGTTCGGCCAGTTGCCAGGCCCGGGTATGGCCGTACCGCTCGGCGAGCGCGGTGGTGACGGTCTGTTCCCGCTCGGTCCATGCCGACGGAATCGCGGGCAGGTCGGCGGTGCCCAGGCGCTGCTGCACGCGCAGATCGGCCTTGGCGACCAGCTCGGCGAGCCGGCTCGGCGTCGGAAAGTGGTTGTCCTCAAGCTCATCGGCCGGAATGCGCCGCTGGGCGACGAAGGCGAGCAAGCCGATCCGTCCCCCGGGCCGCACCGTGCGCCGCAGTTCGTCGAGCAACGCCTGTTGGTCCGTGGTCGTGCACAGCACGCCCAGCGACCAGGCGGCGTCGAAACTGTCGTCGCCCATCGGCAGCGCCGAACCCACCGCCTGGACAACGGGATGGTCGAACAGCGTCGCCGCGGCGCGGCACGCGCCGCGCTCGGGGTCGACGAGCACCGGCCGCACCGAGCGCGACATCGCGGCGTACGCGGCGGGACCACCGACACCGGCCCCGCTGTCCAACAACGCCTGACCGGGCGCCAGGCGCATCTGGTCGATGAGCCAGTCGAGGGCGGCGGGGCTGCCGCTGCCCCGGCAGGCCGCGGGCACGAAGTACTCGGGCCCCAGGTCGGCGGCCACCTCAGCGGTCCATTCCGCGACGGTGTCGAACTCCGCCTCCATCGCCTCGCTCACAGCGCCTCCGCCCTGACCCGCCGACCGACCTCCGCCTTGATCTCGGCACCGGCCCGTGCGCCGGACGCCGACGCGAGGCCCGAGACATTCACTCCCTCAATCCCTTCGATCGCCAGCAGCGCCCGCGCCTCGGCGACGGCCGCCGCGATTCCGGCCGACACCGGATCCGCGGCGCCGAGCACCTCCCGCAGAACCGCGTCGTCGAGGTCCAGGCCGGGCAACCCCTGCAGCACCGCCGCCGACACCTCGTCGGTGAAGACGGCGACGGCGGCGATCACCGGGATGGTGAGGCCCACTGACCGGGCCGACTTCATGAACTCGGCGATGAGATACGGATACGGCACGTGGTTGAGCACCGCCAGGCTGGCACCCGCGCGCTGCTTCTCGACCAGGCGGGCCGGCCGACCCGCAACCGGCGGGGCGGTCGGCGTCTCGGGCACCGCCGCGGTCATCCCGATCGACGCGGCCAATGCCACCAGGCGTGGCCCGTCGAGGTCGAAGGTCTGCGTGACGTCCGGCCGGACGTCGTAGCCGCGGCCGTCGCCGGTCACGCAGAACACCGTGGTGGCCCCGACACTGCGCAGCCCGCGCAGTTCCTGCTCGAGGACCACCCGGTTGCGGTCGCGGCAGGACAGCGTGACCCACGGTGTGACGCCCGCGTCGAGCAGCAGCCGGGCCATCATCGTCGGCGGGAAGTCGGGTTTGTTCTGGTGCTCACCGACGAGGACGGCGTCACAGGACGGCGCGAGGACGGCCGCCGTCGTTGCGAGGTCGGCCTCGTCGAAGGGCAGGCAGCTGAAGTCCGTCAGGACGGTGGGCGCCGGGGCCTGCCGCGGCTCGGGCGCGGGTCCCGACCACGGCACCACCGCGGGGAACGCGCACGGACCGTCGCGCATCTCGCACTGCCCGTCGGGCCGCACCCCGCCGCACGGTCCGAACACCATTTTCTTGGGGCACGCCGCGGCCCGCGTCGTCCCCGCCTCGCCCACCGGCATTCGCAGCCTGTACCCGGCGGACGGTTGCTTGAAGCGCAGGCCCCTTGGGTGCGCGGGGCACCGGCGTCGGAATTGGGATCGGTAGCCACCGCGCGGGGCTGTACTGATCGCATCGGCGACGCCGCGCAGGGCGCCGCCCCGCGAAAAGGATGCGAACGATGAAGCGAGCGGCGCGCGTAGCGACGACACTGCTGGTCACCGGCGGCATGGGCCTGGCCGGACTCGGTCTGGGCCCCGGCGTGGCCACCGCCGAGCGGGGACCCCATCAGTGGTGCCCGGGCGACGAGACGGGCGGCTGGGGCGGCGGCTTCAACACGCCCGCCGACGCCAGACCCCGCTGGGACTGGAACGTCTGCCACACCTACCACTACGTGAATCAGGGTCAGGGCAACGTGTCCTCCACCGTCTGGGAGGGCGATAACCCGCCGCCTCCCTACCCCTGGCAGGCCCCGAACATGTGCTGGTCGCTGTTCCTTCCGCGGCCGTGCCAGCAGGGCGTCGACTTCTGACGATGCCCGGCCCGGCGGCTCGGCCAATACATGTATGTGCTATGCATATTTGGTGCCGGATCGTCGCTATGACCACCTCGACGAGCTGCTGACCCGAATCCACGTCGTGCGGCAGCGGCCGGACTGGCGGCGGCGACTGCTGGGCAACCCCGCGCCCGTGACCTCGGTGTCGACGCTGCGGGTGCTGCGCGCCGTCGAGCACGCCCAGGCCGTCGGGGACGGCGCGTCCATCGGCGACGTCGCCGAGTACATGGCCGTGGAGCATTCGACGGCGAGCCGCACGGTTGCGCCCGTGGTGACCGCCGGACTGCTGACCAAAACCCTTGCCGCCGATGATCAGCGGCGCTGCGTGCTGGTGCTGACCGACGCCGGCCGCAACGCACTGGCCGCCGTGACCGACCGCCGTCGCGAACTCGTCGCCGACGTCGTCGCCGACTGGGCCGACGAGGACGTCGACGCGTTGGTGTCGCTGCTCGACCGGCTCGTCGCGGACTTAGAGCGGGGTGTGCGTTCATGACCGCGCAGACCACCGCGGTGCCGCCGCGGACGCGCGGCGCGCTCGGCTTGATGTTCGACCCCGTCTTCGGGGCCCTGTTCTGGGGCAAGATGTTCTCGGTCGTCGCGGTGTGGACCCACGGCATCGTCGCCGCGATCGTCATGTACGACGCCACCCGCTCGGCGCTGATGGTCGGCCTGGTCGGCGTGGCGCAGTTCGCACCGCAGCTGATCCTCAGCCCGACGAGCGGCAAGTGGGCCGACACCGGTAACCCCGCGCGTCAGATCCTGATGGGCCGGGTGCTGTGCGTCCTCGGTTCGGGCACGGTGGCGTTGTGGCTCGCACTATCCGAGCAACATGCCGCGATGGCCGTGCTGGCCGGGACGCTCCTGGTCGGCATCGGCTTCGTGGTGGGCGGTCCGGCGATGCAGTCGATCGTGCCGAATCTCATTCGCGACGGCGAACTGTCGACGGCCATGGCGCTCAACAGCATTCCGATGACCATCGGCCGGATGATCGGGCCGGTGATCGGCGCCTATCTCGCGGCGAATCTCGGCGCGGCCGAGGGTTTCGCGGTCAGCGCGGGACTGCACGTCGTGTTCGCGGTCTTCCTTCTCGCGGTACGCTTCCCCGCTCCCCCGCCACGGCGGGACGGCGCGGACTACCGCGTTCGCGCCGCGCTGAAGTACGTGTGGCACGACAAGCCGCTGCTCTTCGCGCTGCTCGCGGTGACCACCGTCGGCTTCGCTTCGGACTCGTCGATCACGCTGACGCCGTCGCTGGTCGATCAATTGGGCGGTGACACGCAATTGGTGGGGGTTCTGTCCGCGGTCTTCGGCGTCGGCGCGGCGCTGGGGATGGCGGCGCTGGCGTTGATGCGCGGCCGGGTGGTGTCGGGACGGGTGTCGTCGATCGGGTTGTGGGTGCTCGCCGCGGGGTGCGCGGTGCTGGCCGGAGCGCCGGTGACGCCGGTCGCCATGGGCGGATTCGCGCTGGCGGGATTGGGCTTCGGCTGGGCGCTGACCGGGTTGAGCACGGTGGTGCAGGAGCGGGCGCCCGACGAGTTGCGGGGCCGCATCATGGCCTTGTGGCTGGTCGGCTTCCTCGGGTCGCGACCGATCGCCGCGGCGGTGCTCGGCGGTGCGGCCGACGTGCTGAACGTCTATGTGGCGTTCGCGGTCGCGGCGGCGGCGGTGGTCGTCGTCGCGCTGTTGTGCCGGCCGTCGACGCTGACCGGCACGCTGCCGGCCCGCGCCGCCGACATGCCGGCTACTGAGTGAACACCTCGATCGGCCGCCCCGTCTGCAGCAGCACGACCGGAATGTGCCTGCTGGTCGACCGCTGGTAGGAGACGTACGGCGGATACAGGTGGCTCATGTACTCCCACACGTCGTGGCGTTCCGTGCCTTCCGCTTCACGCCAGGTGGCCTCGAACGCCTGGGTCGCGATCTGCACGTCCACCGTCTCGCCGGCCGCGATGTTCAGGTACCACTCCGGATGGCTGTCGGCGCCGCCCTTGGACGCGACGATCACGATCTCGCCGCCGACGTTGCCGTAGATCAGCGGCTTGACGTAGCTCTTGCCCGTCTTGCGACCGGTGTATCGGATCAGGCAGTGGGTCGTCATCGCCCGGCCGCCGACTGAGCTCAGGTCGACGATGTGACCTCGGACCCCACCCGAGTCGAGATACATCGCGAGATGCTCACGCATCCAGTCGGCGCGGCCGGCCCGGATCGCGGCGGCGTCGGCGTCGCCCATCTGTTTCTCCGTTCGACGGTAAATCGGCTGAGCCGACCATACGGTGCCGCGACGGGCAGCAGACCGCGGGATTGAATTGTCACCGGGCGCCCATTGGCCGCTGCACGGGCGTCAACTCGCTCTCTGGTGACCGAGGGCGATACGCTGCGCTGTCGGGCAGCCAATCGCGAGGGATTCGAGGACGTTTTGAGCGATCGCTCATCGGCGGTAAGCGCGACATGACCATCGAAGATGCCGAGACGGTAGCGCCGCGGCTTGGTCAGGATCAGCACACCGCACGTAGTGACGACGACCTGCCTCAAGTCCTCGCCGACACCGTTACCGACCTCCTCGGCGTGCCACGTGCCCGCGGCTGGATCCATCTCTGCTCGGCGGCCGTGTTCATCGTGATCAGTGCCGCCCTGGTGCCCGTCGCTTGGATCGCCACGTCGCCGACCGCCGGCTGGGCGACATTGGTCTACAGCGCGACCATCGTCGCGATGTTCAGCGTCAGCGCGACCTATCATCTCGTGCACTGGCGCACGCCGTCGGCCGAGCAGTGGATGAAGCGTGCCGACCACTCGCTGATCTTCGTATTCATCGCAGGCAGCTACACCCCGTTCGCGCTCCTGGCGATGCCCCCCTCCGCGGGTACGCAACTCCTGATCGTCATCTCCACGGGTGCGGCCGCAGGAGTTGCCCTCAAGATGCTGTGGCCGTCGGCCCCAAGGGCCATCAGCGTGCCGCTCTATCTACTTCTCGGCTGGGTCGCAATCTGGTACGCCCCGATCCTTCTGGACGGCGCCGGCGTCGCCGCGGTAGCGCTACTGCTCATCGGAGCGGTGCTGTACAACATCGGGGCGATCCTCTATGCGCTGAGCTGGCCCAACCCCTGGCCGCTGACATTCGGCTATCACGAGTTCTTTCACGCCTTCACGGCAGTCGCAGCGGGCTGTCACTTCATCGCCATCTGCCTCGTCGTCGCTTAGCTGCCGGCCGGCCTCGTAGCTCGCCCGACGGTCAGCCGCCCCTCGAGGCCAAGCACATCATCGCGTTGACCGGCTCCGCCGCCGTCCTGATGGGGACGACGGTGCCGGCCTGAGGCGGTTCCGTTCCCACGGCCACGTCATCAAGGCCCAGACCGCGCAGACGATCACCATCTCGGCCAGCAGGTAGAACGGCCACGGACCCAGGACATCGAGCACCGACGCCGTCGGCGGTTTGCGATTGAGGTAACCGTAGTTGGTTCCGGCGATCGCGTTGAAGCCGAAGGTGAAGGCCACCCAGACCAGTGTCACGACGATGGTGAACCGGTAATCGCGCCACCGCGGCCGGTTGCGCCGCCCCCACGTGAGGTAGACGGCCGCCCACACCGCCAAGACATGAAGGGTGAAGAAGGTCAAGAAGAGGTGATGCGGGAAATCCGGCGCGCCTTCGGCGGGGGTGCCGACATCCGGTGTGATCAACGCCTGCGAACTCAGCAGAAGGCACCAGTAATAGGTGAGCGCGAACGCCCAATGCCGTTGTGACCACAGCGCGTAGGCTGCGGTGAGTTCGGCGACGTCGCACAGTTGCAGCGGCACCGACGTCTGCAGGTCCGGCCGGATGATCTTGTAGGCCAGCGCCACCAGGAAGGCCGCGACGATGAGCAACGCGAAGGCCCGGCCGAAAAGTCGCGCCTGAGACTCGCTCAGTCGGCGTCCCGCCCACACCAGAAGCACGGCGCCGACGGCGAACACCACCAGGACCACCAGGTGCGATGGCCCGTACGCCGAGAACTCGCGCTGTGCAGTCAACAGGTCGGCCCACCTTTCGATCGCACCGGTCGACAACTCCATGTTCTCAATCCGCCCGGGCGACGACGGGGATTTGGGCAGGGAATGCCGCTCGCCGGGATTGCTTACCCGACGGATAGAAAACCCTTCCCGAGCAGTAGGCGATTCTGGCCGCCGCGGTGATTACGCCGCGGCTGAATCCTCACGACTATTTCCCTCATGGCTTCACAAGCCCGACCAACCATGAGGGGCAGGCAGATGTCGATCGGATCCGCGGACACGGCGAGCGTCGTGCGCATCGCGCTCGTCGGGATCGGTGTGGGTGGCACGCTCACGCTCAGCCGACTCGCCGAGCAGGCCGACGACTCCTGGCGCGGAACGGTGCTGGAGATCGTCGACCGCCCGGAGAACCTGGGCCGCGGAAGCGCTTTCGGCAGTGATATCGCCGCCGCCGCGGTGAACACCTCCCAGCACCGGCTCAACGCACTCTCGCCGTCCCTGCACTCGTTCCACAGTTGGCTCGACGGCAGTAAGAGCCCCGCCACGAACCTCGACGAGATGCCGATGCCGAGGTCGGTGTACGGCGATTACCTGGCCAGCACCCTGGCCAAGGCGCTGGACCGGTTGCGCGCGTATGGCGTTCGCGTCCGGTTCTCCCCGATGCACGCGACGTCCCTCCAACCTCGAGTGGATGGGATGGCCGTGCTCGGTGACGGCGCCGAACTGCCGCCGGCCGACATCGCGGTCGTCGCGCCCGGTGTGTGGTCGCCGGCCCCGCCTGCCACGGTCAACCACCTCGTGAACCCCTATCCCCTCAGCAGTCTGCGGGCCCGCGTCGGCGCTCAGCGTTCGGTCGCCGTCCTCGGCAGCGGGCTGACCGCCGTCGACGTCGCCTGCGCGCTCGACGACGGGGAGACACGCGTCCACATGCTGTCCCGGTCCGGGACGCTGCCCCGGGTGCAGGTGGAGGCGACCCGGGACGACGCCGCCCCAGTGCATCTCACCGAAGACGCGGTCATCTCGCTCGCGGTCCGCGACGAGCTCACCGCGACCGCGGTGCTCGGGTTGCTGGACCGCGAGCTCGCCCGCTTCGGGTTCACCATGTCCGACGTTCTCGACGACGCCGCGCACACCGAGCATTGGGCCGATCCGCTGGCCGATCCCGCCGACCTCGCCTGCCATCACACACTCAGCGCCACGAACCACGCGCTCAACAGCGCGTTCGCCCTGATGCCCCAGCCGCAACAGCGGGCGCTGCGCGCCGCCCTCGGCTCGAAGTGGTTCCGGTACCGGGTCCGGCTGCCGTTGAGCCGGTGGCGCCAGCTTCGTCGCATGCAGGACGCCGGGCGCCTGATCGTGCATGCCGGCGTCGACGCCAACGACGGCCGGCTCGACGGCGTCCTGGCCGACCTGGGTGTCGAGACCGTCATCCCCGCCCTCGGCCAGTCGTCGGATCTGGCGCAGGGCCCGGCCCTGATCGGCGACCTCGCCGCGTCGGGCCTGGTCGATGTCGACGCCGCGGGCCAGGGCCTGGTCGACCCCGCGACTTGCCGCGCCCTCGTCCCGGGCGGCGGGCCGCGCGACGACCTCCTGCTCGTCGGACAGGTCTCCGCGGGCAGCTACTTCACCGTGTCCGCGCTCGACGTCATCGTCCGGCAAGCCGGTCATGCGGCCCAGACGATCGCCGACACGATCACCACTCGAACCCGCCTGCAGATGCCGTCGGCAAGCGAGGCGGCCTGACATGACGACCTCGCATCTCGTCGTCGTCAGCGGCAACGACTCGAGCCTTCCGGTGGTCCGCCCACCGCACACGACCATCACCCTGATCCAAACCGCGGACCGCGCAACGGATTTCCAGCGCGCAACGGTGGATAGGTTCATCGAGGTGCCGCAGATCTCGGCGCAGTCCCTCACCGATCTGCTGCGGCCGGTCCATCAGGAGTCGCCCGTGACCGCGTTGGTGTGCTTCCTGGAGTCGGCCATCCTGGCGGCAGCCATCGCCGCCGACGCGCTGGGCATCCCGTCGAATCCGGTGGACGCGGTGCGCACCGCGCACAACAAGGCGCTCACCCGCCAGGCACTGGACCGCCACGGCGTTCCGCAACAGCCGTGGCGCCTGTGCCGCAGCATCGACGAGGTCGTCGCGTTCCGGACCGCCCTGGCGGAGGCCCCGATCGTGGTCAAGCCCGTGACCGGCGCCGGCAGCGCGGGTGTGCGGTTGATCCGGGACGACGAGGATCTGCGTACCGCCTGGGATTCGATCGGCGGGCTCAAATGGTGGGCGCTGCTGGACAATCCGGACAACGCGGTGATCGCCGAGGCGGTGCTGCCCGGTGACGAGTTCAGCGTCGAGGCCGTGAGCGTCGACGGACGTCACGAAATCCTCGCTGTCACAGGGAAGCTCACCACCGGCGCGCCGGAGTTCGTCGAGCTCGGTCATTGGCAGCCCGCGCGGCTGCGCCCCGACCAGCGGGACGCGGTCGTCACCCGGACGGTCGAGATCCTCGACGCGATCGGGCACCGCTCGGGGCCGAGTCACACCGAGGTGATGGTCGACGGCCTCGACGTCGGACTGGTCGAGACCCACACCCGCTTCGGGGGTGACCAGATCTGGGAGCTCACGCAGCTGACGACCGGACGCCACATGGCGACCGAGGCCATCTTCGCCCTGCTCGGGCTGCCCGCGCCGGAACCCGGTGACCGGCATGGCGCCGCGGCCATGCGCAAGCTCGACTGGGCCGACCCCGCGCATCTCGACGACGTCGACGGGCGCGCAGGAGTGGTCCGGGTCGCCCTACCCAGCAGGCAGCGCCCCGGCGACGTCACGCCGATCACGGATTCCTCGGACCTCAACGGCTACGTGCTGACCGTCGGCGACGACGTCGGCGAAGCCTGGGCGCGCGCGGAGGAGTCGTGCGCCGCGGCGAAGGGACAGGCCGACACCGATGCCCCGGTTCTGGTCATGAGCCCGGCCAAGGTCGTCAACCATTTCGGACGGGCGCGGTTCGCCTCGGTCATCCCCGCGGGATCGGTGCTGATCACCTCGGGACCCGTCGACGTCGACGCGACGCGGTTGGCCGACGTGATCGAATTCGCCGACTACACGACGAACGACGAGATCCCGCTGGTGGCCGATGAGATGGTTGTTCGGCACGGGCTGCGGCGCGTCATCGTCCTGGCCGAGGCCGACGTACTGCGTGCCGCGGAAATCCGTTCGCGCAGAGGCATTCCCGGCCAGCTGCCGGGCGATGCGCTGCACTTCCGCGACAAGACCGTGATGAAACGCGCGGTGCGACGCGCCAACGTCGCGGTGGCCCCGCACCGTGAGGTCCGATCCGCTCTCGAGCTTGCCGACGCGGTCACCGAGCTCGGATACCCGTGCGTCGTCAAACCACCGCACGGTCGCGGCTCCTCGGGAGTGTCCGTGCTGGACGACGCCGACGACCTGAATCGCTTCCTGCGCACCGGTCCGTTCAGCGACCAGGGCCGGACGTACCCGTGGCTGGTCGAGGCCTTCCAGGAGGGCGAGCAGTATCGGGTGGACGGGATCTGCCGCGACGGGCGCGTCGTGTTCTCGGCGGTCGCGGTCTACGTCAACACCCACCTCGACTTCCTCGGCGGCGGCTACATGGGGTCGGTCATGCTGCCGGCGGACAGCCCGGAGGCGCAGAGCGTCCTCGAATTGGCCAGGGCGGTACTGGAAGACGGGCTGCCCGCGTTCGACGGCGCCTTTCACCTCGAGGCGTTCCTCACCCCGGCGGGCCCGGTGTTCAGTGAAGTCGGGTCGCGCATCGGCGGCGGCTCCATCCCCGAGGAGGTCGAGCTCTCCTACGGTGTCAACCTCGTCGAAGAGTCCATCCTCGCCCAGCGCGGAAAGGATTTCGGCCACGTGTCGGTGCGCCAGCGCGGACTGGCCGGGCAGCTCAACATCTCCCCCGTGCCGGGGGTGCTCGCCGAAGCCCCGCAGCGTTTCGACCATCCCGACGTCGTCCTCTCCGAAATCGCCGAGCCGGGCCTGCGCTTCTCGGCGATGACCCACACGAACGCCGAGTTCGCCCGGGTGGTGTTCCGCGCCGACTCGGTCGAATCCGGCCGCATCACGATCTCAAAGCTCCTGCACCACATCGACACAACGACGAAATGGAAGGTAGACGACTATGTGGCGACAGCTTGACCTGGATCACTACGAGGCGGTCACCGCCTTGCGCGATACGGTGCTGCGCACCCTCCCGGACCCGGACTTCTATGTCCGCGAGGACGACGAGGAGACCTTCGTGCGCGGTCACCTGGGCGAGTTCGGGGAATCGCTCGGATACTTCATCGGCGACCAGCTGGTGGCCTACCTCGCGCTGACCACCGATCTGGTGGCCTCGGGCGAGGACGTCGAATTCGCCGCGTACGCGCCGACATCCGACGACGTCGTGTTCGCCGCCGCGATGGTAAATCCCGCGTACCAGGGCCATGCGCTGCACCGCGCCGGAATAGCCCTGCACATCGCGACGGCGAAGGAGCGCGGGGCGCGTCGCGGCTTCGCCCAGATCTCGCCGCGCAACCACCGCTCGCTGCGCAACTACTTCACGCACGGCTTCCGGTGCACCAAGGCGGTCACCTACCCCGACGGTCGCCGGCGCCTGCTGGTCGAGCGTGACCTGGTCGGTCACGTCGGCACGACGTCAATCGACGACATCGCTCTCGTCGACATGGACGACTTCACCGGTATCCATCGCGCGCTCAGCGACACCCGGGAGGGCCACCGCCTGCTTCCGGTCGGCTCCAGCGCACTGATGGTCGTCGGCGCCGGCGGGTCCGCCGCATGACGCACCTGCTGGTCGTCGGTGGCATCGCGGCGGTCCACGCCGTCGCCCGCCGACGCGGAGCCGAGTTGACCCTGATCAAGACGGGAGCCACGCAGACGATGCTCGCCCCCGACGCATACACCCGGATCGTCGATCTGTCCGAGCACGATGATCGGGATCGGTTGGTGGACAGGGCGGTTGAGGCGGTCGATGGAACGAGGTTCGACGGCATGCTCTGCCTGCACGACGAGGCCGTCGAACTCGGTGCACTGGTGGCCCGCAAGCTGGGCCTGCCCTTCCCCGGCCCCGAGGTGGTGCACCGCACGGTCGACAAGTCCGCGATGCGCACCCGCCTCGACGCAGTCGGCCTGGGATCGGTGGCCCACGGCGTCGTCGTCGAGGGACGCGTCGAATGGTCGGGGCCGGTTCCGGCGTCGCAGCTCGTGCTCAAGCCTGCCGACGGCCGGGCCAGCAGAGGAGTGACGTTCCACCGTTCGGTGCACGACCTGCAGACGGCCCTCGATGCCTGTCCGGGTGCGTACGACGGCTACGTCGCCGAGGAGCGAAAGCTCGGGCGGGAATTCAGTGTCGAGTCGCTGATCGTGCGCTCGGGCGCCGCGTGGCACGGAGTGACGGCCAAGACCACTGTCGGCGCAGTCGAATCCGGACACCTGCACCCGGCGCCGCTCGAGGATTTCGAGTGGAGTCGCGTC
Organism: Mycobacterium sp. B14F4; assembly: GCF_039871645.1. NCBI lineage: Bacteria > Bacillati > Actinomycetota > Actinomycetes > Mycobacteriales > Mycobacteriaceae > Mycobacterium > Mycobacterium sp. B14F4. The sequence goes on along the minus strand of NZ_JBDPMF010000001.1, from coordinate 196,873 downwards.
GTGCACGCCGCGACCGCGTGTGCCGAGGCGCTGGGCATCGACCGCGGGCTGCTGCACACGGAGGTGATCCTCGACGACGCCGGTGCGGCGCACATCGTCGAGACCCACCTGCGCGGCGGTGGCGACATGATCCTGGACCTGGTGCGGTCGGCAACCGGCCTCGACCTCGTCGACCTCTACGTCCAGGACCTGCTCGAGGGGCTCGACGACATCCCGGCCCCGGCCCATTTCGGCTTCGCCAGCAGTCAATTCGTCTTCCCGAGCCGGGCCGGTGTCATCGCGAGGTGGGACGGTGTCGAGGAGGCGCGGTCGATGCCCGGGGTGGAGATCGTCACCCCGCTGCTGGCGGCGGGCGAGCGGGTCTCACCCGAGGTCGGTTCCAGCTACGGGAGATCGGTGGGCGCACTGGCGCACGCCGACGATCCCGCGCAGGCGTGCGAACGGGCGCGCGTCGCCGCTTCGACGCCGACACCGGTTCTGGAGCCGGCGTGATGTCGTCACCGGTTCTCCGGTGGCCCGGTATCCGACTGCTGGCCGGGTCCACGTTGTTCAACGTCGCCTCGGGGTGCTTCACGATCACGCTCGGTCAGGCACTTTTCGAGAAATCCGGTTCGGTCTCGGCGTTCACGGGCGTGGTGGTGATCGAGTTCCTGGTCCCGGTACTGCTGGGCGCCGTCGCAGGCAGTGTGGCGGACCGTGTCAACCCGGCGGTGGTGTGCGCCGTCGCCTCGGTGATTCCCGCTCTCGCGTTGCTGGGGTATCTGGTCACACCGGCGGGCCTGGTGGCAGTCGGCATCGCCATCGGCCTGATCGTCAACCTCGTTCGCCCGTTCTACCGGGCCGGTATCTTCGCGGTCGGCCCGCGGTCCGTCGCACCGGCCGACCTCCCCCGCTACAACATGCGCTGGACCGTGTCCGTCCAGGCCGGGCAGATCATCGGCGGCGCGGTCGCCGGCGCCGTCCTCTGGGCCGCGGGGCCCAGGTGGGCCTTCTTCGCGGCGGCCACCGGCTATGCGCTCGCCGCGTACGCGCTGGCGTCGGCGCGCTGCGCCATTTCGGCGATCCACGACGACGACGACGTCACCAAGGAGGGGTGGATGTCGGTGCTGCGAGAGGCGCTCGACAGTCCCCGCTCCGTCCTGTCCCTGCTCCTGCTCGGGGTCGACTTCCTGACGATCGCGGCGTTCAACGTCGCGCTGGCTCCGCTCGTCGACCAGCTCTACGGAAACCAAGCCTGGCTGGGAACTTTGGATGTGTGCTTCGCGGTCGGGGCGATCACCGCCCCGAACCTGTGGGCGCGATTCTCGTCGCGGGTGTCCAGCAGAGGAGCCGTCACGGCCGGGTTCGGCACCCAGATCGCGGGCTTCGCGACGATCGCGCTCGGGCTCGGATGGGGTGGACCGGTCGGGCAGGCGTCGGTGCCGCTGGGCGCGGTCCTCCTCGGACTCGGCGTCGCGGTGTCGTCGAGCCAGCAGGTGAGCATCCTGCAGGGCGGCGCCAAGGCGGCCACGCTGGGCCGCATCGGCGCCTTGCGGCAGGCCGTCATCGGCCTGACGACGGCGATCACCCTGCCCGTGGTCGGACACCTGGTCGACGTCGACCTGGTGGCGGCCTACGGGATGGTCGTGGCCCTGCTGGCCCTCGGGGTGGTCGTGAACGTTTGTGTCGCCCGCCGGGACGTCGTGGCGGTTGTATCGATGTAGTCGGTGTTCGACAGATCCGGCAGACCACTGCGGGCTGAACAACTATGTTCGCAACTGTGGAACCGCCCCACAGCTACCTACGGGACGCATCCGCGTCGGTGGTGCACCACGGGGACTACCTCAACAGCCGCGACGACCACGCGCTCTGCGGAATTGTGTTCGAGAACCCGATCAAGCTGGACCAGGCCGAGCCGCCGACCGCGGTGTGCGGGAACTGCGAGACCAAGTTGGTGCAGTACCACCTCAACTGGTGGCGAGAGCGGGCCGAGGCGGTGACCGCGGAGCTCGACGCGCTGCGGTTCAAGTACCGGCAGCTGGCGGGTGACGCCGACGATCGACGGGCTTCGGCGGCCCCTGTCCCGGCCGAAGCAGAGCCGACCACTCTGCTCGGGCATGCGCGAAAGGAACTGCTGCAGCTCTGTCGGCAGTTCGACGACGCGGTCCCCTACCGGCGGGTGAAGAACGCCATGCAGGCGTTCAGCGACGGGTTGAGTACCGACGAGCGGGTCCTGCTCGCTCAGGAGATCGGCGCGGATGGATCTCTAATACGGTGGAGCACAAGAGAAGCCGAAAGCCTGGGTTGGGACGTGACGGACAACCCCATGCGCGGGGAACCCGAGGACATGTGGGACGCCTGGACCCGGGATTCGTACCAGACGCCGAAGCAGGGCAGATGGCGGTTGGGCCGGTCGCGGTCGCACCACGGAGGCTGAGTGCACGTGACCGACGCCGTGTCGCAGGAGATGCTAGACGAATACCAGCTACGCAAGCTTGTCCACGCCTACTGCCGCGCCGTCGACCGGGGTGACATCGCGCAGCTCAAAGACCTCTATCACCACGACGCGCTGGACGACCACGGCGGATTCTCGGCCGGTCCTGCCGACGAGTTCCTCGAGCAACTCGCTGCGGCGCGCCCTTACATCCGATTCATGCAGCACAACATCACCACGATGAACTTCGCGATCTCCGGAACCGTTGCCGAGGGCGAGATCTACTCGATCGCGGTGCACACGCTCGCCGGAAGCGACGGCGACGTCGATGTCGTCGTCGGTGGGCGTTACCTCGACAGGTACGAAAAGCGGGACGGCACATGGAAGTTCGCCCAGCGGACGATCGTCACCGACTGGGCATTGACGAACGACCCGTCATCGATGAACCTGAGCCATCCGATCACGAGGGACACACCCAAAGGCACGCTCGGCAGCGACGATCCGTCGTACCGGTTCTTTTCGTTGCTGAACAGGACGCCGATACCGCCCGGACCGTGTGAACACGGTCCGGGCGGCTCCGGTTGAGAAGGAACGCGCGGCTCAGAAGAACGTCGTCACCGTCGTGCTCGTCCCGTTGTCACAGGTGATCGTGACGGTCCAGTCCCGGAACCGCGGAATGGCCGGGACGATCCTCAGGTCGTAGGTGGAGTTGGCGGCAAGGGCGAAGGCGCGGTTGACACCGTCCGTCGCATACGTGCACTGCGACGACACCCCACTGCGGTCGGTGATGTGAGCCACCAAACCGCCCACGACCGTGTCGAACGAGACCGTCGGCCCCAGCTTCGGCGCGGGCGGCGGAGGCGGATCGTTGGGCGGCGGGGGCGGGGTGCTGCCGTTCGCGCAGCCCGACACGATGATCTTCGCGCCCTGCTGGTTCTCCAGCATGCTCTTGGCCTTGCTCTGCGCGACGGCGAGCGACGGGTCGGTTGCGCCCGTCCGTTCGCCGTAGTCGTTGGAGGCGGCCGCCGCACATTCGTTCTTGGCGATGACCTGAGTCACGCAGTGGCTGGCGCCGTTGCCCGAACAGTTCGTCAGCGATCCGATGCCGGCCTGGTCCTGGGTGGCAGCGATCGCCGAGCCGCCGGCCATCGTCACCGGGGGATTCTCGTTGACGAATCCGATGGCCAGTGCGATGTACTGATCGGCCGCGTGCGCCGGCGCGGCTACGCCGAGCATGCCGACGCTGGTCGCGGCCGCGGCGAGCAGGACGGCGCCGATCCTCCGGCCTGACCGGCCGACACGGCGCTGGTATGTGGTTGTCATGGTCTTCTCCTGTGTTGGTTGGCCCTACGGTGCGGGTGTGCTTGCGAGTTCGCTCACCCGTCCTGCAATCGTCGGGCGCGGCAAACGACGGGGTAATCGCCGGGAAGCCAGAATCCGTCGAGCCGGGCGAAGGATTTCCTATCCGCAGGGTGAGAGCTCGGTTCCCGGCCTGCTGACATCTCGGTCAATAAATCGGCGCGGCAGGCCCACGAGCGATGGAGCACTTATTAATCTGGTCTGATGCCGGAGCGTGAACCGGCCTGGGGGGCGGTCGTCAAGCTGGCAGCGTGCTGCCTGATGGCGGGCATCCTGCTGGCCGCTGTGATCTTCCCGTTCGCGGGCGGGTTCGGCCTGTTGTCCAACCGCGCGTCCGACGTGGTCGCCAACGGGTCGGCCCAGCTGGTGGAGGTGGATGTGCCGCAGGTGTCGACGATGGTCGACGCCGCGGGCGATCCGATCGCGTGGATCTACAGTCAGCGGCGCTTCGAGGTGGCCAGCGATCAGATCGCCAACACCATCAAGTTGGCCGTGGTGTCGATCGAAGACAAGCGGTTCGCGGAGCACAACGGTGTGGACTGGCAAGGCACCCTGACCGGCCTGTCCGGTTACCTCTCGGGCAACTTGTCCACCCGCGGCGGTTCCACCATCGAGCAGCAGTACGTGAAGAATTTCCAGTTGTTGGTGACGGCGCAGTCGGACGCCGAGCGACGGGCCGCGGTCGAGGTGACGCCTGCGCGCAAGCTCCGTGAGATGCGGATGGCACTCACCCTCGACAAGACATTCAGCAAGGCGGAGATCCTCACCCGCTACCTCAACCTCGTGGGATTCGGCAACGGGGCGTTCGGCGTGCAGGACGCCGCGCAGACGTACTTCGGCATCAACGCGTCGCAGCTGAACTGGGAGCAGGCGGCGTTGCTGGCCGGCATGGTCCAGTCCCCCACGTCGCTGAATCCCTACGTCAATCCACAGGGCGCGCTGGAGCGCCGGAACCTGGTGCTGAGCACCATGATGCAGAACCTCCCCCAGCACGCTGACGAGCTACGCGCCGCCAAGGCTGCGCCACTCGGCGTGCTGCGGCAGCCCAACCAGCTCCCGGGCGGATGCATTGCCGCCGGCGACCGGGGCTTCTTCTGTGAGTACGCCTTGGCGTATCTGGCGCGGGCCGGAATCGGCAAGGAACAGGTGGCCCGCGGCGGCTATCTGATCCGCACCACGCTCGATCCGAAGGTCCAGAGTTCGGTCAAGCAGGCGATCGACAAGGTGGCCGATCCGACGCTGGACGGGATCGCCAGCGTGATGAGCGTGGTCAAGCCGGGCAAGAAATCGCATCGCGTGATGGCGATGGCGAGCAGCCGCAAATACGGTCTCGACGGTGACGCCGGGGAAACGGTGCAGCCGCAACCGTTCTCGCTCGTCGGCGACGGAGCGGGCTCGATCTTCAAGATCTTCACCACAGCGGCGGCGCTCGACATGGGGATGGGCATCAACACCCAGTTGGCCGTGCCGGGCTCGTTCCAGGGCCGGGGTCTGGGCAGCAGCGATACGCCGGGCTGTCCCGAGGAGACCTGGTGCGTCAGGAACGCCGGCAACTACCGCGGCTCGATGAACGTCACCGACGCGTTGGCGATGTCGCCCAACACCGCCTTCGCCAAGTTGATCCAGCAGGTCGGGGTGCCGCGCGCGGTCGACATGGCCGTCCGGTTGGGCCTGCGCTCGTACGCGGTGCCGGGATCGGCGCGGGCGTACGACCCGACGAGCAACGAAAGCCTGGCCGACTACATCAAGAAAATCAACGCCGGGTCGTTCACGCTCGGCCCGTTTCAACTGAACGCGCTCGAGTTGTCCAATGTGGCGGCGACCTTGGCATCCGGGGGCGTGTGGTGCCCGCCGAGCCCGATCGACAAGATCATCGACCGTCACGGCAACGAGGTGACGTTCAGCACGGAGGGATGTGAGCAAGCGGTACCCGAGGGCCTGGCGAACACGCTGGCGAACGCGATGAGCAAGGACGACCGCGGTGCCGGGACGGCGGCGTCGGCGGCGGGTTCGGTGGGCTGGAACCTGCCGATGTCGGGAAAGACCGGCACCACCGAATCCCACCGGTCCTCTGGCTTCCTGGGGTTCACCAACCAACTCGCCGCGGCCGTCTACGTCTTCGACGACTCCAGCGCGCCGTCGGAGATCTGTTCGTTCCCGTTGCGCAAGTGCTCCAGCGGCAACCTCTTCGGCGGTAACGAACCGGCGCGGACGTGGTTCGAGGCGATGAAACCGATCGCCACCGACTACGGCGAGGTGCGGCTACCGCCGACCGATCCGCGCTACGTCGACGGCGGCCCGGGCGGCGAGGTGCCGAGCGTGGCCGGCCTGAAGGTCGACGCGGCCCGTCAGCGGATCAGGGAGGCCGGTTTCCAGGTCGCCGAGAAGACGACGCCGGTCAACAGCGGGGCGTCCTACGGCGCCGTCGTCGGAACCACACCGAGCGGGCGGACGATTCCCGGTTCCGTGATCACGATCCTGACCAGCAACGGAGTCCCGCCGCGGCCGGAGCCGGTGGAGCCGGTCGACAAGCCCGAGGAAAGTCCTCCACCTCCCCCGCCGGTCGATCCGATGCTCGTGCAGATACCGGGGCTGCCGCCGCCGTTCCCATTGCCGTTCTTCGGGCCGCCGCCGCCTCCGCCGCCCGGCCTTCCGCCACCTCCGCCGCCACCTGGCCTACCTCCACCTCCGCCACCGCCGGCGCCTGCTCCGCCTCCGCCGCCTGCCCTGCCGCCGCCTCCGCCGCCGGGTCTGCCGCCGCCCGGTCCACCGCTCTAGAGGCCGAGGGCCCGCGCCGCCGTCGTCGCGATCTCGCCGCGCAGATCGTTGAGCGGTGGACTGCCTCGAAGATGGATCGAATTGGCAAGCACCACGATGTAAGTGTCGGAGCCGGGGTCCAACCACAAAGAGGTTCCGGTGAACCCGGTGTGGCCGAAGCTGCCGATGGGAAAGACCATTCCCCTCGGCTGGGATGCGGCGGTATCGATGTCCCAGCCGAAGCCCCGCAGATTCTGTCCCTTGATCGCCGGATAACTCGGTGCGAGCAGCGGATCTGTTGTGTTGGGCCGCTTCTCGAGGGTTTCTCGGGCAGCGTCGTTGGCTGCGTCGAGTTGGTAGGCCGTATGGCCGGGCTGCTGAGGCGTCGTCATCATCTTCAGCGTCGCTTGCCTGAGTGGGAACTCGCTCGGCCGGCCCGCGAGCCGATCAAGCAGGGCTTGCGCATAGAGGCTCACATCGTGTGCCGTCGCGAACACGCCTGCGTGTCCGGCCACTCCACCCATGCGCCGCGCCGTCGTGTCCTGCACGGTGCCCCGAAGCAGGTGGTCGAGGTCGGGATTGCGGCTCGGGTCGGCTCTGCCCTCTTCGTCGCGCGCTGTCGGTGCGATGCGCACCAGAAGACCCGTGCTCCACGAATCCGCCGGACACTCGGCAGGCAAGTTCCCTTGCGCCCATGCGATCGCGGCACCTCTGACGGTGTGCGGACCACAGGCCTTCGCAAGGGGAAGGAAGCCGGTGTCCGTCATGCCGAGCGGGGAGAATACGTGCCTTTCGACGTAGACGTCTTCTGTCTCGCCCGTGATCTTCTCGATCAGCGCGCCGAGCAATATGAAATTGATGTCGGAGTACCGGAGAGACTCACCGGGAGCCGATTCGAGCGGCGAGGTCAGCGCGCGGTGGATGCCTTCCGGCCTGTCCACGCGGTCCAGTCCCCACGGATCCCCGAGATCGACGTCTCCCCTCTCGCCCGAAGTGTGGGTGAGCAACATGCGGACGGTCACCTTCGCGCGCTGGGGATCGTTCGATGCGTTGAACTCGGGTAGATACCGTTGCACGGGTTCGTCGAACTGCACCAGACCCTGCTCGTGAAGTTGCATGACGGCGGTCGCGGTGGCCAGGCACTTCGTCAGCGACGCGAGGTCGAAGACCGTGTCCTCGGTCATCGGTTCCGCCGGTGCCGGTACACCGTCGAGCCCGGGTTCCCCTGCGGTCTTGCGCGAGCCATAGGCCTGGCGGAAAACGACCTTGCCGCCGTGCCCGATCGCCACCACGGCACCGGGCAGCCGGCCTGCCGCGATCGCATCGTCGACCAGCTTGGAGACGGCGGCGAAGTCAGGTGCAGGAGCCGCGTTCGGCGCCTGGGCAGACGGGGGCTGCTGCGTCGTCGGCGGTGGTGCACTGACTCTTGGTTCGGCCGCCTCTCCGCACGACGTTGCGAGCACAAGCATTCCGACGGCAACGAGCCTGGAAACAGTCATCTTTGCGAACGTGAGGCTCACCTCGCCGGGTCGATCGTGCGCGGGTACGCCGCGTCCGGGCCGCGTCTGCTGGTCAGCATAGGGCGAAGGCGGCGAGACCAGCACACCGTTACCCACACGGGCGATCTGCACCGAGCGCCGGTCATATGTTGTTACCATCGCGCCGTGTCCGGCTCGGCTGCACCATCTGAACCTGGCGAACCGCGGTCCAAGTCGCGGCGCGAAGTCCTCAAATACGCCATTTTTGCGCCGATTTCAGTGGTTCTCGGAGCGGCGGCCGCGACACTTCGCGCGCGAACGGCATCAGCGGCCCCGCTGAGGCTGATCGACTTCACGCACCGACTGGTTCCGGCGGATCAGATCAGGTCGGCCGGCTATGACGGCGCACTCGTCTACGTGTCCGAACTACGCCCGGGGGCCGACTTCGATTTCAAGCCGGTGACCCGGGAGTATGCGGATGCGCTCCGCGCCGAAGGTCTTCACGTCGTGAGCTGCTATCAGTACGGCAAACCGGGCTGGCCGACTCCATCGGACTACACCCGCGGGTACGACGGCGGTGTGGCGGACGCCCAGACAGCACTGGCGCTGCACGCTGCGGCCGGGGGCCCGGAGTCGGCGCCGATCTTCTTCAGCATCGACGAGGATATCGACCTCGAAACCTGGAAAAGCGTTGCCAGTCAATGGCTTCGAGGGATCAACTCAGTGCTGGGCGTGCACCGCACCGGCGTTTACGGGCACAACCGCACGTGTGCGTGGGCGATCGACGACGGGGTCATCGGGCAGTCCTCGACCGAAGGACACTGGTGGGCGTGGCAGACGAGGGCGTGGTCTGGTGGTGAGCGCGAGCCCAGGGCCGTGCTGTATCAGGCCGTGGTCGTCAGCGGGTCGGAGCCGGGGATCGCCATGGGCGGCACCCACGTGGACAGCAACGATGTCCTCGCCGCCGACTTCGGCCAGTGGGATCTCGACAGACCGTAGGGCACCGAGCCGAAGGGTACCTTTGGCGCCTGCGCTGGGTGGCCGACTTTCGGACGCAGACGGCGGGTCGAAATCCCCTGTTGCCGGTTCTCGACCGAGGGCACCATGGTGACCACCAATGGGGGCGACGTGCAGCACACAGCCGTGACCGCTCGACGCTACGACAGGAGAGATCATGCCCACATCCCGATACGTCCGGTTCTTCGACGAGGTCGGCATCGACGACGTGCCGCTGGTCGGCGGTAAGAACGCCTCCCTCGGCGAGATGTATCAGAAGCTCTCCGACCAGGGTGTTCGAGTCCCGAACGGGTTCGCCACCACCGCTGAGGCATACCGCTACATGCTCGAGCACGCCGGTGTGTGGGAGGCGCTGCACAAAGAGCTCGACGACATCGACCCCGAGGATGTCACCGCGTTGGCGCGCAAGGGCAAGCGCGCCCGCGAACTCGTCTACGGCGCGGGTCTTCCCGACGATCTGACGGCGGAGATTCTCGACGCGTACCGCAAGCTGCAGGACGAGTACGGCGAGGACGTCAGCCTTGCCGTCCGCAGCTCGGCGACCGCCGAAGACCTGCCAACCGCCAGCTTCGCCGGGCAGCAGGACACGTACCTCAACATCAGGGGGGACGAGAGCCTCCTCGACACCTGCCGCAGGTGCTTCGCCAGCCTGTTCACCGACCGCGCCATCCACTACCGCATCGACCAGGGCTTCGACCACTTCAAGGTGTCGCTTTCGATCGGCATCATGAAGATGGTCCGCTCCGACCTCGCCGCGTCGGGCGTCATGTTCTCCCTCGACACCGAGTCCGGTTTCCGCGACGCGGTGTTCATCACCGGGGCGTACGGCCTCGGCGAGAACGTCGTGCAGGGCGCGGTCGATCCCGACGAGTTCTACGTCCACAAGCCGACGTTCCTCGCCGGACACCGCGCGGTGCTGCGCCGGCTGATCGGCGACAAGGCGGTCAAGATGATCTTCGTCGAGGGCGACACGAAGTACACCACCCGCAACATCCCGACGCCGAAGGCCGACCGCGCCCGGTTCTGCATCACCGACGACGACGTGCTCGAACTTGCCGACTACGCGTGCATCATCGAACAGCACTACGGCCGGCCGATGGACATGGAGTGGGCCAAGGACGGTCTCGACGGAAAGCTCTACATCGTCCAGGCCCGCCCGGAGACCGTCGCTTCCCAGCGCTCCGGCACGATCCTGGAGAGTTACGTGCTCGACGGGCTCGGCGAGGTCGTCGCCGAGGGACGCTCGGTCGGCGAGAAGATCGCCTCCGGCGTGGCGAGGCGGATCGACAACATCGCGCACCTACCCGACTTCCAGCCCGGCGAGGTACTGATATCCGATATCACCACACCGGACTGGGAGCCGGTGATGAAGACGGCCGCGGCGATCGTCACCAATCGCGGCGGCCGCACCTGCCATGCTGCGATCATCGCCCGCGAACTGGGCATTCCCGCTGTGGTGGGCGCCGGCGACGCGACTACCAAAGCGCCCGACGGAGAGACGGTTACGGTGTCGTGCGCCGAAGGCGACACCGGGCGGGTCTACAAGGGCGAGGTGCCGTTCCGCGTCGACCGCACGGAGGTGGGGGACATCGAGCGGCCCCGCACCGAGATCATGGTCAACCTCGGGAATCCCGATCTCGCCTTCAAGACGTCGTTCCTCCCCAACGACGGTGTGGGGCTGGCCCGGATGGAATTCATCATCAACGAGTACATCAAGGTGCACCCATTGGCCCTGCTCCATCCGGACAAGGTCGACGACCCCGAAGCCCGCCGGACGATCGACCGGCTGACCTACAACCACTCGGACGGAGCCGACTTCTTCGTCGAACGCCTGTCCGAAGGCATCGGCACGATCGCGGCCGCGTTCTGGCCCAAGCCGGTGGTGGTCCGCATGTCGGACTTCAAGAGCAACGAATACGCAACCCTGATCGGCGGTGCGGCCTTCGAGCCGGATGAGAGCAACCCGATGATCGGCTTCCGCGGGGCGTCACGTTACGCGCACCCCGCCTACGCGGAGGGCTTCGCGCTGGAGTGCCAGGCGATGAAGCGCGTCCGGGAAGAGATGGGCCTGACGAACGTGGTGCTGATGATCCCGTTCGTGCGCCGGGTGATAGAGGCCGACCTCGTGCTCGAGGAGATGGCCAAACATGGCCTGCGGCGCGGTGATAACGGGCTCAAGGTCTACGCGATGTGCGAGATCCCCAACAACGTGATCCTGATCGACGAATTCGCCAAACGGTTCGACGGTTTCTCGATCGGATCCAACGACCTGACTCAGCTGACGCTGGGCGTTGACCGGGACAGCGAGATCGTCGCGTTCGACTACGAGGAACGCGACGAAGGCGTCAAGGAGATGATCCGGCTGGCGGTGGAAGGTTGCCGCCGCAACGGAATTCACTCCGGGCTGTGCGGGCAGGCGCCGTCGGACTACCCCGAAATGGCCGAGTTCCTCGTCCGCGTGGGCATCGACTCGATGAGCCTCAATCCCGACACGGTGGTGAAGACCACACGGCAGGTCCTGGAGGTGGAGGAACAGCTCACGCCCGTTCAATGAATCCGGTCTCGAGGCAGCGGTGACGCTCGATGTTTTCCGCGCAGTAGTTTGGACCGATGGCCGCGGTCTTTGATCCGCGCAGCTTGGCGGTGCCGATTGTGCAGGCCGGCATGGGGATGGTCGCGGGACACGAACTGGCGGCGGCCGTGTCTGAAGCTGGCGGCCTCGGGACGGTCGCTGGTGCGCGAACGAGTATCGCTGCCCGAGATAGCCGCCGCGCGCCGGCTCACCGGACGGGCGATCGCCGTCAATCTGCTGCTGCCGTTCGTCCGACCCGGCGCGTGGAGGCAGCAGCCGCGGCGGACGTCATCGTGACGTTCTGGGGCGTGCCTCGCCGGCTCGCCGCCGGCACCTGGATCCACCAGTGCGGATCGGTCGAGGAGGGCGGATGCCGTGATCGCCCAAGGCGTGGAGGCCGGCGGTCACGTCCGTGGGACCACTGGCGCGCTCGAGTTGCTCGAGCGGATTCGCTCCGCCGTGAAGATTCCGGTTCTGCTTGCCGGCGGCATCGTCGACGCCCCGGGTGTGCGGACCGCGCTCGATGCGGGCGCCGTCGCGGCCGTCGTCGGCACCCGCTTTCCGGCCAGCGAAGAAAGCCTCGCCCACGCCGAATACACACGGCGCTGCGTCGCCGCGGACGAAACCGTCCTCACCGAGTTGTTCGGACTGGGCTGGCCCAACGCACCCCACCGGGTCATTCCCCAACGCCGCAACCCGCCGCTGGTTGGGGCACGAGGACCGGGGTCCCAGCTGGATTCGGACGGCCAACCAAACCCTCAACCGCCTCACTACGGCGATGCCGCCCGCAGCGCAGGACCGGCTGCTCCAAGCCCAACCGCCACGGCTACCGTTCCTCGTACCCGAACCGCCGACGGAGGACCGACCCGAGAGCCTCGTTAACTGGCGACCCCTCTACGCAGGCGCGAACGTCGGTCGCATCGCCGACATTCGCACGGCCAGAGAGCCGATACCCATGCCGAACGAGTCGCAGACTCTCGATGAGAGCAGGAGCGTGACGTCTCCGCAACTGACGAATCGCGCTATCTCGTCGGGGTCATCTCAGGTGGTTGCGGGGTGATCCGTCGGGGCGGGTGAGGGCTGCGGTGAGGCCGGTGAGCAGGAGGTCGAGGCCACGGTCGAGCTCAGCGGCCCCGTCATACGACGCCAGCGCGGGCGCCAAGGAGCGCAGCTGGGGGAAGTCGGTAATCGGAAGCCGATGCAACCCGAGCTGTAGGACGTGATCGGTTTCTTCGGGTCGTTCGACTATCTCCTGCAGTTCGTCGAGTACGTGACCGTGCAGGTAGGCGAACAACACGCGGTAGATATGGAGAGCGTCGACGCCGGTGAATCCTGCGGAGGTGAGCAGGGTCAGGACGTCTTCAAGCGGCCGCAGCGTGCCTGGTGGCCGCTGCCCAAGGGGGGTTGCCAGGGGCCGAGTAACCAGAAGCGGCACCACATTCGGGTGTTCGAGAGCCAGCGCACGGAAGCGATGGGCGACGACCCGCAACTGGCCCGCCCAGTCGCGGTCGGTGGTGTCCACCGTGAGCTGACTCAAGACGATTTCAGCGACACCGTCGAGCACCGCGGATTTGCTCGCGACGTGCCGGTAGAGCACCGTGGTGTCACGTTCCACGGCTTCGCTGAGTCGGCGCATGGAAAACGCCTCCACACCGTCACTGTCGATGATCCTCAGCGCGGTTCGCAGTATGACCGATCGCGTGACCGGACCGCCGGCGCGGCCGGCCGCAGCGGCCGACTCGTGGGCAACCACGGGTGTTGTCGGTTTCGTCATCAGGTCATCCTCCAACGACACTGTAGACCAACAGTGTGGGTCAACACTGTTGACATGCCACTCGGTTAGGCGTCTACTGGAGATCTAGCACCGGAAATCAGAGGCGTCCCCATGATCGTCATCATCGGATCGATCGTTTTGCTCGCCGCTGTAATCGTCGGGATTGTCGGGGTTCTCGGCAACGCCGGTTCCGCGCACTCGTTGACAGAGAGCTTCGCTGTGTTCGGCTATCACGTCACCGGGTCGACGGGCACGCTCTTTCTGTTCGGCATCGTCGTCGGAGCGGTGGCCATGCTGGGGATGAGCGCGCTGTTGGCCGGTGCCCGCCGCGCCGCTAGCCGCGGCCAAGACGCACGCCGCGAACTCGCACGGTCCCGACGCGAAACGGCCTTCCTGAACCGGGACCTCGCCATCCTGCACGACCATCAGGACACCGGTAATGAGTCCGGCTCAACGACGAACGCGACGGACGCTGAGCCGCACACCTCCGCCGCCTGGGTTCAGCCGGGCCGGACTCAGGATCGGTCTTTCCGTCCCTGGGCACGGCTCCGGCGCCCGGCCGCCCACGTTCGACGCGATGCAACCAGGTAGCACTCTCACAGGTAGCACTCTCACGTCGAGTACCTGTCCCCGTTCGCTCTGCAGTCACAACAACAAAAGGAACGCCGCATGAGTATTGGCAAGAAGCTCGCCAACAAGACCGAATCGGTCAAGGGCGCCACCAAGAAGTACTTCGGCCGCGCCACCGGCAACACCCGGCTACGCACTGAAGGACGCCTGGAGCAGGCCAAGGGCAACACCAAACAGGTTGGGGCGAAGGCCAAAGACATCTTCAAGCGCTGACCGCTTTACACCACCAATAAGGAATCAGGTAACACTCGTGATCGTTCTCGGAATTATTCTCCTGATCGCCGGTTTTCTCCTCGACATCTCGATCTTGTGGACCATCGGCATCATCCTCCTCATCGTTGGCATTGTCCTGACCGTGATGGGATCGATGGGTCACGCCGTCGGCGGCCGTCGCACCTATTACTAACTCACAATCCATTCCTCAACGCCCACAACTCAATTCGAGCCCATCTACTCTCTCGACCAACTCTAGGAGTCACTATGACCACCAGTACCATCATTCTGATCGCGGCCGTCGTGGTCGTCGCAATTCTGCTCATCGCCGCAGTCGTGTGGGTTACGCGGAACAAGCGCACCCAGCACCATCGCGTCGAGGCCGGCGAAATCCGCGACAAAGCCACCGAACACGCCCATCAGGCGGGGCAACGGGAGGCGCTCGCCGAGGAGACCGCCGCCAAAGCCCGCGCCGCTCAGGCCGAAGCCGACGCCAAGGCAGCGCACGCGACCGGCCTGCAGCACCAAGCACAGATGCGTCACAGTGATGCGGCCACTGCGCGCGACGAAGTGAACCAGGAGTTCGACCGCGCCAACAAGATCGACCCGGACGCGCACGACGACGCCACCACAAACGCGGAGACCCCAACCCGTGAATCGGCTCGAGACGCGTCCACCTCGTACAAGCAGGGCCCACCAGCGATGCCCCGGGCCAGGTAGTCCACCCAGAACGGCAGCGGCGGCCGGGTGCTGATTCATCCGGCCGGTTAGGAGCGAACCAATGTTCGACCAGGCCTCATCCTTCACCGCGACCGAGATCGTCCAGAACAGCATCTTCGAACGATTCGCCCGAGCCGGCTACGTCGTGAGCGGCCTGTTGCACCTCACTATCGGCTATCTCGCCATCCGAATCGCCTTGGGCAGTAACGTCGGCGACGCTGATCAATCCGGCGCGCTCTCGGCAGTGGCGGCCCAACCCGGCGGCATCGTCGCACTCTGGATCGCCACCCTCGCGTTCCTGGTGATGGCGCTTTGGCGGCTAGTCGAAACAGCGGTAGGCCGTTCGACCGACCCGAAATCGCAACGCGCAGCATCGGAAATCCTCGATCGGGCGAAGGCCTTCGCGCTCGCGGTCGTCTATTTCGCGCTCGCGTACTCGACATTCGGATTCGCCCGTGGCGCCGGGAAATCCACCGGTGTACAGAACTCCGGGATGAGCGCCCGCCTGATGCAGACCGGCGTCGGCACCATAGCACTCATAGCCGCCGGACTGGTCATCGTCGCGGTAGGCGGCTATCACGTCTACAAGGGAGCCCGCAAGAGCTTCCTCGACGACCTGAAGGGCAAGTCAAGTGACATGGTGCGGCGACTGGGCACAATGGGTTATGTCGCCAAAGGCCTGGCCATCGCAGGCGCCGGAGTACTCGTCATCGTCGCCGTCAGTCGTACAGACCCGAACCAGGCAACCGGGATTGACGGCGCCCTCAAGACATTAGGGGCCCAACCCTACGGAGCTGCGATGTTGATCGCGGCGGGCCTGGGCATCATCACCTACGGTTTCTACAGCTTCGCCATGGCCCGATACACCAAGATGTAGGCCGTGCCACGCGAACACGATCACCTCTGAGAAAGCAGGAAAAAAGAATGCACAGTCGTCTCGACAGCTTGTGGTACGCAATACAGCATCCGCTGGGGCCGTCACGGGAACTGGGCACATACGAAAACCATCAGGAAAGCGTGGACAAACTCATCCGCGAGATGACCATACGAACCCATCCCGACGATTAGACGTCGGCTCGAATTAGCCGGGGCCTCAGGCGTTCCGGTGTGATCTTGACATCCGCGGAGAGGTCGTCGACCAGCACGTCCGCGTAGCCGGCCAAGCCTGCGGCGTCGATGCCGTATCGCCCCGTGTCGTCGACGGCAAGGGCGGCCGATGCACGGCGAAGTACGGCCACCGCCCCCTGTTATTGCCGCGCTGGACATGGGTGATGCCGACCGCGACCTGGGCAAGTGCTTGCCACAGTGTCTTTTCGTCGTCCGGACCGTTCTTCCACGCGGCCTCGAGCACTTCGTGTGCGTTGAATGCCAGGCCCCGGTCCAGCAGATCCTGGGCGAAGGTCAACGCATCGCCCGCAGACATCTCGAGGTCGTGCAGAATGCGCGGAATGCCTCGCTGCCCTGCGGAAGCGGTCGACCGAGCGCGTCGGGGACGACGGCTTTGTGGCCTGCCGAATTCGTCGCGATCACGCTCAGTCACGCGCTCATCATGGCATCGCCGGCGATTCACCCGGCGAGCGGGAGCACGCTGATCATCCCCGCGAAGAGGGCTGCAACATCGCCTGCGGGACAACCGATCCGCCAGCTGCGCAGGGCTCAGAACTGGGCGCAGAAGTCGGCGATCAGCGCGTTGACCTCATCGGCCAGCTCGATCTGCGGGAAATGGCCGGCCCCGGGCAGCGTTACGACGGTGGCCCGGGGCACGTGGGCAAGCACGAGGTCGATCCAGGCTGAATTCTGGCCTGGTTTGAGCGATACGCGCTCGCGTGCCGCGTCGAGTGTCGTGCTCTGGATCGCGAGCAGTGGGACACGGACCGAGTCGAGGGCGCTCTCCACCTCGGCGGCATCCCAGCCGGCCAGGTTGGTCAGCAGGTTCCTGCCAATCGCCGCGGGAAAGTCGAGGGCCCGATGGATGATCGCCTCGGCGAGAGCGGGGTCGCTCGAAGAGACGAACATCGATTCGAAGAACTGCCGCATGAATCGCGAGTAGCCGTCCCCGGCGAGTTCGTCGGCCATGGCCCGCTCGGCGGCCGCGGGATCACCCTCGCCGATTCGGCTGCCGTCGATGAGTATCAACCCGGACACGGCGCCGGGCTCCACCCGGTTCGCCTCCAGAACTACCCGACATCCCATGCTGTGGCCCACGAGGATCGCCGGCGGCAACGTCAGCTCCGTCAGGCCTCGGGCCAGCGCCGCGCCGTAGCCCTCGATGGTGCAGTCCGTCGGTGTGCCTGGGCTGGAACCATGTCCAGGTAGCTCACATACGACGACGGTGGTCCTTGTCGCGAACGAGCCGACCTGGGCCTGCCAGTTCGTCGCATCGCAAGCGAGCCCGTGCACGAAGACCAAGGGCGGGCCACCGGTGCCGGCTCTGGACATTCGCATGCTCGGAGCTCCTATTGCTGCGGGTGGAGCTGTCCAGTCTCCCCGACGTGGCGTGTCTTTTGCATGGATCTGGCACAGCGGCGTCTTCCCACGCTCGCATCGCAGTCATCCACCCTGGTCGCGGCTCGGATGTTGTTACCATCGCGCGGTGTCCGGCTCCCCTACGCCACCCGCGCACAGCGGACCGCGATCGCGACGTGAAGTCCGCAAAGATGCCATGTTCATACCGGTTCGTGGTCATTGTGGTGGCGGACGGTCAGACAGCGTTGCGGCTGCACGCTCCGGCCATGGAAAAGCGTTGCGATGCAATGGCTTCGAAGCACCGATCTGTGCTGGGTACGCACCGTACCGCCGTCTCCGGACACTCACGACTGTGTGCGCGAACGAGGTCCTCGCCCCCGATTTCGGCCAGTGGGATCCGGACAGATCGAGGTGACGAAGCGGCTCGCGCTGCCCCTCGCCTTCGCCTTCACCGTCATGGCGGATCCGGTGTCTTCGGTCGCGTACGCGATCGAGGCTGCACTGCGGTCCCTGCACGGCGATCTTCGCAGCCTCGTCCCCACCATGGCGGCCGTCATCGCGATCATCGCCGTGATCTCGGCGACCTATCACGAGTTGATCAAGCGTTTCCCGAACGGGGGCGGCGGCCCGGAAGCGATCGCTCGTGCCTTCGGCGAGGGGTGGGCGTTCATCCCCTTGGGGGCGCTGCTGGTCGACTTCACCCTCACGGTGGCGGTCAGCTGTGCCGCCGGAGCGTCGGCGTTGATCGCGTACCTGCCGGAGCTGGAAGAGTTCCGCACTCCGATCGGACTGGCCCTTGTCGTGCTCGTCGCAGGCGGTGTCCTGCTGGGTCAAGCGGGCCGGGTCGTGTTCGCCACCGCCACGGTCGCGTTCATCGCATTGTCGGTGTGCGTGCTCGTCTCAGGGCTCATCGGCTCGCCGGCGCCCGGGCCGGCCGCGGTCCCTGCGGTCGTCGGTGAGACGCCGTTGCTGGCCGCTGCCGGACTCGGCCCGACACTGCTCGCCATCCCGCTCGGGATGGCTTTGGCAACAGGGGTGGAGTCCCCGTCGAACGCGATTGCCCAGCTGCCGCAACTCGACGATCGCGGGAGGCGGCGAGTCGGGCGCCTGACACTGTGGTTGATGGTGGGGATCGTGGGCACGTTGACGATCGGGTTCTCGATGCTGGCTGTCCATCTCGGCACGGATCTGCCTCCCGCGGATTCCACCCTGATCGCAGAGGTGGCGCGCCACAGCACTGGAGGAGGCTGGCTGTTCGTCGCCTTCCAGGCGAGCAGCGCCCTGCTGCTGCTGGCCGCCGCCGCCTCCTCCTACCTGGCGGGATCGGGTGTACTCAAGGCCTTGGCGACGATCGGCAAGGACGGCGGCGAGGGGTTGGTGCCGAGCCGTTTCCGGCGCCTGAACCGCTTCCTGATTCCGGAATGGGGCGTGGCATTGGTGCTGGTGGCCGCGGCAATGCTCGTCGCAGCCAGTGGGCGTGAGCAGCGCCTCGTTGGGTTCTATGCGGTGGCCGTCTTCGCCAGCTTTCTTGCTGCGACCGTTGCGTGCGCCCGTCTGTCCTATCGGGACGGCCGGCGAACCGCGCTGGTACTCAACATCGTCGGGTCGGTGCTCGTGGCAATCGTCCTCGCGATCAACGCAACTCGCCTCGACGGCGTGATCGCCCTGGTCGCCTCGGCCGCAGTGGCGGCCTATCTGTGGCGAGTCTGGGTGCTGCGTGGCCGACCCCGCGGGGTGGCGGGCGCCGGCGCCCAGTAGGCGAACCGAATCGAGCGTCTTGGAGTTTTCCGCGCAAGCCCGGGATGCGGCCTACTGTTGCCGTACCCGACGCCAAATGCAGAGCTGGAGGTGCGCCGTGGGTGAGCGAGTCGACGCTTCCGCACTGGCGCACGGCCGCGGAGATGAAGTGCAGCGCAGGCTTCACCGCTGCGTTGCCGCACTGAAAAGCATGATCGACGGAGGGTGGTTCGTCGGCGACGAACACACCGTGGGCATGGAGGTGGAACTCAATCTCGTCGACCCGTTGGGCAGACCACGGTTGGTCAACGACGCGGTCCTGGCACGGCTCGAGCGGACCGACATGCAGCACGAGCTCGGCCAGTTCAATGTCGAACTCAACGTGGCCCCGCGCAGGCTCGTCGGCCAGGTCCTGCGACACACCGAAGCAGAGCTGGTCGAGGTCCTCGAAATCAGCCGGGCCCGGATCGAATGCCTCGGCACGCGGATCGTCGCCGTCGGCATGCTGCCGACCCTCGGCGCCGAGCACCTGACCGTCGAACGGATCTCGGCCAACCCGCGCTACGCGTTGATGAATCGCCGCATGCGCGCCGCTCGGCACCGGCCCTTCAACGTGAGCGTGATCGACTCGTGCGAGCCGTTGGAATTCACAACGGACTCGGTGGCCCCCGAAGCCGCCGCCACCAGCCTGCAGCTACACCTACGAGTACCGCCCGACCGGTTCGCCCACTACTACAACGCCGCGCAGATGATCGCCGGTGCCCAAGTTGCGGTGGCGGCCAATGCGCCGTTCCTGCTCACTCGCCTGGCTTGGCAGGAAACCCGAATCACGTTGCTGGAACAGCTCCTCGACACCCGGCGCCCCAGGGAGGTCAAGGCCAATGCACCATCGAGGGTGAGGCTCGGCGACCGCTGGATCAGCGGCCCGGTGGAACTGTTCGACGACCTGGTTCGGCTCTACCCGCCGATGTTCCCCATCCTCACGGATGAGGATCCCGACGCCATGCTGGAAGCGGGACACGCTCCCGCGCTGCGCGAGCTGAGACTGCACAACGGCAGCGTATGGCGCTGGAACCGTCCCGTATACGACGTACAGGACGGCCACCCGCACTTTCGGATCGAGAACCGGGTGCTGCCAAGTGGACCGACAGCGATCGACATGGTGGCCAACGCTGCGTTCTACTACGGCCTGGTGCGTGCGCTCGTCGACCACGAGCCCTTCCCGTGGCGAGCGGTGCCGTTCGCGGCCGCCGAGCGGGATCTGCATCGCGCCGCGCGCGACGGACTGGCGGCACGGCTCTACTGGCAGGGCGAAGAGCACTCCGTCGACAAGCTCACTCGCGACGTGCTCCTACCGGCCGCTGCTGCCGGTCTCGATTCCTGGGGCGTCGACGGAACGGACCGCGATCGATACCTGGGTGTCATCGAAGACCGAGTGCGAACCGGCCGTACCGGCGCTGCCTGGCAGACCGCGACGGTATGCCGCCTCGAGAATCGCGGACTTGGACGGATCGCGGCACTGCGCGAGATGACCCGGCGATACGTCGAGCACGCACGCACCGACGCCCCGGTGCACGAGTGGCCTCTGCCCTGACGATGACTTGGTGTGCACCGATTGGCGGCGCCCAATCAATGGTGTGGCTTGATCCACCGCCACTGCGTCGACCACCAACGCTGCGCGTCGGGCAGCGCATCTGCGACCGCCTGCACCACGCCCGGCCAGTTCCATTCGTCGTAATCGTCGCCGGACAACCAGCCCCCGCCTTGCACCTTGGGCGCCCAGGCCGCGATATCGGCGCAGACGCTCGGATAGTCGTGACGGGCGTCGATGTGAATCCAGGCGAAGGACTCGTCGGCGAACAACTGAGCCGCCGCCACGGAATCGCTGATGACCAGTTGAACAGAGTCGGCGAAACCGCAGGCGATCACGTTGCGGTGCAACAGTCCCGCGAAGGTTCCACCGCCGTGCTGGACGGCGGGGCCGTGTGCATTGGAGCGCTGGGGCCCCTCCGGCCCGCTGCCGCGCGCGGTGTCGACGCCGATAATCGCGATGCCACGGCCGGCATCCCGCACCGCCTCGGCCAACGAACAGATGCTCTTGCCCAGATAACAACCGACCTCTGCGAAGCGAGCGCCGTCCCCGAAGTGCGCCACGGCTTCTTGCTGAGCCGACCTCCACTGGAACCACCCAGGGATGTCCTGCCACCGGCGTACCGGCTCGTCGAAGCCGGACATCGCGCGTGATCTACCGGTCATGGCGCTCCTCGGTGTCGTCCGTGATCGAGATCTGCTTCCAGAATGCGGATTGACCGACTCGACCATTTCTACCCACACGACTGGACCCAACGGTTCGCTCGAGTGCGGCGCGATAGTTTGGACCGATGGCCGCGGTTCTTGATCTGCGTAGCTTGGCGGTGCCGGTTGTTCAGGCCGGCATGGGTCTCATCTCGGGACACGAACTGGCGGCGGCCGTATCCGAGGCCGGTGGGTTGGGGACGATCGCTGGTGCGCGAACGGATATCGCTGCCGAGATAGCCGCCGCGCGCGGGCTCACCGGACGGCCGATCGCCGTCAATCTGCTGCTGCCGTTCGTCCGACCGGGTGATGTGGAGGCGGCCGCCGCCGCGGACGTCATCGTGACGTTCTGGGGCGCGCCTCGCCGGCTTGCCGCCACCACCTGGATTCACCAGTGCGGATCGGTCGAGGAGGCCAAGGCCGCGGCTTGGGCCGGGGCCGACGCCGTGATCGCCCAGGGAGTCGAGTCGGGCGGCCACGTGCGCGGGACGACTCCGTCGCTGGAGTTGCTCGAACAGATTCGCGGCGCTGTCGATGTCCCGGTTCTCGTCGCCGGCGGCATCGTCGACGCGCAGGGTGTGCGGGCCGCGTTGGATGCCGGCGCCGTCGCGGCGGTCGTCGGCACCCGCTTTCTGGTCAGCGAAGAGAGCCTCGCCCACGCTGAATACAAACGGCGGTGCGTTCGCGCCGAGGAAACAGTCCTCACGGAGTTGTTCGGACTGGGCTGGCCCCATGCTCCGCACCGCGTGATCCACAACGCCGCAACCCGCCGATGGTTGGGCCACGAGGACCGAGGGCCGGGCTGGATTCGCATGGTCAACCAGACGTTCACCGGCCTCACCACGGTGCTGCCGCCCGCGGCGCAGGATCGCCTGCTGCGGGCCCAACCGCCCCGGCTGCCGCTCCTGGTGCCCCAACCGCCGACCGAGGACGAACCCGAGAACCTGGTGGACTGGCGGCCTCTCTACGCGGGCGCCAATGTCGGTTGCATTGCCGATATTCCAACCGCGACGGAGCTTGTCCGCATCCTCACCCCGTAGTGGGCCGTGACAACCTGCGGTGAATGCGGGACGCTAACTCGATGAGCACTGTCGGCTCCGGGCTCTTTCTTCCTCCGTTCGAGGAGCTCGCCGATCCGCTGACGGTGGCGCGCCTGGCCGCCGAAGCCGAAGAAGCGGGTTGGACGGGTGTGTTCGTCTGGGACCATCTCCGCTGGTGCGAACCGATCTCGGCGATCGCCGACCCGTGGATCACGTTGGCGGCCATCGCAACTGCGACCTCGCGCATTCGGCTCGGTCCGATGGTGACGCCACTCGCCCGCCGTCGCCCGGCCAAGGTCGCGAAGGAAACCGTCTCACTGGACCGCCTCAGTGAGGGCCGCCTGACGTTCGGGGTCGGACTCGGCAGCGACGCATACGGCATCGAGTACACCAAGACCGGCGAAGAGGTCGACGACCGTAAGCGCGCGGCCATGCTCGATGAATCGCTGGAGGTGATCACCCGCGCCTGGACGGGCGACGAGGTCGTGCACCTGGGCGAGCACTACACCGTCGACGGGGTGCGCTTTCTACCGGTACCGGTCCAGCACCCCCGGATTCCGATCTGGGTGGCGGGCTTGATCCAGAACAAAAAACCGCGCCGTCGCGCCGCACGCTACGACGGTTATTTCCCGGTGTTCTTGGAGACCCCCGACCAGGCGTCCGAGGCGATGGCCGACCTCACCGCGTTAGGCGTGGACGACGATTTCGATCTCGTGGTTCCGCTGTCGCCGGGGACGGATCCGGCGCCGTATGTCGCCGCGGGGGCGACGTGGTGCGTGGTGGAATTCCCGTGGGCGTCGACGACCGTGGATCTCGTCCGGGGAGTGATCCGCGACGGACCGTGGGTCTGAGCGGCGGGGCGCCGGCCGGTCAGCCCACCTTCGATCCCTCCAGGTAATCGCCCAACCGCCAGAACAGCCGGTTGTCCAAGCACTTTCGGAGATAGGGGACGCCGGTGGTGTAGCCGGAGCCGTTGGCCTCTCCGAGCATCCGCCCGGCCAGTGAGTGATGGGTGGCCTTCCAGCGTTGGTGGCCGCCTTCGAGGGTGGTGAGGGCGGCGTCGAGGACGTCCCATTGGGCAGGGGTGAACGCGTCGTCGCGGCGGGCGTCCAGGTAGGCACGGGAGAGATCGTCGTGGTCGGCCGCCGCGTCGGCCTGCACCGCGGGCACGTTGGTGAACGCGTCCGAGAGCAGACGCTCGTCCGACGGCGCGCCGCAGGCGATTTCGAAGCGCTTGTACTCCTCGGACTGGATCGCGCTGGCGCCCTGGGTGAACTCCCGGAAGGCGTGGAAATGCTCGAGGCGCATCGTGGCGACCAGCCGGAACAACATCGCCGCCCGGGCGAAGACCTTGTTCGCGTGCTGCAGGTGGGACACCGCATCGGTGATGCGGCCGTTGCGAAGAGTCGTCGTCGCCGTGCGCAGATCCGCTGCCAGGGTCGTGAAGACCATCTCGTGCGCCTGCAGGGCCCGCATGAAGAAGTACTCGTCGTGGGCGGTGTACACGGGCTGGACGGTCATGCCGAACCAGTCGCCGGCGGTCGTCGCGGGAGAGGCCGGCAGGGTTTCCAGGACCGCGGCGAGGTCCAGATCACCTGTGCCGTCCACGTAGCTCGCCACGAACCGCAGCGCATGGGTGATGCGCTTGCGCGACGTCGCCGCGTCCGGCCGGTCGCTGGTGCGTACCTCGGTCTCGAACCGGATGACGTCGGCCATCAACAGCGCCGACATGCGCTCCGGGTCGAGGCCGGAGAGCGGGTCGTCGCAGATCCTCTCCAGCAGCGGCAGTGCCAGGTATGTGCGGTTGTAGTAACGGCCTTCGAACTTGTCGAGGATGCCGTCGAGGAAGGCGTCGAGGAACGGGTCGCGTGCGCCGTGTCGATGCCGGATCTCGGTCAGGCGCTTGAGGATCGGAACGGAGAGGAAGTGTTTTCCGACCGCGCGGACGTGCTCGGTGACGAGCTTGGCCAGCGTCAAGCTGTGGGGCTCGTGGGCGGACGACCAGCGATCGATCGCGTCGATGATCGGCTGATCGCGCCACAGGTCGGCCGGCGACGTCACCTCGACGTGCGGCCCGCTCTCCGGTGTGGCGACGGCGCGCCCCGCGAACGGGCACCTGCCCGCGTGGGGGGCCGGTCTCATCGTCGTGGCTGCGTGCTCGGAGGTGGCCATCTTTGCTCCTTCGGGCGGTCCTGCCGCCCTGGCGGGCTGCGCTATAGGTAGGGGCGGCGCGGGCAGTGCCGTCGCACACTTTTCGGTGGTCTTTTTCCGCGACATCAACCGCGTGGCGCGGCCCAGCGATCGCCCTGCCAGCGAGAGCGGTCCTGTGGCGCGCATGGCCTCCTGCCTTTCGTAGCGGGGAGTTGTTCGAGATCAATCTTCGAGATCAGGTAGTCGTCCCCGGAATCGCCTACAGGCGGTATTTCGCGTGCGGATCGGGAAGGGTTTTCTATCCGATCGGTAAGCAGGGCAATGCAGGACGGCCGCGGGGCGACGCGTCAGTGCATGTTGTCCTGGGTTGCGGAGTGTCTGTGATCAGAAACCGGTTGAAGCCGCAAGGTGCGGGAAGACTGTTGGCGAGCGCGATCGGCCAACGTGGTGGCTGCCGGGGAAACGAGCCGCGGCGGCGAGTGCGCGGTCACCTCATTCTGACCGTATTGATACTCGTGGCGAACCTCAACGGCATCGTTGTGGCGCTGCTGTTGGTCACCGTCGCGTTTCCGGTACCGAGCGTCTTCACCGACGCACCCGTAGGGCTGACCTTTTTCCTCGCGCTCGCGTACGTCGTCGACGCTTCTGACCAAAATTGTTGTCGGTCAACCGATCTGCGCCGTGCCGCGCACTCTGCCAACTCGCCCGCGCCCGACATCCGTTGATCCGGGCAGCGGCCCACGAGTCACAACCGAAAATCCGTTAGCGCCGAGTGTCACCGGCGGCCGGCGACCTCCAGGCGCACTGGCACATGCGTGCCGGCGCCGGTTGACCACGCCCGGGCCGGAGGATACGGCCCGGGCGGATCGGGTTAACGGCTACGACGGGACTCAGAAGTACGTCGTCGCCGTCGTGCTCGTCCCATTGTCACAGGTGATCGTGACGGTCCAGTTCCGGAACCGCGGAACAGCCGGAACGATCCTCAGGTCGTACGTGGAGTTGGCCGGCAGCGCGAAGCTGCGGTTGAAGTTCTCCGCCGTGTACGTGCACTGTGACGTCACTCCACTGCGGTCGGTGATGTGAGCCTCCAGGCCACCCACGACCGTGTTGAACGAGACCGTCGGCCCCTGCAACGGCGCCGGCGGTGGCGGCGGCTCGTTCGGCGGCGGGGGCTGGCTGGCCCCACTCGAGCAGCCCGACACGATGACCTTCGCGCCCTGCTGATTCTGCAGCTTGCTCGTGGCCTTGCTCTGGGCGGTGCCAAGCGACGGGTCAGACGCACCGGTCATTTCGCCGTAATCGTTCGACGCGGCCGCGGCGCATTCGTTCTTGGCGATGACCTGAGTGACGCAGTGGCTGGCGCCGTTGTTCTGACAGTTGGTCAGCGCGCCCTGGCCGGCCTGTTCTTGGGTGGAACTGATCGCCGAGCCTCCGGCCATCGTGACGGGGGGGTTTTCATTGACATATCCGATGGCCAGCCCGATGTACTGGTCGGCTGCATACGCGGGCGCAGGGGCGCTCACCATGCCGACGACGATCGCGGCTGCGGCCGCCACGATGGCGGCGGCGATGGTCCGGCCTCGGCAGCCGGCGCGGCCCTGATAGGTGGTTGTCATGTTCGACTCCTGTGAGTTGATAGCTGCCCGGGGGCCGCGCTCCAGGAGTTGGACGCTGCCTACAGCCCGGACAGGGTGCGGATTGGCGGACTGATCGTTCGGCCTTTCGTTGCGGGTGTTGTATTCGTGCCTGCTGAGTATTCGCCCCTTACATCGCTTGTTCTACCCGTTTGGCAATATCGCCGTCGGCAAACGGCCGGCGTAGGGGCCCGGAGCCGATAGCCGCCCCTACTTCGATGCACCCGAATGGTTAACCAGTTACTTGACTTTTCGCTGATCGATCGCAATAGTTAAGTATGTGCCTAACCAATCCGGGTCTAACGAGGTCGGTCGCGTTTTTCACGCACTCGCCGACCCGACCCGTCGGGCGATCGTGGAACGGCTCGTTCACAGGCCAGCGCCGGTCAAGGCGCTGGCCGAGCCGCTGGCGATGTCACTGCCTGCGGTGATGCAGCACCTGACGGTGCTGGAAGGAGCTGGCGTCATCGTCACCGAGAAAGTCGGCCGAGTGCGCAGCTGCCGGATCGAACCGACGGCCCTGCGTGAGGCCGAACGCTGGCTCAGCGCCCAACGCACGGAATGGGAACGGCAGCTCGATCAACTCGACGACTACCTGAAGGGAACGTGATCATCGAAGTAACACACTCGACATTCACGCTGGAACGCCACTACCCGGCCTCGGTCGAGCGGGTGTTCGAGGCGTGGGCGGATCCGGAGGCGCGCAAGCGCTGGATGGCTCAGGGAGCAGAGCACTCCCAGAACTTCGTGGTCGGTGGCCTCGAGACCGTCAGAGGGATCGACGGACAGGGCCGCCCGTTGACCTACGAGGCGCGGTACGCCGAGATCGTGCCCAACGAAAGGATTCTCACGACGTCCACACTGCATACCGCAGACCGGCTGTCGACCGTCTCGGTCACCAGTGTCGAGTTCCGTGCGGACGGAACTGGCACCCTGCTGGTGCTGACCGAGCACGGCGTGTATCTCCCCGGCCAGGAACAACCTGCTTGGCGTGAGCACGGCACCGCCCAGCAACTGGACACCCTGGCCGCTGAGTTCGCCGAAACCACTGCGACAGAGGAGAACTGATGATGACTCACGTTGATTACGTACTGGCAGTGGTCGCGGTGAGCGACATCGAGGCGGGCAGGTCCTGGTACACAAGACTTTTCGGCCGCGAACCTGACAACAATCCGATGCCGAACCTGGTCGAATGGCAGGTCACCGAAGGCGGCTGGGTGCAGGTGACCGAGGATCGCCTGCGCGCCGGCAACGGGATGCTCAACCTGGCGGTGTCCGACATCGAGGAAGGCGCTCGCGAACTCCGTGAGATGGGTCTTGGGAATGGCGAGATCATTGATGCCAATAAGGGCGTACGACTCTTTGCGCTCGCCGATCCTGATCACAACATGATTCAGCTGGTCGGCAATTTCCGAGTGAAGTATTGACCACGGGAACGTCGCGCGGCTCTGGTGCGGACACGTAGGTGTCCGCACCGCGTGAGCCGGCCACCCGTCTCGCCCCCTCAGGAACGACCTAGGTCAACAAAGAAGGGCCGCATCTCTGCGGCCCTCTTTGTGGAGCTGCCGGGAATCGAGCCCGCGACGAAACCCCAGGTGAGCTGCGGAAACCCTGAGTTCCAATACGCGAAACAACGTAGAATGACGCAACGCACCTGCGGGTACGCGACAGGTGTTGACGGCGTCAACACGTAGTCGCGCCTTCCCAATTCGATTTCCGGGGTTTGCGGATCAGGTAGCCGCTTGCGCCGTCACGTGTTGCCGTCGATCTTTATGACCCCGGCGCTTGATCGAATGGTGATTGGTCTTGGTTGCAGCCGGTACCTAGGGGCGGCAGCAGGCCGGAAAACAGGTAATCGCGTTTGACGCGTTCTGCGCAGGTGCTCGCGACATACATACTGGTATGTCCTGAGCCCTCTGTTACCACCACTCGGGCCTCATACAACTGGGCTGCACCGGCATATGCGCCCGCCAGCGGAGTGGCGGGGTCGTTTCTCGTGTTCAGCACCAGAATCGGCGCGGAAGTGCGCCGGTTCCAGGGACCCGTATGGCGGTCGGCGTCGTGGCCGCGCCAGAACGCGCACGGCATCACGTCGAAGACCGAGATGCGGCCGAAGTCCGGTGACGCCGCATCCGCCGCCAGCGCCGCTCGGCTGTACGCGGCGAGGTCGGTCGGCACAGTGCTGTCACTGCACTGGATCGCGTCGTACGCCTCCTCACGATTGCTCAAGTACAACCTGTCGACATCAGCCGGGGGCGGATCACTGCCCGTTATCGCGTCGATGAGTTCTGGTGCTGCGGTGCCAGTGTCGGAGAATTGCTGCAGCAGCTCGGCGAGTTGAGGGTAAGTGGACGGCTTCGGCAGTGTCGCGGCCGCCATCTCCGGGTAGGTCCACGCGTGGCCGTAGACGAGAACAGGTGACGTGCGCGAACGTTCGACCAGCGCCGCCCACTTGGTTCTGGGATCGCCTTCGGAGAACGCGCAGCGTTGGCCGGCCGCGGAACAGTCCCGCAAGAACTCGTCGAACGCCGCGGACGTGCCGGTCACGACATCTTGTCGGGCGTTGAGCGGGACAGTATCCCCCTCGGCGCCGTGACCG
The DNA here is from genome assembly GCF_039871645.1 of Mycobacterium sp. B14F4. Lineage (NCBI taxonomy): Bacteria > Bacillati > Actinomycetota > Actinomycetes > Mycobacteriales > Mycobacteriaceae > Mycobacterium > Mycobacterium sp. B14F4. Next base: position 168,018 of record NZ_JBDPMF010000001.1, on the reverse strand, counting down.
TTGACGTTGCCTTCGAAGTCGATCGAGCCGTCCAATGCCATCGCACGGACGCGACCCGGGAAGAGGTTGGCGTAGATCGCGCCCAGCTGGGTGCCGTAGGAGATGCCATGATATGTCAACGACGAATCGCCAACCGCGCGACGTAACAATTCGAGATCGCGTGCTGCGTTCGCAGACGAGACGTGATTCAGGATCGGGCCGGCCTGCTGCCCACAGCGGTCGGCCAAGTTTTTTGACCAGTCGAAAAGTTCCTGCTCTCCGCCGGCATCCATGGGAAGGCCCGGACTAGGCACGAGAACCTGCCACTGCTCGGCTGCGTCGGAAAAACAGCGCACCGCGGCGCTGCGCGCTACCCCCCGCTGATCCCAAGACACGAGGTCGAATCGCGATCGCAGTTCCTCTGAGAACAACCAGGGCCACCTCGCACGTCCGCGCAGCCGGTCAACGCCGGACTGACCGGGACCCCCGAAATTGATGAACAACGTTCCGATCCGGTTGTGTGTATCGGTCGCGGGCAGTTTGATCACCGCTAGTTGAATCTGCTCGTCGCGCGGCCTGTTGTAGTCCAACGGGACTTCCGCTTTCCCGCAGACGAATCCGTCACCGCAGTCGGCCCAGCCCAAAGTGGGCGTACCGGCACCTTCGGTCAGCTGATCGATGTAGGGGTCGGCTGCCCCAGGATCGGCGACCGTCGGCGAAAACGCGCCCAACGGAACGGCACTGAGCACGACCACCAAGGCCAGGAATGCCAAGCGAAGCCACGACCGGGCCGCCGTCGGCTCCGCCCAGATCGACATGCTGGCAGAACGTTGCGGTGAAGTCGACATGATTGGCGTTATCCGATTGCCGAGCCGACGAGATGACCGATGGCGAACGTGATCGCCATGGCAAGCGCCCCGCCTACGGCCACGCGCAGGATCGGCCGTAGGGGTTTTGCGCCGCCAAGCCGGGCGGCGACCCATCCGGTGATCGCCAGAGCAAGCAGCACCGTGGCGACCGTGACCGGAACCCGGGCGTGCGGTGGCGGTAGAAGAATCGCAATGAGCGGCAGGAGTGCGCCGATGGTGAACGACACCGCGGAGGAGATCGCCGCCAACCAGGGATTCGTCAAGTTCTCGGGATCAATTCGCAACTCGAGCTCCGCATGCGCGGCTAGCGGATCGAAAGCGGTCAGCTCGGTAGCGGCCTGGCGCGCAGTCTGCGGGGACAGACCTCTTGCCTCGTACAGGGCTGTCAATTCGTCCATTTCGGCGTCGGGCTGCAGTTTCAGTTCCTGGCCCTCTTTGTGAAGCATTGCCCGCTCGGTGTCGCGTTGGGTGCTGACGGACACGTACTCGCCAACGGCCATCGAGAGTGCGCCGGCCGCCAGGCCCGCGATGCCGGCAGTAAGCACCGGCCCTCGGTCGCCGGAGGCTGCGGCAACGCCGACAACAATGCCCGCAGTCGACACGATCCCATCGTTGGCGCCCAAGACGGCGGCGCGTAGCCAGTTGAGTTTGTTGGTGACCGACCCGTGGTGTGGCTTCGCCGTAGTTGGCTTGGGGACGCCGCCCACTCGGTCCGCTGTCATGAGTTGAGGCTATTCGGCCGCTGACGCATACGCAGGTTTACGGCAAAGCAAGCTCGTCGCTCGACAACGGGGTCTAACCTGCGACTAACCAGCCCAAGGATGACATGTCGCGAATATTCCTCAGCCATTCGAATCTCGACGCGCGGGAGGCGTTGGCGCTGAAGCGCTGGCTGGTGGATCAGGAACCGCCGCTGGCGACTGACATATTCCTCGACATCGATCCGGAGGTGGGGCTGCGACCGGGCGAGCGATGGAAGGACAGACTGCAGCAGGCGAGTGCGAAATGCGAAGCCGTGGTCTGCCTGCTGTCAAGCAACTGGGAAGCGTCCCATGAGTGCAGGACCGAATACCGCGTCGCAGAGAACTTGAACAAACAAATTCTGTGTGCCCGCCTCGAGCCGTCGGCCGGCGATGACTTGACGTCGGAGTGGCAGAGGTGCGACCTCTTCGGCGAGAGCGATATGACCTCGATCGATGTGAGCGGTGGACCACCGGTCATGTTCGCCACCACGGGCTTGTACCGGTTACGAGACGCCATCCGCGGGACCGGCATCAGTGCGCATTCATTCGTATGGCCGCCGCCGGACGACGTTGATCGGGCTCCGTATCGCGGCTGGGAACCGTTCGAACAGGTCGATGCCGCGGTGTTCTTCGGCCGGGATGCGCCGATCGTGCACGGGCTCGACGACCTCCGCGGCATGAGACTGGCCGAGACGAAGTCGATGTTCGTAGTGTTGGGTCCGTCCGGCACAGGCAAGTCGTCGTTTCTACGCGCTGGTTTACTGCCGCGGTTGGCCCGCGAAGATCGCCGGTTCACGCTGTTGGGCGTCGTGCGGCCCGGTCGCAACGCGCTGACGGGCGATACCGGTCTGGCAGCTGCCATTTGGCATGCCCGAGACAGGATCGCCTTAAAGGCACCAAGCCTCGGCGAGATCAAGTCCGCGTGCACGGACGATATCGAGCGACTTCGTGAGTTGCTGATCGAAGTGCAACAAGCAGCGGCGGATCGCTTACCGGACCCGGTTCGCGTCGACGCTGCACCGACCCCTCCGACGCTGATACTGCCGTTGGACCAAGCCGAGGAGTTGTTCTCCGCCGACGCCGGAGTTCAAGGCGCGGAGCTGATATCGCTGATTCGGCAGCTGACGGTACGAACCGATCTGCAACCGCTGAGCCTGATCGTGGTCGCCACCATCCGGACCGACCGATATGAGGTCATGCAGACGCATCCCGAGCTGGCCGGCGTGGAATCAAGAGTTTTCGACGATCTGAAGCCGATGCCGCCGACCCAGTTCAAGGAGGTGATCACCGGCCCGGCGGCCCGGGCCAGCGAAGGGGGGCGCCGCCTCGCCGTATCGCCTGACCTGGTGGAGAGACTCCTCGTCGACGCCGCCGAGGGCGCCGACACACTGCCGATGTTGTCTTTGACGCTGGCGCGCCTGTATGCCGATTACGGCTCGACGGGTGAGTTGACAGTCGAGCAGTACGAGGCGATGGGCGGGATGCGCCGTGTCGTCGAGACGGAGATCAATGAGGTCCTCAGCGCCGATCCCGGCCAACGGCGCCACCAACTCGACTGTCTGCGAGCGGCTTTCATCCCCTGGCTCGCCACGGTAAACCCCAATAATGACCAGCCGATGCGTCGGATGGCCCGCTATGACGACTTACCCGAGGAAGGCAGACCGCTGATCGACGCACTGGTCGCCAAACGGCTTCTACTGAAGGACCAGCGCGACGGTCACGTCGTGGTCGAGGTCGCCCTCGAAAGCCTGCTGCGCCAATGGGATGACCTGGCGGATTGGCTACGCGAGCAGCGCCAGGAACTCCAGGTCGCCGATGACGTCGAGCGAGCCGACACGGCGTGGCGGAGCAACGGGAAAGACCCGGCGTGGTTACTCGCCGGCTCCCGTCTTGCTGATGCCGAAAAAGTTGTCGGATCTTCCACTTTCACGCAGCGGATGAATCCAGTTCGCGAATACCTCGATGCTTCACGACAAAGCGAGAACGAGCGGGTCGCCGCTGAGGAAGAACGCGTGCACTCCGAATTACGCAATGCGCAAGAACGGCAAGCCCAGGCTGAAGCGCACTCACTCGACCTGCGCAGGCGATCCCGGATTTTGCGGGTCGTTCTCGCAGTGACGGCGGTAGTGGCGTTGGTTGCGGCTGCCGGACTCGTCTACGCCATGAGCGCACGCGATCAGGCGCAAGAACGGTTCCGCCAGGCGACGAGCGTGCGACTGGTCTCCGAGGCGAACGCAATATTGGACAGCAGCAGGCCGGGCACGGACGCCAAGGCGTTGCAGCAACTACTCGCTGCTAACGCCCTCTCTCCCAACACACTTGAGGAGGAGCTGTATTCAGTGGCGGTAAGGACTTTCAACACCCTCAAGATCATCGAGACCTCGCGGGACATCGTCGGAGGTGCCTTCAGCCCTGCAGCCGTCTTCAGCCGCCAAGGTGACCGCTTCGTCACCGGAGGCAACGAGGGAAGGTTGCACTTGTGGGACACCGAGACCGGCCGACAGGTGGGCCAGGACTTGATCGGACATGCCGCCTGGGTCAACGACGCGGCGTTCAGTCCCGATGGGCACCGGATCGCATCCGCAAGTGACGACGGCACCGTACGGCTGTGGAGCGCGGATACCGGACAACCGATCGGGCCACCGCTGCTAGGCCATCAAGACGAGGTGTGGGCCGTGTCGTTCAGCCCAGACGGACTCATGGTTGCCTCCGGCAGCGTCGACACATCTGTGCGGCTGTGGAACGCGAAAACGGGCCAGCCCATCGGCGCCCCGATGAAACATCCCGCCCGAGTCCACACCGTCGAATTCAGCCCCGACGGGCGGCGCCTGGCCACTGGCAGCTCCGATGCGACCGTGCGCTTGTGGGACATCAAAACCGGTCAGCAACTCGGGCCTCCCCGCAAGGTCGACGAGGACGAAGGCGAAGACGTGATCGACGTGGCGTTCAGCCCCGACGGCCGCTTGTTCGCCTCGTCGACCAGCGACGGGGATGTGCAGTTTTGGGACGCTGGGACTGGCGAGCCCACCGGCGCTCCCCTCACCGGTCATGGGACCCAGGTGCTCAGCCTGGCGTTCAGTCCCGACGGCCACAGGCTTGCTGACGGAGGTGCCGACGGTGCGGTTCGGCTGTGGAATGTCGACACCAGGCAACCGCTCGGTGCCCCCATGCTGGGTCACAAAACTGCGGTGTGGACTTTGTCGTTCAACCCAGACGGAACTCGCCTACTGTCTGGGTCGCAGGACGGGGTGATCCGATTGTGGGATGTCGGCATACGTCGTCCGCTTATCGCCCATATCGGCGGGGTGTCCAGCGTGGCGGTGAGCCCTGACGGACGTCGCATCGCTTCGGCTGGGGATGGCGGTACCGCACGCCTGTGGAACGCAGACACCGGCCAACCGATCGGTAAGGCGCTTGTGGGCAGCGGGGAGCCGCTGTCCAGCATCGCCTTCAGCCCGGACGGACGGCGTCTGGTTACCGCCGGCGCCGATGGCGCCGTCTGGATGTGGGACGCAGACACCGGCACGCCCACCGGCGCACCGATCAGTCTCGGGCAGGGAAAACTAACCAGTGTGGCGTTCAGCCCCGATGGACGCCGCCTGGTCATCGGCGGCGGCGGCACTGTCCGGTTGTGGGATGTCCAACGGGCGGGCCCCATCGGTGCACCGCTAATCCATGGCGAACTCGTCCACGCCGTGGCGTTCAGTCCCGACGGGAACCGCATCGCATCCGGCGGGATGGAGGAGGGCAACAACGGCTCAGTGAAGCTATGGGACGCCAACACTGGTCAGTTGATGGAGGAGACCACGATTGGCGACGCGGAGGCCATTGTCTGGGCAGTGACCTTCAGCCCCGACGGGCGGCGCATCGCGGCGGCAGGTGCCGACGGCGTCGTTCAGTTGTTGAATGCGGCCTCGCTCGAGAACACCGGCCAGCTACTGAAGGGCCACGAGGACACGGTCGCCGGCCTAGCGTTCAGCCCGGATGGCCGCACACTGGCTTCCGCGAGTCGCGACGAAACCATCCGGTTGTGGAACGTCGAATCCGGCCAGCAATCCGGCGACGCGTTGACCGCGCACACCGATGACGTTGACAGTATTGCGTACACGCCCGACGGCCAGCGCCTCGTTTCGGGCAGCGCGGACCGAACGGTCCGGGTTTGGCCGGCTCTTGCCGATCCAAAAGAATTGTGCGACAAGATTACTCAGAACATGAGCCACAAGCAGTGGAACGAGTGGGTGGCTCACGACATCGACTACATCAAGGTCTGCCCCGATCTGCCACTTGCTTCCGACTAGCGAGCTGTCGATCGACGAGACCACCCATACCCAATCGGCAGCAATTCCCCTAGCGATCGTCGCCGATGAGCGTCGGCTGTCCGACATGGCGCGCGCTCGCGGCGGACCGCACGGCCTTGAGATCCACCAGAGCGAGCGCGTCCGGGATCTGACGCACGGCGTCGCGATCCAGGTCGGCGATGTCGTCCGGCAGCTCATCGAACGGAATCAGATACGGCGAAGTCTTCCGCTCGATGTCTTTCGACCCGAGCCGCCAGCCGGACTCCAGACGTTCGGTCACCCATCGTTTGTGCTCGGCGATCGCCAGCATTTCGAATTCCTCGTCGGTGAACTCGAACGCTGGTGCGCGTATGTCATGCAGCGGAGCAATCGTGCACCCGATGCTGCGAAGCTTGACCGGCATGTCACGGGCTTGAGCTCGATTGGATTCCCTGCGCGACTCGTCCAGGTCGGACCACGGCGGTGCGTCATTGCCGACGGCGAGTTGCCCTGCCCGCCAACGGTCGTGGATGGCTACCGCGATCCTCTCGAACGACCCGCCCGCAACGAATTCGGCTGTGCACGTGCGTTCGAGCGCGGGGAACACGCTGACGTTCGTCAGTTCGCCGCTGGCGGTCGCGTCGGTGATGAGTCTGGCCACTCCATCCGTGCGTGACAATACGACGACGAACGGCACCGTCGGATCAAGGTCGTGGCGCAATCTGAGCATGCCCTCGATCGCGTCTTCGTCGCGATATGCGCTCACGTAGGCGCGCGTCACAGGGGGCGCTCCCGCCTCGGCATGCATCGCGTCGAGTCGATCCAGATCACGCACCGACATCGACGATTCGATGAATCGGCACACCGATTCGAGGGCCGGGTATCGGTCGAGGAGCCCGCGAACGCGATCCTGGGCCTGGTCGTCGACAACCGTGACCCATAGCGGCGTTTCGTCAGTTCGGTCGGTGAACCAGCCCCACGCCGCGTGTTTCACCAACCAGATTCCCGTCGCATCAAGGCGACTGACGAGAATGTGTGGCCGGCCGTTCTCCCCGGCCGTGATCGGGAAATCGTCGAGGCACAGCCGTGCGCTGATCTCGTCGATGTTGAAGAAGTCCAGCGACGATTGGGCACCGTCCGTGGAGTTCGCCTCCTGGACCCGCAACAACCGGCACAGCTCCGGGTTCTCGATTCGAGCCAGACAACGCAGCTGACCGCGTCGGCGACCGGTCACGAATCGCCGTGCCACGGCGACGATCTCGGTGTTCACCGCATCGTCCGGGCACACCGCGAGAAGTTGGCCCGCACGCTGCAGCCCGGCCTCACGCAGCGTGGCTTCCAGCCGCGCGTCGCCCAAGATGACTGGGCTGCGCCAACTGCGACATGCCTGTAGGAACGAATTCGCGGGGTCCAATTCAACGACGACAACCTGATAGCCGGCCTGGCGCAGACGGTCCCCGAACAAGCTGCCGACATAGCCCAGTCCGCAGATTATGACGTGGCCCCGCATCAGTGGGATGCGAAGCTGTTGAAACCGATCGTGAAACAGCAAAATCAGCCCGCTCAATGCAGCGTATCCGGACACCAGCGGCGCGAGGATTCGAGCGATCTCGAGAGTCACCGGTAACCCGGTCGTGCCGGGTGACCCCATCAAGAACAGCTTGAGGGTGTTGTAAGCGATGTCGGTCGCCTGAGGGGGATGCTTAACCGCTCCCTCGACGTACAGCTCGTACAGGTACTCGGTGTATCCCACCCAGCCAAGCGCAAAGGCGACCATGGCGGCGACACCGAGCAGCGCCCACCGGAACTCAACGACGATGGGTGCAAGAGACCGCGGAGAGATCATCGGGACCCTTGTACGTAGGTCAAGTCTTCCTCCACAAGCCACCTAGGAGAACCGCTATCGGCCGAGCGTAACCCGGTCACATGATGCTGCGAGGGGGAAGCGGCATGTGCCCGCCAAGGCGTGCACAAATGACATCGGCGGCTCGTACCGGGATGGCGTCCGCCTGCGCCACATCACTGCATGCGTATGCCGCCCCGGTTCAGTTCTTGGACTGCCACCTGAGTTCGTCGGACTCGTGGGTGATTGTCCCGTCCCCTTCCGAGCGACGCTGTGGTGCGAGCGAAGCCGACCATATGTGGTTGCAAGAGAAAGCGACATGGGGTCCCAGACTCAATCAGAAAGCGGCGGAGCGGACACCACTCATACCTCTCATACCTCTCATACCTCTCATACCTCGGTAGCCACCCTTCTCACCTTCATTCGGCGAATGAGAATGTCTGGTCGATGTAACATTCGACACGATCGCAACCAAGGGTCAGTCGGTTGGGACGGCCGTCGGCAAGCGGAGAAGCGAATGAAGGATGTTTTGATCGGCGTCGCTGTCTTCGCGATGATCTTCGGCGGCGCGTTGTTCGGAATGTTCCTCGCGAAGATCCTTCCTGATCAGCATCTGAGCACTGAATCCCGCGATGCCATCAGGATCGTAATGGCCATGCTGGCAACGTTATCGGCAGTGGTGCTCGGCCTCCTCACTGGTTCCTCGATCAGCTCGCTCGGCGAGAGGGAAGGTGAACTACGCAGCGCGGGCGTGCAATTCATCATGCTCGACCGGACCTTGGCCGAGTATGGGCCGGAGACCGGTCGAACCCGGGCTCTTCTCAAGCAATTGCTTGCAGAGAGGATCAATCAGATTTGGCCGGAGGAAGACGGCGCGGTGTCACTGACGGCGCTGAGTAGCGGGGCCGGAATAGTCTTGGTTCAGCGGGATCTCTTCGCGCTGTCGCCGCAGACGGAACAACAGCGGTGGCTCCGGTCCAAAGCGCTCGAAATCACCGACACCATTGCGGAGTCGCGATGGACGACCATCGAACAGATCGGCAGCAGGTTCCCGTGGGCATTCTTCATTGTTGTCGTGGGCTGGCTAGCAGTTATTTTCGCCAGTTTCGGCCTCTACGCGCCGCGCAACGCCAGCGTGATAGCAGCGTTGCTGATCGCCGCCCTTACACTTGCAGGCCCGATCTTCATGATGCTCGAAATGGATCAGCCTTACGGCGGGATGGTCAAGATCCCCAGCACTTCGCTTCGCGTCGCCTTGGATCAACTGGGTCGATCGTAAATAAAGTCTGAGCCACATGCGGGCGTGGAGTTGACGATTCCTGCACGCCTCCTGCGGCGGTCAAGGGGCGGTTGATCGGCGAAAGGCAAAGCACGTCAACGTGATACGTGACCGCGTGACCGCACGGCCCCGAGAGACTGCGCTGCCGAACCCCGCGTGTGCTCATCGCGGTGACTGGATTGCAGCCGCCAGCGTCACGTTTCTCGAATGACTTATACCGGCGCGAACTCAATGGGATACTACCTATGGCGGCTGCGCGATAACGTCTCGGCCATCTGGAGGAATCATGAATATCGCTCGACTCCTTGGCGCAATGGCCATCTGTGCTCCGCTAGCCATCGGGATAGCGAGTCCCGGCTGGGCCGGCGGTCCGCCTAACTCCACTTCGCCCCCTGTTCCCACCCCAGCCGCTCCCGTCGGGGAGTTGAGCGGCACCTACACCTTTACCGTCGAATCCGGAAACACGACTACGTGGACGGTCACACCGTGTGGCCCAGGCTGCGCCGATGTCGCAGCTACGAATTCTTCGGCCGGTAACGCGCCCTACAACGGGCAGGCGCAGTTGGCTGGCGATCGCTGGAACATGACGGCTGCGCGGCCCGACGCCCTTGTGTGCGAGGACAGCAGTCACGCTGCGGGAACGACCATCTATTCGTGGGGCGCGGTCACACTCGCCGGCACGGCGTTCAGTCAAGGGAGCCCCGGCATGTGTGGCAGCACCGAGCCCGGCGGAACCCGCGGTCCTGCTACCGAGTTCACTTTGACGAAGGTCGGCTAAGCGAATCATCGTGCAGACGCCCTGTCCCCCAGGAGCCGGTGAGGGCTCGGCAGCGCCAGCGACAACAACACCGCCACCGTTATTGGTGATGGCCTCCCCTCCGCGATTGCGGAGGGAGATTCGCAAACCGCGACCCAGCCCCCACTCTGAATCGACGAGGGAGGCCAGGGGTGCAGCCGGGCGAGTCAGTGCGGGTGTCTGCAAGTGCCAGAGCGGACAACGAGCTCGACCGTCGCGGCCGGCCCCGCGCTCCTGAGAAACACGTTGCGGTCATGCCTTCGCCTCGTGTGTGGGCCGGCGTCCTGGCCAGCCGAGACAGACCTTGATCAACGGAGAAGGGCCGCATCTCTGCGGCCCTTCTCTGGTGGAGCTGCCGGGAATCGAACCCGGGTCCTACGGCATTCCCTCAAGGCTTCTCCGTGCGCAGTCCGCTATGCCTCTACTCGGATCTCCTGATCACGCGGACGAGTCAGGATGACGATCCCAGTCGCTGTTTGATGTCCCCACGGGCTCCGCGACCGAACCCGTGGGTGGGTCCCTCTAGCTGATGCCAGACACCGGGTCGAGGGCGTTCCCGGGCTGACAGACTAGCTGTCGCTTAGGCAGCGAGAGCGTAGTCGCGCTGATTGGAATCGGCGCTTAATTGGTTGCAACGACGCTTACGGTGGTCTCTTGCCTGCACCGGCACGCTTCCCTTGATTCGATGCGCGAAGTCGAAACCGTTCAGCCCCTCGCATCCCCGCCGACCTTCGGCAGGACAGTCCATTCTACCGGGTTGAACAACACATGCCAGCCGCTGACTATTCCGGCTAGATCGCGTAGTTGAGGTGCTCGACGACGCGCCTGCCAACCGCCTGGTCACCGCCGTAGACGACACCGTCCGCGTGCTGAGCCAGGGGCGTCCGGCCCCCCGCCAGCCGGGTGAACAGCAGCCCGTCGAGGGTGATCGTGGCCGTGGGCTGCTGGCCGTCGAAATCGTCGACGACCTTTGCCCGGCCGTCTACGACGACGTTGATCGTCCGGGCCAGCGGTCCGGTCAACTCAATCGTGACCCGGGACCCATCGGGCGCCTTACCGAGTTTGCCGACCACGAAGCCCACGCTCGTCGCCATCTCGTCGAGGGCTAGATCCGCGGCCGGCCCCGTCGGATCGGTGGCGGGCTTGCCGACGGCGTCGCGGATGTCGTGTTCGTGCATCCAGCAGTCGAAGATGCGGACCCGCATGAACCGGCCGTAGGTGTCGGGCCCGGCCGGCGTCGCGGTGATCTCGTTCCACACGTCTTCCGGCATCGCGGCCAGGGCCTCTCGTCGCTCGGCGGTGACGGTGCGGTACTTCTCGAGCAGTTCGTCCGCGGGCAGCGTCCGCAGCCTGCGCACCCAGCGCTCGTTCATCGCGCCGATGTCGTTGCGAACGTGTTGGAGCGTCGAGATGTCGACGTCGGCCTCCGGCGTGTCAGGGATATCGGAGCCCTGCAGCATCGACTCGGTCCCGACGACGTGCGCGACGACGTCACGTACCGACCAGCCGGGCAGCGACGTCGGCGCCTGCCATTGGCTTTCGTCGAGTCCGCTGACCAGGTCGTCGATGTCCTGCCACACCGCCGACAACCCCGCCACGACGGCGGCTTTGTCGAGGACGGTCACCGGACGCGAGGGGCCGCTCACCGGGCGACGGTAACGCCCGCCGCCCGCGAGCGTGCGCAAATGCTGCAGTCAGACGCCGAGCGCCGGGCCGATCACCAAGTTCCAGGACTCCCGCATCTCGGAGTCGAACAGACCCCAGGTGTGCGCGCCCTCGGGCCGGACGATGAACGTCACGGGAACACCGGCCGCGTTCGCCGCATCGACGAACTGGCGGCTGCAGTCCAGCGTGATGCCCTCGACGAGCAGCCCGCCGGTGGGCGTCGGGAACCCGGCCGGCAGATTGTCGACCGCGCCGACGCGACCGGCCGAGGCGGCGACGTACACCGCGGTGCCCTTGAGCTTCGCGACGTTGAGCGCCGGGTCGTGCGCCGTCCACTCCGGGCTGCCCTGCGGACCCCACATGTTGGCGGCGTTCCCGCCGCCGCCGAGAACGGTCAACACCGTCTGCGTGTATTGCTTGCCCTGCGACGTCGCCGGGCAACCGCTGTAGGAGCCGACGGCCCGGTACAGCCCCGGTGCCTGGATGGCCAGGTCGACGGCCGCGCCGCCGCTCATCGACAGTCCACCGATCGCGTTGAGCCCGTTGCTGTTCAACTCCTTGTCCATCAACGGCGGCAGTTCCTGCGTCAGGTAGGTCTGCCACTTGTTGCGGCCCAGCGCGGGGTCGTCGGCGATCCAGTCGGTGTAGTAGCTCGACCGGCCGCCGATCGGCGACACCACGTTGACGTTTTTGTTGCCGAAGAACTCACCGATGTTCGTCAGTCCGAACCATCCCTTGTTGTCGACGCCGCCGTCGGCGCCGTTGAGCAGGTAGAAAATCGGCGCCGAGTTGCCGTCCGGCGCGCGGAACACGTCGTTGACGATGACCGTGTTCATCGACGGCGAATAGACCGAGATCTTCTGCCAGCGGTCGGTGACCTGCTCGATACCGGTGATCGACGCACCGGCGGGAACGGGCGCGGCGGGCTGCGCCTGCACCGGCGGGGCCACGCCGACGGTGGACACCAACGCGGCGGCGACCGCGACGATTGCGCTCTTCAGTTTGTTCACGCGGTGATGTTAGTCAAGATCAACTCGCGAGCGACCGGATTTGTACGCACGTTGCGGCGTGTCGGTGTACAGACAGCGGGGGCCCGGGCGGCAGTGCGCTTAGGGCATGCCCTTGGCGCGGCGGCCCAGCTCGCGGGTGATCTCGCGCTGGGCGTCGCGGCGCGCCAGGTCCTGCCGCTTGTCGCGCGCCTCCTTGCCGCGGGCCAGCGCCAACTCGACCTTGACCTTGCCGTCGGCGAAGTACAGCGACAAAGGCACCAGGGTGAGGTTGCCGTCGCGGATCCGGCCGATCAGCCCGTCGATCTCCCTGCGGTGCAACAACAGCTTGCGGTTGCGTCGCGGCGCGTGGTTGGTCCAGCTGCCGTGGTGATACTCGGGAATGTGCACGTTGCGCAGCCAGATCTCGCCGTCGTCGACCGTGGCGAACGCGTCGGCCAGCGAGGCCTGCCCGTCGCGCAGGCTCTTGACCTCGGTGCCCACCAATTGAATCCCCGCCTCGAAGGTCTCGAGGATCGAATAGTTGTGCCGCGCTTTGCGGTTGGTCGCGACGACCCTGTTGTTGGGCGACCTGGACGGGTCCGCTTTCTTGGCCACGACTACCGTCGGATGTAGAGCCGCAGCGTGACGTAAGCGGTGATCCCGGACATCGCCAGCCCCAGGAACAGCATGAACGGGGCGCTGAAGTACAAGACGTCGGCCCAGTCCACCTTGGCGATCAGGTTCGCTTGGTAGAACTGGTCGAGCGCGTTCTCCAGGAACAGCGCGCGCACCAGGATCAGGCCGACGATGGCGATCACCACGCCGATGAGCGCGGCCAGCATCGCTTCGACCAGGAACGGCAACTGCGTGTACCACCGGCTGGCGCCGACCAGGCGCATGATCCCGATCTCGGTGCGCCGGGTGTACGCGGCGACCTGAACCATGTTCGCGATCAACAACACTGCGCCGATCGCCTGCACCAGCGCCACCGCGAACGCGGCGTTGCTGATGCCGTCGAGCACGGCGAACAACCGGTCGATGAGGTCCTTCTGGTTCAGGACGTTGAGCACGCCGGGTCGGCCGACCATCGCCTCGTCGAAGTCCTTGTGCTGCTCGGGGTCGTTGAGCTTGACGACGAACGACGCCGGGAAGGCCTCGCGGCCGGCGACGTCCTTGTACTGCGGGAACTTCTTGATCGCGTCGTCGTAGGCCTCGTCGCGGTTGAGGAATCGCACCGAGCGTACGTCGTCGCGGTCCTCGATCTGTTGGCGCAGCGACTTGCACGGGTCGGCGTCGCACGACGGGTCGTTGGCGGAGACGTCGTTGGTCAGAAAGACCTGGCTCTCCACGCGGTCGAGATAGATGTCACGGGACTGGTCGGCCAGCCGCACCACCAGCAGGCCGCCGCCGAACAGGCCGATCGAGATCGCGGTCGTCAGGATCATCGCCACGGTCATGGTGACGTTGCGACGAAATCCGGTGAGGACCTCGTTGATGAGGAAGCCGAAGCGCACTAGCGGTCCATCCCGTAGATGCCACGCTGCTCGTCGCGCACGAGCCGGCCGAGGCTGAGCTCGACGACGCGCTGGCGCATCGAGTCGACGATGTGATGGTCGTGGGTGGCCATCAGCACCGTCGTCCCGGTGCGGTTGATGCGTTCGAGCAGATCCATGATGTCCTTGCTGGTTTCGGGGTCGAGGTTGCCGGTGGGCTCATCGGCCAGCAGCACCAGCGGCCGGTTGACGAAGGCCCGCGCGATCGCCACGCGCTGCTGCTCACCGCCGGAAAGTTCGGTGGGTAACCGGTTGGCCTTGCCGGACAGGCCGACCATCTCCAGCACGTCGGGCACCACGCGATTGATGGTGTCCGGGCGCTTGCCGATGACCTCGAGGGCGAAGGCGACGTTCTCGAACACCGTCTTCTGCTGCAGCAGGCGGAAGTCCTGGAACACACAGCCGATCACCTGGCGAAGGCTCGGGACGTGGCGGCCGGAGAGCTTGTTGACGTGGAACTTCGAGACGCGGATGTCGCCGGACGTCGGCGAGTCCTCGGCCAGCAGCAGCCGCATGAACGTCGACTTGCCCGATCCGGACGGGCCGATGAGAAAGACGAATTCACCCTTGTCGATCTTGAGCGACACGTTGTCGAGCGCCGGCCGGGCGGACGACTTGTACTGCTTCGTCACGTTGTCCAGGGTGATCATCACGGATCGCCAGTGTAGCGGGGCAAGGCCGCCGCCCTAGCTGGGCGGAGGCGCGATCGTCGTCGGCGTCGGCAGCGGCAGTCCGGGCGGCGGGGGCGTCTCCGGCGGGGTCAGGGTCTGCGTCGTCGGCGGCAGCGGCCCGAAACCGTCGGGGTCCACCACGGTCGTCGTCGGCGTTTCCGTCGTGGGCGAGGTGGGCGACGTGGTGGTCGGGCTGGTCGTCGTCGTGGTGGTCGTCGGCGTCGTCGTGGTCGTGTAGACCGGCTCCTTGGGCCGCCGCACGTTGGTGCGCGGCACCCACGTGTAGTTGGGGTCGGGCACGAAGCCGGGCGGGACCACCGCGGGAGCGGGCGCCTGGGGCTGGGGTTCGGGCTGGAAGCTCTGATTGACCCAGAACAGCGCGGCGAACGCGACGAGCAGGATCACCGTCGACACCCGCATCCGGCCGAACCTGGCCTTCCACCAGTTGGTCACTTCTTCTGCTCCGGCGGGCCCTGGGTCTCCTGTTCGGCGCCACCTGCCGTCGCCGGGTGGACGATGGCGCCCACCATCGGCGTGGCGGCCGTGTCGCCGTGGGTGACGATGCCGGCGCGGGCGAGCGCCGCGATCACCCGGATGCGCAGCCGGCGGCCCACCTCGAATTGCTTGCCCGGCAGCGTTCGGGCGACGATCCGGACGTTGACGGAATCGACCTCGATGCTCTCGACGCCCATCAGTGCCGGTTCGTCGAGCAGCAACTGGCGCAGGTTCACGTCCTCCATCGCGCTTGCGCAGACCTCGTGCAGCAGCGAGTTCACCTCGTTGAGGTCCGCGGTGATGGGCACCGGGATGTCGATCACCGCGCGGGCCCAGTCCTTGGACAGGTTCGTGGACTTGATGATCAACCCGTTCGGGATGGTGAAGACTTCGCCCTCGTTGGAGCGCAGCTTCGTCACCCGGAGGGTGACTTCCTCCACGGTGCCGGTGGCGTCGTCCACACCGACCATCGACAGCGTCACCAGATCACCGAAGCCGTACTGCTTCTCGGTGATGATGAAGAACCCGGCGAGCAGGTCCTGAACGATGCGTTGGGCGCCGAAACCGAGCGCCGCGCCGAGCACCGCGGCCGGTGCCACCAGCGACCCGACCGGGATCGCCAGGGTGTCGCTGACTTCGACCAGCACGATCACGAACAGCAACGCCACCGACACCCACGAGATGACCGACGCCACCGCCTGCCGGTGTTTTGCGCTCTCCGTGCGCACCAGCTGATCGCTTTCCTGGTATTCGGCGTCGATGCGGCGAACGATGCGCCGCGCGCCCCAGTTGATGAACCGGGCTGCCAGCAGTCCACCGATCAGCAGCAGCGCTATCGGCACACCGCGCTCGAGGATCCACACGCCGATGTTGCCGCGCCAGAAGTTCTGCCAGCCGTCGGCGAAGTTCAGTGCAAGTACGGTGCTATTCGTCATCTTTTCTATTGCGCCAACGAATTCCGGCCTCCAGGAATCCGTCGATGTCTCCGTCGAGGACTGCCGCTGGGTTGCCGACTTCGTATTCGGTGCGCAGATCCTTCACCATCTGGTAGGGGTGCAGCACGTAGGAGCGCATCTGATTGCCCCACGAGCTGCCGCCGTCGCCCTTCAAGGCGTCCAGCTCAGCGCGCTCTTCTAAACGCTTGCGTTCCAATAACTTTGCCTGAAGCACCCGCATCGCCGAAACCTTGTTCTGCAGCTGCGACTTCTCGTTCTGGCAGGTGACCACGATACCGGTTGGGATGTGGGTGAGTCGAACCGCCGAGTCGGTGGTGTTGACCGACTGACCGCCGGGACCGCTGGATCGGTACACGTCGACGCGCACATCGCTTTCCGGGATGTCGATGTGGTCGGTGGTCTCGGTCACCGGCAGCACCTCGACCTCGGCGAACGACGTCTGGCGGCGGCCCTGGTTGTCGAACGGGCTGATGCGCACCAGCCGGTGCGTGCCCTGCTCGACCGAGAGGGTGCCGTAGGCGAACGGTGCGTGCACCGCGAAAGTGGCGCTCTTGATCCCGGCCTCTTCGGCGTAGGAGGTGTCGAACACCTCGACGGCGTACTTGTGCTGTTCGGCCCAGCGGATGTACATCCGCATCAGCATCTCGGCCCAGTCGGCGGCGTCCACCCCGCCGGCACCGGACCGGATGGTGACCAGCGCCTCCCGCTCGTCGTACTCGCCGGACAGCAGCGTGCGGACCTCCATCGCCTCGATGTCCTCGCGCAACTGCTTGAGCTCGGCGTCGGCCTCGGCGAGCGCTTCGGCACCGCTGGCGCCGGCTTCCTCGGCGGCCATCTCGTAGAGCACCGGCAGGTCATCGAGGCGCTGCCGCAGCTCCTCCACGCGGCGCAGCTCGCCCTGGGCGTGCGACAGCTCGCTGGTGACCTTCTGGGCGCGGGCCTGGTCGTCCCACAGGTTGGGGTCGGACGCCTCATGCTCGAGCTTCTCGATCCGCCCGCGCAGCCCCTCGACGTCGAGCACCCGCTCCACCGTGGTCAGGGTGGAGTCGAGGGCGGCGAGGTCGGCTTGACGGTCGGCTTCCACGGGAAATCAGGGTACCCGTGACGACATGGGCGCCGGATTGTCCTGACTGGCGGCAAGGATCGAGCTCTCCGTTCTAGCATCGGGTGCGTAACCAGCCCGGCCCCGACGCGACAGCCCCTTTGCGCGTGGCCGGGCAGCGACAGAAGGCGGTAAATGCGCCCATATCACGTGGCGATCGTCGGCTCGGGCCCTTCGGGATACTTTGCCGCGGCGTCCCTGCTGAAGTTCGCCGATGCCAATGATGACGCCGATGTGCGCGTCGACATGCTGGAAATGCTGCCCACGCCGTGGGGTCTGGTGCGTTCCGGCGTCGCCCCGGACCATCCGAAGATCAAGTCGATCAGCTCGCAGTTCGACAAGACCGCGCTGGACCCGCGGTTCCGGTTCTTCGGCAACATCGCCGTCGGCGACCATGTGCAGACCGCCGAGCTGGCCGAGCGCTACGACGCGGTGATCTACGCCGTCGGCGCGCAGAGCGACCGGTCGCTGGGCATCCCCGGCGAGGACCTGCCCGGTAGCGTGGCCGCGGTCGACTTCGTCGGCTGGTACAACGCCCACCCGCACTTCGAGGAGATGGCACCCGACATCTCGAGCGGGCGCGCCGTCGTCGTCGGTAACGGCAACGTCGCCCTCGATGTGGCGCGCATCCTCGTCACCGATCCCGACGTGCTGGCCGCGACCGACATCGCCGACCACGCGTTGCAGTCGCTGCACGACCGCGGCGTCGAAGAGGTGCTCCTCATCGGCCGACGCGGTCCGTTGCAGGCCCCGTTCACCACGCTGGAGTTGCGCGAGCTCGGCGACCTCGAGGGCCTGGGCGACGTGGATGTCGTCGTCGACCCTGCCGATCTCGCCGACATCACCGACGAAGACCTCGAGGCCGCGAGCAAGACCGTCCGCAACAACATCAAGGTGCTGCGCGGTTACGCCGAGCGGGAGGTCAAGGGCGCCAAGCGGCGCATCGTGTTCCGGTTCCGCACCTCCCCCATCGAGATCAAGGGCGACGGCAAGGTCGAGTCGATCGTGCTGGGCCGCAACACGCTCGTCGAGGAGAACGACCGCATCGTCGCCAAGGACACCGGCGAGCGCGAGGAGGTGCCCGCGCAGCTCGTGGTGCGCGCGGTCGGCTACCGCGGCGTGCAGACACCGGGCCTGCCGTTCGACGACCGCAGCGGCACCATCCCGCACACCGATGGCCGCATCGACGGCAGCCGCAACGAGTACGTCGTCGGCTGGATCAAGCGCGGCCCGACGGGCGTCATCGGCAGCAATAAGAAGGATTCGCAGGACACCGTCGACACGCTGATCGCCGACCTGCAGGCGGCATCCCTGGCCGATGTGGGTGCCGACCATTCCGAGCGGCTTGCCGAATGGCTGGTCGAGCGGCAGCCCAAGCTGGTCACCGACGACCACTGGAAGCTGATCGACGAGCACGAACGCGCGGCCGGTGAGCCGCACGGCAGGCCGCGGGTGAAGCTGACCAGCGTCGCGGAACTGTTGCGCATCGGGCACGGCTGACGACGAAGCCCGGCGCGCGAGGACCCTGGGCGCAAGATCTAGAAGGTCTGCGGCGGCGGAGGTGGCGGCGGCATCTCCTGCGGGGCGAACCGCCAGTTGTCGGGGTTCTTCGGCGAGTAGATCACCGGGAGCAACTGGCTGACCGTCGGCCAGTCGTTGACGTCGACCTCGAGGCGTTGGTAGATGACGTGCTCGTTGACGCTCGGCCCGTTGATGACGCCGGTGATCGTGACAAACTGCGGGCCGGTCGCGTCGGCGGGCGGCGGGCTGACGCCCGTGACCAGCAGTTGACCCGCGAGCCAGTCGGCGCCCGCCCCGCGACGGCGCATCAGCATCGGCCCCGCGATCAGCACCAGGGCGCCGACCAACACCAGGATCATGGCGAATTCGAACACACCGACATGGTAGGACGACAGGCGTGCACCCCCGAGGACGAGCGCGAGTGAGGATCGCAGCGAAGCGAGGACCGGTGGGCCCACGCCCGCAGGGCAGGGGACGAGCGGGAGTCGAGGCATGAGACCGTCGGACGATCTGACACTGGCGCTCGCGATGGCCGACGCGGCGGATGCCGTGACGACGGCCCGCTTCGGCGCCGTCGACCTCGTCGTCGAGACGAAGCCCGACATGACCCCGGCGACCGACGCCGACATCGACGTCGAGGCGATGATCCGCCGCCGGTTGAGCGAGGCGCGACCGGACGACTCGGTGTTCGGCGAGGAGTTCGGGGGCACGACGGAGTTCGCCGGGCGCCAGTGGGTCGTCGACCCGATCGACGGCACGAAGAACTTCGTCAGGGGCGTACCGGTGTGGGCCACGCTGATCGCGCTGTTGCGCGACGGTGTGCCGGTCGTCGGCGTGATCAGTGCGCCTGCGCTGCAACGTCGTTGGTGGGCGGTCGAAGGTGAGGGGGCGTACGCGACGGCGGGCGGTCGGCCGGCGCGGCGGCTGCACGTCTCCCAGGTCGACGACCTCGCCTCGGCGAGCCTGGCGTTCTCCAGCCTGTCCGGTTGGGCGGCGCGCGGCATCCGGGAGCGCTTCATCGCGCTCACCGACGAGGTGTGGCGGGTGCGCGGGTACGGCGACTTCTTCAACTACTGCCTCGTCGCCGAGGGAGCCGTCGACGTCGCGGCCGAACCCGAGGTGTCGACGTGGGACCTGGCCCCGCTCGACATCCTGGTCCGCGAGGCGGGCGGCAAGTTCACCAACCTCGCGGGGCGGTCCGGCCCACACGGCGGCAGCGCGGTGGCGACGAACGGCCTACTGCACGAAGCGGTGCTCAGCCGGTTGTGACGGCGGGTAGCGTGGCGGTCGGAGTGCAGCATGACCGTCGATGCGTTCACCGTCTCCACCGAGCACTGGCACCGGCTCGACGACGGCCGGATCCAGTGCGACGTGTGCCCGCGGGCCTGCAGGCTGCGTGAGGGCCAGCGCGGCCTGTGTTTCGTCCGCGCCCGTGCCGACGACCAGATCGTGCTCACCAGCTACGGGCGGTCCAGCGGCTTCTGCGTCGACCCGATCGAGAAGAAGCCGTTGAACCACTTCCTTCCAGGGTCGGCGGTGCTGTCGTTCGGCACCGCCGGATGCAACCTGGCGTGCAAGTTCTGCCAGAACTGGGACATCTCGAAATCGCGCGAGACGGACACCCTCTCCGGCCGCGCCACGCCGGCGGACCTGGCCCGCGTCGCCGAGGAATTAGGTTGTCGCAGCGTCGCTTTCACCTACAACGACCCGACGATCTTCTGGGAGTACGCCGCCGACGTCGCGGACGCCTGCCATGAGCGCGCAATCAAGGCGGTCGCGGTCACGGCCGGCTACATGTGCCCGCAACCGCGTGCGGCGTTCTACCGGCACATCGACGCCGCGAACGTCGACCTCAAGGCGTTCACCGACGACTTCTACCACCGGGTGTGCGCCGCGCGCCTGGCCGATGTGCTCGACACGTTGGTGTACCTGCGGCACGAGACCGAAGTGTGGTTGGAGATCACCACACTGCTCATTCCCGGACAGAACGACAGCGACGCCGAGATCGCCGCCGAATGTGCCTGGATCGCGGGCAATCTCGGTGTCGACGTGCCGTTGCACTTCACCGCCTTTCACCCCGACTACAAGATGGTGGACATTTCTCCGACCCCGCCCGACACGCTGAGCAGGGCGCGCCGGATCGGCCTCGCGGAGGGCCTGCGGTTCGTCTACACAGGCAACGTGCACGACTCCGCCGGCGGCACCACGGTGTGTCCCGGCTGCGGGGACGCCGTGGTGGTCCGCGACTGGTACACGATGCGGCGCTACGCGTTGACCGACGAGGGCCGCTGCCGGACATGCGACACCGCGCTGCCGGGCGTCTTCGGCGGGCCGGTGGGACGCTGGGGCGCGCGGCGGCTGCCCGTGCTGATCAGCTGACCGCAGGTTTGGCGAATTGCCCCTACCGAGACGGGCAAAGGTTCATCCTGGCTGTACGGAAGGAACGACGCGGGCGCATCGCCCGCCACCGGATCGGCGGGCGGGGCCTCTCTCTAAGGGGACACGATGGCTGGAACCGTGAGCCGAATCGGCATCTGCTTCTCGGCGGTTTGCACCCTTGCTCTCAGCGGTAACGCACTCGGATTCGCGGTGGCAGGTGCCGAACCCAATGATCTGTACTGGGATATCGAGGCATACGACGCCTGCATGAAAAAGACCGTCCGAGACGCCAACCAGTGCTGCACCGACTCGGGCGGTTACCCGACCGATGAGCCGCTGGACAACGAGAAGGGCCAGAAGTGCGCGGCGCCACCGGGCGAAGCGCAGGGCGCGGGCGGCTTGATCGCCCCGCCCGGCAAGCTGCCGCCGGGGATAGTGGCACCGATCGGGCCGCCGCAGGTCGCCGGGGACCCAGCGGTGCCGCCGCCACGGCCCTTGCCGCAAGCACCGGTGGTCACCCTCGCCCCTATTGGCTAGCCGGCCGATGCGAGCGAGCGCGCCCGGCCGCCTGTGAGTTGCCTAACAACTTACTCACGAGTCAGTTCGCATACCTTACTCTGGAGTCAGTTCGGCGAGCTCGAACGTCACCCCACTAAGCGAGGCAGTCGACCATGACCAATACCCTGCCGTCGAGAAACGGACCGACACCCAAGCGAACCGGCAAAGAAAGCGCAGTCGGCCTCAAGAAGCACAAGCGCTCGGCGACCGACCTCGGACTCGCGCTGGTCACTCCGCTGGTCGGCCAGGAGTTCCTGGATCGCTACAAGCTGCGCGATCCGCTCAACCGGGGGCTCAAGTACGGCGTCAAGCAGGTCTTCTCCGTCGCGGGCGCGGCCAGTCGCCAGTTCAAGCGCGTGTCCGGAAACCAGAGCGGGCCCACGCGGCTGAAGAAGAGCGGATCGGACTACTTCGACCTCACCCCCGACGACGAGCAGAAGATGATCGTCGACACCGTCGGCGAGTTCGCCGAGGAAGTCATCCGCCCGGCCGCGCGCGAGTCCGACGAAGCCGCCACCTATCCCGGCGACCTCGTCGCGAAGGCCGCCGAACTCGGCATCACCGCGATCAACGTCCCCGAGGACTTCGACGGGATCGCCGCACACCGCGCCGCCGTGACCAACGTGCTGGTCGCCGAGGCACTGTCCTACGGCGACATGGGACTTGCCCTGCCCATTCTCGCGCCCGCCGGCGTCGCGTCGGCCCTGACCCATTGGGGCAGCGCGGATCAGCAGGCCACCTATCTGAAGGAGTTCGCGGGCGAGAACGTGCCGCAGGCGTGCGTGGCGATCGCCGAACCGCATCCGCTCTTCGACCCGACCGCGTTGAAGACGACCGCAGTGCGAACCCCGAGCGGCTACCGCCTCGACGGCGTCAAGTCCCTTGTGCCTGCCGCCGCGAACGCCGAATTGTTCGTCGTGGCAGCGCAACTCAACGGCAAGCCGACGCTGTTCATCGTCGAGTCCTCGGCGAAGGGGCTGAGCGTCACGCCCGATCCGGGCATGGGCATCCGCGCAGCGGCGCTCGGCCAGGTCACTTTGGAGGGCGTCACCGTACCGCTGTCGGCGCGCCTCGGTGAGGGCCAGGCGTCCGACGAGGACTATTCGGAGGCCGTCGCGCTGTCGCGACTCGGATGGGCCGCGCTGGCCGTCGGCACCTCACATGCGGTGCTCGACTACGTCGTGCCATATGTCAAGGAGCGGAAGGCCTTCGGCGAGCCGATCGCCCACAGGCAGGCCGTGGCGTTCATGTGCGCGAACATGGCGATCGAGTTCGACGGGCTGCGGCTGATCACCTGGCGCGGCGCCTCGCGCGCCGACCAGGGCCTGCCGTTCACCCGGGAGGCGGCGCTGGCCAAGCGGCTCGGCGCCGACAAGGGCATGCAGATCGGCCTGGACGGCGTGCAGTTGCTCGGCGGCCACGGCTACACCAAGGAGCACCCGGTGGAACGCTGGTACCGCGACCTGCGCGCGATCGGCGTCGCCGAGGGCATCGTAATTATCTGAGCCGTCATTCCTTAGATCCGAAAGATCAATCATGGCAATCAATCTGGAACTTCCGCGCAAGATCGAAGCGGTCATCGAGAAGGCCCATCAGGGCGCCGCCGAGATGCTGCGGCCGATCTCGCGCAAGTGGGACCTTCGTGAGCACGAGTACCCGGTGGAACTCGACACTCTCGCCACCCTCTTCGAGGGAATCTCGGATGCGAAGGCCTTTGCGTTCGCCGGCGCTGAGGCATTCGCCGGCGGCGAGGCCAAGGACGTCAACCACAACGGCGCCAACATGTCCGCCGTGCTCAACGTGATGGAGATCAGCTGGGGTGACGTCGCTTTGATGTTGTCCGTGCCGCGGCAGGGTCTGGGCAACGCCGCAATCTCCAGCGTGGCCACCCCCGAGCAGCTCGAGCAGCTGGGCAAGGGCGTGTGGGCCGCGATGGCGATCACCGAGCCGGACTTCGGTTCCGACTCGGCGGCGGTGTCGACGACGGCCAAGCTCGACGGCGACGAGTATGTGATCAACGGCGAGAAGATCTACGTGACAGCGGGTTCGCGGGCCACGCACATCGTGGTGTGGGCGACGTTGGACAAGTCACTGGGCCGCGCCGCGATCAAGTCGTTCATCGTGCCCCGCGAATACCCGGGCGTGACGGTCGAGCGGCTCGAGGACAAGCTCGGCATCAAGGCCTCCGACACCGCGGCGATCCGGTTCGACAACGTACGCATTCCCAAGGAGAACCTCCTCGGCAGCCCGGAGATCCAGGTGGAGAAGGGCTTCGCCGGGGTGATGGAGACCTTCGACAACACCCGCCCGGTGGTCGCCGCGATGGCCGTCGGCATCGCTCGCGCCGCGCTCGAGGAACTGCGCAAGATCCTGACCGAAGCCGGAATCGAGATCTCCTACGACAAACCCTCGCATGCCCAGAGCGCGCCCGCCGCCGAGTTCCTGCGGATGGAATCCGATTGGGAGGCTGCGTATCTGCTCATGGTGCGCTCGGCGTGGCAGGCCGACAATCACATCCCGAACTCCAAGGAGGCGTCGATGGGCAAGGCGAAGGCGGGCCGCGTCGCCAGCGACATCACGCTCAAGGCCGTCGAGTTGGCAGGCACCGTCGGCTATTCGGAGGTCACTCTGCTGGAGAAGTGGGCACGCGACAGCAAGATCCTCGACATCTTCGAGGGCACCCAGCAGATCCAGCTGTTGGTGGTGGCGCGGCGACTGCTGGGGCTGTCGTCGGCCGAGCTGAAGTAGGCCCGCCGGCCGGCCCGTCAGAAGCCGTCGTGGACCACCACGCGGGTACGGCCGGTGACGCCGCCGCCGATGATGGTGCGCAACGTGTGCGGCGCCTCGAGCACCGTGACGTCCGTGGTGACCGCATCGAGATGCCGCGGCTTGAGGTCGCCGGCGATCTGCTTCCAGATCTCCCGGCGGGGCTCGATCGCGAGCTGGACCGAGTCGATGCCGGCCAGCGTGATACCCCGCAGGATGAACGGCATCACCGTCGTCGGTAGGTCGGCCGACCGGGCCAGCCCTGAAATCGCGGCGACTGCACCGTAATTCATGGTGCTCAGCGTGTAGGCCAGCGTGTCACCGCCGACACTGTCCACCACGGCGGCCCACTTCGACTTGCCCAGCGGGCGGATCTTCTCGCCCTCCTCGGGCAGTCGCCCGATCACCTGGAAGGCGCCCAGCCCCATCAGGTAGTCGTGCGCCGCGACCTTGCCCGTCGAGGCGATGACCTCGTACCCGAGGCCGGAGAGCAAGTCGACGCTGATGCTGCCGACACCGCCCGTCGCGCCGGTGACCAGAACCGGGCCGTCCTGCGGACGAACCCCGTGCGCGCGAATCGCATTGACGCTCATGGCGGCGGTGAAGCCGGCCGTGCCGATCGCCGCGGCCTCGGCCGTGGTCAACCCGTCGAGCTTGACCAGGTACTCGGCGGGGTAGCGCGCGGTGTCGGCGTAGCCGCCGTGTCGTCCGGTGCCGATGTCGTAGCCGTGAGCCAACACCCGGTCCCCCACCGCGAACTCGTCGGACGAGCTCGCCGTGACGGTGCCCGTGACGTCGATGCCCGGGATCAGCGGATACTCCCGTGCGACACCGCCTTTGGGCGTCACGGCGAGCGCGTCCTTGTAGTTGATCCCCGAGTATTCGACGGCGATCGTCACCTCGCCGTCGGGCAGGAAGCTGTCGTCGACGATCTCGTGCTGGAGGGTGATGTCGCCTTCGGCGTCCTGGTGGGCGATCAGAGCGTTCACTTGGGCCATGCCCTCATTGTTCACTCGGCCCACGCGCAAAGCCGGGGAACGCAGAAGTCCCCCGCCACGCGAGGTGTCGGGGGACCTTGCGGCCGCTGCTAGCCCAGGTAGGAGATGAGGTCGGGCTTCATCTGCTGAAGTTGTTGACCCCAGTACTCCCAGCTGTGTGTACCGGCCGGCGGAAAGTTGAACACTGCGTTGTTGCCGCCGGCGGCGATGTAGTTGTCGCGGAACGTGACATTCGTGCGGATCGTCAGACCCTCGAGGAACTGCGCGGGGATGTTCGCCCCACCGAGCTCATTCGGAGTGCCGTTGCCGCAGTACACCCACAGCCGGGTGTTGTTGGCCACCAGTGCGGGAATCTGCACCATCGGGTCGTTGCGCTTCCACGCCGGATCGGTCTCGGCCGGGCCCCACATCGGGTCGGTCTTGTATCCGCCCGCGTCGCCCATCGCCATGTTGATCAGGCCCGGCCACCAGCCCTCGGACGGGTTCAGGAAGGCCGACAGCGAACCCGCGTAGATGTACATCTGCGGGTGGTAGACCGCCAGGATCATGGCGGAGTTGCCCGACATCGATAACCCCACAGCGGCGTTGCCCGTACTGGACACCCCCCTGTTGGCCTCGAGCCACTGCGGCAGCTCGGCCGTCAGAAAGGTCTCCCACTTGTAGGTCTGGCAACCCGCCTTGCCACACGCCGGCTGGTACCAGTCGGTGTAGAAGCTGGACTGGCCACCCACCGGCATGACCAGTGAGAGCGGTGTCTCGTAGTACCACTCGAACGCCTGGGTCTCGAGGTCCCAACCGTTGAAGTCCTCACGGGCGCGCAGGCCGTCCAGCAGGTAGACCGCATGCGATCCGGTGCCCTTCTGGAACTGCACCTTGATGTCTCGGCCCATCGACGGCGAAGGCACCATCAGGTACTCGACCGGCAGGCCGGGCCGGGAGAACGCCCCCGCGGTGGCCGTCTGTCCGGTTAGCCCCACCACGGCAGGCAACAAGGCCGCCGCGACGGCCGCCACGGTGAAGCGCCGCGCCCACGGGCCACGAATCTTGTCAAGCAAGGTCATTGTGCAGTTCCGTCCATCTTCCGGTCGTCTCAACGAGGTTTTTCCCACCGCGATCGAGCGATCGCCATCGACAGCGCAGCAACTCTTCTACTGCGCTGTCGTGCCCGCTCGACTGAGTCCGGTGCCCGTCGAGCGGACCGAGAAAATTTCAGTTGTCGCGTGTGCAGTAAAACATGTTGACCAGCACGGAGGAACCCCGATTGGTGTCGGCTGCCACTATCCGACGCGAAAACGGAATCGACGTCGGCGTCACGTTTGCCTCGGTGCGCCTCGCCGGCCGCCGTAGGCTGCCGAACATGGCGAACGCCCGCGCTGCCCGCCTGTCGGTCGACGATTGGATCCAGGCCGGCTTCAACATCTTGGCCGAAGAAGGCATTCGGGCGCTCAAGCTGGACCGGCTGTGCGCGCGCGTCGGTGCCACGAAAGGCAGCTTCTACTGGCACTTCACGGACATGGCCGGCTATCGCGAGGCGATGATCGCGGCCTGGGGCGAATTGCGCGACGAGGATCGCCGCCAGATCACGACGACTGCCGACGCGCCGCCGCGTGAGCGGCTGTCGCAAATGATGACGGCGCTCGTCGACGCCCGGCATTGGACCCTGGAGCGCGCCATGCGCGAGTGGGCCCGAACCGACGACGCTGTGGCCGCCAGTGTGCGCGCGTCCGATGCCCGGGTTCTCGACTCGGTCCGGCAGGCGTTCGTCGACTACGGCTTCGACGACGAGGAGGCCGAGGTGCGGGCGAACGCGACGTTCGCCGCGGGCATCGGCTTCCTGCACCTGTCGGGATCGCGGCCCAGTTCACGCGGTGCCGCGGGCCGGGAACGGTTCCTCGACATCATGCTCGCCCGCTGACGCGTGTCGGTGCTGAGGACTTGCATACAAAAAAGTATGGTAGCGTTCGGGGTATGACGGCGATCGTTACCACCGCCATCGACACGGCGTTCGTGGCGAGGCTCGCCGACCGGGCGCCCGAAGCCGAACGGCTGCGACAGCTGCCCGCGGCCACCGTCGACGAACTCATCGCGTCGGGGTTCACCGACCTGCTGGTGCCGGCGCGCTTCGGCGGCCGGCAGGCGCCTTTCCCGGCGATCCTCGACCCGGTGCGGCGGATGGCCCACGGCTGCGCGTCGAGTGCCTGGACCATCGGCTTCTACGCGCTGCACAACTGGATGCTCGCGCTGTTCGACGAGCGGGCCCAGGAGGAGGCGTTCGCGACGCGGCCGTTCCTCGCGCCCGCTCCTCTGGCGCCGACGGGGCGTGGCCTGCCCGCGGACGGCGGCATCCGCCTGACCGGCCGCTGGTCGTGGGCGACGGGCGTGATGCACGGCAACTGGATCATGGTCGGGGTGTTGTGCGGGCCGGACGACGCCATCTATCCCGCGCTGGCACTGCTGCCGATCGACCAGGCGCAGATCGAGGACGTCTGGCACACCGACGGCATGCGGGCCACCGGCTCCAACGACGTCGTCATCACCGATGCCTTCGTGCCCGCGCACCGGCTGGTGCGGGTCAGCGACATTTACACCGGCGCCGCGCCCGGCGCCGCACTGCACGACGCCGACACCTACCGCTGGCCGATGGTGCCCGCCCTGTCGCTGCTGGCGGCGATGCCGGCGCTGGGCAGCGCCGAGCGCGTCGCCGAGATCTACGCCGACCGCCTGTCGCAACGCGTGCTGGCATACGAGGGCGTCACGCAGAAGGACAAGCCGATCGCGCAGGCTCATCTCGGCGAGGCCGAGGTCCGGCTTCGCGCGCTGCGCGGGCTGCTGGCCGACACCGTCGGCGAGATCGAAACCGTCATCGGCGCAGGCGACTCCGTGCCCCGTCCGGTGCGCGCGGCGGCACGGATGGCGGCCGCGCACATCGTGCACGAGTCGCGGGCCGTCATCGCGGGCCTGCTCGAGGCGTCCGGTGCCAGCGCTCATTTCGTCGACAATCCGCTGCAGCGCATCAAACGCGACGTGGACGTGCTGGCCGGCCACGTCGTCTTCGACTACGACACGAGTCGCGAACTGGCGGGCGCGCTGCGCCTGGGTATGAAAGTGTCGCGGACGGCGATGGTTTGAGAGGAGCCCCGATGTCCGACGTGCGGGATCGATTCACCGGTTTCTTCCAGAAGCGGGTGGCCAACCCGCTGATGCGGCGCCTGCCGTTCCAGACGCTGCTCGAGACGACGGGGCGCAAGTCCGGCCAGCCTCGTCGCACCCCGCTGGGCGGCAGCAAGGTCGGCAACCGGTTCTGGTTCGTCTCGGAGTTCGGCGACCGGTCGCAGTACATCCGCAACATCGAGGCCGACCCCAACGTCCGCGTCCGGATCAACGGTCGCTGGCACCGCGGCGTCGCGCATCTGCTGCCCGACGACGACCCGCACGAACGGCTGAAGTCGCTGCCGCAGTTCAACAGCTTCGGCGTGCGCACGTTCGGCTCGAACCTGCTGACGGTGCGCGTCGACCTGACCGACTGACGGCATTGACCCCCGGTTGAAGTAAAAGTAAAGTCAGTTTTAGTTTGGCCCCGGTCTCCCGCCACAGCCGTCGATGGAGCGAACCATGGAATCATTTGTCCACCTGCGCAAAGGCCGCACCCCCAGGCGCCTGCACGCCGATCTGGACGGGCTGAAGGACGACGAACTCGGCCGCGGCGGTTTCGTCGGCCGCACCGCCAACATCTACCGGCGCCACGACCCCACCGCCTATCGGGTTTCCGGGCCGCTGCGCCCGCTCGACGTGATGACCAGCGAGCTCAAGCCCAGCGACGCGACCGACGCCGCGGGCACTCCCCTGCTGCTGTTCAGCAATGCCGACTGCCGGATCTCGCTGAGCCGGCGCGCCGAGGCGATGCCGTTCTTCGTCCGCCACGTCGACGGGGACCTGCTGGCCTTCGTGCACCGGGGCGCCGGCCTGCTCGAGACCGAGTTCGGCCCGCTCCGCTACCGCGAGGGCGACTGGGTCTACGTACCGAAGGCCACGACGTGGCGGCAGGTGCCCGACGGCGAGACCACGCTGTTGTTGATCGAGGCCACCGACGAGTTCCGCGTCCCGCCGCCGGGACCGCTCGGCAGGCACTTCCCGTTCGACCCGTCGCAGGTGGTGGTGCCCGAGCCGGCGCCGATCGACACCGGCGACGGGCCGCAGAAGGACGGAGAATACGAGGTCCGACTCGTCCATGAAGGCGGGCCGACTTCGCTGTTCTACCAACACAATCCGCTCGACGTCGAGGGGTGGCGCGGGGACAATTTCGCGTTCACCTTCAACATCGCCGACTACAACGTCATCGCCAGCGAGAGCGTGCACCTGCCGCCGACCGTGCACCTGTTCATGCAGGCGACCGGGGTGGCCGTGATGAACTTCCTGCCCCGCCCGGCCGAGACCGTGCCCGGCACCGAGCGCCCGCCGTGGTACCACCGCAACGTCGACTACGACGAGGTCTCGTTCTTCCACGGCGGTGATCTGTTCGGCATTCCGATGCCGCCGGGACTCATCAGCCATGCCCCGCAGGGTGTCCACCACGGAGCGCCGGAGAAGGCGCGCGAGCGGGCGCGGCGCAAGTTCGACGAGCAGGACCGCGTCGGGTGGCAGGTCGTCTCGATCGACACCAGCAGGCGACTCACGCCGTCGGCGGAGGTGCTGGCGCACGATCTGGGGCAGCACGCATGACGACCGCAGTGAAGCACGAATACGACCGGGTCCCCTATCTCGTTGCCTTCCAGAACACTTCCGCCGTCCGCGACGTCTACGGCGGCGTCGCGGAACTGGTGGTGCTGGAGAGTCACCTGCTGAGGCCGAAGGACAAAACCTCCGACGCCGGAGCCGCCTCGGCGGCGACATCAGACACCGTGCTGGTGTTCATGCACCCGATCGGCGGCGGGGCGTACCTGCCCATGATGAACGCGCTCGCGCGGGCTGGCCACCACGTCATCTACTGCAACAGCCGCTTCCGTGGCACCGACTCCGCGCTGCTGATGGAGAAGGTCGTCGAGGACCTCGGCGAGTGCATCAAGGACGCCAAGAACCGGCTCGGTTACTCCAAGGTGGTCCTGGCCGGGTGGAGCGGCGGCGGGTCGCTGTCGGTGTTCTACCAGCAGCAGGCCCAGCACCCCACGGTGACGGCGAGCCCGTCCGGCGACGGTCCCGACCTGACCACGCTCGGCCTGATCCCCGCCGACGGGCTGATGCTGCTGGCCGCCCACATCAGCCGCCACGGCACCATGACCGAGTGGCTCGATGCGTCGATCCTCGACGAGTCCGACCCGTCGAAACGGGACCCCGAGCTCGACCTGTACAACCCCGACAACCCCAACCAGCCGCCCTACAGCCAGGAGTTCCTCGACCGGTACCGGCAGGCGCAGATCGCGAGGAACCGCCGAATCACGAAGTGGGTCAAGGAGAAGTTGGCCGAAATAAAAGCGAGCGGAAGACCCGGCGCGGACGTGGAAGAGTTCGCGTTCGTCGTGCACGGCACCATGGCCGACCCCCGGTGGCTGGACCCGACCGTCGACCCGAACGACCGCGCCCCCGGCACCTGCTACCTGGGCGACCCTGCGGTGGTCAACAACAGCCCGGTCGGGCTGGCCCGGTTCTGCACCCTGCGCAGCTGGCTGTCGCAGTGGAGCTACGACGACGCCAACGGCGACGCCGTGCGGTGCGGACCGGACATCGCGGTGCCGACGCTGGTGATCGGCAATCTCGCCGACGACGCCTGCACGCCGAGCCATACCCGCCGGCTGTACGAGGCGATCGGGCATCATGACAAGGAGATGCACGAGATTCCCGGCGCCAACCACTATTACGCGGGCGCCGACCAGCGCGACAAGTTGCGCGAGGCGGTCGGCGTCGTCACCGACTGGCTGCACAGGCACGGTTTCTCGCTATGACCCCGACTGGTCCGCTGGACGGTATCCGTGTCCTCGAGGTCGGCACGCTGATCTCCGGACCGTTCGCGGGCCGGTTGCTCGGCGACATGGGCGCCGAGGTGATCAAGGTCGAGCCGCCGGGCGCACCGGACCCGCTGCGGACGTGGGGCCAGGCCGAACTCGACGGGCAGCACTTCTTCTGGACCGTGCACGCGCGCAACAAGAAGGCCGTGACACTGAACCTGCGCACCGAAGCAGGCCGCGCTCTTTTCCTGGACCTCGTCGAGCGCTCCGACATCATCGTCGAGAACTTCCGGCCCGGCACGCTGGAGAAGTGGAACCTCGGCTACGACGTGCTGCGCGAACGCAACCGCGGCATCATCCTGGTGCGCGTCTCCGGCTACGGACAGACCGGGCCCGAAGCGCACAAGGCCGGCTACGCCTCGGTCGCCGAGGCGGCCAGCGGGCTGCGACACATGAACGGTTTCCCCGGCGGGCCGCCGCCGCGGCTCGCGCTGTCGCTGGGTGACAGCCTGGCCGGGATGTTCGCCGCGCAGGGCGCGCTGGCGGCGTTGTACCGCCGCTCGGTCACCGGCGACGGCCAGGTCGTCGACGCCGC
Organism: Mycobacterium sp. B14F4; assembly: GCF_039871645.1. Taxonomy (NCBI): domain Bacteria; kingdom Bacillati; phylum Actinomycetota; class Actinomycetes; order Mycobacteriales; family Mycobacteriaceae; genus Mycobacterium; species Mycobacterium sp. B14F4. The sequence goes on along the minus strand of NZ_JBDPMF010000001.1, from coordinate 136,045 downwards.
GCTGACCGAGGCGTGCCTGGCGGTTCAGGAGTCGACCATCCCCGACTACGACATCGGCGGCGTGGTGCGCGGCCCGTCGGGCACCCGGCTGGAGGGCATTGCCCCGTCGAACATCTACCGCAGCGCCGACGGCAGCTGGGTGGTGATCGCCGCCAACCAGGACACCGTGTTCCGCCGGTTGTGTGCGGCGATGGGTCAGCCGGAGCTGGCCACCGACGACCGGTTCGCCACCCACGTGGCCCGCGGCCGCAACCAGGACGAACTGGACAAGATCATCGGCGCCTGGGCCGCGGACCGTCAGCCCGGTGACATCATCGAAACACTCAGCACCGCAGGGGTTATCGCCGGGCCGATCAACACGGTCGCCGAGGTCGTCTCCGATCCGCAGTTCATCGCGCGCGGGATGATCGCCGACCACTTCGACGAGCGGATCGGCCGCAACGTCAAGGGCCCCGGCGTCGTGCCGGTGCTCTCGGAGACACCGGGCACCATCCGCTTCGCCGGTTCGTCGGGGCCGGGTCAGCACAACGACGAGATCTACCGCGGGTTGCTGGGCAAGACCGATGGGGAGATCGCCGCACTGCGGGAGGAGGGAGTGCTGTGAACGTGCTACCCGAACATGTCGACATTCGCGACGTCTCGCTGCGCGACGGTCTGCAGATCGAGGAGCCGATCCCGTTGTCGGCCAAGCTCGAACTGCTCGCCGCCGTGGCCGCGACCGGTGTGCGCGAGATGGAGGCCACCGCGTTCGTCTCGCCGTCGAAGGTGCCCGCCCTGGCCGACGCCACCGAACTGGCCTCGCATCTGCAGGAGTTCCGCGACTCGCACGGCATCGACTTCTCGGCGTTGGTGGCCAGCCCCAACGGCGCCAAAAGGGCGATCGCGGCGGGGCTGACGTCGATCGAGTACGTGGTGTCGGCCTCCGACGGCCACAGCAGCGCGAACGTCGGACGCACGTCAGCCGAAGCGACCGCGCAGATCGGGGAGATCACCACGATCGCGCACGACAGCGGCGCGAGCGTGGAGGTGATCGTCGCGACCACCTGGGACTGCCCGTTCGACGGCCCGACGCCGCACCAGCGGGTGGTCGACGTGGTCACCACCGCGCTGTCGAGTGACGTGGACCGGTTGGCCATCGCCGACACCATCGGCACCACCACCCCGCGGCGGGTCACCGAAACCGTCGAGGCGCTGCGCCCGCTGATCGGCGGCGTACCCCTCGGCGCGCACTTCCACAACACCCGCGGCGCCGGGTTGGCCAGCGCCTACGCCGCGGTCAGCGCCGGCGTCACCCGGTTGGACGCCTCGGTGGGCGGGCTCGGCGGGTGCCCGTTCGCGCCGGGGGCCAGTGGCAACATCGCCCTCGAGGATCTGGTTTACCTGTTGCGTGACAGCGGGATTGGAGTCGACGTCGACCTGCCCGCCGCGATCGACGCGGCCGGTGTGGCGCAGCGCCTCGTCGGACACGGGTTGCCGAGTTCACTGCTGCGCGCGGGCGACCGGATACTGGGCTGAGCGTGCCTTCCCGTGTTCGCGCCGCGAATGTAACGCCACGGCGCGTTTTTCGCCGGAGTTGCGCCACCACGTTACGCTCGCCGGCTGAACGGGAGGCGCGCTGACGTGCCCGCCGAGACGCTCAGCGCCAAGGGGCGCCAGACCCGGGAAGCCATCGAGCAGGCGGCGCGAAAGCTGTTCGCCGAGCGGGGCTTTCACGGTACGACGCTGAGCGACATCACCTCGGCGGCGGGCAAGTCACCCGCGGTGTTCTACCGGTACTTCGCCGACAAGGAGGACCTGCTCGCGGCGTTGGCGGAGTCGTTCCTGCACGACATGGTCGCGCCCTCAGGGTCGAGCCTCGAGTTGCCGGATTCCTCGGACGACGACACCTTCTTCCGGTCGGTGGTGACCGGCTACTGGAACATGTTCAAGCAGAACATCGGCATCATGATCGCGGTCGCGCAACTGGCCGCCACGCAACCACGGTTCGCCGCGGTGCAGAACGAGTTCCGCCGGTTCGGCATGGACATCGTCGCCGCTTCCGTGCGCCGCGCCCAGGAACAGGGTTACGGAACCGAGTTGAACCCCGAGCACACCGCGGCGGCGATCGCGCTGCTGTTCGAGAACTTCACCACCGTGTTCGTCGGCACCTCCGGTCTGGGGGTGGACATGACCGACGAGGACGCCGTCGCGACGCTGTCGACGATCTGGAAGAAAACGTTGTACGGGTTCTAACTAGGAGTCACTGTGGATTTCACCCTGCCCGACCATCTGCCCGGGTTGCTCGCCGAGATGGATGCCTTCATCGAAGCCGAGATCAAACCGCTCGAGCGCGAGCACATCCAGTACTTCGACAAGCGCCGGGAGCATGCGCGCACCGACTGGGACAACGGCGGCATCCCGCGGCGCGAGTGGGAGGACCTGCTCGGCGAGATGCGCAGGCGCGCCGACGCGGCCGGGTGGCTGCGCTACGGCCTGCCGTCGCAGTTCGGCGGCCGCGACGGCAGCAACATCGACATGGCGGTGATCCGGGAACACCTGGCGCACAAGGGCCTCGGGCTGCACAACGACCTGCAGGACGAGTCGTCGATCGTCGGCAACTTCCCGCAGGTGATCATGATGGACCGGTTCGGCACGGACGCCCAGAAGGCCGAGTGGACCGAAGCGCTGATCACCGGTGAGCGGTCGATGGCCTTCGGCCTCACCGAACCCAACCACGGCTCCGACGCCACCTGGCTGGAGACCGTCGCGGTACGCGACGGCGACGAGTGGATCATCAACGGCACCAAACGGTGGAACACCGGCGTGCACCGGGCCACCCACGACCTGATCTTCGCCCGCACCTCGGGAGACCCCGGCCAGGCGCGGGGCATCACCGCGTTCCTGGTGCCGTGCGACGCGCCCGGATTCACGGTGCCGTACTACTGGTGGACGTTCAACATGCCCACCGACCACGGCGAGGTGGAACTGCGCGACGTCCGGGTGCCCGTCGATGCGGTGCTCGGCGAGGTGGACCGCGGCCTCGAGGTCGGGCAGACCTTCCTGCACGAGAACAGGATCCGCCAGGCCGCCAGCAGCCTCGGCGCGGCGCAGTTCTGCATCGACCGCGCGGTGGCATACGCAACAGAACGCAACGTGTTCGGCAAGCCGCTGGCGGTGAACCAGGCCGTGCAGTGGCCGCTGGTGGAGCTGCAGACCGAAGCGCAGATGGTGCGGCTGCTGGTGTATTACGCGGCCTCCGAGCTGGACCGCAACCACCACATGGAGGTCTCCGACAAGGTGTCGATGGCCAACTACCGGGCGAACAGGCTGGTGTGCGAGGCCGCCGACCGGGCGATGCAGGTGCACGGCGGCGTCGGCTACAGCAGGCACGAGCCGTTCGAGCACATCTACCGCCACCACCGTCGGTACCGGATCACCGAGGGCGCCGAGGAGATCCAGATCCGGCGGGTGGCCCAGCGGCTGTTCGGGTTCGGGCGCAAGTGAAGTCAGAACTCGAGGCGGTGCTGCGCCCGGTCCTCGGGGACGGCGTCGCCGTCGACAACCTGCGGGCGCTGACCGGCGGTGCGAGCCGGACGACGTGGGCGTTCGACGCGGTGGCTTCGGGCGCGATGCGGGCGCTGATCCTGCGCACCGGCCCGCCCGATGACGTGCACGCGCCCATGGAACTCGAAGCGGCCGTACAACAGCGCGCCGCGGCCGCCGGGGCGCCCGTGCCGCACATCCTGTGCGCCGACAACTCCCCTGCCGCACTGGGCAATCCGTATCTCATCTGCGACGCCATCGAGGGCGAGACGATCGTCCGCAGGATCCACCGCACGCTCGACGACGCGGACCGCGACCGGCTACTGCGCCAGTGCGCTCGAGCCCTCGCCGCCGTCCACCGCGCCGACTACGACGGCGTCGGGCTGGCGGCCTCGGACCAACTCACCGAATGGCAGGACCGGCTCGACGAGATGGGCGACACCACCGCGACTTTCGAGTGGGCGTTCCGCTGGCTCACCGCCCACCGACCGCCGCCGTCGCGGCAGGTGCTGGTGCACGGCGACTTCCGGATGGGCAACCTGATCGTCGACGAGTCGGGGCTGGCGGCGGTGCTGGACTGGGAACTCGTCCACCTCGGGGAGGTGTACGAGGACCTCGCCTGGTTCTGCATCCGGGCGTGGCGCTTCGGCGCACCCGAGGACCTCGGCGCCGGGGGGCTGGGCAGCGTCGAAACCTTCCTGTCGGCTTACGAATCCGCCGCGGGTGAGGCGCTCGACCGGGATGTGTTCCGGTGGTGGCTGACGGTGGCCACGCTGCGCTGGGGGGTGATCTGCCGGTTCCAGGCCGAGCGGCACCTCTCCGGTCAGACAGTGTCGGTGGAGCTCGCGGCGATCGGCAGGCGGGTCAGCGAAACCGAATGGGATGTGCTCGATCTGCTCGAGGGAGGCGGTCCGAAATGAGCGGTGTCCACGGGCGGCCGACGGCGGCGGAGCTCGTCGCCGCGGTGGCCGGTTTCCTCGAGAAGGACGTGCGGGACTCGACCGAGGGTCACGTGAACTTCCATTCGCGCGTGGCCGCCAACGTGCTGCGCATCGTCGAGCGCGAACTGCTCGACACGACGGCCGGGGACGTCGCCGACGCCCTTGCCGGGCTCGGCTTCGTCGACGAGACGCAGCTGGCCGAGGCCATCCGCGGCGGCCTGCTCGACGGCCGGTCGGCCGAGGTGCTGCCCGTGCTGCGGACGATCGTGCGGCACCGACTCGACGTCGCCCACCCCGGCTATGCCGACGGATAGCGGCGGGCCCTCGCCAGCCAGGCGGGCACGTCGACCAGCGAACCGACCGCAAGATTGAAGGTCTCGACGTGGGACTCACCGATCACGCCGCGATAGGTCGTGGTGTCGAGCGCCTCCAAGGCCCAGCCTTCACCGAAGGCCGTGCGGATGTCGTATTCGCTGACCTCGGGGCCGAACCGGTGACCCTGGTCCGACAGGGCCAGCACGTGCACCAACCCGCCGGGCCGGCACGCGCCGTGCAGGCTACGCACGTACCGCGCGCGGTCGCCGTCGTCGAAGATGTGGAACAGCGCGCTGTCGAGGATGGTGTCGTAGCCCCGGTCCGTGGGCAGGGTCATCGCGTCGGCCACCTCGAAGCGGGCGTCGACGCCCTTGGCGACGGCGTTGGTCCGGGCGTGTTCGATGGCCGACGGCGCGAAGTCGACGCCGAGCACGTCGTAGCCGAGGCGGGTGAGCAGGATGGTGTGCTCACCGGTGCCGCAACCGACGTCGAGGATCGCGCCGCGCAGCATGCCCGTCTTCTCCAGCTCGACGACCGCGGGTTGTGGCTCGCCGATCACCCACGGTGCGGTTCCGGTCTTGTAGGCGTCGTCGAATAGCGAGACAGTAGGTGTGACATCCATGCAGCCAGTGTTCAACCTCAACCAACCTTGAGGTCAAGGAGGAGAAATCGTGACCGTTGTCGACGCCGACACCGTCGCCGACGTTGCCGATCGCCTGTTCCGGGCGATCGAGGGCGGCGATCGCGAGGGTGTTCAGCAGTTGTGGAACGACGATGTGGTGGTCTGGAAGACCGCCGACGGCGACCGCGATAAGGACCGGGCGCTGCGGGTCATCAACTGGTTCATCGACACCACGACGCAGCGCCGCTACGAGGTTCTCGACCGCCGTTACTTCGACGTTGGCTTCGTCCAACAGCACATCCTGCACGCCACCGGGCGCAACGGCGGTTCGATCGCGATGCGGGTCTGTCTCGTCGTGCGACTGGGCGCCAACGGACGGATCAGCCGCATCGACGAATACTTCGACCCCGCGCAGATGGCACCGCTGCTCACGGGAGGGAACTGACATGGCAAGTCTGAGCGAGTTTTTCAGCGATCCGAGTTCGGCCGGGACGTGGACCCTCGATCCCGACGGGTCGACGATCACGGTCAAGGCCAAGTCGATGTGGGGGCTGGTGCCGGTCAAGGGCCGCTTCACCGAATTCGGCGGCGAAGGCCAACTGGCTGCTCCGCAAACGGTTTCCGGCCGCGTCGACATCAAGGCCGCATCGCTGCGCACCGGCATCCGCAAACGCGACCAGCACCTGCACTCCGCGGATTTCTTTGAAGCCGAGAAGTTCCCGGACATCAGCGTCGTCGTCTCCTCGGCGGACGCGGTCGACGGCGACTCCCTCGACCTGCGCGCGCAGCTCACCATCAAGGGCACGACGAAACCGTTGACGCTGCGGATCACCGTCGCTCCGGTCGGGGACGGCGGCATGCGGCTCACCACGCAGGCCACCCTCAACCGGCAGGACTTCGGCGTCGACGGCAACCTGATCGGCATGATCGGCGACACCGCGACGATCTCCGGCGACTTGGTGTTCCGGCGCGCCGGCTAGCCGTACCATCGCCGCATGGTCGAGTCATCGCGTCCGTTGCGGGTCCTCGTGTACAGCGACAACCCCAGGACTCGTGAACAGGTGCGGCTGGCGCTCGGCAAGCGGGTGCATCCCGAGCTGCCGGAGCTGACCTATTTCGAGGTGGCGACCGGCCCGATGGTCATCCGGCAGATGGACCAGGGCGGGTTCGATCTGGTGATCCTCGACGGCGAAGCCAGCCCGACCGGCGGCATGGGAATCGCCAAGCAACTCAAGGACGAGATCGCCGACTGCCCGCCGGTCCTGGTGCTCACCGGGCGTCCCGACGACGCGTGGCTGGCGACCTGGTCGCGCGCGGAGGCCTCGGTTCCGCACCCGATCGACCCGATCCGCCTCGGTGACGCCGTCGCGTCACTGCTGCGTGCGCCGGTGCAATAGCCAGAAATCACGTATTCGCCTGTCGCACTTGCCTGTTGAGGGCACGCCGACATGGCGAGGTGTTGCTTATAGCGATACTAATCAAAAGGTGTGGCCCTCATCGCCAAGCCCGCTAGGGTGTGGGTAAGCTCACATCGACAGCCCACGAGGGAGCGTTTGCTCGGTATGGATTTGTACACGCCAATCCTGGTGCTTGGCGCTATTGCGGCCCTTTTCGCGGTCGGCTCGGTCGGCATAGCTCTGCTTGTCGGCCCAAGACGCTACAACCACTCCAAACTCGAGGCCTACGAATGCGGCATCGAACCGGTGCCGGAGTTGGCCAGCGCGCATTCGGCAGGCCAGCGGTTTCCGATCAAGTACTACCTGACGGCGATGCTGTTCATCATCTTCGACATCGAGATCGTCTTCCTCTACCCCTGGGCGGTCGCATTCGACAGCTTGGGGCTGTTTGCCCTGGTAGAGATGCTGCTCTTCATGGTGGTGGTGTTCGTGGCATACGCGTACGTCTGGCGGAGAGGAGGTCTGGCATGGGACTAGAGGAGAAGCTGCCCGCCGGGATCCTGCTGTCGACGGTCGAGAAGGTGGCGGGCTACATCCGCAAGGGCTCGCTGTGGCCGGCAACCTTCGGGCTGGCCTGCTGCGCGATCGAGATGATGGCGACCGCCGGACCGCGGTTCGACATCTCCCGGTTCGGCATGGAGCGGTTCTCGGCCACGCCGCGGCAGGCCGATTTGATGATCGTCGCCGGTCGGGTGAGCCAGAAGATGGCGCCGGTGCTGCGCCAGATCTACGACCAGATGGCCGAGCCCAAGTGGGTGCTGGCGATGGGCGTGTGTGCCTCGTCGGGCGGGATGTTCAACAACTACGCGATCGTCCAGGGCGTCGATCACGTCGTGCCCGTCGACATATACCTGCCCGGATGCCCGCCGCGGCCCGAGATGCTGCTGCACGCAATCCTCAAGCTGCACGACAAGATTCAGGAGATGCCCCTCGGCGTGCACCGCGAGGAGGCTATCCGCGAAGCAGAGAAGGCGGCGCTGGCGGTTACGCCGACCATCGAGCTCAAAGGCCTGCTGAGGTGACCGAGAACGACAACGGCGCCGCGGCCGGTGCCGAGCCGGGCCCCCAGGCCGACATCACGCCCCCGGAAATCATCGGTGTGCGCCGCGGCATGTTCGGCGCCGAGGGATCCGGCGACACGTCGGGCTACGGCCGCCTGGTGCGGCCGGTGGCGCTGCCGGGCGGCTCGCCGCGCCCTTACGGCGGCTATTTCGACGAGGTCGTCGACGGTCTTGTCCGAGCCCTGGGTGAGGACGGTTACGCCGCGGGCGTCGAGCGGGTGGTGGTGTACCGCGAGGAGCTGACACTCGAGGTCAGGCGCGAGCAGCTGCCCACGGTCGCCCAGGCGCTGCGTGACGATCCGGCGCTGCGCTTCGAACTGTCTCTGGGCGTGAGCGGGGTGCACTACCCCGAGGACGCGGGCCGCGAACTGCATGCGGTCTATCCGCTGATGTCGATCACCCACAACCGCCGCATCCGCGTGGAGGTCGCCGCACCCGACGACGACCCGCACATCCCGTCGCTGTTCGGCGTGTATCCCACCGTCGACTGGCACGAACGGGAAACCTACGACTTCTTCGGCATCATCTTCGACGGCCATCCCGCCCTGACCCGCATCGAGATGCCCGACGACTGGGTGGGCCACCCCCAGCGCAAGGACTACCCGTTGGGCGGAATTCCGGTGGAGTACCACGGCGCCGAGATTCCGCCACCGGATCAGCGGAGGGCCTACAGCTGATGAGCACATCGGACACCCCGCCCGATTCGGGCGGTTCCGAAACGGTGGTCGTGGTCGGCGGCCAGGACTGGGACGAGGTCGTCGCGGCCGCCCGCAAGAACGCCGAAGCCAATGCGGGCGAACGGATCGTGGTGAACATGGGCCCGCAGCATCCGTCCACGCACGGCGTGCTGCGCCTGATTCTGGAGATCGAGGGCGAGACCATCGTCGAGGCCCGTGCGGGCATCGGCTATCTGCACACCGGGATCGAGAAGAACCTCGAGTACCGCACCTGGACCCAGGGCGTCACATTCGTCACCCGAATGGATTACCTGTCACCGCTTTTCAACGAGACGGTGTACTGCCTCGGTGTCGAGAAGCTGCTCGGCGTCACCGACGACATCCCCGAGCGCGCCAGCGTCATCCGCGTGATGATGATGGAGCTCAACCGCATCTCCAGCCATCTGGTCGCGCTGGCGACCGGCGGCATGGAGCTCGGCTCGATGGGCGCGATGTTCTACGGGTTCCGCGAACGTGAGCAGATCCTGTCGATCTTCGAGACCATCACGGGGCTGCGGATGAACAACGCCTACATCCGGCCCGGCGGCGTGGCGATGGACCTCCCCCCAGAAGCCGTCCCGCAGATCCGCGACATGCTCAAGCTGATGCCCAAGCGGCTCAAGGATCTCTCCGATCTGCTCAGCGAGAACTACATCTGGAAGGCGCGCACCCAGGGCATCGGTTATCTCGACCTGACCGGCTGTATCGCATTGGGCATCACCGGACCGTGCCTGCGTTCCACCGGCCTGCCCCACGACCTGCGCCGGGCGCAGCCCTACTGCGGGTACGAGAACTACGAGTTCGACGTCATCACCGACGACGCCTGTGATTCGTACGGCCGCTACCTGATTCGCGTCAAGGAGATGGACGAGTCGCTGAAGATCATCGAGCAGTGCCTCGACAGGCTGTCCCCCGGCCCGGTGATGATCACCGACAAGAAGCTGGCGTGGCCGGCCGATCTGACGCTCGGGCCCGACGGCCTGGGCAACTCGCCCGAGCACATCGCCAAGATCATGGGCCACTCGATGGAGGGGCTGATCCACCACTTCAAGCTCGTGACCGAGGGCATCCGCGTGCCGCCTGGCCAGGTGTACGTCGCGGTCGAGTCACCGCGCGGCGAGCTGGGCGTGCACATGGTCTCCGACGGCGGCACCAGGCCCTACCGGGTGCACTATCGCGACCCGTCGTTCAACAACCTGCAGGCCGTGGCGGCGATGTGCGAGGGCGGCATGGTCGCCGACGCGATCACCGCGGTGGCGTCGATCGATCCGGTGATGGGCGGGGTGGACCGCTGATGAGCGCTTGCGCGTGGGGGCACCTCCCGCCCGAAGGGCAGGGGGAGAAGAGACAGTCATGAGTGTGTTTCTCGAGCTGGGTCAGCGACCCGACGAACCCGGCCCGCCGATCCACGGGCCGGTGTCGTATCCGGACGACGTCGCCGCCCGCCTGGCCGCCGACGCGGAGACGATCATCGCCCGCTACCCACAGGGGCGTTCGGCGCTGTTGCCGCTGCTGCACCTCGTGCAGTCCGAGGACGGCTGTCTCACGCCGGCGGGCATTGCGTTCTGCGCCAGGCAGTTAGGCCTGACCGACGCCGAAGTCACCGCGGTGGCCACGTTCTACTCGATGTACCGTCGCACGCCGACGGGCGAGTACCTGGTCGGCGTGTGCACCAACACGCTGTGCGCAATCATGGGCGGCGACGCGATTCTCGAAGCGCTGGAGGACCATCTGGGCCTGCACGCCGGCGAGACCACCGCCGACGGTCGGGTCACGCTCGAACACGTCGAATGCAACGCGGCGTGTGACTACGCGCCGGTCGTCATGGTCAACTGGGAGTTCTACGACAACCAGACACCCTCGTCGGCACGCGATCTCGTCGATGGGCTGCGCGCAGGCACTCCCCCCGACCCGACGCGAGGCGCGGCCCCGTTGTGCACGTTCCGGGAAACCTCGCGCACGCTGGCCGGCCTGCCCGTACCGCGTTCCGGCGGTGGCCGGCCGGGTGAGGCCACGCTGGCGGGGCTGCGGGTGGCCCGGGACCGCGGCATGTCCGCACCGGAGGCCGACGCACTAGCCCAACCGCGCGAAACCCCCGACGACGCGAAAGCCGGTGCCGAGGCCACCAGCGACGCGCCCGCCCCGGGGCCGTCGGCGACGGTGCCGCCGAAACCCGACACCACCGAGACGGCAACGGATTCGAAGCGATGACCGCACTGACTCCCGTCCTGAGCCGGTTCTGGGACGAACCCGAGCCGTGGTCGCTGGACACCTACCGCCGCCACGACGGATACCGCGCCCTGGAGATGGCGCTGGCGATGGATCCCGACGACGTCGTCGCGCTCATGAAGGACTCGGGACTGCGGGGCCGCGGCGGTGCGGGCTTCCCGACCGGCACCAAGTGGTCGTTCATCCCGCAGGGCGACACGGGCGCCGCCGCGAAGCCGCACTACCTCGTCGTCAACGCCGACGAGTCGGAACCCGGTACGTGCAAAGACATTCCGTTGATGCTGACCACGCCGCACTTCCTCGTCGAAGGCGTGATCATCGCGGCGTACGCGATCCGGGCCCACCATGCCTTCATCTACCTGCGCGGCGAGGTGGTCCCCGTGCTGCGGCGACTGCAGGCCGCGGTCGCCGAGGCGTACGACGCCGGGTACCTCGGCACCGACATCAACGGTTCCGGATTCGACCTCGAGCTGATCGTGCACGCCGGTGCGGGTGCATACATCTGCGGTGAGGAGACCGCGCTGCTGGACTCGCTGGAGGGCCGTCGCGGCCAGCCCCGGCTGCGGCCACCGTTTCCCGCGGTCGCGGGCCTGTACGCCTGCCCGACCGTGGTCAACAACGTGGAATCCATCGCCAGCGTGCCGCCGGTGATGCTCAACGGCGTGGACTGGTTCCGGTCCATGGGTACGGAGAAGTCGCCGGGGTTCACGCTGTACTCGCTGTCGGGGCACGTCACCAATCCCGGCCAGTACGAGGCGCCGCTGGGCATCACGCTGCGCGAACTGCTCGACTACGCGGGCGGAATCCGTGCCGGGCACACGCTGAAGTTCTGGACTCCGGGCGGTTCCTCGACGCCGCTGCTGACCGACGAACACCTCGACGTGCCACTGGATTACGAGGGCATGGCCGGTGTCGGCACCATGTTGGGCACCAAGGCGCTGCAGATCTTCGACGAGACCACGTGCGTGGTGCGCGCCGTGCGTCGCTGGACCGAGTTCTACGCCCACGAGTCGTGCGGCAAGTGCACGCCGTGCCGCGAAGGCACCTACTGGCTGGCACAGATCTACGAACGCCTCGAGACGGGTGCCGGCACCGAAGCCGACATCGGAAAGCTGCTCGACATCTCCGACAACATCTTCGGGAAGTCGTTCTGCGCGTTGGGCGACGGCGCGGCCGCCCCGATCATGTCGTCGATCGAGTTCTTCCGCGACGAGTACATGGCGCACCTGTCCGGCGGCTGCCCGTTCGACCCGCACGCCTCGACACTGATGGCCACCGAGGGGGTGCGTGTGTAATGACGCAGACCGCTGACACCGGCGCCGTCGCCGCCCGGGTCGAGATGGTGCAGCTCACCATCGACGGCGTGCAGGTCAGTGTGCCCAAGGGCACGTTGGTGATTCGCGCCGCCGAACTGATCGGCATCCAGATCCCCCGGTTCTGCGACCATCCGCTGCTCGACCCGGTGGGCGCCTGTCGGCAGTGTCTCGTCGAGGTCGAGGGCCAACGCAAGCCGATGGCGTCGTGCACCATCACGTGCACCCCGGACATGGTGGTGCGGACGCAGCTGACGTCGGAGGCCGCCGACAAGGCGCAGCAGGGCGTGATGGAACTGCTGCTGATCAACCACCCGCTGGACTGCCCGGTGTGCGACAAGGGCGGCGAATGCCCGTTGCAGAACCAGGCGATGTCCAACGGCCGCGCGGAGACTCGGTTCGACGACGTCAAGCGGACCTTCCCCAAACCGATCAACATCTCCTCGGAGGTGCTGTTGGATCGCGAGCGCTGCGTGCTGTGCGCGCGGTGCACCCGGTTCTCCGAACAGATCGCCGGCGATCCGTTCATCGATCTGCTGGAGCGAGGTGCTCGCCAACAGGTCGGCATCGCCCCCGGCGAGCCCTTCCAGTCGTATTACTCGGGCAACACCGTGCAGATCTGCCCGGTCGGCGCGCTCACCGGCGCCGCGTACCGGTTCCGCGCCCGGCCGTTCGACCTGGTGTCCAGCCCCAGCGTGTGTGAGCACTGCGCGTCGGGATGCGCGCAGCGCACGGACCACCGCCGCGGAAAGGTGATGCGCCGCTTGGCCGGTGACGATCCACAGGTCAACGAGGAGTGGAACTGCGACAAGGGCCGATGGGCGTTCACCTACGCCACCCAGGGTGACCGCATCACCACCCCGATGGTCCGCGACGAGGACGGCACACTGCGGGTGGCCTCCTGGTCCGAGGCGATCGGCGTGGCCAGCGCCGGCCTGGCCACCGCACGCGGAAACGCGGGTGTGCTCGTGGGCGGACGGGTGACGGTGGAAGATGCCTACGCCTACTCGAAGTTCGCCCGGATGGTCTTGCAGACCAACGACATCGACTTCCGCGCGCGGGCACACAGCGCCGAGGAGGCCGAATTCCTCGCTGCGCACGTCGCAGGCCAACCGATGACGGTCACCTACGCCGACCTGGAGAACGCGCCCGCCGTGCTGCTGGCCGGGTTCGAACCGGAAGAGGAATCGCCAATCGTCTTCCTGCGGTTGCGCAAGGCCGTCCGCAAGAAGGGTCTGCAGGTCAAGTCCGTCGCCCCGTTCGCCAGCCGCGCCTTGGTCAAACTTCGGGGTCAGTTGATCGCCGCCGTACCGGGTGGCGAGGCGGCGGCGCTGGACGGACTGGCCGACGACGCACAGTTGACGATGCCCGGCGCGGTGATCCTGGTCGGCGAACGATTGGCCACCTCACCCGGGGCGCTCACGGCCGCAAGCAGGTTGGCCGCGGCGACCGGCGCCCGCTTGGCGTGGATTCCGCGACGGGCCGGCGAGCGCGGCGCCCTGGAGGCCGGGGCACTGCCAGGTCTACTGCCCGGTGGTCGCCCGCTGTCCGATCCGGCAGCCCGCGAACAAACGTCGGCGGTGTGGAGCTTCGGTGAACTGCCGGATACGCCCGGCCGGGACACCACAGGCATTCTCGACGCCGCGCGCAGCGGCGAATTGGGCGCGCTGGTGATCGGCGGGGTGGAACTCGCCGATCTGCCCGACCCCGAAGCGGCATCGGCCGCGATCACCGCCGCGCCGTTCGTCGTCAGCCTCGAACTGCGGGAAAGCGCGGTCACCGAGGCGGCCGACGTGGTGTTCCCGGTCGCCCCGGTGGTGGAGAAGGACGGCGCATTCATGAACTGGGAGGGGCGGATTCGTCCCTTCGGCCCGTCGCTGCAGAGCAACGCCGCACCCGACCGGCGGGTGCTCGGGTTCCTGGCCGACGAGTTCGGTATCGACCTGAACACGGCGAGCGCGACTGCTGCGGGCGAGGAGATGGCGCGGCTCGGGCTGTGGGGCGGTCGACGGCCGGGTGCGCCGACGGTGGCGGCGGCGCCGCCCAACCGACCGGGCGGGGGGCAGGCCGTGCTGGCCGGCTGGCGGCTGCTGCTGGATGCCGGACGCCTGCAGGACGGCGAACCACATCTGGCTGGCACCGCGCATGCCACGGTCGCACGGATGTCGGCGGCCACCGCAGCCGAGATCGGGGCGGCCGACGGCGATCCGGTGACCGTGGGCACCGACCGGGGGCAGCTCACGCTGCCGCTGGCGATCACCGCGATGCCCGACGCAACCGTGTGGGTGCCGCTGAACTCCGTCGGTTCGCAGGTGCATCGCACACTCGGAGTGACCACCGGAGCCGTCGTGTCGATCGGGCGGGCAGAACGATGACCTATCCGGATCCGACGCTCTTCGGCCACGACCCGTGGTGGCTGATCCTCATCAAGGCCGTCGCGATCTTCGCGTACCTCATGCTCTCGGTGTTGATCGCGATCCTGATCGAGCGAAAGCTGCTCGGCTGGATGCAGATGCGACCGGGCCCCAACCGCGTCGGACCGTGGGGGCTGCTGCAGTCCCTGGTGGACGGCGTGAAGCTGGCGCTCAAGGAGGGGCTAATCCCCGCCGGGGTGGACAAGTTCGTCTACCTTGCCGCCCCGGTGATCTCGGTGGTGCCCGCCTTCATCGCATTCGCGGTCATCCCGATGGGCGGCGAGGTGTCGATCTTCGGGCACCGCACCGCACTGCAATTGACCGACATGCCGGTCGCGGTGCTCTACGTGCTGGCTGCGACGTCGATCGGGGTGTACGGAATCGTGCTGGCGGGCTGGGCCTCCGGCTCGACCTATCCCCTCCTCGGCGGATTGCGGTCGAGTGCTCAGGTGATCTCCTATGAGATCGCGATGGCGCTGTCATTCGTGGCGGTGTTCATCTACGCGGGCACGATGTCGACGTCGGGCATCGTCGCGAGCCAACAGGGTCTCTGGTTCATCTTCCCGCTGCTGCCATCCTTCATCGTCTACCTCATCTCGATGGTCGGCGAAACCAACCGCGCCCCATTCGATCTGCCAGAGGCCGAGGGTGAACTGGTCGGCGGGTTCCACACCGAGTACTCGTCGATCAAGTTCGCGATGTTCATGCTCGCCGAGTACGTCAACATGACCACGGTGGCCGCACTGGCGACCACACTGTTCCTCGGCGGTTGGCACGCCCCGTGGCCGATCAACATGTGGGACGGCGCCAATACCGGGTGGTGGCCACTGCTGTGGTTCGTCGCCAAGGTCTGGGCCTTCATGTTCTTCTTCTTCTGGCTGCGCGCCACCCTGCCGCGCATGCGCTACGACCAGTTCATGGGGCTGGGCTGGAAGATACTGATGCCGGTCTCGCTGGCGTGGATCGTGATCGTGTCGAGCGTCCGCGGCCTGCGCAACCAGGGCTACGACGGGCTCACGACGGCGTTGATCACGGTGGCCGCAGTGGTGGGGCTGGCACTGCTGTTCGCGCTCTGGAGAACGGTGCGGCGCAGGACCATTCGCAAGATTCCCCTGCAGGACCCGGATTCCGGGGTGTTCCCGGTGCCACCGCTGCCGTCGAGGGAGATGGCCTCGAGGGAGATGACTTCAAAGGAGAAGACGGATGCCTAAGTTCCTCGAGATGCCTAAGTTCCTCGACGCGATCGCGGGTTTCGGGGTCACCTTCAGGACCATGTTCAAGAAGCGGCTCACCGAGCAGTATCCGGAGAAGCCCGGACCGGTCGCCAAGCGGTACCACGGCCGTCACCAGTTGAACCGGTATCCCGACGGCCTGGAGAAGTGCATCGGCTGCGAACTGTGCGCGTGGGCCTGCCCCGCCGACGCCATCTACGTCGAGGGCGCCGACAACACCGAAGACGAACGGTACTCCCCCGGTGAGCGATACGGCAGCGTCTATCAGATCAACTATCTGCGCTGCATCGGGTGCGGGCTGTGCATCGAGGCCTGCCCCACCCGCGCGCTCACGATGACCAACGAGTACGAGATGGCCGACGACAACCGCGCCGACCTGATCTGGGGCAAGGACAAACTGCTCGCCCCGCTGAAGTCGGGCATGCTGCCGCCGCCGCACCCGATGGCGCCCGGCAGCACCGACGAGGACTACTACCGGGGCAACATCAAACCCGCGACCGAGGACGCCCGGTGACCCTCGACTACCTCGCGACGGCGGTCGTCGACGGCGGCGTTCCCACGTCGACGACGGAAGCGGTGCTGTTCTGGGTGCTGGGCGCCGTCGCGGTGCTCGGCGCGATCGGCGTCGTTGCCGCCCCCAAAGCGGTGTACTCGGCGATGTTCCTGGCCATGACGATGATCGTGCTCGCCGTCTTCTACATCACGCAGGACGCGCTGTTCCTCGGCGTCGTGCAGGTCGTGGTCTACACCGGCGCGGTCATGATGCTGTTCCTGTTCGTGGTGATGCTGATCGGCGTCGACTCCTCCGAGTCCCTGGTGGAAACCATTCGGGGACAACGTGTCGCGGCGATCGTCGTCGGAATCGGGTTCGGTGTGCTGGTGATCGCCGGCATCGGCAGCGTGTCGATCGGCGGGTTCACCGGGTTGGCGCAGGCCAACGCCAACGGCAACGTGCAGGGACTGGCCGCGTTGATCTTCACCCGGTACCTGTGGGCGTTCGAGCTGACCGGTGCGCTGCTGATCACCGCCGCGCTGGGCGCCATGGTGCTGGCGCACCGGGAGCGGTTCGAGCGCCGAAAGACCCAGCGCGAGTTCGCTCAGGAGCGCTTCAAGCCGGGCGGGCACCCGACGACGCTGCCCACGCCCGGTGTCTACGCGCGCAGCAACGCCGTCGACGTGGCCGCACGCCTGCCCGACGGATCGGCGTCCGAGCTGTCGGTCAACGCGCTGCTACAGAAGCGCACCGTCGGGCAGACCGACGGCAACGGGGGCGCCGAGTGAACCCCGAGAACTACCTCTATCTGTCGGCGCTGCTGTTCACCATCGGCGCGTCCGGGGTGCTGCTGCGCCGCAACGCGATCGTCATGTTCATGTGCGTCGAGCTCATGCTCAACGCGTGCAACCTCGCCTTCGTGACGTTCTCGCGAATGCACGGTCACCTCGACGGGCAGGTGGTGGCGTTCTTCACGATGGTGGTTGCCGCGTGTGAGGTGGTGATCGGCCTGGCGATCATCATGACCATCTTCCGCGCCCGCCGGTCGGCCTCGGTCGACGACGCCAATCTGCTGAAACACTAAGGGTGCGATGACAACTCCTGTGTGGCTGACGATCGCCCTGCCGCTGGCCGGCGCGGCGATACTCCTCTTGGGCGGGCGCCGCACCAACGGCTGGGGCCACCTGCTGGGGTGCGCGGCCTCTCTCGGCTCGTTCGTGGTGGGAGCGCTGCTGTTCGCCGACATGCTGGGCCGCGACGCCGAGCACCGGACGATCCACGAGTCGCTGTTCAGCTGGGTCCCGGTGGCGAGCCTGCAGGTCGACTTCGGGTTGCAACTCGATCAGCTGTCGATGTGTTTCGTGCTGCTGATCACCGGTGTCGGCTCGCTGATCCACATCTACTCGATCGGGTACATGGCCGAAGATCCCGAGCGGCGCCGGTTTTTCGCGTATCTGAACCTGTTCCTGTCGGCGATGCTGCTGCTGGTGCTGGCCGATAACTACCTCGGCCTGTACGTCGGCTGGGAGGGCGTCGGCCTGGCGTCGTACCTGCTCATCGGGTTCTGGTCGTACAAGCCGTCGGCGGCCACCGCGGCCAAGAAGGCGTTCGTCGTCAACCGCGTCGGCGACGTCGGCCTGGCAGTCGCGCTGATGGTGATGTTCGCCCACATCGGATCCGTCTCGTTCGACGGCGTTTTCGGGGCCGCGCCGGAGGTCGGCGAGGGCGTGCTGACGGCGATCGGCCTGCTGCTGCTGTTGGCGGCGTGCGGTAAGTCCGCGCAGGTACCGCTGCAGTCGTGGCTGGGCGACGCGATGGAGGGTCCGACGCCGGTGTCGGCGCTCATCCACGCCGCCACGATGGTCACCGCCGGTGTCTACCTCATCGTGCGCTCCGGCCCGGTCTTCGACCTGGCGCCGACCGCGCAGCTGGGCGTAGTGATCGTCGGTGCGGTCACGCTGCTGTTCGGCGCGGTCGTCGGATGCGCGAAGGACGACATCAAGAAAGCGCTTGCGGCGTCGACCATGTCGCAGATCGGCTACATGGTGCTCGCCGCGGGTCTGGGTCCGGCCGGCTACGCGTTCGCGATCATGCACCTGCTCACCCACGGCTTCTTCAAGGCCGGCCTGTTCCTCGGTGCCGGTTCGGTGATGCACGCCATGGACGACGAGGTCAACATGCGCCGCTACGGCGGGCTGCGCAAGGCCCTGCCGATCACGTTCGCGACGTTCGGCCTGGGCTACCTCGCGATCATCGGCGTGCCGCCGCTGGCGGGCTTCTTCTCCAAGGACGGAATCATTGAGGCCGCGCTCGGCGCGGGCGGGGTGAAGGGCCTCATCCTCGGCGGCGCAGCCATTCTCGGCGCGGGCATCACCGCGTTCTACATGACGCGCGTGATGCTGATGACCTTCTTCGGCGACAAGCGCTGGGCGCCCGAGACGCATCCGCACGAGGCGCCCAAGGTGATGACGTGGCCGATGATCCTGCTCGCGATCGGTTCGGTCGGGTCCGGGGCTGCGTTCGCCATCGGCGGCACGCTCGAGCACTGGCTCGAACCCGTCGTCGGTGCACACGACATCCACCACGTCGCACCGGTGTGGGTGGTGACCATCGTGATCCTGTCGGTGGTGGCCGTCGGTATCGCGGTCGCCTACCGCATGTACGGCCGCCGGGCGGTGCCGGACGAAGTGCCCGCCGGGTCGGCGCTCACCGTCGCCGCCCGCAACGATCTGTACGGTGACGCCTTCAACGAAGAGTTCTTCATGCGGCCGGGACAGCTGCTCACCAGGGGGCTGATCGAGATCGACGACGAGGCGGTGGACGGCGCGGGCACCGGGCTGGCCGCGGTGGTGTCCCGAACATCGGCGGGGCTGCGGCGCTTTCAGACCGGCTTCGCCCGAACGTACGCATTGGCGATGTTGGCCGGTGCGGTCCTGCTGGTCGGCGCGATCCTGGCGGTGCAGCTGTGGTGACGACATTCCCTTGGTTGACGGTGCTGTGGGCGGTGCCGATCGTCGGCGCCGCGGTGGTGATCCTGCTGCCGGCCTCACTGCGCGCAGCGGCGAAATGGCTTGCGCTGGTGGTGTCCGTCGTCGTCCTGGTCATCACGGTGCTGCTCGCGGTGCAGTTCGAGCCGGGAGGCGAGCAGTACCAGTTCATCGAGTCCTACCGGTGGATCCCGTCATTCGGCACGGGCTACATCCTCGGGCTGGACGGCATCGCCCTGGCGATCGTCGCGCTGACCGCGGTGCTGGTGCCGCTGCTGCTGATCGCGGGCTGGAACGACGTCAGCGACAAGGCGGCCTGGGGTGGCCGCTCGACACACGCCTATTTCGCCCTGACCCTGGCCGTCGAGGGCATGGTCATCATGTCGCTCGTCTCGCTGGACGTGCTGCTGTTCTACGTGTTCTTCGAGGCGATGCTGATCCCGATGTACTTCCTCATCGGAGGCTTCGGCGGCGCGGGACGTTCGAAGGCCGCCGTGAAGTTCCTGCTGTACAACCTGTTCGGCGGCCTGATCATGCTCGCGGCGGTGATCGGTCTCTATGTCGTCACCGCGCAGAGCGACGCGTTCGAGGCGGGCACGTTCGACTTCCGCGCGATCGTCGCGGCGGTGTCGAGCGGCGAGTTCGCCGTCAACCCGGCGATCATGCACATGGTTTTCCTCGGGTTCATGTTCGCGTTCGCGATCAAGGCACCGCTGTGGCCGTTCCACCGCTGGCTGCCCGACGCGGCGGTGGAGGCCACGCCTGCCAGCGCGGTGCTGATGATGGCGGTCATGGACAAGGTCGGGACCTTCGGCATGCTGAGGTACTGCCTGCAGTTGTTCCCCGACTCCTCAGCGTATTTCCGCCCGCTGATCATCACGCTCGCGGTGATCGGCATCGTCTACGGCGCCGTTGTGGCGATCGGGCAGACCGACGTGATGCGCCTGATCGCCTACACGTCGATCTCGCACTTCGGGTTCATCATCCTGGGCATCTTCGTGATGACCAGTCAGGGCCAGTCCGGCTCCACCCTGTACATGGTCAACCATGGACTGTCCACCGCCGCGCTGTTCCTGATCGCTGGATTCCTGGTGTCGCGCAGCGGGTCTCGCCTCATCGCGTCCTACGGCGGCGTTCAGAAGGTCGCCCCGGTGCTGGCGGGCACATTCCTGGTCGCGGGCCTGGCCACCCTGTCGCTGCCCGGCCTGGCGCCGTTCATCAGCGAATTCCTGGTCCTGATCGGCACATTCACCCGCTACCCGGTGTTTGCGGTGTTCGCCGCGACCGCGCTGGTGTTGTCGGCCGTCTACATCCTGTGGATGTACCAGCGCATGATGACCGGCCCGGTCAAGGACGGCAACGACCGGCTACGCGACCTGGTGCCGCGTGAAATCCTGGCGATCGCACCGCTCATCGCGCTGCTGATCGTCCTGGGGGTGTATCCGAAGCCGGCGCTGGACGTGATCAACCCGGCGGTCACCCACACGTTGACCACCATCGATCAGCCTGACCCGGTTGCCCCGATCGCGGAAGGGCCGATGCGATGACCGTGCAAGCTCCCACCGTCGAATACGGGCTGATCGCCCCGATGCTGATCGTGTTCGCGGTGGCGATCACCGGCGTCCTCGTGGAGGCGTTCCTGCCGCGGACGAGCCGCTACGCCGCGCAACTGACGCTCAGCCTGGGCGGCCTGGCCGCCGCGGTGGTCGCCGTCGTGATGCTCGTCCGCGACCTGCACGGCTCCGTGGGCCAGCCCGCGGTGATGGGCGCAGTCGTCGTCGACGCCCCGGCGTTGTTCCTGCAGGGGACCATCCTGCTGGTCGGTGTGCTCGGCATCCTGCTGATCGCCGAACGCCAGATCGGTGCGCAGGCCGACGGGCGCAGCGCCGGGCGCGGGCTGGACGCGTTCACCCCGCAGGCGTCGGCCGTACCCGGTGCCGTCGCCGAGCAGCTGGCCACCAAGGCCGGTGTCATCCAGACCGAGGTGTTCCCGCTGACGATGTTCGCGATTGGCGGCATGCTGCTGTTCCCGGCGGCCGACGATCTGCTGACGATGTTCATCGCGCTCGAGGTGCTGTCGTTGCCGCTGTACCTGCTGTGCGGGCTCGCGCGCCGCCACCGCCTGCTGTCCCAGGAAGCGGCGATGAAGTACTTTCTGCTCGGCGCGTTCTCGTCGGCGTTCTTCCTCTTCGGCGTGGCGATGCTGTACGGCTACGCAGGCACTCTCGATCTGCGCGCGATCGCCGACGTGGTGGAGTCCGGGTCGGGTAAGACCTCGCTTGCCTTGATCGGCACGGGCCTGCTGCTGGTGGGCCTGCTGTTCAAGATCGGTGCGGTGCCGTTCCATTCGTGGATCCCCGACGTCTACCAGGGCGCGCCGACGCCGGTCACCGCGTTCATGGCCGCCGCCACCAAGATCGCGGCGTTCGGCGCCATGCTGCGCGTCTTCTACGTCGCACTGCCGGAACTTCGCGACGACTGGCGCCCCGTGCTGTGGGCCGTCGCGATCCTGACGATGGTGGTCGGCACGGTCACCGCGATCACGCAGACCGACGTCAAGAGGATGCTGGCCTACTCGGCGGTGGCGCACACCGGGTTCATCCTCACCGGCGTGATCGCCGAGAACGAGGCGGGGCTGTCGTCGACCCTGTTCTATCTGTTCGCGTACGGGTTCAGCACGGTCGGCGCGTTCGCGGTGGTGAGCCTGGTGCGCAACACGGCCGACGGTGACGAGGACACCGCGATGGCCCGGTGGGCCGGACTGGGCAGGCGGTATCCCCTTGTCGGCCTGGTGTTTTCGTTGTTCCTGCTGGCGTTCGCCGGAATCCCGTTGACCAGCGGCTTCGTCAGCAAGTTCGCGGTCTTCAAGGCGGCCGGTGAGGGTGGTGCGATTCCGCTGGTGATCGTCGGCGTCATCGCAAGCGCGGTCGCCGCGTACTTCTATGTGCGGGTCATCGTGCTGATGTTCTTCACCGATCCGCCCGACGACGCGCCGACGGTCGTGGCACCGAGCTGGCTCAGCACGGCGGTCGTCACGGTGACCGCGGCGGTCACTTTCGCGCTGGGCGCGCTGCCGCAACCACTGCTGGACCTGGCCAACAACGCCGACCAGTTCCTGCGTTAGTCGAACAGGCCGACCTGACGGTAGGCCGCTTCGAGGTAGCGCCGCATCTGCCGCGGGCTGGGCGGATCGGGTTGCAGCACACGGTAGGTGACGGCGCCGGCGAGCATGTCGACGAGCACCTCCAGATCGGCGTCGCCGGCCACCGATCCATCGGCCTGCGCGCGTTCCAGCATCGCGATCACCAGCGCACGGCGGGGCTTGATGTAGTGATCCCAGTACGTCTTCATCAGAAGGGGGTGCGTTACCGCGGATCCGTAGATCTGCGCGACGAGTGCGCGGACCGTCGGGTCGGCAGCCGTCGCGGCGGCGGCCTCGAGATTGCGCCGGACCAGAGTCTGCGGCGTGACCGCCGAGATCTCCTCGCGCGTCGGCCATCTCATCTCACTGCCGACGTGAGCTTCGATCGCGTCGGCGACCAACTGCTCCTTGGTCGACCACCGCCGGTAGATGGTGGGCTTACCGACGCCGGCCTTCTTCGCCACCTGCTCGATGCTCAGTCCCGCGATGCCGGATTCGATGAACAGCTGCAGGGCAGCGGTCAGGATCGCACGGTGCACGGACGGGTCGCGCGGACGCCCCCGTGCCGGGGCGGTCACCGGACCGTGCCGGTCATCAGTGCCCGATGCAGCCACCGGTCGAGATGCTCGGGATCGGTACCCCGCCATGCCAGATGACCGTCGGGGCGCACCAGGCGGGCATCGGCACCCTCAAGGTGGCCCACCCGTGTGACGCCGTCGCCGAGGTGCCTGATCGCCACCTTCAGCAGCGTGTCGTCACCGCCCGACAGCGCCCACCCGCCGCGCAATTCGGCACCGGCGATGCCCGCGACGCGATCACCGGGCCGGGGCCGCCGGAGCGGCGAAGAACGTTCGGCCAGCGGGCCTTTGCGGTAGCTCACCCACAGTTGGGACGCCTGGTAGGTCACCCGGCGCTGCACCCATGGGCGGTTGACCAGGGGCACGATGAGCCGATCCCGGACGAATCGGCCCACCGGTCCCTTGGCGATGTTGACCTTGGTCACTGCGCTGGTGTTGCGCAGCACTTCGGTCGCCAGCGGACGGCGCTCACTCTCGTAGGTCTCCAACAGCGCGGCGTGTGCGCGCCCGTTGACGACGAGCGCGAGTTTCCAGGCGAGGTTCTCGGCGTCGCCGAGACCCGTCAGCATGCCCTGGCCACCGAACGGTGCGTGGGTGTGGGCGGCGTCGCCGGCCAGCATCACCCGGCCCCGGCGATAGGTGTCGGCCAGTCGGCGGTGCACCTGGAACATCGACAGCCACACGGCCTCGTCGACCTGCACGTGCCGACCGGTGCGCTGGGGAAGAATGCGCTGCAAACGCGCGAGTATCTGGTCTTCGGAGGGCTTTTCGGCGGCACCCTGCGGGTCGTAGGCGATGACCCGCCACAGTCCGCCGGGCATCGGCATCACGCCGATCAATCCGTCCGGATGGATCCAGCCGGTGGTGCCGCTGCGGTCGAGGTCCCAGTCGAGGCGGACGTCGGCGAGCAGGAACCGCTCGCTCAGCTTGACCCCGGGGAATCCGATGCCTGCTGCGCGGCGGACCGTGCTCCCGGCGCCGTCACAGCCGATCAGCCACCCCGCCCGTACCTCCTCGCCGTCGGCGACCGCCGCGACGACGCCCGCGGCGTCCTGGTCGAGATCGACGGCCGGGGTGCCCCACTCGATCGTCCCGCCGAGTTCGGCCAGCCGATCACGAAGGGCCGCTTCGACGTTCGCTTGCGAGACGACCATCGGCGGGGCGGCTGTCCGCATTCCCGGATCGCCGAACTCGATGCGCATCACCGGCCTGTCGCCCAGATAGTTGGTGATGTTCATGGCGCGCACCGAGCGTGCGGGCAGGTCCCCGAGCGCACCCAGCCGCTCCAGCACCTCCGATCCCCTCGCGTGCAGGAAGTTGGCGCGCGAGGTGACGGCCGGTCCGCGGGCCTTGTCGACCACGCGGACGCGCACACCTTGGGCGAGAAGGCCGCATGCGGTCGCGAGGCCGGTCGGGCCGGCGCCCACGATCAGGACATCGGGGTCTCCCATGGAATGCCTCCCCAATACGATACGGAACCGTAACGGAATATACGCGCCGCCGGCCGCGGCCGCTAGATTCGGGGCATGACCGCCTCTGCGCTCGTCCTCGTCGCCGACCACGGCCCGGTCCGGGTCCTGACGCTCAACCGGCCGGAGGCCAGAAACGCGTTGAGCCGCGACCTGATCCGTGCGACCTATTCGGCGCTGACCGAAGCCGACGCCGAAGAAGCCGTCCGCGCCGTGGTGTTGACCGGGGCCGATCCGGCGTTCTGCGCCGGGGTGGACCTGAAGGAGGCACAGCGCGACGGGCTGGGCTATTTCGAGGAGTTCCGCTCGCAGAGTTGCATCGCGGCGGTCGCGACGATGCGGACGCCGACCGTCGGGGCGATCAACGGTGCGACGTTCACCGGAGGGCTGGAGATGGCGCTGGGCTGCGACTTCCTGGTGGCCTCCGAGCGGGCGGTGTTCGCCGATACCCACGCCCGGGTCGGCATCCTGCCGGGCGGCGGGATGACGGCACGGCTGCCCCAGCTGGTCGGGCTGGCGATGGCGCGCCGGCTGTCGATGACCGGTGAGGTGGTCGACGCCGCGCGGGCCGAACGCATCGGCCTGGTGACCGAGGTGGTGGCCCATGAGCGGCTGTTGGATCGCGCGATCGAGTTGGCCGATCAGATCGCCGAGGTGCCGGGCCCGGTCATGCGGGGGCTGAAGGAGATCTACGCGGCCGGCGCGGCCGCAGTGATCGACCCCGGCTTGGCCGCCGAGGAGAAGATCGCGTACGCCCAGCATCGGGACTTCGACGGGCTCGGAGATCAGTTCCGCGCGGTCTCGGAGCGGAACAAACGTCAGATCGAGCCGCGGGAATAGCCCGGCGAGCGACCGCAAAATGCACACCTGACGCGGCGTGTCGGCGTACAGACACGGTCGCTCGCGGTGATGGAGAAGGGGCTATCCCACCACGCCGTGCACGACGATGGCGGCGGTCTGGTCGACCCAGTCGTCGGCGAGCGGCCGGCCCGGCTGCAACAGCATCCGCAGCAGCGTGGCCCCGCCGATGACCTCGACGAGCCGGTCCGGGTCGACGCCGGAGCGCACCTCGCCGCGGGCCACCGCGTCGGCCAACCGGGTGCGCACCGCGGCGAACACGTCGGCGAACCGGTTCATGACGCGCGCGTTGAGGTCGGTGTCAGCGGTCATGTCGGCGAGTAGACCCGGCAGGGCCGCGCGCACCACCGGGCTGGTGAACACGTCTCGGGTGGCCTCGAGCATCGCGCGGATGTCGGCGGCGATGTCGCCCGGCGGGGTCTCGATGGCGGTCGGCGCCGCCGGGAACGCGGCCTCGTGCACCAGTTCGGCCTTGCTCGACCACCGGCGGTACAACGCGGTCTTGGTGGTGCCCGCCCGCTCGGCGACGGCGGCCATCGTCAGATTCGAATAGCCGATTTCCACAAGCAGATCCGCGGTGGCCCGCAGTATGGCAGCGTCAATACGCGGATCCCGGGGCCGCCCGGGCTGTGTGAGTGGCATGTGCTCCTCTCGTCCGCGGGCTCTTGTCATCCGATGACTGGTCTGCTTTCATAACGCTACCCACCGTATCGTAATTCTCGGTCGAAGGAAGAAGTTGTGGCTACTGAACCGGCTGTCGAAGACGTCAGCCGCCTCGAACATTCGAGTCGCGATCTGTCCACTCTGCCCGATGTGATGTCGCGGTGGCTGTCGACGGTGCTGCCCGGCGGGACCTCCCCGGAGATCACCGTCGAGAGCGGTGTCGACGCCAACGGCATGTCCTCGGAGACGATCATCCTGACGGGCCGCTGGACCGCCGACGGCCGGGCGCACGAGGAGAAATGGGTCGCTCGGGTGGCCCCGGCGCCCCAGGACGTCCCGGTGTTCGACGCGTACCGGATGGACCACCAGTTCGACGTCATCCGCCTCGTCGGGGAACTGACCGACGTCCCCGTGCCGTCGGTGCGATGGCTGGAGAACACCGGCAAGGTGCTCGGCACGCCGTTCTTCCTGATGGATTACGTCGAGGGTCGGGTGCCGCCCGATGTCATGCCGTACACGTTCGGCGGCAACTGGTTCGCCGACTCCCCCACCGAGAAGCGACGGGAACTGCAGGACAGCACCGTCGGGGTGCTGGCCAAGCTGCACTCGATACCCGAACCGCAGACGACGTTCGGTTTCCTCGACGACGGATCCGACGCCAATGCGTTACGGCGCAACCTGAACTGGCTGCAGAACTGGTACCGGTTCGCCGTGCCCGACATCGGGCGCTCGCCGCTGGTCGAGCGGTCGCTGGACTGGCTGGAGAAGAACTGGCCCGCCGACGTCGCCGCCGGAGACCCGGTGCTGGTGTGGGGCGACTCCCGCGTCGGCAACGTGCTCTACGAGGGCTATCAGCCCAGAGCCGTGCTGGACTGGGAGATGGCCACGCTCGGACCGCGCGAGATGGATGCGGCGTGGATGATCTTCGCCCACAACGTCTTCCAGGAACTCGCCGGCCTGGCGGGCCTGCCCGGGCTGCCCGACTTCATGACCGAGACCGACGTGAAGGCCACCTACGCGGCGCTCACCGGCGTGGATCTCGGCGACCTGCACTGGTTCTACGTCTACTCCGGCGTCATCTGGGCGTGCGTCTTCATGCGGACCAGCGCGCGACGGGTGCGCTTCGGCGAGATCGAGAAGCCCGCCGACGTGGAGTCGCTGTTCTATCACGCGGCCCTGTTGAGACGGCTCATCAGCGATGAGCGCTCGCGCGAAGAGCCGACCAAAGGAGACGACGCCTGATGCTCGGACCCACCGACGAATTCCCCATCCACCAGATCCCCCAGCCGATCGCCTGGCCCGGGTCCTCGGATCGCAACTTCTACGACCGCTCGTACTTCAACGCCCACGACCGCACCGGCGACATCTTCCTGATCACCGGCCTCGGGTACTACCCCAACCTCGGCGTGAAGGACGCGTTCGTCCTGGTCCGCCGCGGTGACACCCAGACCGCGGTGCACCTGTCCGACGGCATCGACCACGATCGGCTCAACCAGCACGTGCTGGGCTACCGCGTCGAGGTGACCGAACCGCTGCGCAGGCTGCGCATCGTGATGGAGGAGACCGAGGGTATCGCCGTCGACCTCACCTGGAACGGGCTGTACGACGCGGTGCAGGAGCAGCGCCACCTCCTGCGCACCGGCACGCGAATCACCTTGGACGCCCAGCGATTCGCTCAGGTGGGTTCCTGGAGCGGGACCGTCGTGATCGACGGCGAGCAGATTACCGTCGACCCGTCGGTGTGGATCGGCAGCCGCGACCGCTCGTGGGGCATCCGCCCGATCGGTGAACCCGAACCCGCGGGCAGGCCCGCGCATCCGCCGTTCGAAGGCATGTGGTGGCTGTACGTGCCGATGGCCTTCGACGAGTTCGGCCTCGTGCTGATCATCCAGGAGGAGCCCGACGGGTTCCGTAGCCTCAACGACTGCACGCGGGTGTGGCGCGACGGTCGCGTCGAACAACTCGGCTGGCCGCGGGTGAAGATCCACTACACGTCGGGAACCCGAATCCCCCACGGCGCCACGATCGAAGCCACGACGCCCGACGGGTCACCGGTGGTGTTCGAGGTCGAGTCGAAGCTGGCCGTACCGATCCACATCGGCGGCGGCTACGGCGGCGACTCGGACTGGCTGCACGGCATGTGGAAGGGCGACAAGTTCACCGAGCGCCTCACCTACGACTTGTCCGACCCAGCGGTCAACGGGCGCAGCATGTTCGGCGTCATCGACCACGTCGGCCGCGCGGTGTGCACCGAGGCCGGCAAGTCCGCCGAGGGCTGGGGCCTGTTCGAGCACGGGGCGCTCGGCCGCCACGACCCGTCGGGCTTCAAGGACTGGCTGACCGTCGCGGACTAGCGGGGCGGTCGGTCGTCCCCCGACGGGCTGCGGCATATTGGCGAATCCCGATTCGAGTCGGCGGTCAGAGGCGCACACTGTCCACATCGACTCACCGGGAGCCGAGTGCACCCAGGGGGCGACACTCAGATGATCAGCAACGATTTCCAACCATCTGCCCAGCGGCTTGCGCGTGCTGCCGTGCTCGCGGCGACCGTCGTACTCTTCGGTGCGGTGTGTCCGGCGACCGCGACGGCGGAGCCGGTGTGGGACGTCGAGGAATACGACTACTGCATGAAGCAGACGACCGTTGGCGTACCCACCACGGATCCCGTCGGACAATTCGAGGAAGCGGACCGCTACTGCTGCGATCGGTCCGGCGGGGTTCACAACGGGGTGACCTGCGTCGCTCAACCGGCCAAGAGCGAGCAGGCGGTACTGCCGCCGCCGCGAGCCGGCCTGCCGACTGTGCAGGTGCGGCCGCCGAACCTGGCACCGCCGAGAGCGCCGGTAATAGTCATGCCAACGGTGACAATGCTTCCGCCATCGGCCGGTTGACCGTCGCGGACTAGTGATTTGTGAGTGAAAACAGCCACTGAGCGCTCGTTTTCACGCACAAATCGCAGGAAACGGGGCCCGGCCGAACACCATCGCTTCGTCCACCGACTCGAACCGGTGACCCAGCGCGTCACGTAAGAAGTTGTGGCTCAACATCCACGGTCGTCGAGTGCCCGACTTCGGCAACATGTGCAGCCCTCGCTTCACATAACCGGACTCCAAGTTGAACGCAGGCTGCTCCGACATGGGAAGCTCCCCGAGATGCGGATACCCATGCGTGTAAGCGTGCGACCGCATATACGCGAGGAGCCTGGCGAAGGACTGCGCCGTCATGTCAGCGCCCAAGGTCCACGAGGCGTTGGTGTAACCCACACACCATGCAGCGTTCGGCACGTCCTCAAGCATGTGCCGTCGATACAGAAACCGTTCGTGGGGGTCGACCTTCTCACCCGCGACGCTGAGCGTCACGCCACCCAGTGACTGCAGCTGCAGGCCGGTCGCGGTAACGATCACGTCCGCGTCGATTCGATTGCCCGACTCCAGCGCGATGCCGTCCGTGTCGATGTGGTCGATGTGATCGGTGACCATGTCGAGTCGCCCGTCGGCAATCTCCTTGTACAAGTCGGCGTGCACGACGAAACACAGCCGCTGATCCCACGGGTTGTACGGCGGCTTGAAGTGCTTGTCGATGGGATATCCGGGCGGGAGATTACTCTCGGCGATACGCCGCAGCACACGCTTGCTCAGCTCCGGCGCACGGCGCGCGATCGCCCAGAGCAGCGCGCCGACCAAGGCATTTCGCCACCGCACCAGCCAGTGGGCGAGCTTCAACGGCAGCACTTTGCGGAGGACCACCGCGGTCGGCTCGATCTTAGTCGCGGAAATCATGTACGACGGGGTGCGCTGCAGCATGGTCACGTGCGCCGCCCTGTCGGTCAGTGACGGGATCAAGCTCACCGCTGTGGCACCGCTGCCGATGACGACCACCCGTTTCCCCGTGTAGTCCAGAGAGTCCGGCCAGTGCTGCGGATGCACCACTTGGCCCGCGAAGTCCTCCATCCCCGGAAACTGCGGTTGGTAAGGCTCGTCATAGTTGTAGTAACCGGTGCCGAAGAACAACCACCGACACCGGTAGTCCTTTGCCACGCCGTCCTGTTCGCACTGCACCGTCCAGGTATCGGTGTCCCAATCCCAATCTGCGGAGCGGACATGCGTGTTGAACCGGATGTGCCGGTCGATGCCGTGCTTGCGGGCCGTCTCGTCGATGTAGTGCCAGATGTGTTCGCCGTCAGCGATCATCTCCGGACG
Source organism: Mycobacterium sp. B14F4 (assembly GCF_039871645.1). Classification (NCBI taxonomy): domain Bacteria; kingdom Bacillati; phylum Actinomycetota; class Actinomycetes; order Mycobacteriales; family Mycobacteriaceae; genus Mycobacterium; species Mycobacterium sp. B14F4. Next base: position 105,834 of record NZ_JBDPMF010000001.1, on the reverse strand, counting down.
GGTCCAGGGTTCCCAGGGGAAACACAACGTGTAAATGTCGCTGTCGGACCGGATTCCCGGATACCTGAAGAGGTCCCATGTTCCGCCGACGCGCTCACGGCGCTCCAGGATGGTGTAGCTGAGGTCGGGGTTGCGTTCGCGGATGCGATGGGCCGCACCGATGCCGGAGATCCCGGCGCCGACGATGAGCACGTCGCTGTATTCGGTCATCGGAAGCCTCAAGCGCTCATCGCAGCGGCGACCGGAGCCCGGCCGAACACCATCGACTCCTCGATGCGGTCGAAGCGGTGGTCGATCGCGTCGAGTACGTAGTTGTGCCGCACGTTCCACGGCCGGTGCGTACCCGACTTCGGCAGCGCGTGCAGGGAGCGCTGCACGTAGCCGGCGTTGATGTTCCACGCGGGCTTCTCCGGCATCGGCTTGTCGCCAAGGTGCGGGTAGGCGTGCGTGTAGCCGTGAGAGTCCATGTAGGCCACCAGCTTTGCGAACGCCCGGGCGGTCAGATCGGCGCGCAACGTCCATGACGCGTTGATGTAGCCGACGCACCAGGCCATGTTCGGGATGTCCTCGAGCATGTGCTCCTTGTAGACGAACCGGTCCTGCGGCTTGACCTCCTCGCCGTCGATGCTCAGCACGACGCCGCCGAGGGCCTGCAACTGAATGCCGGTCGCGGTGATGATCACGTCGGCGTCGATCCGCTGGCCCGAGCGCAACACTATGCCGGTCGCATCGATGTGGTCGATGTGGTCGGTCACCAGGTCCAGGCGGCCGGCAGTGATCGCCTCGTAGAAGTCGTCGTCGAGCATCGCGCACAGTCGTTGATCCCAGGGGTCGTAGCGCGGCTTGAAATGGACGTCGACGGGATAACCCTCGGGCAGGTTGCGTTTCGCGTGGCTGCGGATGTAGCGCTTGCTGAGTCCTGGCGCCACACGCGCGAACCCGTAGACGAAGACCGTGAAGATGACGTTGTAGACCCGGGCCGCCCAGTAACCCGCCCGTCCCGGCAGGATCTTGCGCAGCGCCTGCACGATGGGGTTCACCCGTGGTGTCGACAGCATGTAGGTGGGCGAGCGCTGCAGCATCGTCACGTGCCCGGCCTTCTCCGTCAGCGAGGGGATCATGCTGACCGCGGTTGCGCCGCTGCCGATCACCACCACCTTCTTGCCGGCGTAGTCGAGCGACTCCGGCCAGTGCTGCGGGTGCACCACCTCGCCATGGAAATCGTGCAGGCCGGGGAAATCGGGCCGGTAGGGCTCGTCGTAGTTGTAGTAGCCGGTACCGAAGAACAGGAACCGGCCGCGATAGGTCTTGGCGGCGCCGTCCTGTTCGGTGTGCACCGTCCAGGTGTCGGTGCTCGAATCCCAGTCCGCGGACAGCACGTGGGTGTCGAACCTGATGTGCTCGTCGATGCCGTGCCTGTGCGCGGTCTGCGTCAGGTATTCGCGGATGTCCGGGCCGTCGGCGACGTTCTCCGGCCGGGTCCACGGCTCCCACGGAAAGCTGAGCGTGAAGATGTCGCTGTCGGAGCGGATCCCCGGATACTGGTGCAGGTCCCAGGTGCCGCCGATGCGTGACCGGCGCTCGAGCACCGTGTAGGTCAGGTTCGGGTTCTTCTCCTGCAACCGGTAGGCCGCGCCGATACCGGAAATCCCCGCGCCGAGGATCAGTACATCGCAGTTTTCGACCTCGCCGTTCACACGCTCTTCGCGCAAGCGCTCATCGGCCACACCCAGCCTCCTTTGGTTCGGCTGGGTACCACGATATGGGTCAGGAGGCCAACGCGTCGACGATCTCGGCCAGAGAGTCGACCGCGATCGGACCCGGCTGGTAGAGGCAGATCCGGTCGGACACCCCGGCGACGCGGTCGCGGATGTGGGCGGCCACGTCGGCCGGGCTGCCGCAGGCCGCGATGGTGTGCAGCATGTCGTCGTCGATCAGCGTGGCCATCTCCTGCCAGCGGCCCTGCTTGGACATCGCGTTGAGCTCCGGCTGCAGGTCGCCCCAGCCGTGCACGTCGAGCACCGGCCGGTACGCCGGCGTCGACCCGTAGAACGCCAACAGCCGCCGCGCCGCGGTGTGGGCGTCGGCGTCCTCCCCCACCGACACGATGATCTCCGGCACGACGGCCAGGTCGTCGAGAGTGCGCCCGGCCGCCGCCAGCCCCTCCCGCACGGCGGGCATCGTCGCCTCGTGCAGGAACCGCTTGGAGCCGAACGGCATCACCAGCAGGCCGTCGGCCACCTCGGCGGTCGCCCGGGTGAGCCGCGGGCCCAGCGCACCGAGATAGATCGGCGGCGGACCGTACGGGTTGGGGCCGGGGTTGAAGGTCGGTGTCATCAACGTGTGGCGGTAGTACTCGCCCCGGAAGTCCAGCCGGTCGCCGTCGTTCCATGCCGCGAATACCGCGCGCAGCGCCCCGACCATCTCCTTCATCCGCGCGACCGGATGGTCGAAGTCGACGCCGTAACGCTTCTCGATCTGGGCGCGCACCTGGGTGCCGAGGCCGAGGATGAACCGGCCTTCGGCCAGCAGCTGCAGATCGTTGGCCTGATGCGCGAGTTGAACGGGGTTGCGCGGAAAGGCGATCGCCACGTTGCTCATCAGGTCGAGACCGCCGACCGTGGCGGCCAGGGTGAGCGGTATGAACACGTCGTGCGGTCCCTCGAAGGTGAACACGCCGCTGGCGCCGGCGTCGCGCAGAAGCCGCGCGCGCTCGATCGCATCCGTCGGACCGAACAACGCTGTCATGACCTTCACGGCGTGAGAGCCTATCGGCGTGAGCTTTCCAGCCAGTACCGACGTGGCCGTGGTGGGCGCGGGATTCGCCGGGCTCGCGGCGGCGCGCGAGCTGGTGCGGCTCGGGCACGACGTGGTGGTCCTCGAGGGCCGCGACCGCGTCGGCGGGCGGTCGTCGACGGCCCTGATCGCGGGCATCCCGGTCGACCTCGGGGGCACGTTCGTCGGGCCCACGCAGGACGCCGTCGTCAACCTGGCGCGCGAGCTGGGCTGCGACACGGTGCGCACGCACAGCCGCGGCAAGAACCTGATCCGCTGGCGCGGCAAGGTGCGCTCGTACCGCAGCACCATCCCGCGGCTGTCGATCATCGAGCTGCTCGACGTGTCGCGTATCCAGTGGCGGTTCGAGCGGGTGTGCCGCAAGGTGCCGGTGGACAGGCCGTGGGACGCCTCGGTCGCCGACTCGCTGGACTCGCAATCGCTCGACGACTGGTTGCGCTCGGTGCACGCCAGCGCCGGAACCCGCGACCTGATGGCGATCATGGCGCGGGTGACCTGGGGTTGTGAGCCCGACGCGGTGTCGATGCTGCACGCGGTGCGCTACGTGAAGGCCGCCGGCGGGCTGGACCACATGCTCGACGTCGAGGGCGGCGCGCAGCAGGACCGCTTTCCCGGCGGCACCCAGCAGATCGCCGAGCGGATGGCCGAGCAACTCGGCCCGCGCGTCGTGCTGGGTGCGGTGGTGCGCCGCATCGAACGCCACCACGACGGCGGCATCAGCGTGACCTCCGACGCCGGAACGGTCACGGCGAAGGCCGTCGTCGTCGCGATCCCGCCGGAGCACCGGGCGGCCATCGCTTTCCTGCCCGACCTTCCGCCGGAGTACGGCAAACTCGCCCAGCACTGGCCGCAGGGCAATCTGAGCAAGGCCTACGCCGCCTACGAGACACCGTTCTGGCGCGCGAAAGGCCTGTCCGGAGAAGCGCTTTCCGACGAAGGCCCGGTGTTCATCACCTTCGACGTCAGCCCGGGCGACGGCGGTCCGGGCGTCCTGCTCGGCTTCACCGATGCGCGGTCGTTCGATCCGTTGCCCCCCGCCCAACGTCGCGAACAGGCGCTGTCCGGATTCGCCACGCTGTTCGGGGAGGCGGCGCTGTCGCCGATCGACTACCTCGACCATTGTTGGGGAGCAGAGCCGTTCGCACCGGGTGGCCCGACCGCCGCCGTGCCGCCGGGATCGTGGACGTCATACGGGCCGTGGCTGCGCAAACCCGTCGACGGCATCTTCTGGGCCGGAACCGAGACCGCCGACACGTGGACGGGCTTCCTCGACGGCGCGGTGCGATCCGGCCGGCGCGCGGCCGACGAGGTGCACCGCGCGCTGACGGGCCAGACGGACGACGATCAAGCGGCGAGGCACGAGCCGCGATGAGGAGTCCGGCAATCGGTGCTAGACGGACGACGATCAAGCGGCGAGGCACGAGCCGCGATGAGGAGTCCGGCAATCGGTGCTAGACGGACGACGATCAAGCGGCGAGGCACGAGCCGCGATGAGGAGTCCGGCAATCGGACTTAGGAACTGGCGCGACGCTCGACCGTCGCCGACTCGATCAGCAGTCGCAACTGCTCGTTGACCTCGTGCGGGCGTTCCAGGATCGCGCAGTGCCCGCCGGCCAGCTCGACGAAACCCGCGAGGTTCGGCGCGGCCTCGGCGATCCGCCGCGCGGAGGTGATCGGCAGCAACCGGTCCTGGTGGCTGCCGATGACCAGTGTCGGCACGGTCAGATTCTGCATGCCGATGTGTACGGAGCCCATGGAATCGACCAGCGTCCTGGCCCAGCCACCACGGCCGTTGGGATGCGTGGCGGCGAACAGCTCGTGGACGAAGGCGGTGATCGCCGGGTCGGCATCGCGGCCGACCGCCAGCATCGACACGATGAACCGGCTCGGCGCCTCGGCGAGCAGCAACGGAACCGCCGCGACGGTCTTGAGCAGCGGGCCCGCCGTGCGCACCCGCAACCCGGCCAGCCGTTCGGGAACGGACAGGAACTGCACGTGCCGCAGCAGATCGCCGGTGGTGGTGTTGATCAGTGCGACCGCGTCGGCCCGCTCGGTGACCCGGTTCGCGTGGCGCTCGGCCCACGAGGTGATCGCGATCCCGCCCATCGAATGGCCGGCGATGACCGCCCGTTCGCCGGGGCTCAGCGTGGCTTCCAGGACGGCGTCGAGGTCGGCCGCGAGGTGGTCCAGGCTGTAACCGTGGCGGCCCCGCGGAACCGCGCTGCGGCCGTGGCCGCGGTGGTCGAAGGCGATGACACGGTAGTCCTGCGACAGATCGCTGATCTGGTGCGCCCATACCCGCAGCGCGCAGGTGATGCCGTGGGCCAGCACGATCGGGTAGCCGTCGTCGGGCCCGAAGACCTCGGCATGCAGGCGGGTGCCGTCCGTCGAGCGGACGGTGACCTCGCGGCCGGGCGGCAGCTCACCGGCGGGGGCGAAGACGTGGGCGTGCGATGCGCCCCGGGGGCCACGACTCATGTGCGCTCCGTTCGACCTCGGCAACGTTGCCGGGATATTGACCATATCGTCCGGTGGGCAGGAGGAGTTTCACCACCACGCCCGCTTTCGCGGTGAGCTAGCCCCTTCCACGCCTCCTTATTCCGTGTTAATCTCACTAACATGAAAGCGGCGACCAGGCCGTATCGCATGACGACGAGAGCCGCCGCCGCAGCCGAGACCGCCGAAAAAATCCTGGCTACGACCAAGCAACTGTTCACCGAGAAAACCATCGCCGAGATCGCCCTCGCCGACATTGCCGAGCGCTCCGGTGTGACGGTCCAAACCGTCTTGCGCCGCTTCGGTGACAAGGACACGCTGTTCGCGGAGGCAATCTCGCGGCTCGGTGACGAGATCGTCGCTCAGCGCGGCCGCGCGACACCGAACGACCTCGACGACTCGCTGGCCAACCTGGTTGAGCATTATGAAGCGCACGGCCGGTTGGTGTTGAAGATGCTTGGCGAGGAGTCGTCCACGCCTGCGATCCGACCGGTGCTCGTGGCGGGTCGTGATTTTCACCAGCGGTGGTGCGAGAGGGTTTTCGCTGCGACCCTGGATTCCCTTGAATTGCCGGACAGGAATCGTCGGCGCGCCCAGCTGATCGCTATCTGCGACGTGTGGACCTGGCAAGTCCTACGCATCCGGCAGGGGCTGTCGCGCCAACAAACCGAGGTCGCACTGCGCGAGTTGCTCGAACCCCACTGTTCGAAAGGATGACGAGGATGGCAACGATATTGGCCTACACGTCCCCGGCGCTCGGCCATCTGTTCCCGATCAGCGCTCTCTTGTCGGAGTTGTCGCGCCGCGGCCATCGAATCCACCTGCGGACGCTGTCCGCAGGCGTCGTGGCCGGGCAGGAGCTCGGCTTCACCACCGATGCCATCGATCCGAGGATCGAAGCGATCGTCCACGATGATTGGCGAGCACCCAATGTCCGTGCCACACTGAAGAGGACGATCGACGTGTTCTGCCAGCGCGCGGTCGTTGAGGTTCGCGATTATGCCGATGCCGTTGCCCGTGTCCGCCCGGACGCGTCGATCGTCGATGTCAATTGCTGGGGTGCGCTCTCCGTGTCGGATGCCGGGGACATTCCGTGGACGTGTTTCGCTCCATACACCCCGCTGCTGAAATCGCCTGGGGTTCCGCCCTTCGGCCCAGGCTTGAAACCACTGCCCGGCGTTCTGGGACGGGTGCGAGACGCCGCGGTGCGACCGTTGGTGATGGGCGTGCTCGAGAAGGCGATGTTGCCGCCGCTCAACAAGATTCGCGCCGAGGTTGGAGCGCCGCGGGTTGCATCGGCGGACCAGTTTGTTCGGCGGGCACCGCTCATGCTCGTGGCCAGCGGTAAGCCGTTCGAGTATCCACAAACGGAATGGGGCGAGGCCGTGCAGATGATTGGACCATGCACGTTCGAACCTCCGACCGACACGACGCCGCAATGGCTGGCCGAGATTGATCGGCCCATCGTGCTGGTCAGCACGTCGTCAGAGAAGCAGGCCGATGAGCAGCTTGTGGCGACCGCGATGACGGCGCTGGCCAACGAGCCGGTGCATCTGGTGGCCACCCTTCCGGCGGGGCTGCCCGCCGGCCTCAACCCGGCGTCCAATGCGACGCTGCGCGAATTCGTGCCGCACGGCATTGTGCTGGACCGCTCGGTGTGCGCGGTGACGCATGGCGGGATGGGAGTCACGCAGAAGGCATTGAGCCGTGGCGTGCCGGTGTGCGTGGTGCCGTTCGGACGCGACCAGTTCGAGACCGCGCGGCGGGTCGAAGTCGCGCACTGTGGGACCCGCCTGCCGGCGAAGAAGCTAAGCCCGGCCAGCCTACGAGCGAAGGTCCGTGAAGCGATGGCGATGACCGATGGCGCGAAACGGGTCGCAGCCGGTTTCCTCGCAACAGGTGGGGTGGCCCGCGGCGCCGACCTCATCGAGCAACGTGTCCTGGGCCGAATCGGACGAGGTCTTACTGCCTGAGGGAGTGCAGCTTTTCGCCGTGACGCTGCCGGCCACGCGGCGCGAGGTCGGCGTCCGGCCCGTCGAGCAGCACCGCGGCGCGGATTGCGGGCATTCGAGGATGTTAAATAGGCGCCATGCGCGCGATTCAGATAGCCAGCCTCGACGGACCTCAGGCCGCGAAGCTCGTGGAGCTCGACGAACCGGACGGTTCCGGTGCGGTGGTCGTCGACGTGCACGCCGCGGGAGTGGCGTTCCCCGATGTGCTGCAGTCGCGCGGGCTCTACCAGTACAAGCCGGAGATGCCCTACACGCCCGGCGGTGAGGTGGCGGGCGTGGTGCGCAGCGCACCCGAGGGTGCGCACGTATCGGCGGGCGACCGCGTCGCGGCGCTGACGATGCTGTGTGGGGCGATGGCGGAAGTCGTTGCGCTGCCGGCGGATCGGGTGTTCAAGCTGCCCGACAACGTGTCGTTCGAGGCCGGCGCCGGTCTGCTGTTCAACGACCTGACGATGCACCACGCGCTTCGGACGCGGGGGCGGCTGGCCGAGGGCGAGACCGTGCTGGTGCACGGTGCGGCGGGCGGTATCGGCACGTCGACGCTGCGGTTGGCGCCGGCGTGGGGCGCGTCGCGGGTGATCGCGGTGGTGAGCACTTCTGAGAAGGCGTCGGTCGCGGAGGCGGCGGGGGCGACCGATGTGGTGCTGGCGGACGGTTTCAAGGACGCCGTGAAGGGGTTGACCGACGGGCGCGGCGTGGACATCGTCGTCGACCCGGTCGGTGGCGACCGGTTCACCGACTCGCTACGGTCGCTGGCGCCCGGTGGGCGGCTGCTGGTCATCGGCTTCACCGGCGGTGAGATCCCGACGGTCAAGGTGAACCGGTTGCTGCTGAACAACGTCGACGTCGTCGGTGTCGGGTGGGGCGCGTGGACGCTGACGCACCCGGGCTACCTGGCCCAGCAGTGGGCCGAACTGGAGCAGCTACTGGCGTCGGGCAAGGTGTCGGCGCCGGAGCCGCAGGTCTTCCCGTTCGAGCGGGCCGCGGACGCGATCGCGGCGCTGGAGGACCGGTCGGCGAAGGGCAAGGTCGTCGTCGCGGTGCGGTGAGCGGTGGCCCTCAGAGGTAGGGGTCGGCCCAGGCGCTGATGATGCGGGCGGCCCGGGCCGCCTGGTTCTTCTCGGTGAGCAGATGGTCGGCGCCTTCGAGCGAGACGAAGCTGCGCGGGTGCCGGGCGGCGCGGAAGATCTCGCTGGCGTTGTCGATGCCGACGGTGTTGTCGGTCGGCGAGTGCATGACCAGCAGCGCGCGTTTGAGCGAGCCGATGCGATCGTGGAGGTCGGCGTTGCGGACGTCTTCGATGAAGTGCCGCTTGAGGGTGAGCGCCTTGCCGCCGATGAGCAACTGCGCCTCGCCCTCGGCCTCGATGCGTTCACACAGGGCGTCGTAGATGCGCTCGACGTGGGCCGGCTCGTAGGGCGCGCCGATACTGGCCACAGCGGCGACGCTCGGACAGTCGTGCGCGGCGGCGATGACCGCCGAGCCGCCGAACGAGTGGCCCACCAGCAGGTGCACCTCGCGGCCTTGCGAGTTCATGAACTCCACCGCGCGCACGGTGTCGGCGACCTTGTTGGAGAAGGAGCCGTCGCCCCAGTCGCCTTCGGAATCGCCGAGGCCGAGGTTGTCGAACCGCAACATGCCGATGCCTTCATCGGCGAGTTGCTTGCAGATCCGGCTCGCGGCCGGGCTGTCCTTGCCGAGGGTGAACCCGTGCGCGAACACGCCCCAGCCGCGGACGTCGACCTCCGGAAGGTCGACGATGCCCGCCAGAGCGGGTCCGGTGGTGCTCGGAAAGGTCACGCGCTCGCCCACGCGCGTCATACTGTCACCATGTGTCGGCGATCACTTCTGTGGGTACGCCGTCGGGCATGGCCAATCGAATCGTCATCGCGGCTGCCCTGCTGGCGGCGCCGATCGCCGCCCTGAGCGGCTGCAGCTCGTCGGATCAGGCGGGCGAGGAAACCACGACCACCGAGGCGGCACCCGCCGGGACGGAACGGCTGACCGCTCAACTCAAGACCGCCGACGGCACCCCGGTCGCCGACGCGACCCTGGACTTCGCCAACGGCTTCGCCAGAGTGACGGTCGAAACGATCGAGAGCGGCGTCCTCAGTCCAGGCTTCCACGGCATGCACATCCACGCGGTCGGCAAGTGCGAGGCCAACTCGGTGGCGCCCACGGGAGGAGAGCCCGGCGACTTCCTGTCCGCGGGCGCTCACTTCCAGGCGCCCGGCAAGACCGGTCATCCGGCCAGCGGCGACCTCACCTCGCTCGAGGTCCGCTCCGACGGGTCGGCCGAACTGGTCACCACCACCGACGCGTTCACCGCCCAGGATCTGCTGGCGGGCGAGGGCACCGCGCTGATGATCCATCAGGACGAGGACAACTTCGGACACATACCCGACCGCTACAGCCAGCCCGACGGAACGAAGGGGCCGGATCAGGACACGCTCGCCACGGGTGATGCGGGCGGGCGGGTGGCCTGCGGGGTCATCGAATCGGTGTCGGCGACGACGACGTCGCCCACCACCACGACGACGACCACCACCACCACGATGCCGGCCACGATCACCGAGACGACCGTGATCAGCCCGACGGTGGTGCCGCCGCCGGTCACGGAGACGACGAGCGCCACCACGGCGGAAACGACGACCACGACCGCGCCGACGACGACAACGACGACTCCGGTCGAGAGCCCACCGCCTCCGGGTGGCTGACGGAAGCGCGCCGGGCCCTGCGCGGGCTCAATCTTCGCGCGACAGGGCTGCCCGCGGGCACTCGGCGATGGCCTGCCCTACGCGCGTCTCCTGCTCGGCGGGCACGGGGTCGGCGGTGACGACGGCGTAGTCATCGTCGTCGAGCTGGAAAACCTCCGGTGCGATTCTCACGCAGACGGCATTGCCTTCACAGCGATCACGATCCACTACGACACGCATGACTTCTCCCTTCCTCCGCTCTCGTCGTTCGGGGCGCTAGGCATCCCGAATCACCACGCAGCACCGCCCAGGCCGGGGGCGTAGTTCTGCGCGGACGCCGGGGCGGGCGCCGCCGTCGATGACGCCCTCGACCAATTCGAGATTCAATCCGCACACCACATCGAGATGATCCTTCGCCACCGAGCGAAAAGGACAGTTCTGCAACGAGATACAGCCGTCACCGTCCGCGAGGGGAAGATACCCACAGTCACGAAGGGCCGCCATGACGTCGCCGCCGGCGTCTCGGGCAGCGCTGCGGCCGGCGCCGCGAGCGGCTTGATTGAGCGCTGCCCGGATCGACCCGCCGCGATCCTGCTCGATCGCTGAGACGAGCAACCTCGCCAGTAACAGGTAGTCGCGGGGCGGCACGCTGACCACTACTTCCGCGAGGGTGCGGGTGTACAGCTTGGCCGGGCGTCCTGCACCGGGCCCTGCGCGCCCCGCCGGTCGCTGATAGCTGACGGCGAGCAAGTCGGCGTCGGCCAACTTGTCGAGGTGATAGGCCGCCAAGGTACGCCCGATTCCGACGGCGGTCGCGGCGTCCTCCCGCGAAACCGGCGTATCGCGCGCAGCGACGTACTCGTACAACCGCCGGCGCACCGGGTCGTCCAGTGCGCTCAGCGCGGACAACGCCGACGGGTCGGCAAAGTGCGACGCGGCCACCCGTCAACTCTAACACCAAAAACTCTTGACAAAACCTCGGCCGCGGCGTCTTCTAAAAGAACAAGATATTGTCTATAGAAGGAGGACGCAGTGGCTACCTCAGATGTTCAACCGACCAGGACTCCGTCGGTGACAGGTGCGCTGCAGCGGGCTCGCACCGAGCCCGCCTATGGAGCGTTCCTGCTGTTGAGGATCGGATTCTCGGTGCTGCCGATCGTGTTCGGCCTCGACAAATTCACCGACGTGCTGACCAGGTGGGACACCTACCTCGCACCGTGGATCGTTGACCTCAGCCCGCTCAGCGCGCAGCACACGATGCTGGTGGTGGGGGTGATCGAGATCGTCGCCGGACTCACGGTGGCCATCAAGCCCCGATACGGGGCCTACCTCGTGGCCGCCTGGCTCGCGGCGATCATCGTCAACCTGGTGAGCTACCCCGGCTTCTACGACGTCGCCCTGCGTGACTTCGGCTTGCTGCTGGGCGCCTTGACCCTCGCCCGCCTGGCGACCGTCTACGACCCGGCCCGGGGCAGCCGCGCAACCCGGTGATCGATTGCCTCGCAGCACATCCGGCGCGCCGGCCGGCGACCGGATGCGCCGGAGGTTCACGACTCCGCTCGCAGGCGGTACGAAAACGGCCCCCGGAGACGTCTCCGGGGGCCGTTTTCACTTTGTAGCGGGGACAGGATTCGAACCTGCGACCTCTGGGTTATGAGCCCAGCGAGCTACCGAGCTGCTCCACCCCGCGTCGGGTGAACGCAACGTTACCGAAAGCGCTCGCGCAGTTCCAAATCGCGCGGTCACCGATGAGCGTGACTCCGCTCACGGCTGAATTCGGACGAATTGGCCGATGCGGAAAACGCCGGCCGGATCATGACGGTCGGCCAGGGACGCCAACCGCTGCAAGACCTCGGCGTCGTAGACGCGTGCCGCCCGGCCCGGATCCTCCGACGGGGCGAAGTTCGGCAGCTGCCCGCCCGTCGACGACCGCTGCACGGACGCGCCAGAAGTAGGGTCAGCTGGCCGACTGGTACTTGTTCATCGCGTCGTCGAGACGCTGCAGCGCCTCGCCGTAGTCACCGAAGTCACCGCTCTGCTGAGCGTCCCGCAGCGCGTCGAGCGCGGTGTTGACCTCCTGCAGCGCAGCGGCTTTGGCACCCGACAGCTGCACGGGGCCACCCGGCGGCACCGCCGCCGGCGTCGGCACCTCCGGGGCCCGGCCCTCCTGGTTGCCCGGCGGCTGCGCCGCAGGCGCCTGCCCGTCGGCGGGTGGCTGCGCAGCGGGTTGCTGACCGCCGGGGCCGGCAATGGGCGCCGGCCCGGTGGCCGTCGCGTCGGCACCGGGCCCGAACAGTTCGGTGAGCGCATCGCGCACCGTCGGACCGTAGCCGACCTTGTCGTTGTACATCATCGCCACGCGGATCAGACGGGGGTACGACGACGCCGCGTCGCTGCTCCCCGGCGAGGCGTACACCGGTGCGACGTAGAGCAATCCGCCCTGCCCCACGGGCAGCGTGAGCAGGTTGCCCCACCGGATGCGGTTCTGGTTGTCCCGGCCGATGACGCCGAGGTCCTGGCTGACCGTGGTGTCGGTACTGATCGCGTTGAACGCCAGCTTCGGGCCGTTGACCTGGCCCGGAATCGTCAACACCGTGAGCTTGCCGTAGGTGTCGGGATCCGAGCTCGCGCTGATGTAGGCGGCCAGGAAGTCGCGGCGGAACCGGTTCATCGCACTGGTCAGCTGGAACGACGGCGAACTGTCGTTGCGGGCAAGGTCTTTGGCGACGATGTAGTACGGCGGCTGGTAGCTGCTGGCGGTCGGGTTCGGGTCCAGCGGCACGTCCCAGAAGTCAGACGTCGAGAAGAACGTCACCGGGTCGTCGACGTGGTACTTGGCCAGCAGCGCGCGCTGCACCTTGAACAGGTCCTCCGGGTAGCGCAGGTGCTGTTGCAGTTCGGGGGTGATCTCGCTCTTCGGCTTCACGGTGTCCGGGAACACCTTCATCCACGCCTGCAGCACCGGGTCCTGCTCGTCCTGGGCGTACAGGGTCACGGTGCCGTCGTAGGCGTCGACCGTCGCCTTGACCGAGTTGCGGATGTAGGACACCTGCTTGTCGGGCTGCAACCGGTTGATCGCCACTTCGTTGGAGTCCGCGGTGGCGCTCGACAGCGTCGTCAGCTCCGAGTACGGATAGTTGTCCAGCGTGGTGTAGCCGTCGACGATCCACACCATCCGCTTGTTCACGATCGCCGGGTAGACGCTGGTGTCGGTGGTCAGCCACGGCGCCGCCGCCTCCACGCGTTTCGAGGGGTCACGGTTGAACAGGATCTTGCTGTTCTCGCCGATCACATTGGAGAACAAGAAGTTTCGCTCCGCGAACTTGGCCGCGAACAACGACCTCGCCAGCCAGTTGCCGACCGGCACACCGCCGCGTCCGGTGTAGGTGTAGTTGCGGGTCTCGGTGTTGGTCTCGTAGTCGTACTCACGCGGGGCGCCGTTCTCGCCGACGATCGCGTAGTCCGCCGGGGTGTCGGCGATGACCGGACCGAAGTAGACGCGCGGCTGGTCCAGCGGCGCGGGTCCCGGTGAGACGACGTTGCCGTTGGCCCCGACGACGCTGGCCAGGAACTCCGGGTAGCCACCGTTCTGGTTCGGGTCGTTGGCCACGCCACGCACGGTGTTGGCCGGCGAGGCGATGAACCCGTTGCCGTGGGTGTAGACGGTGTGCCGGTTGATCCAGTCGCGCTGGTTGTCGATCAACCGGTCCGGGTTGAGCTCGCGTGCGGCCACCACGAAGTCGCGCAGGTTGCCGTCGCGGCCCTGGTAGCGGTCCATGTTGAGGTGGTCGGGGAAGTAGTAGAAGTTCTTGCCCTGCTGGAACTGGGTGAACGCCGGGCTGACGATGGTCGGGTCGAGCAGCCGGATGTTGGACGTGGTCGCCCGGTCGGCCGCCACCTGTTGGGCGGTGGCCGGGGCGTCGCCCGGGTAACTGCGGTAGGACACCACCTCGTCGGTCAGCCCGTAGGCCTGCCTGGTGGCGGCGATACTGCGGCTGATGTATTCGCTTTCCTTCTGCGCCGCATTGGGTTTGACGCTGAACTGTTCGACAACCAGCGGCCAGCCCGCGCCGACCACCAGCGACGACAGCAGCAGCAGCACCACGCCGATGGCCGGAATGCGCAGATCCCTGAGCACGATGGCCGAGAACACCGCGGCCGCGCAGATCACCGCGATGGCCAGCAGGATCAGCTTGGCGGGCAGCACCGCGTTGATGTCGGTGTAGCCGGCCCCGGTGAACGGCTTGCCGCCGCGGGTGTGGCTCAGCAGTTCGTAGCGGTCCAACCAGTAGGCGGCGGCCTTCAGCAGCATCAGGACGCCGACCAGCGAGATCAACTGGATGCGCGCCGAGCGGCTCAGCGCGCCGGTACGGCCGGACAGCCGGATGCCACCGAACACGTAGTGCCCCACCAGGTTTGCCAGGAACGCCAGGAACACCGCGACGAACAGGTAGTTCAACACCATGCGGTAGAACGGCAGGTCGAAGGCGTAGAAGCCGAGGTCCTTGCCGAACTGGGGGTCGGTGATCCCGAAGCTGTTGCCGTGCAGGAAGAGCTGCACCGTTTCCCACTGGCCGACGGCGAACAGCCCGACGAACAGGCCGATGAGGGCGGGCACGCCGAAGCCGATCAGGCGCAGCCGGGTCATCACCGCGGTGCGGTAGCGCGCGACCGGGTCGTTGGGGCCGTTGGTCGGCACGAACACCGGCCGGGTGCGGTAGGCCAGCGCCAGCCCGGCGAACAGGATGGCCCCGATCAGCAGCGCGACCACGAAGAACAGGATGACCTGGGTGAGCAGCACGGTGGTGAACACCGAGCGGTAGCCCAGTTCGCCGAACCACAACCAGTCGACGTAGGTGTCGATCAGCCGCGGCCCGATCAGCAAGAGCAGGACCGCGAGGACCCCCACCCCGATGAGAATCCGGCTACGTCGTGTCAGCTTCGGCATTCGTGCCGCGGGCCGCATACCCACTCGTCGACTCCAGTCTTATTCCCACACGTCGTGACTCGACGTGCCCCAACTCTACGCAACCGCAGGTCGCCGTCGGCCGCCCGATGACTCAGCAATGGGGGCGTTCGCCACCAGCGGAAAGCGTCTTCAGCGCATCCACCGCGGTGGCCAGCGTGTCCACCTTCACCAGTTCCAGGCCGTCCTGCGGTGCGGTCTTGGCTTCCTCGCAGTTGTCGGCCGGCACCAGGAACATACTCGCCCCTGCCTCCCGCGCGGACAGCATCTTGTGGGTGATGCCGCCGATCGAGCCGACCTCGCCGTCGCCGGTGATGGTTCCGCTGCCCGCGACGAACTTGCCGTCGTTGAGATCGCCGGTGGTGAGCTTGTCGACGACGGCGAGGGAGAAGATCAGGCCGGCCGACGGGCCGCCGATGTTGGCGAGGTTGAAGTCCACCGAGAACGGCGCCCACGGCGCGTCGAGCACTCCGATCCCGAGATAGCCCTGATCGCGTTCGGGATGCTTGCCCAACGTGATGGTCGCGACGCCGGGCGGGCCGTCCTTGCGGCGGTAGTCGAGCACCACGGTGTCACCGGGCTTGGTGTCCTTCAGCAGCGCCTGGAACTCGTCGAGCGTGGCCACGGGCTTCCCGTTGACGCCGTCGATGGCGTCGCCCGCCTGCAGCTTGTCCACCGAGGGCCCGTCATCGTTGACGTTCTCCACCGTCACCGCCATCGGGTATTTCAAGTACAGCAGCGCGGCGTACTCGGCGCTGCGTTCGGACTGGCGGAAGTCGGTGGTGTTGGCCTCGTCGACCTGCTCGCGCGTCTTGTCCGGCGGGTACACCAGATCGCGCGGCACCAGCTGCTCGCGGCCCGACAGCCACAGCGTCAACGCCTGACCCAGCGTGATGTCGCTGCGTTGCGACACCGTGGTCATGTTGAGGTGTCCCGAGGTCGGATAGACGTCGGCGCCCTCGATGTCGACGACCTGCTTACCGTCGACCTCGCCAAGCGTGTTGAACGTCGGCCCCGGTCCCAGCGACACATAGGGCACCGTCACCACCGACACCAGCACCCCGAACACCAGGATGGGGACGAGCGCGACGAGCAACGTGAGTATCCGCCTGTTCACGCCGCCCAATGTAAAGGTTGGGGCGCACGTGACCCCCGCCACGATCGTCGTTCGGCGAGATCTGCACAAGGGCTGTCAGACGCGCCGATCAACGACCATGGCGCAGAAATCGGCGCGCCAGGGCACACGATCGGCGACGGGTTCGCTGTCGGCGTGACCTGCCCAGCCGCATCATCGAGCGCAGGTGAGTACGGTTGAGCACATGGCTGACCTGCCTTTCGGCTTCTCCTCCGGGGACGACCCTGAGCGCGACAAGCCCAAGAAGGACCCCGATTCGGGTGCCGGCGCGGATCCCTTCGGATTGGGGCCCGGCGGCTCCGAGTTCGACATGTCGCAGCTCGGGCAGATCTTCAGCCGTCTCGGCGAGATGTTCAGCGGTGCGGGCAACGTGATGGCAGGCGGCACCCAGTCCGGGCCGGTGAACTACGACCTGGCCCGGCAGCTGGCGTCGAGCCAGATCGGGTTCGTCGCACCGGTGCCCGAGAGCACTAGCGCCGCGATCGCCGACGCGGTGCACCTCGCCGAGACCTGGCTCGACGGCGTGACCCCACTGCCCGCGGGCACCAGCAGGGCGGTCGCGTGGACACCCACCGACTGGATCGACAACACGCTCGACACCTGGAAGCGGCTGTGTGATCCGGTGGCCGAACAGATTTCGGCGGTGTGGGCCTCCGCGCTGCCCGAGGAGGCCCGCAGCATGGCCGGGCCGCTGCTGTCGATGATGACCCAGATGGGCGGCATGGCCTTCGGCTCGCAGCTCGGCCAGGCGCTGGGCAAGCTCTCGCGAGAGGTGTTGACCTCCACCGACGTCGGGCTTCCGCTGGGCCCCAAGGGGGTCGCGGCGCTGATGCCGGAGGCCGTCGAGGCCCTGTCCGAGGGGCTCGAGCAGCCGCGCAGCGAGATTCTCACCTTCCTCGCCGCGCGGGAGGCGGCCCACCACCGCCTGTTCAGTCACGTGCCGTGGCTGGCCAGCCAGTTGCTCAACACCGTCGAGGCGTTCGCCCGCGGCATGAAGATCGACATGAGCGGCATCGAGGAGCTGGCCCAAGGCTTCAACCCGGCGGCGCTGGCCGACCCGGCGCAGATGGAGCAACTGCTCAACCAGGGCATCTTCGAACCCAAGGCGACGCCGGAGCAGACGGCTGCGCTGGAGCGGCTGGAGACGCTGCTGGCGCTGATCGAGGGCTGGGTGCAGACCGTCGTCACCGCTGCGCTCGGCGACCGCATCCCGGGCACGTCGGCGCTCTCCGAGACGATGCGCCGGCGGCGCGCCACCGGCGGACCCGCCGAGCAGACCTTCGGCACCCTCGTCGGCCTCGAACTGCGGCCCCGCAAGATGCGCGAGGCCGCGGTGCTCTGGGAGCGGCTGACCGAGGCGGTCGGGGCGGACGCCCGCGACGGCGTGTGGCAGCACCCGGATCTGCTGCCCGGCGCCGAGGACCTCGACGAGCATGCCGGGTTCATCGACCGGATGATCGGCGGTGACACCAGCGGCATCGACAGCGCCATCGCCGACGCCCTGGATCAGGGGCGTGAGCCCGACGACAAGGACGACGGCTCCGCGCTCTGAGCCTGTGGATAACCGGTCGGGGTGAGCCCGCGGCCGTGGCACGCTCGAGCGATGACGCGATACGCGATGAGCGCGGCGACGCCGGTCCTGCTGCGCCCCGACGGCTCGGTTCAGGTGGGCTGGGATCCGCGGCGCGCCGTCGTGATCCGCCCGCCGACCGGCCTGGCGGCCGCAGAGCTGGCCTCGCTGCTGCGCCATCTGCAATCCGGTGCCACGATGGCCGACCTTCACGCCGACGTGCCCGACGTCGACGGGGCCATCGTCGAGACGTTGGTGGCGTCGCTGTTGGCGGCCGGGCTCGTGACGAGTCATCCGCGGCCGGGCGCCAGGACGGCGGCCGTCCGTGTTCACGGCCGCGGGCCGCTGTCGGACCTGCTGGCCGGGGCGTTGCGCTGTTCGGGCACCCGCGTCACGCAGAGCAGCCGCACTCACAGCGGCGTCCCACCGGAGCCGACGGACCTGGTGGTGCTGGCCGACTACCTGGTGGCCGATCCGCGGGTGGTCCGCGATCTGCACGCCGGCGCGGTGGCGCACCTCGCGGTGCGGGTGCGCGACGGCATCGGCCTGGTCGGGCCGTTGGTGATCCCCGGCGTGACGAGCTGCCTGGAGTGCGCCGACCTGCACCGCAGTGACCGCGACGCCGCGTGGCCTGCGGTCGCCGCGCAGTTGCGCCACACCGTCGGCAACGCCGATCGGGCCACGATGCTGGCGACGGCGGCGCTGGCGCTCAGCCAGATCGACCGTGTGGTGCGAGCGGTGCGCGGCGGCGACGACCCGGACCGGGCTGCCGAACCACCGCCGACCCTAGACACCACGCTGGAGTTCGACGTCAACGTGGGATCGGTGGTCGCGCGGCGATGGTCACGGCATCCGCGCTGCCCGTGTTGACATCGGGCGTTGGCAAGTCGTTGCGGAGTGTTCAGCCTCGTCGTGGATGATGGTCTGGTGAGTGAGATCAAGCGGGGCCGGGCCGCGCGCAACGCCAAGCTGGCGAGTCTGCCCGTCGGCATGGCCGGCCGGGCCGCGCTGGGCTTCGGCAAACGGTTGACCGGCAAGTCGAAAGACGAGGTCAACGCCGAGCTGATGGACAAGGCCGCCCAGCAGTTGTTCACCGTGCTCGGCGACCTCAAGGGCGGCGCGATGAAGGTCGGCCAGGCGCTCTCGGTCATGGAGGCCGCGATCCCCGAGCAGTACGGCAAGCCCTATCGCGAGGCGCTGACCAAGCTGCAGCGTGAGGCGCCGCCCCTGCCCGCCGCGCGGGTGCACCGGGTGCTCGACCAGCAACTCGGCACCAAGTGGCGGGAACGGTTCTCCTCGTTCGAGGACACGCCCGTCGCGTCGGCCAGCATCGGCCAGGTGCACAAGGCGGTGTGGGCCGACGGCCGCGAGGTGGCCGTCAAGATCCAGTACCCCGGCGCCGACGAGGCGTTGCGCGCCGACCTCAAGACGATGCAGCGCATGGTCGGTGTCCTCAAGCAGCTTTCCCCCGGCGCGGACGTGGACAGCGTGGTTGACGAGCTGATCGAACGCACCGAGATGGAGCTCGACTACCGACTCGAGGCCGACAACCAACGCGCCTTCGCCAAGGCCTACGAGGGCCACCCGCACTTCACCGTGCCGCACATCGTGGCCAGCGCGCCGAAGGTCGTGATCCAGGAGTGGATCGAGGGCGTGCCGATGTCGGTGATCATCCGCGAAGGCACCCAGCAACAGCGAGACCTGATGGCCACCAGGCTGTTCGAGCTGACCTACGACGCGCCGCGCCGGCTGGAGATGATGCACGGCGACGCGCATCCGGGCAACTTCATGCTGCTGCCCGACGGCAAGATGGGCGTCATCGACTTCGGCGCCGTCGCCCCGCTATCCGGCGGCATCCCGATCGAGATCGGGCTGGCGACGCGGTATGCGCTGCACGACGACTACGACAACCTGCTCACCGCGATGCAGAAGATCGGCTTCGTCCAGAAGGGCGAGCAGGTCTCCAAGCGCGAAATGGACGACATCATGCGGCAATACGTCGAGCCGCTCGAGGTCGAGACCTTCCACTACACCCGTAAGTGGCTGCAGAAGCTGACCGCGTCGAACATGAGGCCGGACCGTGCGGCGGGCCAGATCAAGGCCGCACGGCAGATGGACCTGCCCGCCAAGTTGGCGATCCCGCTGCGGGTCATCGCATCGTGCGTCGCTATCGCCTGCCAGCTCGACGCCCACGTGCCGGCGAAAAAGCTTGCCGTCGAACTGGTTCCGGGGTTCGCCGACGAGGCGGCCTAGGTTTAGGCCGGCAGTCGCTGCGCCGAGAGTCGGAATAATGACGGATCAGCCGCGAATTCCGTCATTGTGCCGACGCTCGGCGGAAAACCCGGCAGCGCTATGCGGCTGCCGGGCTTCCCACGGTGCTCTTGCGCGGCCGGCCTCTCGGCCGCTTGCGGGCGATGACGACACCCCGCTCGAGGATCTCGCCACCCCAGACGCCCCATGGCTCCTGGCGTTCCAGCGCAGCGGCCAGGCACTCGCGACGGATAGGGCAATCCGCGCACAACGCCTTGGCCCGCTCGAGCTCGACGGGGTCCTCGGCGAACCACAGATCCGGATCGGCTCTGTGACACGGCACCGCCAACGTCGTCTTCTCTCGGCATGTCCCGGCTGACATGTCCAGTCCTTTCGCTTCCTTGTCGTATCTGTTGACTTCTGCGGGACCCGGGAATAATCGTCGAGGCTTCGAATGACGAAGGCCACGGATCCGTTTGACTGCGGGTCCGTGGCCTCTTGCGGCGAGATCTGGGCTTACCTAGGTGGTGCCCCGATCGACGGACGGTGCAGTCGCGGCGGTGCGGCGCTTGCGCTGCGGGATGACAGCGGCGGCACCCGCGGCGGCGTGTGCGGGATGCGCGGCGGCGGCGACACGGAGGGTCCACGACATGCCGGCAACACCTACGCCGGTGAACGCGTAATTGCTCGCCATGATGTCGGCACCCTCCTCTCGCACGCTCGAACCCATCGGGTGTGTGATCTTGAGGCTAAGGGTAACAGCTTTGAGGCACAACCAAATTTCTGACCTGCGGTTTTGGCACGATTTTTACGACGGTTGACGGCCTTTGACCATCGCCAGGACGTCGGGGCCGTACTGCTCGAGCTTGCGCGCCCCGATGCCGGGGATCGCGACCAGCGCGGCGTCGTCGCAGGGCAGCGTCTCGGCGATCGCGATCAACGTGTTGTCGGTGAACACCACATAGGCGGGCACGCTCATCTCCTTGGAAGTGCGCAGCCGCCAGTCCTTGAGCTCGGTGAGCAGTTCCTCGTCGATGTCTGACGGGCAACTCTCACAGCGGCGCAACATGATTGCCGGCGGTGTGGTCAGCGCTCCGTTACAGACCCGGCAGCGCGGCGTCGCGCCGCGTGGGCGGCGGGGCTTCGCCGGCGAGGGCGAATCGGCCGACGACTGCGGCGCGATGCCGTTGAGGAATCGTGACGGCTTGCGGCTCTGCCGCCCACCCGGTGTCCGCGACAGTGCCCAGCTCAGCGTCAAATGCACGCGCGCCCTTGTGATTCCGACGTAGAGCAACCGACGTTCCTCCTCGACCGCCTCGCTGTCGGGCCCGTGCGCGAGCGCGTGGGAGATCGGCAGCGTGCCGTCAGCGAGGCCGACCAGGAACACCGCATCCCACTCCAGCCCCTTGGCCGCGTGCAAAGACGCGAGCGTGACACCCTGCACCACGGGCGGATGCCGGGCGTCAGCGCGCTGGCGCAGTTCGGCGAGCAGGGCCCGCAGGTCCAGCGACGGGCGCAGCGCGACCTCCTCGTCGACGAGTTCGGCCAGCGCGGTCAGCGCCTCCCACCGTTCGCGCGCCTTGGTGCCCGCGGGCGCTTCGGCGGTGAGCCCGAGCGGTTCCAGCACCGCGCGCACGGCCTCGGGCAGTTTGTCGGAATCGCGTGCTGCGTCCTTCTCGGAGGCGCGCTGCAGCGCGACCAGCGACTGGCGGATCTCCTGTCGGCTGAAGAACCCCTCACCGCCGCGGACCTGGAACGGGATCCCGGCCTCGGTGAGTGCCTCCTCGTAGACCTCCGACTGGGCGTTGATGCGGTACAGCACCGCGATCTCCGCCGGTTCGGTCCCGGATTCGACGAGTCGCTTGATGCTCTTGGCCACCGCGGCGGCCTCGGCGACCTCGTCGGTGTGCTCGGCGAACGACGGCGCCGGGCCGGGGTCACGCTGGCCGACGAGATGCAGCCTGCTGCCGGCCATCCGGCCTCGCGCGGCGGCGATGACGCGATTGGCCAGCGACACCACCTGCGGGGTCGACCGGTAGTCGCGTTCCAGGCGGACCACCGCGGCATCGGGGAACCGCCGGGAGAAGTCGAGCAGGTAGCGCGGGGTGGCGCCGGTGAAGGAGTAGATGGTCTGGTTGGCGTCGCCGACGACGGTCAGGTCATCGCGGTCGCCGAGCCAGGCGTCGAGCACCCGCTGCTGCAGCGGAGTCACATCCTGGTACTCGTCGACGACGAAGCAGCGGTAGCGGTCGCGGAACTCCTGCGCGACAGCGGCGTCGTTCTCGATCGCCGCGGCGGTGTGCAACAGCAGGTCGTCGAAATCCAGCAGCGTGGTCCCGTCGCGCCCGGCCTTCAGCGACTCGTAGCCGGCGTAGACCGCCGCGACCTTCGCGGCGTCGAACGGGACGTCGCGCCCGGCCTGGCCGACCGCCGCGGGATAGGTCTCCGGGCTGATCAACGACGACTTGGCCCACTCGATCTCGCCCGCGAGATCGCGTACGTCGTCGGTGCTGGTGGACATGCCCACCCGGTTGGCGGCCTGGGCGACCACCGAGAACTTCGTGTCGAGCAGCTGCCATGACGTGCTGCCGACGACCCTCGGCCAGAAGTAAGAAAGCTGGCGGCGCGCCGCGGCGTGGAATGTCATCGCCTGCACCGACGACGTGCCCACCTCCCCGAAAGCAGCGTCCAGCGCGCGCAGCCGCCCGCGCATCTCCCCCGCTGCACGCGAGGTGAACGTCACCGCGAGGACCTGCCCGGGCGCGACATGCCCGGCCGCGACGAGGTGGGCGATGCGCCGGGTGATGGTGCGCGTCTTGCCGGTGCCCGCACCCGCCAGCACACACACCGGGCCACGGGCGGCCAGGACGGCCTCACGCTGTTCGTCGTCGAGGTCCTCGATTCGGTTCGAGCCGGTGCGCGATCCCACCTCTACCGACATGCGGTCCATCTTGGCAGGGCGGGGTGACAAATGGCCGGTAGGCCGCCGGGCATGTTCGGCCGATCGGTTACGTTGATGGCCTTATGAGCGCAGCGCAGACTCCCGTGACGATGTACACCACGACGTGGTGCGGTTACTGCTTCCGCTTGAAGAAGGTGATGCAGATAGAGGGCATCGCGTTCACCGAGGTCGACATCGAGAGGGATCCCGCGGCCGCCGAGTTCGTCGCCTCGGTCAACGGCGGCAACCAGACGGTGCCGACGCTGAAGTTCGCCGACGGGTCGACGTTGACCAACCCGAGTGGCGCCGAGGTCAAGGCGAAACTCGCCGGTTAGTCCAGCGCCGCCCAGGACTCGATGATCTCCCGGGCGATCGAGATCGACCCCGGTAACAGCAGTCGCGACGGTGAGTCGCTGCTCCAGTCCCCGTGGTCGAGCGCGTCGCGGATCTCGGCGCGCGTGAACCAGGCGGCCTCGGCGATCTCGCCGTCGTTGAACGAGAACTCCTGCTCGGGATCGCCGACCGCGTGGAAGCCGACCATCAGCGACCGGGGGAACGGCCACGGCTGGCTGCCCAGGTAGCGCACGTCGGTCACCGTCAGCCCGATCTCCTCGGCGATCTCGCGTACGACGCACGACTCGAAGGACTCCCCGGCCTCGACGAAGCCAGCCAGGATCGAGAACAGCCGCTCGGGCCACACCGTCTGACGGGCCAGCACCGCGCGGTCGTGCCCGTCGTGCACCAGGCAGATCACGGCGGGGTCGATCCGCGGGAACTCCTCGTGGCCGTTGACGGGGTTGATCCGCGACCAGCCACCCTTGATGGACTTGGTCGGTGAGCCGTCGAGTGCACTGAAGCGCGCTCTGTCGTGCCAGTTGAGCAGCGCGGTCGCCGTCGCGACCAATTGCGCGCTGACGTCGTCGAAAACCTGACCCGCGCGCCGCAGGTCGAGCACCTCGGTTTCGGTGTGCGGATCCTCGGGTCCCTCCAGCGCGGAGCGGATGCCCCACACGTGCCTGCCGTCGGGGAGCCTGCCCAGGAACACCGCGTGCTCCGGCGGTTTGTCGCCGAGGGTGGCGGCATTGCCGAGGACCACCTGGCCGCCGGAGATCAGCACCTGGTTGCGGCGGTCGACGCGCAGCACCAGCGCGTCCGGCCAGCCGGCCAGCGCCGCGTCGACGTCAGTGCGCAGCGTGTCGGCCCGGTCCGCGCCGACGCGGGACAGCAGCGGGACGTTGCGGAGTTCGAACCCGATGGCCCTCATCGCTCGGCGTCCGCGCTGCGGATGTAGAGCAGCCGGTCGCCGGACTCCAGGGAATCGACTTGAGCGTCGTCGACGCGCAGCAGTTGGCCGCTGCGCACCACCCCCAACACGATGTCGGACAGATGCCTCGGTGACCCGCCCGTCTCTTTCGGGGTGACCTCACGTTCGGCGATCGCGAAGCCGGCATCCGGGGTCAGCAGGTCCTCCATCATCTCGACGACGCTGGGCGTCTGCACGGCGATGCCCAGCAGCCTGCCCGCCGTCTCGGAGGTCACCACCGTCGAGTCCGCCCCCGACTGCTGCAGCAGATGCTGGTTCTCGGCTTCCCGGACGGCGGCGATGATTTTGGCCTTCGGGGCGAGTTCGCGGGCGGTCAGCGTCACCAGGACGGCGGTGTCGTCGCGGTTGGCCGCGACGATGATCGCCTTCGCGTGCTGGGCACTGGCCAGCCGCAGGACCTCCGAATCCGTCGCGCTGCCGCGAACGGTCACCAGGCCTGCGCTCTTGGCCCGTTCCAGGGCGGCCGGGTTCTCGTCCACCACGACGATGTCGGCCGGCGCGATCTCGTCGCCGACCATGGCGGCCACCGCGGTCCGGCCCTTGGTGCCGTAACCGATTACCACGGTGTGGTTGCGCACTTTGTTCCTCCACTGCTGAATCTTGAACGCCTGCCGCGACTCGGTGGTCAGGGTCTCGACCGTCGTACCGATGAGGACGATCAGAAACGCGACCCGGAGCGGGGTGATCACGACGATATTGACGAAGCGAGCGCCATCGGTGATCGGGGCGATGTCGCCATAGCCGGTCGTCGACAGCGACACGGTCGCGTAATAGAAGCAGTCCAGCAGGGACAGACCGTTTTCCTGGGTGTCCGAATAGCCGTCGCGATCGATGTAGACGATCAACACCACGGCGCACAGCACCGCGAGGGCGATGACGATGCGCTTGGTGATCCGGAGCCAGGGGCTGGGCACGTCTTGGGGGATCGTCACCCGGTCCACGATCGAGTGAACGGGCTGTTCGGCGAGCGGCTGGTTGATTCGGCCCAGCCGACGCCGAAGGCTTCCCCTAGCCACGAGGGTCCGTCACCGCATGGGACTGCCGCACCAGCACAATGTAATCATGACCTTCCCCTCAGCCCCACTGCAGCGCATCACCGGCATGACGCCGGCCGCCCGGATGGCCGCCATGCTGTTCGGCATCGGGACCCTGCACTTTTTGGCCCCGAAGCCCTTCGACGGCATCATTCCCGCCGAACTGCCCGGCAGCCCGCGGTTCTACACCTACGCGTCCGGAGTGGCCGAGCTCGGCGTCGCGGCCGCGCTCGCCGCACCGCGGACACGCAAGACGGGGGCGGCCGCGGCCGTCGCGCTGTTCCTGGCGGTGTGGCCGGGCAACATCAACATGGCGCGGCTGTGGTTCAGAGACCCTGCCAAGCCGTGGGCACTGCGGGCGGTCGCGATCGCCCGGCTCCCGCTGCAGATCCCGATGATTACCAGCGCGCTGAAGATCTATCGCGAGTCTTAGGCCACCTCCAGCAGCTCGGCGAGTTGGTCGGTGTCGGGCAGCGTATCCGGGGAGACCGTCGTCGCGGTGCGCACGTAATGGAACGCCGCGCGCACCTTCTCGACGGGAAGGTCGTGCAACGCCGCCCACGCCAGCCGGTACACCGCGAGCTGAACGGCGGCGTGCCGCCTGGCTTCCGGCGTGGCCGGCGGGGCGCCGGTCTTCCAGTCGACCACGGTGGCGCCGCCGTCGTCGTCGGCGAACACCGCGTCGATGCGTCCCCGCACCACCCGTCCGGCGATGACCATGTCGAAGGGCACCTCGACGTCGATCGGGGTGCGTGCGGCCCACGCCGACACCGCGAACGCCGCCTGCAGGTCGGCGAGTTCGTCGGCCACGACGTCGTGGTCGACCGCACCGGGTAGGTCGTCGAGGTCGAACAGCCGCTCGGCGTGGTAGAAACGCTGCACCCAGTCGTGAAAGGCGGTGCCCAGCAGGGCGTGTGGATCCGGCCGCGTCGGCACCCGCCTGCGCAGCCGCTGGGCGACCGCGTCGGGGTCCCGCCCGAGTTCGACCAGCGTGCTGACCGACACCTGCACGGGCAGCGGCGGTACGGGGCTGTCGGTGCCCCGTTCGCGCTCCGCCAGCAGCGCGTCCACGTCCGCGGCCCAGTCCTCGGCGGAGTCGACGGGCATGTCGGCTACGGCATCGGACATCGCCGCGCTCACCAGGCCGGCACCCCGTTCGACGTCGGCTCGGCGGGTGCCTGCCGGATCGACGGGCCAGACCGCTTCGACGACGTTGTCGCGCAACGGGTTCGGCTCGCCGTCCGGTGGTGCGGGCGCCCAGTGTTCGATGACACCGCACGGGTCGCCGGCCTCGGCCGACCGCTCGATGATGTCCTTGAGCTCGCACAGGAAGCTCGACGGGCCGCGGGGCTTGCTCTCGGACACACCCCAGTGGTGACCCGAGAGCAGCAGCGTGTCCTCGGCCCGGGTGAGCGCGACGTAGAGCAGCCGGCGTTCCTCGTCGATGCGACGCTGCTCGAGACGCTGCTTGTGCTCGTGGATGCCGTCCGACAACCGCTTGCGGTCGTTGACGTCGGAAGTGTCCAGCACCGGAACGCCGTGCTCGGACAACGTGGCCCGGTCGCCGCGCAACAGCGGCGGCAGGTCGCCCGCGTCGGTGAGCCAGGTGCGCGCCGATCCGGTGGACGGGAACACCCGCCCGCTCAGGTGCGGTACGGCGACCACCTGCCACTCGAGGCCCTTCGCCGCGTGGATGGTCAGGATCTGGACGCGGTCGCTCGCGACGGACGTCTCGGCGGGGGCCAGACCGTTCTCGACCTGTTCGGCGGCTTCGAGATAAGCCAGTAAGCCGGTGACGTCGGCGCCGGGGCGGGCGGCGAAATCGGCGACGACATCGGCGAACGCGTCGAGGTGCTCGGTGCCCGACCACCCGGCCGCCACGGCGCGGCTCGCGCGCACCTCGGTGTCGATGCCGAGCACCCGGCGCACCTCGGCGACCAGGTCGGGCAGCGGGTGCGACAGGTGGGCGCGCAGCGCGGTCAGTTCCCGGGCCAAGGCCACGATGCGGTGGTATCCCGTGGGCGAATAGGTCGCTGGCGCACCGGGATCGGTGATGGCTTCCGCCAGACAGGAGGCGTCGGCGTCGGGTGCCGCCTGCGCGACGATCTGGTCGGTCACGCCGACGTCCCCGGTCGAACTGCTGTCGTCGAGTTCGACCGCACGCCGCCACAGCGCCGCGATGTCGCGCCCGCCCAACCGCCACCGCGGACCCGTCAACACGCGCATGGCAGCGCTGCCTGCGGTGGGGTCGGCGATCAACCGCAGCATCGCCACCACGTCGGCGACCTCGGGCACACCGAGCAGTCCGGCCAGGCCCACCACCTCGACGGGCACCCCGCGCGCGGTCAGCGCGTCCGCCATCGGTGCGGCGTCGGCGTTGCGCCGCACCAGGACCGCGGCGGTCGGCACCGGAGCATCGTCCCCGCGCGTGGAGCGGTAGATGTCGGCGATCTGGTCGGCCACCCAATCACGTTCGGCGACGACGTCATTCATCAGCGCACACCGGATGGTTCCCGGCTCGGCGTCCGGCCGGGGCCGCAGCGAGCGCACGGCGACCGAACGCCGCCGCGCCTCCTGTGACACCGCGTTGGCCAGATGCAACGCCCGCGGCGGGTTGCGCCAACTTGTCCGCAGTTCCAGCGCCGGCGCCGGGCTTCCGTCGGGACGCGGGAAGTCCGAGGTGAACCGGGGCAGGTTGGTCGCCGAGGCGCCGCGCCAACCGTAGATCGACTGAATCGGATCGCCCACCGCGGTCAACGCCAGATCGTCGTCGACCCCGCCGCCGAACAACGACGACAGCGCGACGCGTTGCGCGTGACCGGTGTCCTGGTACTCGTCGAGCAGCACCACCCGGTACCGGTGGCGCAGTTGCTCGCCGACGTGCGGGAAGTTCTCGGCCAGTCGCGCGGCCGAGGCCATCTGCATGCCGAAATCCATCACCTTCTCCGCACGCATCCGCTGATGCAGGGCGTCGATGAGCGGGACGAGTTCGGTGCGCTCGGTCTGCGTGGCGAGCATCCGCAGCAGCCACTGGCTGGGGCCACGGTCGCGCTGGTACGGCCCGGCGGGCAGGGTGTGCACGAGACGTTCGAGTTCGACGTGCGTGTCGCGCAACTGGTCGGTGTCGACGAGGTGCTCGGCGAGCTGCCCCGCCAGCCGCAGCACCATCGAGGTGACGGCCGCAGGCGTCTTGTCGGTCTCCAGTGCGGGATGCTCGCACACCACGCGAAATGCCAACTGCCACAGTTCCGTTTCGCTCAGCAGGCGCGTATCGGGCTCCACCGGGAGCAATAGGCCGTACTCCCGCAGCAGGGTGCCGGCGAAGGCGTGATAGGTGCCGACGGTCGGCGGTTCGTCGGCCGTGCCCGCCGCATCCGGAACCAGCCCGGTGCCCGCCAACCGGGCGAGTCGGGTGCGGACGCGCCGCAGCAGTTGGCCGGCGGCCTTGCGCGTGAACGTCAGCCCGAGCACCTCGCCCGACCGCGCGTAACCGTTGGCGACCAACCAGACCACCCGCGCGGCCATGGTTTCCGTCTTGCCCGCGCCCGCGCCCGCGATGACCACCAGCGGCCCGGGGGGCGCGGCGATCACGGCGGCCTGTTCGTCGGTCGGCGCGAACAGGCCGAGTGCGGCGGCCAGTTCCGACGGGCTGTAGCGCGGCGTCATGAGCGGCCTCCCCGGGCGGCCTGGGCGGGGCACATCGCCCGAACGGGGCAGTGACTGCAGCCGTCGTTGATCCGCGCGACGAAGTCGGGCCCCTGGGTGGCGGCCGCCGCCCGCTCTACGGAATCACGCCACTCGGCGCGCCCGTCGGCGGTCAGCGGCTCCTGCTCGCGTTCGGCCACGCCGGACGTGCCGGTCTTGCCGAGATAGACCAGACGGCCGCCGCCGGGCGAATCACCTTGCGCCAGCAGCCCTTCGGCGACCGCGAGCTGGTACATCGCGAGCTGGGCGTGGCGCTGCGCGTCGTCCTTGGTGACCGGGCTCTTGCCGGTCTTCACGTCGACCACGACCAGCCGCCCTTCGGTGTCGCGCTCGAGCCGGTCGATGCGACCCCGCACCCGGACCTGCGGCTGACCCTCCTGGCCGCCGATGACGCCGTCGACGGCGACTTCCGTACCGACCTCGGTGAGCTCCCGGCGGGTCTGTGCGCGCCACTGCGCGAACGCCGCGAGCATCGCGCGGTGGCGGCCGAGCTCGTTGTCGGCGTACCAGCGCGAGTCGAAGGGCAGTTTCCCCCAGACCTTCTCGAGGCCGCCGGCCATCTGGCTCTCGGCGCTGTCTGCGTCGGCGACGAGCGCATGCACCAGAGACCCGACCGCGGACCGCACGTCCCGTCCGTCGGTGCCGCCATGGCGTTCCAGCAGCCAGCGCAGCGGGCAGTCGCTGAGCATCTGCAGCGTCGACGGCGACAGGGTCACGATGTGCTCGTCACCGTTCCACAACGGTTCGTCACTGGACACCGGCGTCATCGCGTACCACTGACCGGGATCGGCGCCCGCCACCCCCGCCGCCGCGAGCCGCGCCAATTGGGTTGCCGCGCAGAACCGCTGCGCGTCGTCGACGGCGCCGTCGGCGGCGCACACCACCGCCCGCAGCCGGCCCACCAGCGCGGCGGGCGTCAGCACCCGCGGTGCGACCACCGGGGGGGCGAGATCGAGGTCGGTGCCACCGGCGACAGCGGTCAGTTCACCGCAGAACGCCGACGGCAGCATGGACTCGTCGCCGGCGTCGCTGTCGACGGCCGTGACCAGCAGCCGGCTCCGCGCGCGTCCCATCGCCGCGATGAGCAGGCGGCGTTCCTCGGCCAGCAGCGGCGCCCTGGTCGACACCCCGCGCTCGCCCTCGGCGGTGACGCCGTCGAGCACGTCGACGAGCTGCTGGGTGGCCAGCACACCTCCGCGCGGAACCGTGTTGGGCCACAGCCCCTCCTGCACACCGGCGATGACGACGAACTCCCATTCTCGCCCCAGCGCCGCGTGTGCGCTGAGCACCGCCACGGCGTCGGAGTCGGCGCGTTCCTCGAGGGCAGGCGAGCCCAGGGCCGCGACGTGGTCGATGAGGCCACGCAGCGACGCACCCGCGGTGCGGTTCACGTACTGCTCGGCGACGTCGAACAGCGCGGTGACGGCGTCGAGGGCGCGGTCGGCCTGTGCGCCCGCCGGGCCGCCACGTTCGCTGGCCGCCAGCCAGCGCCGCTGCAAACCGGACCGGTGCCAGGCCTGCCACAGCGTGTAGCGCGGGTCGGCCCCGCCGTCGGCGCTGCGGCGGGCCGCATCCAGCACCGCCCGCACCCGGCCGAGGGGACGGTCGAGGTGCTCGGGCAGGCCGTCGACACCGCGGTGCAGCGCATCGATCAGCAGCTGGTCGAAATCACGCGGCGGGTGGGCGGAATCGGCGCGCCGCAGCGCCCTTCGCAACTGGCGCAGCGACACCGGATCGACCCGCCCGATCGGCCCGGTCACCAAGGACCGCGCCGTGTCGGCATCCAGAGCCTGCGCTGTCGCCGCCAGCACCCCCAGCAGCGCCTGCACCGCAGCCTGTTCGGCCAGCGGCGTCGTCGGCGCCGACGTGTCCACGGGCACACCCGCCGCCGACAACGTGCGTGCGAGCGCGGCCCCGACCCGAGGGACCGAGCGCACGATGACGGCCATCTGCGACCACGGCACCCCGTCGACCAGATGCGCGCGGCGCAACGCGTCGGCGATCAGCGCCGACTCGGCATGCGGTGAGGCGGCGATGCGCACGGCCACCGACCCGGCCTTCCCCGCCGCGCCGGCCAGAACGCGACCGTCGTCGGAACCCGGCAGCCGGCGGGCGATCTCGGTGATGGCTTCGGCGACCGCAGGTGCGCAGCGGTGGGACTGGGCCAGCGTGATCGTCGGACCCTCTCCGCGCAGCAGTGCGGGGTCGGCGCCGCGGTAGCCGAACACCGCCTGGTTGGGATCGCCTGCGAGCACGGCCAGTTCCGCGCCCTCGGACAGTACGCGAACCAGCAGCGCGGCCTGCGGATCGAGGTGCTGAGCGTCATCGACCAGCAGCAGCCCGATCCGGCTGCGCTCGTCGGCGAGCAGGTCGGCATCGGTGGCGAGGGCTTCCAGCGCCGCCCCGACCAGCTCGGCCGCGCCCAGCGCGGGAATGGTGGCCTGCGGGGCGGCCATCCCGACGGCCGACCGCAGCAGCATGATCTGCTCGTAGGCCTGCGCGAACCGGCCGGCGGCCAGCCATTCGGGCCGACCCGCCCGCCGTCCGATGCCTTGCAGCGCAACGGGATCGACCCCGCGTTCGGTGCAGCGGGCGAGCAGGTCGCGCAGTTCGGTCGCGAACCCGACGGTGCTCAGCGCCGGACACAGGTGCGCAGGCCACCCGACGGCCGATTTCGCGCCGTCCTCGAGGTCGCCGGCAAGCAGTTCGCGGATGATGCCGTCCTGTTCCGCGCCGGTGATCAGCCGCGGCGGCGGGTCACCGTTGCGCTGCGCCGCCAGCCGCAGCACGGCGAACGCATAGGAGTGCACGGTGCGCACCAGCGGTTCCCGCACCACCGGACGGCCGCCCGCCTGCAACAGCGTCGACGTGATCGCCGCGCGCGCCTGTGCACCGAGGCGGGCCGAACCCGTCAGCAGCAGAACCGATTCCGGATCCATCCCGGCGGCGATGTGGGCGACGGCGGCCCGTACCAGCAGCGTGCTCTTGCCGCTGCCCGCCCCTCCGATCACGCGGAAGACGCCGCGCGTGCCGGGCTCGGTGAGCGCGGTCGGGGTCAGATCGGTGTGCGGTGCGGACATGAACGCATGACACCACGGGGGTCCGACAAGCGACCGTCGGCCGCGGCTGGCACCATCGCAGTCGTGAGCGGACCTCTGCAGGTGTACCGGTACGGCCCGGCCGGTCCGGCGCAGATCCTGGCCATCCACGGGCTGACCGGACACGGGCAGCGGTGGCAGACGCTGGCGACGCGGCACCTGGCCGAGTTCTCGATCGCCGCACCGGACCTCATCGGGCACGGCCGGTCGTCGCGGGCCGCGCCGTGGACGCTGGAGGCCAATGTGGCCGCGCTGGCCGCACTGGTCGACCCGGGCCGTCCCGTGGTCGTGGTGGGTCATTCGTTAGGCGGCGCGGTTGCGCTGAGCCTGGCCGCCGCCCGGCCCGAACTCGTGTCCAGCCTGGTGCTGCTCGACCCGGCGGTCGGCCTGGACGGTGCGTGGATGCGCGACATCGCCGACGACATGTACGCCTCGCCCGACTACACCGACCGCGCCGAGGCGCGCGCGGAGAAGGCCAACGGGTCGTGGGGTGAGGTGGAGCCGGCCGAACTGGACCGCGAACTCGACGAGCACCTGATCGACCTGCCCAACGGCCGGGTCGGGTGGCGGATCAGCATCCCGGCCATGCTGTCGTATTGGAGCGAGCTGGCCAGGCCGATTGCCCTGCCGGACAACGGGATTCCGACGACATTGGTCCGAGCCGCCCGCACCGAGCCGCCGTACGCGACCGACGGCCTGATCGCGTCACTGGCCGATCGGGTGGGCGACGGCTTCACGCTGTTGGAGTGGGAGTGCGACCACATGGTCGCCCAGGCGTTGCCCGAGGACACGGCCGCCTTGATCCGCGCACAACTGGACTAGCGATGGCGCCGATCAGCGACGACCAGGTCGAGGCGGTGCGTGCCCTGGTGGCGGCCATCCCGCCCGGCAGGGTGTGCACCTACGGCGACATCGCCGACGCGGCGGGGCTGTCCAGTCCGCGCATCGTGGCCTGGATCATGCGCACGGATTCGGCGGACCTGCCGTGGCACCGGGTCATCAGGGCGTCCGGCCGGCCGGCGCCGCACCTGACGACGCGCCAGCTGGAACTGCTGCGCGCCGAAGGGGTGCTCGCGCGCGACGGCCGCATTCGGCTGCGCGAGGTGCGCCACGAATTCTAGGCGCCTACAGCGCCAGCCGGACCAGCGCCGCGGTGCGGGCCAGCCCCGGGAACGCCGCCGCCGTCGACCTCGGATGCAGCGCATGCACGGCGATACGGAACATCAACGCGCGCAACAACATCTGCGGCCATTCCGGAAGCGGACTCCAGCGTTCGACCAGCCCGTCGTCGGCCTCACCCCAGGACAGCGCGTCGACCACCACGACCCCGGCCGCCCACGACGCGGGCCGCCAGTACGGGATGATGTCGGTGATGCCGGGCGCCGCTGTGCCGGCGAAAAGCACTGTGCCGTAGAGGTCTCCGTGCACGAGCTGGCTGGGGCTCTTGGTCGGTCTGCGCAGGCCGGCCAGCTGGTTGAGCAGTTCGACCGAGCGCTGCCCGTCCGCCGAACCGGGCGCCACGCGGGCACCCGGCGGCAGCGAATGCAGCGGGCGCTCCTCCCATGCCGCGCGGTCGGCGGCGATGAACACGTCGACGTCGGCCCACGGCGCGACGGGCGGCTGGGTGAGGAACCGTGGACGTTCGAGTTTGGCCGTCGCCTCGTGCAAACGCACCGCGGCGGAAACCACCTCGTCGTGGCGTGGCTCGGGCGTGCCCGCCACGAAGGTGTCCGCACGCCAGCCCGCCACGACATAGCGACCGTCGGTGGAGCGCACCGGCCGAGCCAGTCGCACCCCGTCGACGAAGAGCGTCTCGCGCACCTTGGCCGACCAGGCGGCACGGGCATGGTCGGCGACCATCGACAGCACGACTTCGCCGCAGCGCCAGCCGCCTTCCCAGCCCGACCCCGACGGCGCCGGCTGCACACCGGTCAGCCCGAAGGCCGCCAGCACATGATCCGGTGGCCGCTCGACAGTCACCACCTCAGCCTAAGCCGAGGACCGGCAAACCAGCCGTTAGTACATCACCATGTCGGGTTCGAGTTGCTTGCCCCACGCGACGATTCCGCCCTGCACGTGCATCGCGTCGGAGAAGCCGGCCTTCTTCGCGATAGCCAGCACCTCGGCCGAGCGGATCCCGGTCTTGCAGTAGAACACCGGCGTGCGGTCGATCTGCAGCCGCGACAGCGCCTCGCCGGACTCGAACGCACCCTTGGGGATCAGCTGCGCCCCCTCGATGCGGTTGATGTCCCACTCAACGGGTTCACGGACGTCGATCAGCGCCAGCGGCTTACCGGAATCGAGCAGTTCCTTGAGCTCGCGCGGCGTGATCGTCGCGTCGGCGACGGCATCGGCGGCGGCATCGGAGACGACGCCGCAGAACTCCTCGTAGTCGATCAACTCGGTGATCTTCGGCGTCGACGGGTCCTTGCGGATCTTGATGGTCCGGTACGTCATGTCGAGCGCGTCGTACACCATCAGCCGGCCTAGCAGCGGCTCGCCGATGCCGGTGATCAGCTTGATGGCCTCGGTGCCCATCACCGACGCGATCGACGCGCACAGGATGCCGAGCACGCCGCCCTCCGCGCACGACGGCACCATTCCCGGCGGCGGCGGCTCGGGGTAGAGGTCGCGGTAGTTCAGGCCCAGACCGTTCGGCGCGTCCTCCCAGAACACCGAGACCTGGCCTTCGAAGCGGTAGATCGAGCCCCACACGTAGGGCTTGCCCGCCAGCACCGCGGCGTCGTTGACCAGGTAGCGGGTAGCGAAGTTGTCTGTGCCGTCGAGGATCAGGTCGTACTGGCCGAACAGCTCGACGGCGTTGTTGGGTTCCAGACGGAACTCGTGCAGGCGCACGTCGACCAGCGGGTTGACCTCGAGGATGGAGTCGCGAGCGCTCTCGGCCTTCGACCGCCCGATGTCGGACTGGCCGTGGATGATCTGGCGCTGCAGGTTCGACTCGTCGACGACGTCGAACTCGACGATGCCGATGGTGCCGACCCCGGCGGCGGCGAGGTACAGCAGCGTCGGTGAGCCCAGCCCGCCGGCGCCGATAACGAGCACGCGCGCGTTCTTCAGCCGCTTCTGCCCGTCCAGGCCGAGGTCCGGGATGATGAGGTGGCGGCTGTAGCGCGCGACTTCCTCACGTGTCAGTTCGCCCGCCGGTTCTACCAGCGGCGGCAACGGTGTCGACACCGTATTTCCTCGATTCACCTTGGTTCCAAGTCTCCTGACCATCACATCAGGTACCGCATTCAACAGCAACGAGACCCCAGCCCTTCCCGCACGCTCGGAGCGCGGCGAACGTCAGGCGATCGGGTACGGCCAGGGGTTGGGTTTGCAGGTCTTGCTGTCCGGCTTGACCGACTGCGGGTCGAACTTCGCCGCGTCGTTGTTGGTCGTCGAGAAGGTCTGCTGCATCATTACCGGCGCCAACTGGTCCTGGGCGCCGCAGGGTTCGTGACGCTGGTAGCCGATCGCGTGGCCCACCTCGTGATTGACCAGGTACTGCCGGTACGAGCCGACGTCGCCCTGGAACGGCACCGCGCCGCGGACCCAGCGGGCCTCGTTGATGAACACCCGCGGCTGTCCGTCGACGTAGGCGGGGTTGTAGCAGCTGGCCTCGAGCTGGATGTCGTAGCCGCAGCCCTCGCGCACGGTCATCGGTGTGCTCAACGACACCCGGAAGTCCGGCGGCGCCCCGGACGCCGCGTCGAGGCGGGTGAACCCGAACTGCGGGTTGTGGGTCCAGCTCTTGGGGTTGGCCAGCGTCTCGGTGACCATCCGGGCGAACCCGTCGTCACCGCCGAACGTCGTGGTGTCGATCCCGTCCTCGACCTCGACGGTGTAGGTGAACACCTTCGCGGTGCCCTCCCCCACCTGCGGCGTGGTGCCCGGCACGATATGCCACGTCTTGGCGCCCGCCTCGGTGAACGGGCCGCCCTCGGGCAGGATCCCGGTGGGCAGGTTCGCGTCGAACTGGGTCAGGCCCTTGGGCGGTGCGCCGATGATCGCGGTGCTGGCCACACCGATGGTCGGGGGGCCCTGCACCGGCCCCTCGGCCCCGATCACCGGCGCGGGCGCGCTGGCGCCGGTGATCGTCTGGTACACCACCACCGCGGTCACCGCGATCAGGATCGGCAGCGCGTACGCGCGCCAGCCGTAGGTCGAGATGAAGCGGCCAAGCCACGTCTGCTTGCGGACCCGGCGGTGCTCGTCGCGGTTGGACCGGACGCGGCCGGAGCCCTCGGCGAGCGGGTCGCGCTGGGCGCGCAGAGGCTCGCGCCACTCGTTGCGCTTGGCGGGCACGCCCCCGTGGAGTCCCGAGCCCCCGCGACGCCCCGAGTCGTACGTCACCGAAACAGGATGACACAGGCCGACGTCCCCGAGCTCCCGGCGCGCCACTTGCGGCCAGTGCACTGCCTCACGTGCAGGCAGCGCCGACGGTAGTAGTGTCGTTGCGAAACCAGGCCAGATGACGCCAGACGAAGGAAGTGATGAGCGATCTCGCCAACACCGCCGCGAGGAGAGGCGCGCAGCCGGGCACCGGCGAAGTGGTGAACCGCCGGGGCAACAGGCTGCCGCGTGACGAGCGCCGCGGCCAGCTACTCGCCGCGGCCAGCGAGGTTTTCGTCGATCGCGGTTACCACGCCGCGGGTATGGATGAGATCGCCGATCGCGCCGGGGTGAGCAAACCGGTTCTCTACCAACACTTCTCGTCGAAGCTTGAGCTGTATCTCGCGGTGCTGGCCAGGCATGTCGAGAACCTCGTCTCCGGTGTCCGCCAGGCGCTGCGGACCACCACCGACAACCGTCAGCGACTGCGTGCGGCTGTCCAGGCGTTCTTCGACTTCATCGAGCACGACAGCCAGGGCTACCGGCTGATCTTCGAGAACGACTACGTCACCGAACCGCAGGTCGCCGCGCAGGTGAAGGTCGCCACCGAGGCCTGCACGGACGCGGTGTTCGACCTGATCAGCCGCGATTCCGGACTGGAGGCCCACCGGGCCAGGATGATCGCCGTCGGCCTGGTCGCGATCAGCGTCGACTCGGCGCGCTACTGGCTTAACAACGAGCGGCCGATCTCCAAAGACGACGCGGTGGAAGGCACCGTGGCGTTCGCCTGGGGCGGCCTGTCACACGTGCCGCTCACCCGGTCTTAGCCGACTGGGCGCCGACCCCGAATCCCACGCGGCGCACGTCCGCCGCCCCGATCTCGACATAGGCGATCTTGGCGGTCTGCACCAGGAAACGCCGGCCCTTCTCGTCCGTCAGAGCCAGCACGCTCGAGTCCTTGGCCAACGCGTCGGTGATCAACTGCTCCACCTCGCTTGGTGTCTGCGCGCTGTTGAACACCAACTCGCGCGGGCTGTCCGCGACACCGATCTTGACCTCCACGCCTGGTCCCTTCCGTTCGTCTGCTTGCTCTGCTTCAAGAGGCTAGTGGACGCCGCGGCGGGCGCGCCTGCCGGTGAGTTCGCGGTCAGCGAAGGTCCGGGACGGATCGGCCGGAGCGCTGGATCGATCGTCGGTTACCAACGGCGACCGAACCGAGTCCGGACCGTGACCGACACACGACCGATCGAACCTCACCTGTCACTTCTGCCTCGATAGCATCAGGCGCGGCATTGGTTACTGCGCTCTCCACGACTTGGGAAAATCCTTATGAACAGGCCTTATACCGCCCATTCACCGTATTCGCTGACCCCCACCGAACGCATCCGCACCTACACCGAGGAAGCGCCGGCCGACGAGTACGACTACGACTACGACGGCCCGCAGGAACTCGACGAGTACGGCGATTTCGACCAGCAGGCCTACGACGAGGAGCGCCTCGACCGCCGCTGGATGTGGATCGCCGGGATCGCCGGCGTCATCCTGTTCATCGCGGTCGGGACGACGGGTGTGATCCTCGGCGGCGGCGACAGCGGATCGGTGTCGGCCACCGCGACGTCGGAGGCGTCCGCGACGTCGGCGGCGCCCCTCACGACATCTGCGCCCGCGGCGGCCACGCCCGCGCCCGCCGTCCCGGCGCTGCCGCCGGAAACCGTCACCACCGTCAGCCCGACGGCGGAAGCGACCGTCGAGCCGACCCCCACGCCGACTCAGGCCGCGGCTCCGCCGCCGCCCGCCCCCTCACCCCGCACGATCACCTACCGGGTGACCGGCAACCGGCAGCTGATCGACCTGGTGACCGTCATCTACACCGACCAGCGGGGTGCGCTGCAGACCGACGTCAACGTCGCGCTGCCGTGGGCCAAGACCGTCGTGCTCGACCCGGGCGTCGAGCTGAAGTCGGTGACCGCGACCAGCGTCGCCGGCCAGCTGAACTGCAGCATCACCGACGCCGCGGGCACGCTGATAACCGCGCAGAACAACAACTCGATGATCGCCACCTGCACGCAGTAGCGGTCAGGCAGCTCGATCAGGCTAGGCCGAGTTCCTCCATGCGCGAGGCATGGGTGCGCTGCAGGCGGTCGAAGAACTCGGTCATCTGCGTCAGGCCCTCACCACTGGCCATCACCAGGTCGACGAGTTCGTCGTGGTCGGCGAGCACGAACTGGGCCTGCGTGATCGCCTCCCCGAGCAGCCGACGCGACCACAGCGCGAGGCGGTGACGCTGCTTGTCGCTGGCGGTCACCGCGGCCTGCACCTCGGCGACGACGAACTGCGAGTGCCCCGTCTCGGCGAGCACTGCGCGGACCACGGCGGCGACCTCGTCGGGCAGCGCGTCGGCGATCTCCAGGTAGAAGTCGGCGGCCAGCGCGTCGCCGACGTAGGTCTTGACGAGGGCCTCCAGCCACGTGCTGGGCGTGGTGAGCCGGTGGTAGTTCTCCAGCGCCGAGGCGTACTTCGTCATCGTGGGCACCACGTCGACGCCGCGTCGTTCCAGGGCGTCGCGCAGCACCTCGTAATGGTTCATCTCGGCGGCCGCCATGGCGGCCATGTTGATGCGGCCGCGCAGGTTGGGCGCCATCCGCGCCTCGTCGGTGAGCCGGTAGAACGCGGCGACCTCGCCGTAGGCCAGCAGGGCGAAGAGTTCGATGACGCCGGGATGGTCGGCCGACACGCCGGACGTCACCGGATCGGTCTGCTCCGCAGCGGGCGGCCTCGAGTTCATGGGCCCAACTCTAAACGGCCCCCGGCGCGTCGACCGCTCGGCGAACCCGACCAGGTATCATGGCCAAAGGCAGCGACACCGAGACGGCGTCAAGCTACCTCCCAGCTGCCTAGGAAATGTGCGTGCACGCAGTCGGCCCGCCTACCTCAGTGCAGGGCTCAGGTCTTTACTGGCCATCGTTTCGTTCGAACTCGTGCGCGCGTGGACGCTATGAGGATCGACAATCGAAAGGCTATTCCTCCGCGTATGACGCATCTAAATCCCACCTTTGCCGAACTCGGAGTCCGCGACGAGATCGTGCGGGCGCTCGCCGAAGACGGCAAGGAACATCCGTTCGCCATCCAAGAACTCACCATGCCGCTGGCCCTGGCCGGCGACGACCTCATCGGCCAGGCCCGCACCGGCATGGGCAAGACCCTGGCCTTCGGTGTGCCGCTGTTGCAGCGCATCACCACCGACGCCGAACGCCCGCTGACCGGCATCCCGCGGGCCCTGATCGTCGTGCCGACCCGCGAGCTGTGCCTGCAGGTCTACGGTGATCTGGCCGCCGCGGCCAGGCACCTTCGGGTCGATGACCGCAAGCTCACGGTGACCTCCATCTACGGCGGGCGCCCGTACGAGGGACAGATCGAGGCACTGCAGAAGGGCGTCGACGTCGTCGTCGGGACCCCCGGCCGGCTGCTGGACCTGGCTCAGCAGGGCCACCTGCAACTCGGCGGGCTGTCCATGCTGGTGCTCGACGAGGCCGACGAGATGCTCGACCTGGGCTTCCTGCCCGACATCGAGCGCATCCTGCGCCAGATCCCCGATGAGCGGCAGGCGATGCTGTTCTCGGCGACGATGCCGGATCCGATCATCACGCTGGCCCGCACGTTCATGAACCAGCCCACCCACATCCGGGCCGAGGCCCCCCATTCGGCGGCCACCCACGACACCACCGAGCAGTTCGCCTACCGGGCCCACGCGCTGGACAAGGTCGAGATGGTCAGCCGCATCCTGCAGGCCGAGGGCCGCGGCGCCACGATGGTCTTCACCCGCACCAAGCGCACCGCCCAGAAGGTCTCCGACGAGCTCGCCGAGCGCGGGTTCAGGGTCGGCGCCGTGCACGGCGATCTCGGTCAGGGTGCCCGGGAGAAGGCGCTCAAGTCGTTCCGCACCGGTGACATCGACGTGCTGGTCGCCACCGACGTGGCCGCACGCGGCATCGACATCGACGACATCACCCACGTCATCAACTACCAGATCCCCGAGGACGAGCAGGCCTACGTGCACCGCATCGGTCGCACCGGGCGCGCAGGCAAGACCGGCATCGCGGTGACGCTGGTCGACTGGGACGAGTTGGCCAAGTGGGAGATGATCGACAAGGCGCTGGGCCTGGCCTGCCCCGACCCCGCGGAGACGTACTCCAGCTCACCGCACCTGTACGCGGAACTGAACATCCCGGACGACGCCACCGGCACCGTCGGCAAGCCCGCCCGGCCGGCGGCCAAGCGCGCCCCTGCGGAGAAGTCGGCCGAGCGGCCGGCCCGCACCCGCACGCGGCGCCGCACCCGCGCGGGCAAGCCGAGCACCGGCCACCCGGAGGACACGGCTGACGAGCAGACCGCCACCGCCGCGCCGGAGTCCGCCGACGGTGAGCAGCCTGCGCGGCGCAAGCGTCGCCGTCGCCCGCGCAAGACCGCCGCCAGCGCCGGCTGACAGGCGCCCGCCGCCCGATGGTCAGACCCGAACGCCGCACCCGTAACGACGTGGTCGCGGCCGTGGCGATCGCCGCGGTGGTGGCGGTGGCCGCCGCGCTGATCTGGTGGACCAGCGACGCGCGGGCGACGAACAGCAGGCGGGCGGCGGCGCCGGTTCCCAACCTCAGCACCGCCGGGTCGGTGCCCGGGTCGCTGCGGCAGCTGTGGACCGCGCCGAGTGCCAAGACGACGCTGCCGCTGGTCGTCGGAGGCGCGGTGGTGACCGGCGACGGCCGCGCGGTCGCCGGCCGCGACCCCGCGACCGGCGACACGCTGTGGAGCTATTCGCGTGACCTCGACCTGTGCGGGGTCAGCTGGGTCTACCAGTACGCGGTCGCGGTGTACCCCGACGCGCGCGGATGCGGTCAGGTCAGCACCATCGACGCCAAGACCGGTAAGCGCGGTTCGGCGCGCACGTCGTATGCCGACGCCGAGGTGGCGCTGTCCTCGGACGGCACCACGGTGCTGTCGGCCGGTGAGAACCGGCTGGAGCTCTGGCGCTCGGACATGGTCCGGATGCTCAGCTACGGCGCATTGGACGCGCCCCTCAAGCCCGGAACGCCGGTGACGCCGCTGTGCCGGCTGGTGTCGACGGCCGCGAGTTCGGAGGCGGTTTCGGTGCTGGAGGCCTGCCCGCGGGAGCGCGACCTGCGGCTGACGCTGCTGCGGCCCTCCGACGAGGAGGACACCCCGGAACTGAAGTACGTGCCGCAGCCCGGCGTGGCGGACGACTCCGGGGCGCGGGTGGTGGCCGTCGCCGACACCACCACCGCCGTCTACGTGCCGACCCCAAAGCCGGCCCTCAATGTCGTCGACGAGACCGGCGCGACGATCGCCAGCACCGCGCTGGCCAAGCCGCCCTCGCCGCAGGCGACCGTGTCGCGCGCGGGCGACCTGATCACCTGGTGGACCGGTGACAGCGTAATGGTGTTCTCCGCCAACGGTTTACGGTACAAGTACACGGTCACCCCGGCCGGTCGCAACGCCCCGCTCGGACCGGCGACGATCATGGCCGGTCGCCT
The DNA here is from genome assembly GCF_039871645.1 of Mycobacterium sp. B14F4. Taxonomy (NCBI): domain Bacteria; kingdom Bacillati; phylum Actinomycetota; class Actinomycetes; order Mycobacteriales; family Mycobacteriaceae; genus Mycobacterium; species Mycobacterium sp. B14F4. The sequence continues at coordinate 63,930 of NZ_JBDPMF010000001.1, read as the reverse complement.
GCTGGTGCCCGTCACCGACGGCTACGACGTGTTCGACCCGCAGACCGGGCGCGGCGAGAGTCACATCCCGCTGGGCCGGCTGCCGACCTCCGGGCCCGTGGTGCCCGCCGTCGCGGGGACGACGCTGCTCGAACAGCGCGGCGGCGACGTGGTCGCGCTGGGCTGAGCGCCGTGAGTGGCCGGTTGCGCGACCCCCTGCCGGCGAGAACCGAGCGACAAGTGGCCGCTCGGCGGTTAGATCTCCGGGGTGAACGTCGGCAGCGCCTTGCCGTTCTTCCAGTGCTTGAGCAGCGCGGTCGCCAACTCCCGGTAGGCCAGCGCGCCCTTGTTCTTGCGGCTGGACAGCACCGACGCGCCCGAGGCGCTCGCCTCGGCGAAGCGCACCGTGCGCGGGATCGGCGGTGCCAGCACCGGTAGGTCGTAGCGGTCGGCGACGTCGAGCAGCACGTCGCGGCTGTGCGTGGTGCGCGAGTCGTACAGCGTCGGCAGGGCGCCGAGCAGCTGCAGCTCGGCGTTGGTGATCTGCTGCACGTCGGTGATGGTGCGCAGGAACTGCCCGACGCCGCGGTGCGCCAGCGTCTCGCATTGCAGGGGCACGATCACGTCGTCGGCCGCGGTCAGCCCGTTGAGGGTGAGCACCCCGAGCGACGGCGGGCAGTCGACGATCACCACGTCGTACTCGGTGCCGATCTTGCCCAGCGCGCGCTTGAGCGCGTACTCGCGCCCGGCCCGCATCAGCAGCATCGCCTCGGCACCGGCCAGGTCGATGTTGGCCGGCAGCAGCGTCATCCCCTCGGGCGTGTCGAGCAGCGCGACGTCGGGTTCGACCTCGCCCAGCAGCACCTCGTGGATCGACACCGGCAGCTTGTCGGGGTCGTGCCCCAGCGAGAAGGTCAGCGACCCCTGCGGGTCGAGGTCCACCACCAGGACCCGCTTGCCCGTCTCCTGTATGGCCGCCCCCAGCGACGCCACCGTCGTCGTCTTGGCCACCCCACCCTTTTGATTGGCGACCACAAGTACCCGCGTCACGGTGTTCATGGTTGCACGGGCCGGAACGCGATGACGGGACGTGCGGCAGAATCAGTCATCGTGAGCCTCCTGCGGCACCGCCTGGTCCTGCTTCGTCACGGCGAGACGGAGTGGTCCAAGAGCGGTCGGCACACGAGCCACACCGACCTCGAGCTCACCGAAACCGGTGAGCAGCGGGCCAAGATGGCCGCCGAGGCGCTCGCCGAACTCGAGCTCGACAACCCGCTGGTGATGAGCAGCCCGCTGCGGCGCGCCCGGCACACGGCCGAACTGGCCGGGCTGACCCTCGACGAGGTGTCGCCGCTGCTGCAGGAGTGGGACTACGGCGCCTACGAGGGCCTGACCACGCCCGAGATCCGCCAGACGGTTCCGGACTGGCTGATCTGGACGCACGGTGCCCAGGGCGGGGAGAGCGTCGCGGCGGTCACCGAACGCGCCGACGGCGCCGTCGAGCTGGCGCTGCAGCACATGGCGTCGCGTGATGTCGTGTTCGTCGGCCACGCGCACTTCTCCCGCTCGGTGATCGCCCGCTGGGTCGAGTTGCCGGTGCGCAGCGGCATCCGCTTCGCGATGGCGCCCGCGTCGATCGCCGTACTCGGCTTCGAGCACGCCGTCCGCCAGATCATCGCCCAGGGCCTGACCGGCCACCAGGATCCGTGTAAGCCCCGGTGACCCGCGAACCGTCCTTCGTGCTGGCCGCCCGCGGCGCCGTCGTCGCCGACGGCGTGCACACCGCGTTCGCCAGCATCGCCGACGCGCGCGCGGCGCTCGCCTCGCACAGCGCGCCGATCGTGGTGGGCGCCTTGCCGTTCGACCTGTCCAGACCCGCCGCGCTGATCCGGCCGCAGACGGTGCAGTTCCTCGACGTCCTGCCGGAGTGGCCGCTGCGGATGCTGCCGTCGGTGCACATCGCCGAGACGCGACCCGAGCCCGACGAACACCGTGCGCGGATATCCGCCGCCCTGAAGACACTGCGCGACCCCGCGAGCGGACTGCACAAGGTGGTGCTGGCGCGGGCGTTGCGGCTGGCCGCCGACGGGCCATTGGACGCGCGCACCGTCCTGCACCGGCTGCTCGCCGCCGACCCGGGCACCAACGGCTATCTCGTCGACCTCGCCGCGGCCGGGGGCGGCTACTCGGGAACGGTGCTGTTGGGCGCGAGCCCGGAACTGTTGGTGGCCCGCCGCGGCGAGCAGGTGATGTGCTCGCCGTTCGCCGGCTCGGCGCCGCGGCTGCCCGACCCCGACGCCGACGAGGCGAGCGGCGCCGCGCTGGCCGCGTCGGCCAAGAACCGCCACGAGCACCAACTGGTCGTCGACGTGATCCGCGAGGTGCTGGCACCGCTGTGCGCCGAGCTCGACATCGCGCGCGAACCGCAGCTGCGCAAGACCGACGCCGTCTGGCATCTGTCCACCCCGATCACCGGACGGCTGCGCGAACGGTCAACGACCGCATTGGATCTCGCCCTGGCGCTGCATCCCACACCCGCGGTGGGCGGTGTCCCCACGACGCAGGCCACCGAGCTGATCGGCAGGCTCGAGGGCGATCGCGGCTTCTATGCCGGCGCCGTCGGCTGGTGTGATCAGCGCGGCGACGGCCGCTGGGTGGTGTCCATCCGATGCGCGCAGCTGTCGGCGGATCGCCGTACCGCGGAGGCGTATTCGGGCGGCGGCATCGTCGCCGAGTCGGATCCGGACGACGAAGTCGTCGAGACCACAACGAAATTCGCCACGATCCTCAACGCCCTCGGAGTCGAGCCGTGAGCGAGGTGATCCGCCGCGTGCGGCCCGGCGACGAGACCGAGTTGACCGCGATGATCCACGAACTCGCCGAGTTCGAACGCGCCGCCGACGAGTGCACGGTCACCGAGGAGCAGTTGCGCCGGGCGCTGTTCGCAGACCCGGCGACCGTGCAGGGCCATCTGGTCGAGGTCGACGGCCACGCCGCCGCCGGTGCGCTGTGGTTCCGCAACTTTTCCACGTGGGACGGCGTGGCGGGCATCTACCTCGAAGACCTCTTCGTGCGCCCGCAGTTCCGCAGACGAGGCCTGGGTCGCAAGCTCCTGTCCACCCTGGCGCGCGAATGCGTCGACAACGGCTACACCCGCCTGTCGTGGGCGGTGCTCGACTGGAATGTCAACGCGATCGGCCTTTACGACGCCGTCGGCGGTAGGCCCCAGACCGACTGGATCACCTACCGGGTGTCGGGCCCGGACTTGTCGCTACTGGCCGAAGGGTCCTGAGCGCCAACCCATTCCACCGCCGACCGACTGAACAGCATGGCCAGTGTGGCGATGGCGATCGCCGCGATGGGGATGCCGTACGCCCACTGGTGCGATCCGACGGCGACGTAATAGGACACCGGAAGCAGCAGGAGTTGGGCGAACACCGCGATACCGCGGCCCCAGCGCCGCCCCGTCCACAGCGCCCAGGCCGCGGCCAGCACGCCGCCCCCGATGATCACGAACCAGCCCGCGGTGCCGAACTTGTTGAGCCCGGGTTCGTCGGTCCCGCCGAGACCACTGATGACGTAGACCACGGCGGCGATCAGCCCGGCCGCACCCTCGAGCGCGACCAGGACAGCGGCTTGCCGCACGGTGGTCGGCGAGGGAACGGTCACGACCTCGAGCGTAGAGGTCGGGCCTGCCCCGTTAGATAGGGTCATCCTCTGTGCGCGCCGTGCTGATCGTGAACCCCAATGCGACGTCGACGACCCCGGCCGGCCGCGACCTGCTGGCCCATGCGCTGGAGAGCCGGGTCAAGCTGACCGTCGCACACACCGACCATCGCGGACACGCCATCGAGATCGCCCGCGACGCCACCCGCGAGGGCGTGGAGGTGGTGATCGTGCACGGCGGCGACGGCACGGTCAACGAAGTGGTCAACGGCATTCTCGAGGTCGGTGGTCCCGGCGGCGCGGCGCCCGCCGTCGGCGTGGTGCCGGGCGGTTCGGCCAACGTGTTCGCCCGCGCGCTCGGCATCAGCCCCGATCCCACCGAGGCCACCAACCAGCTTGTCGACCTGCTCTCGGAGCACCGCAGGAGCAAGGCCTGGCGGCGAATCGGGCTGATGGACTGCGGCGAACGGTGGGGGGTGTTCACCGCCGGGATGGGCGTGGACGGCGACGTGGTGGCCGCCGTCGAGGCCCAGCGCGCCAGGGGCCGCAAGGTGACCGCGTCCCGCTACATCCGCGTGGCCATCCGTGAGGTGCTGGCCAGCGCCCGCAAGGAGCCGTCGCTGACGCTGCACCTGCCCGACCGCGAACCCGTCGGCGGCGTCCACTTCGCGTTCGTGTCGAACGCCAGCCCCTGGACCTACGCCAACGCCAGGCCGGTGTGGACGAACCCGACGACGACGTTCGAGACGGGCCTGGGGGTCTTCGCCACCACCAGCATGAACGTCTGGGCCAACCTCGGCCTGGTGCGACGGATGCTGTCGAAGAAGCCGCGCCTCGAGGCCAAGCATCTGATCCGCGAGGACGACCTGCCGTGGCTGGAGGTGACGAGCGACACGCCGGTGGCGTGCCAGATCGACGGCGACTATGTGGGCAAGCGCGACTCGATGATGTTCACCGCGGTTCCGGACGCGTTGGGGGTGGTCGCACCGCCGGCGAAAAAGGGCTCTGACCTGTAATGAAAGGGGCCGGCCCCGCGGTTATGGGCGCAGCTGGATCGAGTGTAGTACACACGGGTGAGTGATCCGCTAACGCACCCAGCTAGTGAGATTGCGCACTTGTTAACTCGCGAGTATTGACATCTGTCCAGCCTGTGAAAGCATCGAAGCAACAGTGCAGAAACATTCAACGTGCACGCGTTAACAGCCGAAGAAAAGCTCGTGCGCTCTGCTGCGCACACGAGATATATCTGACGAGGAGTTTGATCTTATGGATTGGCGCCACAAGGCGGTCTGTCGCGACGAGGATCCGGAGCTGTTCTTCCCGGTGGGAAACAGCGGGCCGGCGCTTGCTCAGATCGCTGACGCGAAGCTCGTCTGCAACCGCTGCCCGGTCACCACGGAGTGCCTCACCTGGGCATTGGAGTCCGGACAGGATGCGGGCGTGTGGGGTGGCATGAGCGAGGACGAGCGTCGCGCGCTCAAGCGGCGCAATGCCAGGACCAAGGCCCGCACCGGGGTCTAGCCCGCCACCGCTCCCGAATCGTTTACGGCCCCGACGAAAGTCGGGGCCGTAACTTTCTGCAAATTCAAATTGGCCAATTAGCGACGGTAACGGTCATATTGCGCAATAGCGGGCCGGCTACTGCGCGGCTCGGCCGCCCTCGTCACTGCGCGGCTCGGCCGCCCTCGTCACTGCGCGGCTCGGCCGCCCTCGTCACTGCGCGGCTCGGCCGCCCTCGTCACTGCGCGGCTCGGCCGCCCTCGTCACTGCGCGGCTCGGCCGCGGCGGCCGATCGGCACCCGCAGCACCACGTCGGTGCCACCGGTGGGCACCTCGTGCATGCCCAGCGAGCCGTCGAGTTCCGCCGACACCAGTGTGCGGACGATCTGCAGGCCGAGGTGGTCGGACTTCTCCAGGCTGAAACCCTCGGGCAGGCCGCGTCCGTCGTCGTGCACGACGACGTCGAGCCAGCGCGCCGACCGCTCGGCGCGGATCGTCACGCAACCCTGTCGGGTGGACGCGTCGAAAGCGTGCTCGATCGCGTTCTGCACCAGTTCGGTGATCACCATGATCAGCGCGGTGGCCCGGTCGGCATCGAGCACGCCGAGGTCGCCGACCCGGTTGATGCGGATCGGACTGTCAACGGTCGCAACGTCATTCATGATGGGCAGAATCCGGTCGACCACTTCGTCGAGGTTGACCTCCTCGTCGACCGACATCGACAGCGCGTCGTGCACCAACGCGATCGACGACACCCGCCGCACCGACTCCATCAACGCCTCGCGCCCTTCGGCGTTGTTGGTGCGCCGGGCCTGCAGGCGCAGCAGCGCCGCCACGGTCTGCAGGTTGTTCTTCACCCGGTGGTGGATCTCGCGGATCGTCGCGTCCTTGGACAGCAGCGCGCGGTCGCGGCGCTTGACCTCGGTGACATCGCGGATCAGCATCGCGGCGCCGACCGCCTTTCCGTGCACCTCGAGGGGCAGCGTGCGCAGCAGTACCGCTGCGCCGCCCGCCTCGACCTCCATGCGCATGCTCGACCCGCCACCGAGCGAGTCACGCACGTGATTGGCCAGTTCCTGCGCCTCGAACGGATCGCCGATCAGCGGTCGCGTCACGCTGACGAGGTTGTGGCCCTCCAGTTCGGCGGCCAGGCCCATGCGGTGATAGGCCGAGATCGCGTTGGGACTGGCGAAGGTGACCACCCCGGCCCCGTCGAGGCGGATGAAGCCGTCGCCGACGCGCGGACTGGACCGCGACATCGCCAGGTCGCCGACATTGGGGAAGGTGCCTTCGGAGAGCATGTGCAGCAGATCGCCCGCGCAGTCGAGATAGGCGGCCTCCAGTGGGCTGACCTTCCGCGACGCCAGGGCGGTCTGATGCGTGAGCACCGCGACGACCTCGTCCTTGTACCGAACGGGTACGGCCTCGACGTTGAGCCCCGGCGAAACCTGTTGTCCGGCACCCGATCCCACACCGATCGACCCTGTCTCGAATGCGGTCGCGACCACCGGCATGGCGTCGGCGGCGGCCAGGGTGCTGACGGCGTCGGCCAGCAGCACCGTCGGGGCCGTGTTCGGCCGAACCTGTGCGACGCAGACGAACGCGCCGTCGTCGCGACGCACCCACATCAGGTAGTCGGCGAACGACAGGTCCGCGAGCAGCTGCCACTCCCCCACCACGGCGTGCAGATGGTCGACCGCGTTGCCGGGCAGCACAGTGTGCTCGGCGAGCAGGTCACCGAGGGTCGACATCGGGGATTACTTCCGGCAGCGCGTCAACGACCGGCTCGCGGTCAGCTGATCACCGCGATGAGGTCACCGGCCTGAATGACGTCGCCGACGGACACGCTCACCTTGCTGATGGTGCCGCCCACCTCGGCCAGCACCGGGATTTCCATCTTCATCGACTCCAGCAGCACCAGGGTGTCGCCCTCACCGATCTGGTCGCCCTCGTTGACGACGACCTCGAGCACACTGGCCACGATCTCGGCGCGAACGTCCTCTGCCATCTTCACCCCTTTCGCTGCTGACGGGTTCTATCGAACCACACCACCGGCCCGGCGGTGCTGTCGCCGGGCCATGCGAGAATGGACCAGACGCGCCCGCGGGATGCGGGCCGAGAAAAGCCAGAAACAACCGGAGGTACAACCATGGCCAAGCGTGGCCGCAAGAAGCGCGACCGCAAGCACTCCAAGGCCAACCACGGCAAGCGGCCGAACGCCGGCTCGAAGTCGGTTCGCTAGCCGCCGCCGGATGATGGCCGGCGCGCGCTAGCCGCGCCGAATGATCGTGGTGCGGCTGATCTCGATCCGCAGCCGTTCACGCAGGCTGTCGGGCGCCTTCTCGCCCCCGCACTTGCGCGCGATGAGGGTCTTGACCCGCTCCTCGACGCCGTAATAGCGCAGGCAGGCCGGGCATTCCTCGAGGTGATGGCGGAGCTTGTCGCGGGTTTCGGGTGTGCATTCGCCGTCCAGGAGCGTCCACACCTCGGCGATCACCGCGGCGCATTCGGGGTGCTCGGGGTCGACCGGACCGAGCGGCGGGGTCCAGCGCTCGTCGGACGACGGAGAGTCGTCGCTCATGACGTCACCTCCTCGGGCGTGTTCTGCTGGCCCCTCATGAATCCGCGATCGCGGGCCACGTCGGCCAGCAGTTCGCGAAGCTGGCGCCTGCCCCGGTGTAACCGGGACATCACCGTACCGATCGGCGTGTCCATGATCTCGGCGATCTCCTTATAGGGGAAACCCTCGACGTCGGCGTAGTAGACCGCCATCCGGAAGTCCTCCGGCAGGGCCTGCAGCGCTTCCTTGATCTCGCTGTCGGGCAGTGACTCCAGCGCCTCGACCTCGGCGGAGCGCAGCCCCGTCGAGGAGTGCTCGGCGTTGGCCGCCAGCTGCCAGTCGGTGATCTCATCGGTCGGGTACTCCGACGGCTGACGCTGTTTCTTGCGGTAGCTGTTGATGTAGGTGTTGGTCAGGATGCGGTACAGCCAGGCCTTGAGGTTGGTGCCCTCGCGGAACGACCGGAAGCCGGCGTAGGCCTTCACCATGGTTTCCTGCAGCAGGTCCTCGGCGTCGGCGGGGTTGCGGGTCATGCGCAGCGCGCCGCCGTACAACTGGTCGAGCAGCGGAATCGCATCGCGCTCGAACCGGGCTGTCAGCTCGGCGTCGGTCTCCTGCCGGTCGGCAGGCTCGGGCGCCGACCCGTCGGAGTCGGTCATCGTGGGGCACACCGTCCCTTCTGTCGCGGCGCCACCAAACAGGTCCGGCAGTATTACCGGACGTACTGGAACGTCCATGGCCAGCGCTGGCACCTGACCCCCTTCGCGCAATCCTAGAGGCTGAGACCGACAACGGTTCGACGATGCCGCCGTTCGCGGACGACCAGAACCACCGTCAATAACAGCGTTGCGGGGCGGCGTTGTTCCCGCACTAGGCTGTCCGGGTGGCGCGCGCAGCGACTCCGGCCGTCGCCGCCCTCCTCTCCGCCGGCGTTCCCCACGAGGTGCTGCAATACCGCCATGACCCCCGCGCCGACTCGTTCGGCGACGAGGCGGTCGACGAACTGGTGAGGGTGCAGGGAGTCGAGGCCGCCCAGGTGTTCAAGACGCTGGTGATCGCGCTGCCCGCAGGACGGCTGGGTGTCGCCGTGCTCCCGGTGCCGGCCAAGCTGTCGCTGAAGGCGGCCGCGGCGGTGCTGGGTGTGGCGAAAGCCACCATGGCCGATCGCGGGGCGGCCGAACGCTCGACGGGCTACGTGGTCGGCGGAATCTCCCCGCTCGGTCAGCGCAGGCCGCTGCCGACCGTGGTCGATGCGTCCGCGCTCCAGTGGGACCGCGTGCTGTGCAGCGCGGGCAAGCGGGGCTGGGACGTCGCCGTGCCCCCGCAGGACCTCATCCGGCTGACCAACGCCGTCACCGCCGACATCCGCGCATGATGGGGGCGCGGCGAAGTGACCCCACTAGGGTGGGCTCATGTCGCTTTCCGGGAAGACCATGTTCATCTCTGGCGCCAGCCGCGGTATCGGCCTGGCGATCGCCAAGCGCGCCGCGGCCGACGGCGCGAACATCGCACTGATCGCCAAGACCGCTGAGCCGCACCCGAAGCTACCCGGCACCGTCTACACCGCGGCCAAGGAGCTCGAGGAGGCCGGCGGGCAGGCGCTGCCGATCGTCGGCGACATCCGGGACGGCGACTCGGTCGCCGACGCGGTGGCCAAGACGGTCGAGCAGTTCGGCGGCATCGACATCTGCGTGAACAACGCCTCGGCGATCAACCTCGGCTCCATCACCGAGGTGCCGCTGAAGCGCTTCGACCTGATGAACGGGATCCAGGTGCGCGGCACATACGCGGTGTCGCAGGCGTGCATCCCGCACATGGTGGGCCGCGAGAACCCGCACGTCCTGACGCTGTCCCCGCCGGTGCGCCTGGAACCGGAATGGCTCAAGCCGACCGCCTACATGATGGCCAAGTACGGAATGTCGTTGTGTGCATTGGCCATCGCCGAGGAACTGCGTAACGAAGGCGTGGCGTCCAACACGCTGTGGCCGCGCACCCTGGTGGCGACCGCGGCGGTGCAGAACCTGCTCGGCGGCGACGAGGCGATGGGCCGCGCCCGCAAGCCCGACGTCTACGCCGACGCGGCCTATGCGGTCCTCAACAAGCCGGCCCGCGAGTACACCGGCCGGTCGCTGCTCTGCGAGGACGTGCTGCTCGAGTCGGGTGTCACCGACCTGTCGGTCTACAACTGCGTGCCCGGCGCCGAGCTGGGCGTCGACCTGTGGGTGGACACCCCCAACCCACCGGGATACACCGGGCCCTGAGGGCTCAGGCCGCGCAGAGTTCGATGCCGAACAGTCTGGCCGGCCAGTTCAGCGCGGTCGCCACGAAGGCGCCGATGTCCGATCCGGCAGGCAACCGGGTCCGCAGCGCGGTGTCGATCACCTGCACCTGCTCGGCGTCGAAGAACGCCCATGCCAACCCGATGACCAGGTACGGGATCGCCAGCCACATGAGAATTTCGAGCATGGTTTCGACGCTCACGCGACGACTCAGGATCCGGCGCAACATCGTCACACCAGCGCCCGTTGTCGGCGGACACGGCGACGCACGTCGGCGAGAAGCGCGTGACTGCCGCCCTGGCGGATGAACACCGGGAGAAACCTGTTGACGAAAGCGACTGTCAGGAAGAGGGATTCGAACAGGTACTGCTTGGCCCCGTTCCACGGCAGGCCCATTGCGTCGCGGAACACCGGGGCCAGGAAACCGGTGGTGAGGAATTTCAGCAGCGGCCGAAACGGCAAAGCCAGCAACGGATTGATCATCCGCAGGTTGACGAGGTCGAGCAGATAGTCGCGCACCAGGTCGTCGATCGAGACGCGTCCGCAGGCGGTTGCCCAGTACTCGTCGAACGCCGCTCGCGTCGGCGGCCACTGGTCCTCAGTGACCTGCAGCGTGGTGCCAAGCGGCCACGCGGAGCGGTAGAACTGCTCGGCCTGCTCGGGGGTCATCTCCCCGCGCAGCAACTGGTAGGTGTCCTCCAGCCCGACGAAAAGGCAAGCGGCGACCCACATCTGCAGGTCCCGGTCGAAGGCGTGGTAGCGGACCGGACTATCAGGGGTGGACTTGACCTGCCGGTGCGCCGTGTCGACGGCGGCCCGGAACGCCGCGCGGTCCTCCGGCGTGCCGAGCACCGCGACCGCGAGGTACTGGAACGTCGTCCTGGCCCGTTTCCACGGATGCTTGAGCAGGTTCCCGGAATCGACCTTGCTCTCGGCGACGCCGTAACCGACCTCCGGCCACGACAGCTGCATGACGACGTTGGCGGCGCCCGCGGCGAACGCCCAGAAGTCCATGGCTTCGGCCGCGGTGACCGGCGCGCTGTCCCAGCGCGCGGTGCGATGGCGCACGGTGATCCGGTACGGCGCGGCCGTCATGCCGCACACACCGACGAGAAGAGCAGGGCGGGCCAGCACGCTATCGATCCGAGGATCGAGACGACTCGAGCAACACCCCTCGGTTCGAGTTGCCCGGTGTGCAGGGCGGTCCACGCCACGCCGACGACGAGGTAGGGCGCCGCGAGCATGACCGCAGTGCCGATCCACTCGGCGACAGTCATCTCGAAGCTCATGACCTTCCTCAGCGTGGCGAGCATGCCTGACCCCGTTGTCGTGCTGACCCGCCCCACTATGTTAATGGTGATTCATGCTGTGCCGGGTCGGATTCGCCCGACTCGGCACAGTGTGACCGTACGATGTGAACGAGTCACCTCAGCATTGTTCGCACGCTGTCTGCGAATGCGCCGGTGGTGAAGCACGTCGGTTCGGCGAACTCCTCGAGCGTCAGCGCGTCGGCCCAGTCGGCGTCGGCGGCCGCGCGCAACAGCGGCTTCGCCATCTCGACGGCGTGCGGTGGCATCCCGGCGACCCGCGAGCACCATTCGTCGGCCGCCGCCAGCAGCCGGTCGTGCGGGACGACCTCCTGCACCAGTCCGAGCCGCTGCGCCTCGCGGGCGTCGATGTGCTCACCGCGCAGGTAGTACGCGAGCGCCCCCTGGTACCCGAGCCGCCGGGTCAGCGCCCAACTGGTGCCCACCTCCGGGATCAGACCCAGCCGCCCGAACGCGGGCACGATGACCGCCCGCTCGCTGGCGACGACGAGGTCGCAGGTCAGCGCCCAGGCCAAGCCGACGCCCGCCGCCGCGCCGTTCAGCGCGGCCACGAACACCGTGTCCGAACCCGCGACGAGACGCGCGATCCCACCGAATTCCCTGCGGATCCAACGCCATACGTCGGCGGTGCCGGCCGGCGCGCCCAGGGAGTCGACGGCCGCGCTCATCATCCGCAGGTCGCCCCCGGCACTGAAGCCGGGATCGGCGCCGGTGAGGACGACCGCCCGCACATCGGGGTCGGCGTCGAGGGCGGTCAGCGCCCGGCGCAGTTGACGCACCAGCGGTGCGGACAACACGTTGAGCCGCTGGGGCTCGTCCAGCGTGACGATCGCCCGGTCGCCGCGACGGTCAACCCGTACCCGCTGCGGCGCGTCGGCGTCGTCGCCGGTGGCGACCATCGCCCGATACAGTGAGTCGTCTGCGGTTGTCATAATTTCTCCTCGACTTCGTTGTTGCGCAGGGCTTTCCATGCGACGTCGGCGAAGGTGTCGACCGCTCCGCGCGCCATCCTCGACTCTGCCGACCCGACCCAGTAGCGGCTATACTCCTGCGCCGGGCCGAGCCACAGTGCGGCGGTGATGCCGGGGCGCATCGGCGCAAGCACCCCGTAGGCCTGGTGGGGACGCCACCAGTCGCGGACCGCGCCGAAGAACGCGGCGTTGGACCGGCGCAACTCCGCGCTGTCCAGTCGGGCACCGAGCAGCAGCGTCGCCTCGCCGCGGTGAGCCGCCACCCAGCGCAGGTGGTGGGCGACACCGCCGCGGATGCCGCCCTCGGCCGTGTCATGCTTGCGCAGCATTACCAGGAAGCCCGCCTGGTACTCGCCCAGCACCTGCGCATAGACGGCGGTGGCCAGCGAGACCTTGTCCGGGAAGTGGTGATAAAGCGCCCCGACGCTGACGCCCGCCTCGCGCCGCACCTCCTCGAGCGTGGCCGACAGCGCACCGTCGAGCGCGAACCGGCGCCGCGCGACTTCCAGCAGTCGGCTGCGTGCACTCCCACCTCGCGACGGCACGAGGATCACTCTACTTCAACCGAGGAATCCTCTGTCGGTGTCGCCGACGCTCGTCACCGCACCTGGTAGAGGATGCCGCGCCCGATCGCGTCACGCACCAGCGGCAGCGCCGCCGTCGCCAGGGCGTCGGCGTCGACCCCGTGTACGGCGGCCAGCAGTTCGATCAACGTGCCGAGCGGCACTTCGCCCCGGCAGCCGGCCAGCAACGCCCGCCCCACCTCGTCGACACCGATGACGGCGCCCGGCCCTCCGGGGCGGCGCACCGCCGCGCCGACCACCTGCCATCCGTCCCCGCCGGGCAGCGACTGCTCCTCGAGGAACAGCGGCGCGGTCGACAACCGCGCCGCCAGCAGTTGCTCATCGGCGGTGTGGTGCAGGAACTCCCGGCGGGCGAAGAAGGCCTCGACCTCCGGCCCGGTGGGCGCCTCGTCGGCACCGGTGATCTCCTCCAGCACATGTTCGGGCGGGCGGTGCTCGCCGGGCCGGGGGGCGCGCAGTGCGATCAGGCCCATCCCGACGGCGGCGATGTTCTCGCCGGCGAACCAGTCCAGCCACTGTCCGCCGCGCCGCGCCGCCTCCTCTGGCGGCTCGCCGGCATCCGACGTCCACAACGCCACGTAGCTCACCGGATCGGCGAGTTCGCGCTGGACCACCCAGGCGTGCAGGCCGGTGTCGGCCAGCCAACCGCGCACGCGGTCGCGCCAGTCCTGCCCGTCGCGCACGATCCAGTTCGCCATGATCTGCGCGGTGCCGCCGGGAAGCAGGTGCTCGCCGCAGTGCCGGATCAGTTCCGCGCACAGGCCGTCTCCCGCCACGCCGGAATCCCGATAGACGTACTCGCGCTCGCCCGCACCCACCACGAACGGCGGGTTGGACACGATGAGGTCGAACCGCTCACCGGCAACCGGCTCGAACAGGCTGCCGCCGCGCAGGTCCCACGACATACCGTTGAGCCGCGCCGTCGCCGCGGCCAGCGCGAGCGCCCGCTCGTTGGTGTCGGTGGCGACGATGTGGGCGCAGTGTCGGTCCAGGTGCAGGGACTGGATACCGCAGCCGGTGCCCAGGTCGAGCGCACGCTCGACGGGCGTGCGGACCACCGCCCGCGCCAGCGACACCGACGCGCCGCCGATCCCGAGCACGTGGTCGCGTCGCACCGGCCCGGCGCGCAGCGCGGCGTCCAGATCGGACACCACCAGGAAGTCGCGCTGACCGTCGCTGTGCGGCCGGATGTCGAGAGCGGCGCGCAGCGTGCCTGCCGCGGCCGGCTCGACGACGCCGTTGGCCACCAGGGCGTCGACGTCGGCGGTGGGCAGCGCCGCGGCCACCCGCTCAGCGGGTTCGTCGGCGCCGAGCAGCAACAGCCGCACGAGCGAGGCCAGGCGTTGCCGATCGGTGGCGGCCAAGGCGCGCTCGGTCACCCGCAACGCCGGCCACCACACCCCGCGGCCGAACGCCGCATCGGCGTGCGCGCCGAGCAGCGCAGCCACACCGTCGGTGGTGTACCCCGCCGACTGCAAGTCGGCGGCCAACGCGTCGACGACGGCGACCGAGTGCAGCGGCCCGGGCGATCCCGGGGGTGCCGTCAAAGCAGCGAACCCTGTCGAGGCTCCGGCTTCACCGGCTCGATCAGCTCGGGCCCGTTGTTGCGCACGCTGTTCACCAGGCGTGACACCTCGCGGATCTCGATGCGGTCGAGGTCGCCGGGGCCCCGCAGCAGGCCCTCGTCGATCGGCGCGTCGGGGTCCAGCCAGCGGTCCCAGTCGCGCTCGCTGACGGTCAGCGGCATCCGGTCGTGGATCTCGGCGAGCGGGCCGGCGGCGTCGGTGGTGATGATCGTGCAACTGAGCAGGGGCGCCGCGCCTTTCGGAGCGGCCTTGGGCCGCCATGTCGACCACAGCCCCGCCATGAACAGCGGCTCACCGTCGCCGGCGTACATGAAGAAGGGCGTCTTGTCGCCCTTCTGCCCGCGCCACTCGTACCAGCCGTCCATCGGCACCAGGCAGCGCTTGTTCTTGGCCGAGTTGCGGAACACCGGCGAGGTGGTCAGCTTGTCCGACCGCGCGTTGATCAGCAGCGGCCCCTTGGTGTCCGGCGCACCGTCGTCGGTGGTCTTGGCCCACGGAGGCACCAGGCCCCAGCGCATCGACCGGACCCGTCGAGTGGACTGGTCGTCGGGCTCGGTGTGGCGCTTGACGACGGTGCTGACGGAGGTGGTCGGGGCGACGTTGTAATTCGCCCTGACGTCCTCCCCTTTCGCGGCCGCTGTGCTTTCGTCGATCGCCTTGATCTTCTCGGCCAGCAGCGCCGGATCGGTGGTCACCGCGAATCGTCCACACATGAATCCCATGGTGGCACGCTGAGCCGACAAGGCAGGATGGGGAGCGTGAGTGCGCCCGGACCCGGAGAGCAGGCAGGCTGGCCTGCGCCGTCGACGATGAGTCCCGTGCATGCGACGGTCGCCGTGCCGGGCTCCAAATCGCAGACCAACCGCGCGCTCGTGCTGGCGGCGCTGGCCACCACGGCCGGGGGTTCGACGATCAGCGGCGCGCTGCGCAGCCGCGACACCGACCTGATGATCGGCGCGCTGCAGGCGCTGGGTGTGACGGTCGACGGCAGCGGTGACGAACTGAGCGTGAGCGGGGCGATCGCCCCGCGCGACGGCGCCCACATCGACTGCGGGCTGGCGGGCACCGTGCTGCGGTTCGTTCCGCCCATCGCGGCGTTGGGCACCGCGGCGGTCACCTTCGACGGCGACGAGCAGGCCCGTGCCCGGCCGATCGCACCGCTGCTCGCCGCGCTGCGCGGGCTCGGCGTGGACATCGACGGCGACGCGCTGCCCTTCGTGGTGCGCGGCGCGGGCAAGGTGGCAGGCGGGACGGTGGAGATCGACGCGTCGGCTTCGTCGCAGTTCGTCTCGGGTCTGCTGCTGTCGGGAGCCGCCTTCACCGACGGGCTGACCATCGTGCACACCGGCGAGCCGGTGCCGTCGGCACCGCACGTCGCGATGACGGTCGCGATGATGCGCGACGCCGGGGTCGACGTCGACGACGCCGAGCCCAACAGATGGCGCGTGGCACCGGGATCCGTCGCCGCCCGGCACTGGGACATCGAACCGGACCTGTCCAACGCCGTGCCGTTCCTGGCGGCGGCGGTAGTCAGTGGCGGGGTGGTGCGGCTGACCGGCTGGCCGCGGACCAGCACGCAACCGGCCGATGAGATCGTCAGGATTCTCAAGAAGCTCGGATCGCATGTGCGACGTGGCGATTCGTATCTCGAGGTGCAGGGAGCCACGGCGTACGACGGTCTCGACGTCGACCTGCACGAGGTCGGCGAGCTGACGCCCGCGGTGGCGGCGTTGGCCGCGCTGGCCACCATCGGTTCGGTGTCGCGTCTGTCGGGTATCGCGCATCTGCGGGGCCACGAAACCGACCGGCTCGCCGCACTTTCCGCCGAGATCAACGGCCTCGGCGGGCAGTGCGAGGAGACGGCCGACGGCCTGGTGATCACCGCGCAGCCGCTGCACGGCGGGTTGTGGCGGTCCTACGCCGACCATCGGATGGCCACCGCAGGGGCGATCGTGGGCCTGCGGGTGTCCGGCGTCGAGGTGGCCGACATCGAGACCACCGCCAAGACGCTGCCCGACTTCCCGCAACTGTGGACCGGCATGCTGGCCGGACAGTCCGCCGACCTCGAGGCGAATACTTGAGCCCTCGCGAGTACGACGAGTCCGATGTCCGGGTCCGGCCCGGCCGGGGCTCGCGGCCGCGGACGAAGACCAGACCCGAGCACGCCGACGCGCAGGAAGCCATGGTGGTCTCCGTCGACCGTGGCCGGTGGGGCTGCGCGCTGGGCCGTGATCCCGACCACCGCGTCACCGCGATGCGCGCCCGGGAGTTGGGCCGCACCCCGATCGTCGTCGGCGACGACGTCGGCATCGTCGGCGATCTGTCCGGAAGGCCCGACACCCTGGCCCGCATCGTGCGGCGCGGTGAGCGCCGAACCGTGTTGCGCCGCACCGCCGATGACACCGATCCCACCGAGCGTGTCGTCGTCGCCAACGCCGACCAGCTGTTGATCGTGGTCGCGCTGGCCGATCCGCCGCCGCGCACCGGGCTCGTCGAACGCGCGCTCATCGCCGCCTACGCGGGCGGGCTCACTCCGATCCTGTGCCTGACGAAGACCGACCTTGCGCCGGCCGAGTCGTTCGCCGCGCAGTTCGCCGACCTCGACCTGACCGTCACCACCGCCGGCCGCGACGATCCGCTCGACGCCGTCGCCCCCCTGCTGGCCGACCGGGTGACGGTGCTGCTCGGCCATTCCGGCGTCGGCAAGTCGACGCTGGTGAATCGGCTTGTGCCGCAGGCTGATCGCGCGACCGGCGAGGTCACCGACGTCGGCAAGGGCAGGCACACGTCGACGCAGTCGGTGGCCTTGCCGCTTCGCCTGGGCGGTTGGGTGATCGACACCCCCGGGATCCGGTCGTTCGGGCTGGCGCACATCGAACCCGACGACGTGATGCTGGCGTTCTCGGATCTGGCCGAAGCGATCAAGGACTGTCCGCGAGGCTGCGGGCATCTGGGCCCGCCCGCCGACCCGGAGTGCGCGCTCGACACGCTGACCGGCCCGGCTGCCAACCGCGCCGCCGCCGCACGACGACTGTTGTCCACGCTGCGGGACTCGGCAGCCTACTAGCACTTTTTTCTCGCCCGAGCGTGCGTTCAGTGTTTGTGTGACAGGTGCCGCGTTGCGGTGGTTGACCGCCACGGCGTACGCGGAGCGAATGTCACGTCATCTTAGCGACAGTTCCCTGGCCAAAGGGTGCCCGACGATCAACTGCCGCAGGTGTTTTCGGAGTTCCACCGGGTGCTGCTAGCCGACGGGCGGCCGATGCCGGCCTCCGCGCTCGCTAGCGGGAGAGGGCGCGCTCGCGGCGGCGGGCCCTCACTGCGGCGATCGCCGATTTGAGCCCACGGCGCTGAGCGGGCTCCAGCTCGGAAAACATTCGCTCGCTGCGGGTCTCGGGCGCGTCGTCGGCCGTGTCGCGTAGGTACTTGTCCGGCAGCGACAGCTTGGCAATGGTCCGCCACGTTTTGCCGTACTGCACCAGGAACGAGCCCGTCGTGTACGGCAGGTCGTACTTGTCACACAGCTGGCGCACCCGGATCGAGATCTCGTAGTACCGGTTACTCGGCAGGTCCGGATACAAGTGGTGCTCGATCTGGTGGCAGAGGTTGCCGCTCATGAACCGCAGCACCGGTCCGTTCTCGAAGTTCGCACTGCCGAGCATCTGGCGCAGATACCACTGCCCCTTTGACTCCCCGACCATGTCGGTCTTGGTGAACTTCTCCGCGCCGTCGGGGAAGTGACCGCAGAAGATGACCGCGTTGGACCACACGTTGCGGATGACGTTGGCGACCGCGTTGGCCTTGAGCGTCGACTTGTACGACGCACCCGGCGACAGCGATGTCACGGCCGGCCAGGCGACGTAGTCCTTGACCACCTGAGCACCGGCCTTGGCGGCGAATTCGCGCGCCCGAAGCTTGCTCTCGTCCCGGTTGTCCCTGCCTTTGAAGATCTTGCCGAGCTCCACGTGCTGCAGCCCCACGCCCCACTCGAAGCCCATCGCCAGAATGGTGTTGTAGAGGAGGTTGCCGAGGTTGAACGGCTTCCACCTCGTGTCGCGGGTGACGCGAAGGAGGCCGTAGCCCACGTCGTCGTCCATGCCGAGGATGTTGGTGTACTTGTGGTGCATGAAGTTGTGGGTGAACCGCCAGTGCTTGGAGGCCCCGCTCATGTCCCACTCCCACGTCGAGGAGTGGATCTCGGGATCGTTCATCCAGTCCCACTGGCCGTGCATGACGTTGTGGCCGATCTCCATGTTCTCGATGATCTTGGCCACACCCAGCGAGACGGTGCCCGCCCACCACGCCGAACGGCGGTTGCTCGCGGCCAGCATCAGTCTGGCCGCGACCTCCAGCGCGCGCTGGGCGGCGATGGTACGGCGGATGTAGCGCGCGTCGCGCTCACCGCGGGAGTCTTCGATGTCCTGGCGTATCGCGTCCAGCTCAACGGCCAGACTCTCGATGTCCGCATCGGTCAGATGCGCGAATTCGGGAACGTCCGTGATTGCCATCGTCGGCCTCCTTTCAGGTACCTACGCTACCGTAACCTACCTACCCGTAGGTTACCAGCCAGTAAACCCTAGACGTCGAGCACACAATCGCCCGACGCTGCGGAAATGCACGTCTGGACCCGGCTTCCCGGCTCGCGTTCGGCGCCCGTGCGCAGGTCGCGGACGTGTCCGTCGAGCAGGCCCACCACGCATGACTGGCAGATACCCATCCGGCAGCCGAACGGCATCCGGATGCCGGCCTGCTCGCCGGCCTCCATCAACGGGGTTGCGGCGTCCACCGAGACGGACTTGCCGCTGCGGGCGAACTCGACCGTGCCACCCTGTCCGTGCACCGCGGCCTTCGACACCGCGAAGCGCTCCAGGTGCAGTCGCTCGGCCAGGCCGGCGGCCGACCACACCCGCTCGGCCGCATCGAGCATTCCCTCCGGTCCGCACGCCCACGTCTGGCGCTCGCGCCAGTCGGGCACCTCGTCGTCGAGCCGGGACACATCCAGTCGGCCGTCGGTGCGCGTTGCCCGCAGCCGCAACTCATACCCGTCGTGCGCGTGGGCCAGATCGGCGAGTTCCGCCGCGAACATCACGTCGGATTCCGTTGGCGCCGAATGCACGTGGACGACGTCGGTGATCTGGTCGCGTCGCACCAGGGTGCGCAGCATCGACATGACCGGCGTGATGCCGGAGCCGCCGGTGAGCAACAGCACCTTCGGCGGCGCCGGGTCGGGCATGACGAAGTTGCCCTGCGGCGCGGCCAACCGCACGATCGTGCCAGGCGCCACCCCGCCGACCAAATGCGTCGACAGGAACCCCTCGGGCATCGCCTTGACGGTGATCGTGATGGTGCGACTGGACCGGGCCGGGGCCGATGTCAGCGAGTAGGACCGCCACCGCCAGCGGCCGTCGATGTGCAGCCCGATGCCGATGTACTGGCCGGGCTGGTAGTCGAAGGAGAAGCCCCAACCCGGCTTGATGACCAGCGTCGCGGAGTCGACGGTTTCGCGACGCACCTCCAGCACCCTGCCGCGCAGTTCCCGCGCCGACCACAGCGGATTGGCCAATTTGAGGTAGTCGTCGGGCAGCAGCGGCGTGGTGATCCGAGCGGCGACCGCGCGCAGCGCGTTCCAGCGGGAGCCCCCTGCGACGGCCGGCCGGACCGTGTCGGCGACGTTGGCCGAAACCTTGATGGAGTTCTTGGCCATGAACCTACGGTACCGTAACCTACGGTCTCGTATCCAGTCCTGGCCGGCGACCGCAGGCGGACTGGACTACAGCAGTTCCAGCAGGAACGGCAGCTCCTGCGGCGCGTACCAGGCGAGGTCGTGGTCCTGGGCATCGCCGACGGTCAACTCCGCGTCTTCGTCGCCGAGGTCGGCCTCGTCCACCGCGTCGATCGCAGGCAGCACCGCGGCCTCGGCGTCGGCGTTGTCGACATAGGCGGCGATCACGTCGTCGAACGAGATCGGGCCGGCCATCCGCACCACCGCGTCGTCGAGATCGGGCCGCGGCGTGGCGTCGGCGACCTCGGCCACCAGCACCGCCCGCCGCGGCGGCAGATTCGACGCGCCCTCGCCCGCGAGCAGCCGCAGCGACGCCAGCGCCGCCTCCCGCAGCGCGACCTCGGCCAGTTCGTTGTCGTCACCCTCGGCGTAGGACTCGCGCAGCGCGTGCGTCACGGCGAACGCCATTCCGCTGCGGGCGTGCAGCATCCGGTCGGCGACGAGTTGCTGCAGCATGGCCAGGGTGGCCGGGACGTAGACGCGCACCAGGCGAGATTAGCGGTCCCCATCCGTCGTACTGCTCGGATCCTTCTCCACCGAGATGATGAAGTCGTCGCCGTGTTCGGTGACGCCGTGGATCACCGCGGTGTGGACGGCCTCCCGCGCGTACTGCTTGCGCACCATCATCGGGTCCCGGCGCAGGTCCTTCACCAACGCGATCGCCATGGCCACCATGACGAGCACGAACGGCAGCGCGGCGATGATCGTGATGGTCTGCAGGCCGGTCAGCGCGTCCTCACCGCCGACCAGCAGCATCACCGCCGCGACGGCGCCCATCGCGATACCCCAGAAGATCACGGTGCCCCGGCCCGGCTTGATGGTGCCGTGCTCGGAGAGTGAGCCCATCACGATCGACGCGGCATCCGCGCCCGACACGAAGAAGATCGCGACCAGCACCATGACCAGGATGCTGGCGATCATCGCTATCGGGTACTGGTCGAGCAGCCCGAACAACTGCTGCTCGATGCTGCCCTCGCCGGCGAGGTCGACGCCGCCCTGCTGCTTGTTGATCGCCGCGCCGCCGAACACCGCGAACCACACCAGCGACACCAGGCTCGGCACCAGCAGCACACCGGCGACGAACTGGCGGATGGTGCGCCCCCGCGAAATCCGCGCGATGAACATCCCGACGAACGGCGTCCACGACACCCACCACGCCCAGTAGAAGATCGTCCAGGACTGCAGCCACTCGTTGACGTCGGCGCCTTCGGCGCCGGTCCGCGCCGACATCATCGCGATGTCGGCGAGGTAGCTGCCCAGCGACGTCGGTATCACGTTGAGGATGAAAACCGTTGGGCCGACGACGAAGACGAATAACGCCAACAGCACCGCCAGCACCATGTTGATGTTCGACAGCCACTGGATGCCGCGCGCGACGCCGGAGACCGCCGACAGTACGAACGCCAGGGTCAGCACCGTGATGATGACGACGAGGATGGTGTTGCCGGTCTCCCCGATGCCCGCGACGATCTGCAGGCCGCTGCGGATCTGCAGCGCGCCCAGCCCCAGCGACGCGGCCGAGCCGAACAGCGTGGCGAAGATCGCCAGCATGTCGATGACCTTGCCCCACCGACCGTGCGCCTTGTTGCCGAGCAGCGGCTGGAAGGCCGAACTGATCAGCTGCAGGCGGCCCTTGCGGTACACGCCGTAGCTGATGGCCAGCCCGACGACCGCGTAGATCGCCCACGGATGCAGCGTCCAGTGGAACAGCGTGGTGGCCATCGCCGTCTGGACGGCCTCGGGATTACCGGCCGGGCCGGTACCCGGCGGCGGCGTCGCGAAGTGCGACAGCGGCTCGGCGACGCCGAAGAACATCAGCCCGATGCCCATGCCCGCGCTGAACATCATCGCGACCCAGGACACGCTGTGGAACTCGGGTTCCTCGTTGTCGCGGCCCAGGGGGATGGCGCCGTAGCGGCCCAGCGCCAGCCACAGCACGAACACCACGAACCCGGAGGCCGTCAGCACGAACAACCATCCGGTGGTGTCCATCACCCACGTCAGCGCGTTGCCCGACGCATCCGCCAGCGACTCGGTGCTGACGAAACCCCAGACCAGGAAGCCGACCGCGATGACCGCGGTCACACCGAAGACCACCCAGTCCACCCCGCGGGACCGTGTGTAGGCCGCCTCGTCGACGGGCTGGTCCAGCACGGGATGCGGGACGACGTCGTACGACGGCGACTTGAGCGCCTTCTGCGTGACGGCCTTGGCTCTATCGGTCCTGTGGTTCTCCGGGGTGACAGTCATGGTGAGCCAATTCGACCCTCCGCGGAGTTCACCAGTCAATCCCGCAAACGCAACGCGGGCTTCACCTGGCCGCCTCGACGAGTTCCTCCAAGGACTCGCTCAGCAGACCCGGCAGCACGTCGACGTCGCTCATCGCATCGCGGTCGGCGTTGATGCCGAAGTAGAGCATGCCGTTGTAGGACGTCACCCCGATGGCCAGCACCTGGTTGTTCAGCAAAGGCGGAACGGCGTAGGTCTCGAGCAACTTGGTGCCCGCGATGTACATCTGCTTCTGCGCGCCGGGCACGTTGGTGATCAACAGGTTGAACTGGCGAGCCGAGAAGGTGGTCGCGACCCGAATTCCCATGGCGTGCAATGTCGGTGGCGCGAAACCCGACAGCGTGACGATGGTCCTGGCGTCGACCAGGCTGGCCGCGGTCGAATGCGACTCGGTGGCGTGCGCGATCTGCGACAGCCGCACCACCGCGTTGCCCTCGCCGACGGGGAGGTCGATCAGGAACGGCGACACCTGGCTGATCGCCTGCCCCGGCCCGGTGGTGTCCAGTTCGGCGTCGGGGTACACCGACATCGGCGCCATCGCGCGCACCGCCGTCGTCGCCGTCACCGGCTCGCCGCGCGACAGCAGCCAGTTGCGCAGCGCTCCGGCCACCACGGCGAGCACCACGTCGTTGACGTCGCAGTCGTAGCGGGCCCGCACCATGCGGTAGTCCTCGAGGCGGCAGGCGGCGACGGTGATGCGCCGGTTGCGCGACACCGTCGTGTTGAGCGGGCTGCTGGGGGCGGTGCCGCGGGCCACCGTGCGGGCCACGTCGACGAACCGTCGTCCCATGTCGACCAGCTGGCCGGCGTTGGTCGCGACCTCGGTGACGGCGCTGCGGACGGCGCCGAACTGGTCGGCCGGCCGCATGATCCACTCGCCGACGGCCCCCATCAGCAGTTGGCGGTCGCTGGGCTCGCGGGCGGGAATCCAGATGTCCTCGCCGAACTCCGGCGGCTTCTGCGTGCGGTCGGCGATGACGTGGCCGATCTCCAACGCCGTCATCCCGTTGACCAGCGCCTGATGCGATTTGGTGTGGATGGCGATGCGGTTCTTGGCCAACCCCTCGATCAGGTACATCTCCCATAGCGGCCGCGATCGGTCGAGTGGCCGCGCGCCGAGCCGGGCGATCAACTCGTGCAGTTGGGCGTCGCTGCCCGGCGACGGCAGCGCCGAACGACGGACGTGATAGGTGATGTCGAAGTCGCGGTCGTCGACCCACACCGGGCGCGCGAGCCCCAGCGTCACCTCACGCACCTTCTGCCGATACCGCGGTATCTGCGGCAATCGCTGTTCGACGGTGGCGAGCAGGGTTTCGTAGCTGAGCCCGCTGCGGGGCCTGCGCAGGATCGACAACGCGCCCACGTACATCGGGGTCGACGTGTTCTCGAGGTGAAAGAAGGACGCGTCCGCAGCGGACAACCTGGTCACCATGGCGACGCCGCCCCTCCCCTGTTACTTCCGCGCGCCCGCGCCGCGTGTATCGAGCACTCCGTCACGCTATCGACCAATCCTGAGACGGCGCATCACGGGTGCGTGAGACCCCCTGCGAACCGTGCGATCATAGATCAGTCTGCGACTCTCCAGCAGGCGCGTCCCGTCACACCGACACGCTGGAGAGCCTGCCGTGACCGCATCCCGCACCCCTGTCGAACCCGGCGCGCTGATCTCGCCGGTCATCGATTGCGAGCCGCCGCCCGTCGGTGTCACCGCGTGCCGGCCGCCGACGCCGAAAGCGCTGCGCCGCCGGACACCTCGGCGGTCGCGGCAGGCGCCGGTGCCGCCGCCCGCTCCGGTTCAGAGGCCGCCGCAAACCGCCGTCGCCTTCGCCGACGCGGCGCTGCGCAGGGTGCTCGAAGTGATCGACCGGCGCAGGCCGGTCGCCCAGTTGCGGTCGCTGCTGGCACCAGCGCTGACCGACACCGTGCTGGCGCTGACGCGCGACGCGCACGAGGCGGCCGCCACCCTGCGCACGGTCCGGTTGCGCATGGTCGACGACGCACCCACCGGCGCCGCCGAGGTGTTCGGCACCTACACCCGCGGCCCGCGGGTACGGGCCATCGCCGCCCGCATCGCGCTCGACGGCGACCGTTGGCGCATCGTGGCGCTGCAGATCGGCTGACCCGCTAGCCTTTTCACCGTGCAGGGAAACACCGTCAGCGTGCAACGCGTCATCAAGGCGCCCGCGGGGACCATCTTCGCGTTGCTCGCCGACGCCGCGAGGCATTCGGCGTTCGACGGTTCGGGCACCGTCGACGGTGCGACGGTCGAGGCGTCGCCCCTGTCGCTCGGCGCGACGTTCGGCATGTCGATGCGCGGCCGGCCCGAATCGCTGTATGTGCCGTACCGGACCAGCAACACCGTCGTCGAATTCGACCCCGACCGTCGCATCGCATGGAAGACCACCATCGGACCGCTGGGATTGGTCGGTGGCCGGATCTGGCGCTACGAACTCGAACCCGTCGAGGACGGCACGCTGGTGCGCGAGACGTGGGACGTCTCGCAGGACCGCCAACGACTCCTGCTCCGGATGGGATCGATGCCGCGGCACGCCGAAGACGGCATGCGCGCCACCCTGCAGCGCATCGCCGCCCTGGTCGAGGCCTAACGCCTGCGCATGGCCTTGGCGTCGCGGGCCTGCTGGCGCGCGGCCTCGCGGCGCTCCTTGCGGGTGGTGCCCGGCGCCGCAGGACGCGCGGCACCGGCACCGCCGCCACCACCCGAGCGCTGCACCTGCGCCGAACCATCCTCCGACGGGCCGGTGTAGGTCAGCGGCCGTGAGTCATCGTCGATTCCCTTGGCGCGCAACGGGGACATGCGTTCCTTGGTCGCGACGCCACCCTGGCCACCACCGGCGGCCTTGGCCGCGGCCGCCTGCGCGAACTCCGCAAGCCCCGTCGGTGTCGCAATCGGGGCGACGGTGGGCTGGGGCGCCGGTTCCACCGAGACGTTGAACAGGAAGCCCACGGACTCCTCCTTGAGCCCCTCGAGCATCCCGATGAACATGTCGTAGCCCTCGCGCTGGTACTCGACGAGCGGGTCGCGCTGCGCCATGGCCCGCAGCCCGATGCCCTCCTTGAGGTAGTCCATCTCGTAGAGGTGCTCGCGCCACTTGCGGTCCAGCACGTTGAGCAGCACGTTGCGTTCGAGTTGGCGCATGGCGCCCTCGCCGGCGATCCCCTCGATCTGCTTCTCCCGCTCGGCGTAGGCGCGGTCGGCGTCGGCGATCAGCACCTCGAGCAGCTCCTCGCGCGTCAGCTCGCCGGGCTCACCGACCGCGTCGGAGTCGATTAGGTCGTGGTGGTCGATGCCGACCGGGTAGAGCTGGCGCAGCGCCGTCCACAGCTGCTCGAGGTCCCAGTCCTCGGAGTAGCCCTCCGCGGTGGCGCCGTCGACGTAGGCGGTGATGACGTCGACGAGCATGTTGCGCGCCTGCTCGGCCAGATTCTCGCCCTCGAGGATGCGGCGGCGCTCGTCGTAGATGACCATGCGCTGCTTGTTCATCACCTCGTCGTACTTGAGGACGTTCTTGCGGACCTCGAAGTTCTGCTGCTCGACCTGGGTCTGCGCACTCTTGATCGCGCGGGTGACCATCTTCGCCTCGATCGGCACGTCGTCGGGCAGGTTCAGCCGGGTCAGCAGCGCCTCCAGCGTCGCGCCGTTGAACCGCCGCATGAGCTCGTCGCCCAGCGACAGGTAGAACCGCGACTCGCCGGGGTCGCCCTGACGGCCGGACCGGCCGCGCAGCTGGTTGTCGATGCGCCGGGACTCGTGGCGCTCGGTGCCCAGCACGTAGAGCCCGCCGACCGCGATGACGTCCTCGGCCTCGCCCGCCGCCTCGGCCTTCACCGCGGGCAGCATCTCGTGCCAGGCCTTCTCGTACTCGTCGGTGGTCTCGACCGGATCGAGGCCCCGGTCGCGCAGCCGCTTGTCGACCAGGAACTCGACGTTGCCGCCGAGCACGATGTCGGTGCCGCGGCCGGCCATGTTGGTGGCGACGGTGATCGCGCCGAGCCGGCCGGCCTCGGCGATGATGTTGGCCTCCTGCTCGTGGTACTTGGCGTTGAGCACGTTGTGCGGGATGCGGCGCTTCTGGAACTGGCGCGACAAATACTCCGAGCGCTCGACGCTGGTGGTGCCGATCAGCACCGGCTGACCCTTCTCGTAGCGCTCGAAGACGTCGTCCACGACCGCCATGAACTTGGCCTCTTCGGTCTTGTAGATGAGGTCGGACTGGTCGGTGCGGATCATCGGCATGTTGGTCGGGATGCTGACCACGCCGAGCTTGTAGATCTCGTGCAGCTCGGCTGCCTCGGTCTGGGCGGTGCCGGTCATGCCGGCGAGCTTGTCGTAGAGGCGGAAGTAGTTCTGCAGCGTGATCGTGGCCAGCGTCTGGTTCTCGGCCTTGATCTCGACGTGCTCCTTGGCCTCGATGGCCTGGTGCATGCCCTCGTTGTAGCGGCGGCCGATCAGCACACGCCCGGTGAACTCGTCGACGATCAGCACCTCGCCGTCGCGGACGATGTAGTCCTTGTCGCGGGCGAACAGCTCTTTGGCCTTGATGGCGTTGTTGAGGTAGCTGACCAGCGGCGAGTTGGCGGCCTCGTAGAGGTTGTCGATGCCGAGCTGGTCCTCGACGAACTCGACGCCGATCTCGTGCACACCGATGGTGCGCTTGCGCAGGTCCACCTCGTAGTGGACGTCCTTCTCCATCAGCGGGGCGAGCCGGGCGAACTCGGTGTACCAGTTCGAGGCGCCGTCGGCGGGCCCGGAGATGATCAGCGGGGTGCGGGCCTCGTCGATGAGGATCGAGTCGACCTCGTCGACGATCGCGAAGTTGTGCCCGCGCTGCACCAGGTCGGCCAGGGAGTGCGCCATGTTGTCGCGCAGGTAGTCGAAGCCGAACTCGTTATTGGTGCCGTAGGTGATGTCGGCGGCGTAGGCGGCGCGCCGCTGGTCGGGGGTCAGCCCCGACAGGATGACCCCGACGTCGAGCCCGAGGAAGCGGTGCACGCGGCCCATCTGCTCGGCGTCGCGCCGGGCCAGGTAGTCGTTGACCGTGATGATGTGCATGCCCTTGCCGGCCAGCCCGTTGAGGTAGGCGGGCAGCACCGCGGTCAGGGTCTTGCCCTCACCGGTCTTCATCTCCGCGACGTTGCCGAAGTGCAGCGCCGCACCGCCCATCACCTGGACGTGGAAATGCCGCTGGTCACGTACGCGCCAGGACGCCTCGCGCGCGACGGCGAACGCCTCGGGCAGCAGGTCGTCGAGGGTCTCGCCGTCGGCGTGGCGCTTGCGGAACTCGTCGGTCTTGGCCCGCAGCTCGGCGTCGGTGAGCTTCTCGGTGTCGTCTGCCAGGGAGTCGACGTAGTCGGCCACCCCCTTGAGGCGTTTGACCATGCGGCCCTCACCGAGGCGCAGCAACTTATCCAGCACGCTATATCCCCTAAGGATTGAAAGATCTTGAGCTCAACCCATGGTAGGTGACATGCGGGCGGAGCCGGCCGAGCCAGGGCGGGCCGAACGGATCAGGCCACGGCTCAGGCGAGCCGGATCAATCCGTAGTCGTACGCGTGCCTGCGGTACACCACCGATGGCTTGTCGGTCTCCTTGTCGTGGAACAGGAAGAAGTCGTGACCGACCAGCTCCATCTGCGACAGCGCATCGTCGACGGTCATCGGCGTCGCCGGGTGCTCCTTGGTGCGCACGATGCGGCCGGGCACGTGTTCGTCGAGCACCGCGCCGTCGACGTCGGGGGCATCGGTGGCCTGCGTGCCCGGCGGCTCGGGCAGCGCGCTGAGCGCGGTGGCCTCGGCGAGCGAGACCGGGGTCTTGTCGCCGTAGTGGATCTTGCGTCGGTCCTTGCTGCGACGCAGACGGCTCTCCAGTTTGCAGACGGCGGACTCGAGCGCGGCGTAGAAGCTGTCGGCGCAACCCTCGCCGCGGACCACCGGACCGCGACCCCGCGCGGTGATCTCGACGTGCTGGCAGTTCTTGCGTTGGCGGCGGTTGCGCTCGTGGTCGAGTTCGACGTCGAACAGGTAGATGGTGCGGTCGAAGCGTTCCAGGCGTGACAGTTTCTCTGCGACGTAGACGCGGAAGTGGTCGGGGATCTCGACGTTGCGACCCGTGACCGCCACCTCGGCTCGCGTGCGGGGTTCGGGTGTGTCGTCCTCGATCACCATTGCGCGGCCGGAGTCCAGGGATTGGCTTGACATGCTTGGCAACTCGTTTCTTTGGCGTCCGCACGCGTCAGCGTGCCCGGTTGTCAATGGGATACGCGCCGACGTGGCCTGCATGTCTCGCCGCTCGCCGGTGCAAGGTGTCGACTACTCACCTCCTACCGCTGATGGGCGATGCTGGCGCTTCGTATCTGAGCGCCGCCGTGAGTCGTTCACGGGTGGTTGGTGCCGACGGTAGTCCGTGTTCACCCGGTAGTGCCAGTAATTGCACCCAAATTTCGGAACCCGTTCTCAGTTCTTCACACCGCTTTGATGCCGGAGTAATAGGCGGGGTCGTCACCGCCGCCCGGTTACGCGTTTGCCAGCACCAGCACCGCCGCCACCCGGGCGCCTGCGGCATGCAGGACGCGCACCGACTCCGCGGCCGTGGCGCCGGTGGTGACGATGTCGTCGACGAGGAGCACCTCCCCGGCGACGGAGCGCACGGGCTTGATGCGCCCGGCGATGTTGCGCTGCCGGTCCGAACTGGACAGACCGACGGAGTCGGCGACGAGCGCGCGCGTGCGCAACGCGGTGAGCACGGTGACCCCCGGCAGGCCGGTCACCGCCGCCTGCGCCATCCGGGTGACCGGGTCGCCTCCGCGGCGCCGGGCGGCCCTTCGGCGGGTCGGGGCGGGCACCACGGTCAGCGGGACCTCGACGATGCCCCAGTTGAGCAGGTGCGCGAGCCCGGCGTGCAGGGCAGCGGCGAGCGGAGGCAGCAGGTCGCTGCGGCCGTGTTCCTTGGTCGCGACGAGGGCCCGGCGCCGGGCGCCCGCGTAGCGGCCGAGCGAGAACACCGGTACCCCCGGATCGAGGCGTGGGGCGGCCACATGCGGCTCGTCGGAGCGCACGGACAGCTCGGCGGCGCAGGTGTCACACCACCACGTCGACGCGACACCGCAGCCACCGCACTGCAGGGGCAGGACGAGGTCGAGCATGTCCGCAGTGTCGCGGTGGGCGGTGACAACGCGCCGGCCCGCCAGTGAGTGGGTTTTCGTCCGGCACCAAGACCGAGGCAACGAACGGATCGGTCGACTGGAAGGTGAACAAGTGGCGGCGCTGGTCCACATGCTCGCTTCCTCCAGCACGTCGATCGCGTTCTCAACCGCCGATCAACGACGGTCAGTCAGGCTGCCGAACCGCTTTCGGTCAGTTCGTCGATGCTCGGCAACGGTCGGGTGCAGATCTCGCGAGCCTCGTCGGCCGGAACACCGAAGACTCGCAGCAGATCGGCAGCCATGCGGTCGGTCGTCTCAGCGTCGTCGCGGTCGGGCTCACTGAACAGCAGTTCGCCCAACGCCATGAGCGCGGCGGCGGCCAGCGCCAGGCTCACTTCGGCGTCGGCGACGTGAAAGCGGCCGGCGCGATCGGCGGCCTTGATGTCCCGCAGCGCCCGGGGTGCAAGACCTCGGTCCGACAGCATCGCCGAGAGACCGGAGTTGAGCAGTGCGCGGCTCTCCTGCGGCCGCTGCCGAAACAGCCGGCCCGTCAACCGGAAGCTACGGGCGAACGTCTCGGCCGGGTCCTCGACCGCGGGCAGGCGATCGAGCAATGCGCCGTAGCCGTCGAAGATCTCATCGAGCGCGGCCTGAAACAGCTCCTCCTTGCTGTCGAAGTGGTTGTAGAACGACCCCATGCCCACGTCGGCGGCCTGCGTGATCTCCAGTACCGGCACATTGAACCGGCCTGCGGCGACGAAGCCTTGGGCGGCCCTCAGCAACGCGGCCCTGGTGAGCTGTTTGCGCCGCTCCAGGCGGTTCTGTCGCTCCTCTTGCGCCATTGCCACACCTCGTCTGTTGTCGCCGCGCCGATCAATCTACCAGCATGTTCACTCCTGAGCTTTTCGTCAGAACCGGGTGCCCCCGGGGCTACGCCCGCGCCTCAGTCATGGCAGGGGCGAACACCGGCACCCGGGACAGCAGTTCTGCGACGTCGCGGCCTGCGCACATCACCGAACGGTCCGGCCGCACCACCGCCGCCTTGGCCCGCCCCGTCTCGAGCCAGTGCGCCAGTTCCGTCCCGGGGTGCGTGGTCACGACGATCGCGCCCCGGCGCGTGGCCTCCTCATGCTGCGACGGGGTCAGCGGGGCGGCGGTGACGACGGCGAACCTGCCGCCGACGACCGCGTCGAATCGCCGGCCGTCGGGCAGAACGGAGTTGGGGCACAACCGACCCGCGAGGTGTCGCCGTCCCGGTGACTTCAGCACGAGCTCACTGCGGTGCAGCGCGGGCGTGGTGCTGTCGACGATCTTCTTTCTGACGCCCGGGATCAGACGCAGACGCGGAACAACCACGCGCCGAAGCAGATTGCCCGCTTCGCCACCCGCGGTCATCGCCGCGCCCATGGCCAGTGCGAACCGGATCATGTAGCGCGCGTGCGGAACCCGCTCCTTTTCGAAGGTGTCGAGCACGGTTTCCGGCAGCCAGCCGTTTACCACGCCGGCAAGCTTCCACGCGAGATTCATCGCATCCCGCAGCCCAGCGCAGAGTCCCTGACCGATGAACGGCGGCGTCAGATGCGCGGCGTCACCGAGGATGAACATGTTGCCGCGACGCCAGCGGTCGGCCACCTGCGCCCGAAAGGTGTATTCGGCGACGCGCAGCAGTTCGAGCTGAGCGGGCGTGACATCGGACAACCACGGCCGGATCATGGGATACACCGCCGCCAGAGTGTCGTAGTCGTCGGCGGTTTCGTCCGGCAGCAGTCGAAACTCCCATCGGTGACGGTTATCGCCGATCCGCATGTAGGTCGCCGCTCGATGCGGATCGCACACTTGGTGAACGCCCTCCCACTGCCCGAGGTCAGCGCTCGTCGCCACGTCGACGACCAGCCATCGCTGCTGGAACTTTAAGTCCTCCATGCACGATCCGATGGCGGTGCGGACGAGGCTGTTGGCACCGTCGCAGCCGAGCAGGTACTTCGCTTCGACGCGGTGCTCCTCCCCGCTCACCCGATCGGTGAACGTCACCTGCACCCTGTCCGACCCGATCTGCACCGCCTCGGTGACTTCGGCGTTGCCGCGCACCACCGCGTGCGGGAAGTGCTTGAGGTTCCTGCGTAGCATCGCCTCGAATTCGGGCTGGTCGAACATGTTCGCCTGCGGATAGCCGTTCGCGCTTGCGGCGCACTCCCGGTGAAACTGGGCGAGGACCCGAAAGTCACGGTCTCGCAGCTGAAGTCCGCGAGCAGGCCGAGAGATCGCGGCGAACTCGTCCGCGCAGCCCAAACTGGCGACCAGACGGTAGATCTCGTCATCGAGGTGCACCGCGCGAGGTTGCGGGTAGACGTCCTCCCACCGGTCGAGGACCAGGCAGTCGACACCGTACTGTGCGAGCTTGGTGGCCGCCGTGACGCCGGTGGGCCCCGCGCCGACGATGACCACCGGGACGGCGTCGGGCAGGTCGGTCACGAGTACCTCACGACGTTGTGCTGAGTGCCCAGATCGACCTTGCCGTCCTCGGTGTCGACGCCGGCCTCGACGACGTCACCGTCATGCAGATACTTGTTGTTCTTGGCCTGCCCGGTGAAGAACAGCTTCCATTTGACGTCGTCGGGAAGCAGACCCACGATCTTCTGCACCATCTTCGGCGGCGCGGACAGCGCCGTACCGACAGGTGTCCCGGTCATCACCAGGTCGCCGGCGGAAAGATGCTGGAATCGCGATAGAGCGGAAAGGGCCTCGACGGGCCGGTAGATCATGTCCCCGTCGACCGTGCTGTTCTGGCGCAGTACACCGTTGACCCGCAGTCGCAGCCGCAGCTCCCCGAACCGGCGCAGCTCGTCGGCGTCGACCAACACCAGCGCCGGGCCCACCGGAGTGAACGTCGGATACGACTTGGCCTCGTAGAACTGGGTTTTCGTCAGCTGGACGTCCCGGGCGGACACATCGTTGGTGACCACAAGCCCGCACACGTAATCGGCGAGGTTGTCGGCGGTGACGGTCGTTCCCACAGGCAGATCCCGCCCGAGCACCAGTCCGATCTCCACCTCGTAGTCGAGCAGCCGCACGTGCGACGGCTTGACGATGTCGCCGACGGGACCGGTGATCGACCCCGAGGCCTTCCGAAAGAAGGTGAGCGGGACCTTCTTCGGGTCCCCTCCGACGTCCTCGACGTGCGACACGAAGTTGGTCATCTGCGCGACCACGCGGCACGGCGCGGTCACCGGCGATTGCAGGGCAAGGCTGCTCACCGCGACCGTGTCGGTGCTTGCCGCGGCCTGCTCGATAGCCCGCCGATCGGCGAGCAGTTCAGCGGTCGTCGTCGCCGATGTGTCGATCTTGGCCACGGTGTCGGGGGTGCCGGCCCACCAGGCGTCGGAGGTGCGGAAGACGGAGATTGTCACGAGCGTGCCACTTTCAGGAGTCCGCGCAGGCGGGTGATGTCGAATTCGTTGTCGTCGTCGCGCACTGCGTCGAGCATCGACCGCAGTTCGCGCACGGCTTCCCGGCCTGGTTTGATGCCGAGGAAGTCATTGGTCACCGGCGGGCCCCACTGGGCGAGGCCGGAGGCGGTGAACGGTGCCCACCCGGGTTCCAGCGTGTTGTCGAACATGTCGCCGTCGGCGAAGTGCTCGACCAGGAAACCGTCGGGGTCGCGCCAATAGTCGAAGAGCTGGCTGCCCTGGATGTGCCTGCCGATCCCCCACGACCGGTGATAGCCCGAGTCGCGCAAGTATTCGCCTCCCGCGGCGATCGCGTCGAGATCACACACCTGATAGGCGGAGTGCACATAGCGGTTCGACGGCCCCAGCGCCATGGCCAGGGAGTGGTGGTCGGCGGGCGTCGACCCGCGATCGCAGCGGATGAAGCTCATGGTCGGGCCGCGGTCGCGCTGGCCTGCGTAGTACATGAAGTCGCTGACGATCAGTCCGAAGTGGTCGAGGTACCAGTCCAGCGACTCAATGAACCTGGTGCTCTGCAGCACGACGTGCCCCAGTCGCTGCACGCGGGCGGGCTCCCGCGGCGGCCGCTGAGTGGAGTTCGCACGGTTGAGGTCGTGTCCGAAGTTGAACGTGTGAGGTTCTTGCGCCGGCAGAGCCGCCAGTTCATGGAGTCCAGCCACCACGCGGACCGGGATACCGTTCGGGTCGGTGAGCCTCACCTCGACGCCCCCGATCGAATCCGGCAGCGCGCGCGTCGGTGCGCCGGTGGCCCCGGCGACCCGGTCGACGTCACCCTGGTCCTGGGCGGCGAAGGCCAGGCCCGCGAATCGCGAGCGCGGACCGCGCCGGATGATCACGCAGGGCGCGCCAGGATCGGTCCCGCGCAGCTGCAACTCGTCGGCGTTTCGCCTCACCGTGGTGAAGCCGAAGGCGGCGGCGAACGTCTCGGCGCGGATGAGGTCCGGCTTCTCGAACTCCAGCCAGGCCAGATCGCGAACCTTGATAAGCGGATTGCGGGACCGCCCAGGATGTTCGCCGCGGCGCGCGCCGGCCTCGCTGTGCAGGCCCTGATGAACGTCGATGCTGCTGCTGCTCACAACCACTTCTCCTCGATTGACTGAGGATATCGTCACTTACGAGTGAGTCGTCAGTCAAGGCTTACTGACGAAAATCTCATTTTTGAGGCTTTCACCACATTGGGTCCTCGACGTTTGCGGGTATTCCCCGGGCATGCAGGACAAGCGGGAGACGGAGATCGTCAGACGCCTCGAAGAAGCGTTCTCTGATCTGATGGAGGCCGACACCGACGCCTTCCGGACCAAGTTCCGCAAGATGGCGGCCGACCCGTTCGCCTTCTACCGCGGCAGCGCGTGCGTGTTCTACGCCGACGTGGTCAAGGCGGAGGACCGGTGGGCGGACGAACGCACGTCGCGGGTGTGGATCCAGGGCGACCTGCATGCCGAGAACTTCGGCACCTACATGGACGGCGCCGGGGTGCTCATCTTCGACGTCAACGATTTCGACGAGGCCTACGTCGGCCACTTCACCTGGGACCTGAAGCGGTTCGCGGCGAGCGTGGCGCTGATGTGCTGGCAGAAGGCCCTCTCCGATGAGGAGATCCGGGCGCTGATCGCGACGTTCCTGCGCGCCTACGTCGGCCAGGTACGGCGCTTCACCGAAACCGACGACGATGCGAGCTTCTCGTTGAACCTCGACACCGCCCACGGTGCGGTGCTCTCGGCACTGCAGTCCGCGCGGCTGTCGACCCGCTCGCAGATGCTGGACCGCATGACCCGCGTCGACGACTCAGACCGCCGGTTTCGCGACCGGGCCGGCGTCCGCCGCCTCGACGACGACGAACGCGCCAAGGTCAGCGAGGCGTTCGACCGCTACCTGCAGACGATCCCGGAGACCAAGCGGTTCCGCGGTATCGCCTACGACATCAAGGACGTCGTCGGGAAGTCCGGTATGGGCATCGGCAGTGCGGGACTGCCCGCGTACACCCTGTTGATCGAGGGGTTCAACCAGGCGCTCGACAACGACGTGGTGCTGTCGATGAAACAGGGCAATGTGGCCGCGCCCAGCCGCGTGGTCAAGGACCCCGAGGTGCGCGAGTTCTTCCATGATCACGGGCATCGCACGGCGGTGTCCCAACGCGCCCTGCAGGCGCACGCCGATCCCCTGCTCGGCCACACCAAGATCGACGGGGTCGGTTTCGTGGTGAGCGAGATCTCGCCCTACGACGCCGATCTCGAGTGGGACGAGCTGACCGAGCCCGACGAGCTGACCGAGGTCATCGAGCAGCTCGGGCAGGCGGTGGCCAAGGTGCACTGCGTGGGCGATTCCGACAGCGACGAGTCACTGGTCGATTTCCAGACCGAGGAGGCCATCGTCGCAGTCATCGGCGAGCACGTCGACGAGTTCGTCGACGACATCGTCTCCTTCGGGTTGAAATACGCTTCCACCGTGCGTGACGACCACAGGCATTTCGTCGAGGCGTTCCGCGAGGGCCGGATCAAGGGCGTCACGTCGACGTCGGGCTCTTCTCCTGGGCGCCGATGACAGAGGCGCACAGCCCTGACTGGGATCCGAGCGCCCCCGATGTGCTGGCCGACCAGATCGCGGCGGATGACCTGCTGCGCGAGACGTGTCCGGTCGCCTACGCGACCACCGGCGTCTGGGCGGCGGTCAAGCATGCCGACGTGGTGTGCATGCTCGACGCCCCCGAGGTGTACTCCAACGCCGTCTCGCGCCACGTCGCGGTGCCCAACGGCCTTGACCCGCCGCAGCACACGGCGTACCGGGCGGTGGTCGACAGTCTGCTCTACGGCCGCGGCATTCACGCGTGCCCGGGCGCCCCGCTCGCACGGCTCGAGTTGCGCGTGATCGTCGAGGAATTGGTGTGCGGCACCAAGGACATAGCGCCCGCCGCGGTGGGGCGGACGATCAGGGTCCGCTATCCCGCGGGGTTCAGCCGACTATCGCCGCGCTTCTCCTAGGTGCCCAACGGGTCGGGGCTCAGCCCAGGACGATCGAATCACCCTGCACCCTTACCGCTTTCGCCTCTAGCGGCCGGGTAGCCGGGCCGTTGGCCACCGTGCCGTCGAGGTTGAACTTGCTGCCGTGGCACGGACAGTTGATGGTGCCGTCGGCCACGTCGCGCACCGTGCAGCCGGCATGGGTGCAGGTCGACGAGAACCCCTTGAAATCGCCTGCCGTCGGTTGCGTCACCACGGTCTCGTCGACGATGACACCTCCGCCGACCGGAACGTCGGCGGTCGTGGCGAGGGCACCGGCGGACGGCGCGGCGCCACCGGTCGCCGGGGCCGACGTCGTCGCCCCCGAGGCGTCGGGTTTCTTGCCGTACGTCGAGCAGGCCGCCAGCACGGAAGCCGCCATGCCGAGCCCGGCGCCGATGAGGAACTGTTTACGTTGCATGGCAATCCTTTTCGTCAGAACGTCAGTCCGCTGGTCTGGAAGAACCACAGCGCCGAGGTGAGCCACACGTAGACGAGCCCGAAGAACACCAGCCCACCGGCGATGGGAATCACCCAACCCCGAAGCCCGCTGCGCGTCAACAGGATCATCTTCGTGACGAAGACGCCGTAGAAGAAGCAGCCGAACAGCGAGTGGAACAGCACCCGGCTGTCGGTTTCGGCGAACCCGAGGGCGTAGAGGCAATGCACGGCCACGGGCACGGTGGCCAGCACCGCCAGTCGGCCCGACCACACGTGGGCCGTGCCGATCCAGGCCGGCGCGCGACCGCCCGGCGTCAGCCGGTACATCACGAACGCCGAACCCAACTGAAACAGCGCCAGCAGGACCGCGAGGGTGGCCAGCCACGACTTCACCGCGGTACCGCTGGAGAATCCCGCGACGTTGATCGAGAAGAACTGCGGCTCATGGATTTTGCCGAACACCCCGAGGCCGACGGCGACCAGTGCACCGATCGTCACGGCTGTCAGCACTGCGGCGGCGCGACCGGGGGCTTGCAGGGTCTCGGTGGGCTCAGGCATCGCTGCCGTCCTGCGCGGGGGTTGCCTCGAACTGCCACAGCTTGTCGCCGACCGATAGCGTGCCGACCACGTCCCTGCCCTGCAAACGGCCCTCGAGGCGGCTGGTCGCGTCCTTGTTCGTGAGGGTGAGCGTGCCGTCAGCGGCACTGCCACGCAGCCACGTCTCGATGCCCACGTTGTCGCACGCGTAGGCGGTCGCCGTGGTGCCGTCGACGCTGATCTCCAACGCGATCGGCGCAACCTTGGTGGGCACCGTGCCGACGTACTCGGCCCTCGCCGGGAACGCCCGGGTGTGCGGAACTGCAGGCGTGGGCGCAATGGGCGAGCTCGGCGCCGCCGTCGAGTCCGCCGCGACCGCCTCCGCAGCAGGTCTGGGCGCCGGCGCCTGTTCCTGGGACACATTGCCGAGCCACAGCCCGACTGCGAGCGCACCTACCGCACCCAAGGTCACCAACGGACCGCGAATCCTCATGTCGTACTCCTGGCTGATAGCAGACGCCTTCGGCGTCGTTCTGTCAGCACAACGGGCGATGCCCGGAGTCGGTTCAACTGTTCTCACCGATTTCTGCACGAGGGTCGTTGCCGAGGGCGATGTCACGACCCTGGTGCAGAAATCGGCGCCCGGCCGGGCCGCGAGTCTCTGCGGCGCGGGCGAGCGTCAGCCGGGCAGCACCGGCATCGCACCGGCCACCATAAGCGGCCGCACCTCGGCCCACCCCGGGTTGTCTTCGGCGACCGAACCGGACAACTGCAGCACGCCGCGCCCGTCGGCGACGTACACGGTGGACGGGTTGGCGGCCACCGTGGTCACCGGCATCAGCAGATTGCGGCTGGGCCCGTCGGAGTTCACGCCGTCAAGGTTGACGTAGGAGATGGGGTGCTGCGGATCGGTGCGGCTGACGACGATGTCGTCGCCGGTGCGCCACGACAGCGAGACGACGGTGTTGCGCAGGCCGAAACCCAACCGCCGCGGATAGGTCAGCGCGTACCCGCCGCCGGGGGTCTGCTCGACCCCGGCCAGGACGACCTGCCCGTCGATGACCATCACCGCCCGGGTGCCGTCGCGCGAGAGCTGCAATTCGCCGATCACGCCGGGGAACCGGCTCGACACGGGGGTCGAGTCCACCGGTATGCGCGCCGGCTGGCCCGACGCGTCCTGGATGACGCGCACCACGTTGTTGCCGTCGACGACGACCCACACCGCGTCGTCGAGCGACCAGCTGGGCCGCGACAGGTTGCGGGCGTCCAGTGCCTGCGATGCGTTGCCGCCGAGCTGCCCGATCCACAGCGAGGAGGCCATGTCCGGCGCGCCCCGGCGCAGCGTGACGATCGACGCGACTTCCTGCCCGGTGCGTGACACCGCGGCCGCGGTCTGGTTCGGCATCTGCCCGAACGGGCCGGGGACGCGCGGCGCCCGCTGCCCGTCCAGCGCCACCAGCGAACCGCCGATCAGCGCGTGCAGACCCGCCGCGGCACCGGAGGCGGCACCGGGGTCGGTGGCCGCCACGTCGGAGGTCTCCCAGCCGTCGGCGAACCGGTCGTCGAGCGCGGCGCCATCGGCGTTGATCACGTACGGCCCGTTGACGCCCGCCCGGTTCAGTGTCCAGATCAGTTGGGCGGCAAGCAATTGCCTGCTGTGCGGGTCGGTGGTCGACAGATTGTCCAGATCGATGCGGGCGCCGCCGTACCCGCGCCCGACGCCCATCTTGCCGCCGTCGGCGCGCGTCACCGGCCCCCGCAGCTTCAGCGGCGGACCGAGCAGGTTGCGCACGGTGTTCGCCATCTCCGGGCGCGGGCCGGCGATCAACTTGCTCACCAGTTCGGTGGCCAACTGGTCGGGGTCGGACACCGCGACGTAGCGCGGATCGGGCACCACCGTGCCGCCGGTCGGATCGGCGAAGTACAACGTGTGACGCTTGTAGGTGGACTGGAACTGTTGCCAGTCGAGGAAGACACCGTTGGGCAGCTTGTCGATGCGCCAGCCGCCCGGCGTCTTTACCAGTTCGATCGGCCCGGGATCGGGCAGCTCGCCCTCCCCCGTCTCGAAAACGCCCATGTCCGAGAGCGACCCGAGAATGTCGGCACGCATGGTCACCGAGACCCGCTCGGGTTCGCGGGTCTCGACGAACACCACGTTGTCGATCAGCAGCGCGCTGCCCGCGTCGTCCCATCCGCGCGAGGCGGATTCGGTGAGGAACTGCCGCGCGGCCAGATGCCGGTTGGCGGGATCGGCGGTGGCCTTGAGGAATTCGCGCAGAAGCACGTCGGGATCCATGCCCGGGGTCGGCTTGGGCAGGCTCGGCGGCGCGGGCCGGTCGACGGTGCCGATGGCCTGCGGCGCCGACGAGCTGGGCACCCCGGCGCAGCCGGCCAATACGAACACCAGCAGCCACATCGCCGCCAGCAGCCGCTTCACACGGTCTCCTGCTCGCGGTCGCGGCTGCGCTCGGGGGGACGTTCGGGCCCAACGGGTTTCATCGGCAGCGGACTGGTGGTCACCTTGTGGCCGCGCACCAGCGGAAGCGTCAGCCGGAAGCAGGCGCCCTTGCCGGGCTCACCCCACGCCTCGAGCCGGCCCTGGTGCAGCCGGGCGTCCTCGATGCTGATCGCCAGGCCCAGGCCGGTGCCGCCGGAGCGACGCACGCGCGACGGGTCGGAGCGCCAGAAGCGGCTGAACACCAACTTCTCCTCGCCCGGCCGCAAGCCGACGCCATGGTCGCGGACCGTGACGGCCACGGTGTCCTCGTCGGCGGCCATCCGGATGCGCACGGGCTTGTGCTCGGCGTGGTCGATCGCGTTGGCGATGAGGTTGCGCAGGATGCGCTCGACGCGGCGCGGGTCGACCTCGGCGATGACCTCGTCTCCCGGCATGTCGACGATCAGCTCGATGTCGGCGTCGGCCGCGAGGTGTCCGACGTTGTCCAGCGCGCTCTGCACCGTCGAACGCAGATCGACCGACTCGACCGACAGCTCGGCGACACCGGCGTCGTGGCGGGAGATCTCGAGCAGGTCGTTGAGCAGCGTCTCGAAGCGGTCGAGCTCGTTGACCATCAGCTCCGTCGAGCGCCGCAGCGCGGGGTCGAGTTCCTCGCTGTGGTCGTGGATCAGGTCGGCGGCCATGCGCACCGTCGTCAGCGGCGTGCGCAACTCGTGGCTCACGTCGGAGGTGAACCGGCGCTGGAGGTTGCCGAACTCCTCGAGTGAGGTGATCTGACGGTGCAGGCTCTCGGCCATATCGTTGAACGACACGGCCAGGCGGGCCATGTCGTCCTCGCCGCGCACCGGCATCCGCTCGGTGAGGTGCCCTTCGGCGAACCGCTCGGCGATGCGCGACGCCGACCGCACCGGCAGCACGATCTGGCGGGCCACCAGCAGCGCGATCGCGGCGAGCAGGCCCAGCAGGACGACGCCGCCGGTGGCCATCGTGCCGCGCACCAGCGCGATGGTCGACTCCTCGTTGTTGAGCGGGAAGATCAGGTACAGCTCGAGGTTGGTCACCGGCGACGACGTCGGGCTGCCGATGATCAGCGCGGGACCGGAGAAGCTGTCGGTCTTCACTCCTGCGTACTGATAGCTGACCTGGCCGGCCTTGACGAAGTCGCGCAGCGCGTTGGGCACCTGCTGCACCGGGCCGGCCGCGGTGGCGGCGCGCGGGCCGTCCCCGGGCACCACCAGCACCGCGTCGAACGCACCCGCCAGCCCCGGACCCGATTCGACTGGCCGGTCGATCAGCGTGTTGCGGGCCAGCTGCAGGCTGCTGTCGAGCGAGCGGGTCTCCTCGCCGCCGACGATGCCGCTGACGGTGCTGCGCGCCCGGTCGACCTCCTCGGTCGCCGCGCGGACCTTAACCTCGAGGATCCGGTCGGTGATCTGACTGGTCAGCACGAAGCCGAGCACCAGGATGACGGCCAGCGACAGACCGAGCGTCAACGAGACGACGCGCAGCTGCAGCGAGCGCCGCCAGGCCAGACCCATGGCTCGACCCAGCGCGCCCAATCCGCGTACAAGTGGTGCCGAACGCCGATGGATGCGCCGTCTCGAGCTGAAGATCATGGGGGTCCGGCCTTGTACCCCACTCCTCGAACGGTCAGCACCACCTGCGGGTTCTCCGGGTCTTTCTCGACCTTGGCCCGCAAACGTTGGACATGCACGTTCACCAAACGGGTGTCCGCGGGGTGCCGGTACCCCCACACCTGTTCGAGCAGCACATCACGAGTAAACACCTGCCGCGGTTTGCGTGCCAGCGCCACCAACAGGTCGAACTCCAACGGCGTCAGGGAAATCTGCTCACCCTGGCGGGTCACCTTGTGCGCGGGCACGTCGATGTCGACGTCGCCGATCGAGAGCATCTCGGCGGGCTCGTCCTCGTTGCGACGCAGCCGGGCGCGCACCCGGGCGACGAGCTCCTTGGGCTTGAACGGCTTCATCACGTAGTCGTCGGCGCCGGACTCCAGCCCGAGCACGACGTCGACGGTGTCGGTCTTGGCCGTCAGCATGACGATCGGCACGCCCGAGTCCGCACGCAGCACACGGCACACGTCGATACCGTTCATGCCGGGCAGCATCAGGTCGAGCAGCACCAGGTCGGGCCGCAGCTCCCGGACCGCGGTCAGCGCCTGCGTGCCGTCACCGATGACCGCGGTGTCGAAACCTTCCCCGCGCAGCACGATGGTGAGCATCTCCGCCAGCGAGGGATCGTCGTCGACAACCAGAATCCTTTGCCTCATGGAGTCCATGGTGTCACCGAATGGCGATAAACCCCGGCTACCACACGGGGCGTTTTGCGTCTTGACCGGTCCCGCGGCGTCTCCGGTGTGCACCCAGATCGCCCGGCGGCCCGATTTGGCCGCGATTCGCGATCTGGGCGCACACTAGCCGTCGGCCAATTCCGCGGCGAGTGCCGCCGGGTCGACGTCGGGTCCGGCGAGCTTCCACCGTCCGTACCACCCGGCCGCGGCCAGCCCGGCGTACACCTCCGAGGTACGCCGCTGCAGGCCGTCGTCACGCTCGTACGCGTCCTTGGCGCGGTCGGCCTCGTGGCGGGCGCGGTGCTCGGCACGTTCGGCGGCCAGTTCGGTCGGCACCGCGAGCAGGATCTGCCAGTCCGGCCGCGGCAGTTCCAGCCGGCCGTATTCGAGGTCACTCACCCAGTCGACGATCGGGCCGTCGGCGCCCTGGTGCAGCCGCGCGGCGCTGTATGCGGCGTTGGAGGCGACGTAGCGGTCGAGGATGACGACGTCGTGGCCGGCGCTGAGCTCGTCGATCTCGTCCTTGGCGGCTGCGCGGTCGAGGGCGAACAGCACCGCCATGGCGTTGACACTCGACGCGAGGTCGCCGTGCTCACCGTGCAGCGCCTCGGCAGCGAGGTCGGCGGTGATCGATCGCGTGTAGCGCGGGAAGGCGAGGCTCACGACGGACAGCTTGCTCGCCTCGAAGGCCGCCCGAAGGCCATCGGTGAGCGTGCGCTTGCCTGCGCCGTCGACGCCTTCGATCGCGATGAGCACGCACCGCAGCGTATCCGCGGCCGACTGGCTGCACGACGCCTGCCGGGTTCCTGTGCGAGTCCTTGGGAGGTGCGGCGCTTGGCCGGCAGGGCACCGAGACTGGAACCACACCGCCCCGACTAGGAGGTCATCGATGCTCAATCCCACCGCACGCAGGCTCGCGGTGGCCGTCGGCGCCACCGCGGCCGCGCTGCTCACCCTGTCCCCGCTCGCCGGCGCGGAACCGCCGAACTGCACGTCGGCCGATCTCGAAGGCGTACGTGCCGGAGTCGACGCGTCCACGTCGGCCTACCTGTTCACCCATCCGGACCTGAACACCTTCATGGGCACGCTGCAGGGTCTGTCCCGCGAGCAGGTGGCCGAAAAGGTGAAGGGCTACATGGCATCTCATCCGCAGGAGAACGCCGAGATGACCGGCATCCGGCAGCCGCTGATGGATCTCAAGAACCACTGCGGCGGGGCTGACGCACCCTGATATGACGGAAGCCCCCGGCACACGGTGCGACGTGCGGCCGGGGGCTTCCTGCAACAAATCAGTACCGGTAGTGCTCCGGCTTGTACGGGCCCTCGACGTCGACGCCGATGTACTCCGCCTGCTCCTTGGTGAGCTTGGTCAGCGTGCCGCCGAGCGCTTCCACGTGGATGCGCGCCACCTTCTCATCGAGGTGCTTGGCCAACCGGTACACCGCGTTGTCGTACTCGTCGTTCTTGGTCCACAGCTCGATCTGCGCGATCACCTGGTTGGAGAAGCTGTTGCTCATCACGAACGACGGGTGACCCGTCGCGTTGCCCAGGTTCAGCAGCCGGCCTTCGCTCAGCACGATGATCGACTTGCCGTCGTCGAAGATCCACTGGTCGACCTGCGGCTTGATGTTGAGCTTCTTGGCGCCCGAACGCTCCAGGGCGGCCATGTCGATCTCGTTGTCGAAGTGGCCGATGTTGCCGAGGATCGCCTGGTCCTTCATCGCCCGCATGTGCTCGAGGGTGATGATGTCCTTGTTGCCCGTCGAGGTGATGACGATGTCGGCCTGGGCGATGCCCTGCTCCACAGTCACCACGTCGAAGCCGTCCATCAGCGCCTGCAGCGCGTTGATCGGGTCGATCTCGGTGACCGCCACCCGGGCACCCTGTCCCGCGAGCGATTCCGCGCAGCCCTTGCCGACGTCGCCGTAGCCGCAGATCAGCACCTTCTTGCCGCCGATCAGCACGTCGGTACCGCGGTTGATGCCGTCGATCAGCGAGTGCCGGGTGCCGTACTTGTTGTCGAACTTGCTCTTGGTGACCGAGTCGTTGACGTTGATCGCCGGGAAGGGCAGTTCACCCGCGGCCTCGAACTGGTAGAGCCGCAGCACGCCGGTCGTGGTCTCCTCGGTGACGCCCTTGACCGCCTCTGCGATCTTCGTCCACTTGGTCTTGTCGGACTCGAAGCGCTCCCGCAGCACGCCCAGGAACACCTTCCACTCCGCCGAATCGTCCTCCTCGGCGGGCGGAACCACACCCTGCCTCTCGTACTGCGCGCCGCGCAGCACCATCATGGTGGCGTCCCCGCCGTCGTCGAGGATCATGTTCGCCGGCTCGCCCTCCCAAGTGAGCATCTGCTCGGCGGCCCACCAGTACTCCTCGAGCGTCTCGCCCTTCCAGGCGAACACCGGGGTGCCCGCCGGCTCATCGACGGTGCCGTTGGGGCCGACGACTATGGCCGCGGCCGCGTGGTCCTGGGTGGAGAAGATGTTGCAGCTTGCCCATCGAACCTCAGCACCGAGGCTCGTCAGCGTCTCGATCAGCACCGCGGTCTGCACGGTCATGTGCAGCGAACCCGAGATGCGCGCGCCCTTGAGCGGTTGCACGTCGTGGTATTCGCGGCGCAGCGCCATCAGGCCCGGCATCTCGTGCTCGGCGAGGCGAATCTCCTTGCGGCCGAAGTCGGCCAGGGACAGGTCGGCCACCTTGAAGTCGATGCCGTTGAGCGTGTCAGCCTTCAACTCAG
The DNA here is from genome assembly GCF_039871645.1 of Mycobacterium sp. B14F4. Taxonomy (NCBI): domain Bacteria; kingdom Bacillati; phylum Actinomycetota; class Actinomycetes; order Mycobacteriales; family Mycobacteriaceae; genus Mycobacterium; species Mycobacterium sp. B14F4. The sequence continues at coordinate 19,293 of NZ_JBDPMF010000001.1, read as the reverse complement.
TCATGAAGAGCCCTTCTTCGTTCGTCATTGTCTACGAGAGCGCACAGACGCGCGCCGAGGCGACATCCGTGCGAAACCCCTAGCCTGCGGGCTCGCGGGACAGGCGCTCGAAGCGCTCTGACAGCTAGGAAGTGTCCATGACACCGTAGCGTTCGGCGAACGGCGTCATCAATCTGGCCAGGTCACGCGCCACGTCATGGTCGGCCTCGGGCGGCATCGACACGTAGCTCATCGCCAGCCGGACGATGGCCCTGGCGAGCACTCCTGCGTCCTCTTCGCTGGCCTTGACCCAGCTCTCGACGAACGTGGTGGTGAGCCGCTGGCTGCAGTGCGTGATGATCGGTGCGCTGTCGGTGGTGATGAGCTGCAAAAGGTCGGGTTTGATGTCGCCGGTCAGCAGCGACATCACCAGCGGGTCGGCGGCGGTCTCGGTGAAGAAATCGCGGAAGCCGTGCTTGAAGGCCGCGTAGACATCGCCGACGTGGCCGTCGATCGCGTCGTCGATCTGGTCGACGAGGCGGTCGGCCAGTCTCAGCGCGTACGCCTGGGCCAGGCCCTGGCGGGAGCCGAACTCGTTGTAGATGGTCTGGCGGCTGATGCCCGCGGCCGTGGCCACGTGCGACAGCGTGATGGCCGACCAGTCGCGGGTGAGCAGCAGTTCGCGCATGCCGTCGAGGATCGAGTCGCGCAGCAGGGTCCGCGACGCCTCGGCGTACGGGACTCGCCGAACCCGCGGGCCGGTCACGCGCGCGACACTAGCGGTCACGGCCGCGCGACCTCCACCATCTCGAAATCCGATTTGGCGGCGCCGCAGTCCGGGCAACTCCAGTCGTCGGGAATGTCATCCCAGCGCGTCCCGGGCGCGATGCCGTCCTCCGGCCAACCCTTGGCCTCGTCGTATTCGAATCCGCATTGCAAACAGACGAACAGCCGATACGGCTCGCTCATTGCCTGACCCCTAGTTCTTCGAAGTCGACCTTCTCTCGTACTGCACAGTCCGGGCAGCACCAATCGTCGGGAACCTGACTCCACGGCGTTCCCGGCGGGAAGCCCTCTCGCGCAGCGCCTTTCGCTTCGTCATAGACATAGTCACAGACAGGGCATCGGTAGGCGGTCATGCTGCGGCTCCGCCCTCCCGCGAAGGCCCACAGCCGTAGCCGTATTTCCCGAGCATCTTGTCCCGCACTCGCGGATGCAAATTCACCCGGGTGACGTCACCGTTGTAGTGCTCGAGCACTCGATGATCCATCACTCGGCGCCATACAGCCGGCACGTACGTCAGTGCGATCATCGACGCGTATCCAGCGGGCAGGTTCGGCGCCCCGTCCACACTGCGCAGGGTCTGGTAACGGCGTGTCGGGTTGGCATGGTGGTCGCTGTGCCGCTGCAGGTGATACAGGAACAGGTTGGTGACCAGATGGTCCGAGTTCCAGCTATGTTCGGGCGTGCACCGCTCGTATCGGCCATTTTCGGTTCTCTGCCGGAGTAGCCCATAGTGCTCGAGGTAGTTGACTGCTTCCAGCAGAGAGAACCCGAAGACCGCCTGGACGATCACGAACGGGATCAGGGCCGGACCGAACACTCCAATCAGGACCGCCCACAACGCCAAAGACATCAGCCATGCGTTGAGCACATCGTTGCTGATATGGAATGGGTTCCGTCCGAGCCGACGCATCCGCTGAGCCTCGATGTGCCATGCCGAGCGCAGACTCCCCCAGACGCTGCGCGGCAGGAATTCCCAGATCGTCTCGCCGAAGCGGGCCGACGCCGGGTCCTCCGGAGTGGCCACCCGGACGTGGTGGCCACGATTGTGCTCAATATAGAAGTGGCCGTAGCAGGTCTGCGCCAACGTGATCTTGGACAACCAGCGTTCCAGCGAATCCTTCTTGTGGCCGAGTTCATGCGCGGTGTTGATGCCGACCCCGCCGAGCACCCCGACCGATAGCGCCAGCCCGACCTTGGCAGGCCAGCTCAACGCGCCTTCGAACCCGAGCCAACCCAGATCCGACGCGGTGAACAGGTACGCCCCCGACACCACGCTGGCGTACTGGAACGGGATGTAAATGTACGTGCAGTAGCGGTAATACCGGTCGTTCTCCAGCCGCTCCATCACCTCGTCGGGCGGGTTCTGCCCGTCAGGCCCGAACCGCAGGTCAAGCATCGGCAAGAGGACGTACACCAGGATCGGACCGATCCAAAACGGCACCTGCGCTGCGGCGTGCCATCCCAGGCGATTCAGGCCCACCACCACCGGGATCATCAGAAACAATGCCGTCGGGGCAATCAGACCCATCAACCAGAGGTAACGCTTCTTGTCTCGCCATCGCGTGAGCTCGACGTCGGAAAGCTGCGCAGTCACCAAATCCCTCCCATGTGAGTGCCGTCACCCGACGTTTTTGACTGTAGTTTTCAGTTTGTACCTCGTCTAGACAGATCTTGGTATTTGTAAAATAACCTTCGCGTAACGAACGACTTACGTCGCGCAGTCGCGAACGACCAGCGGGCGCCTATCTGCATATGGGTGGTGTCGACCACATATCCGATTTCGAAGTCCGACTTCGCCGCTCCGCAATCCGGGTAGCATTCATCGGCGGTAAGTGTTGTCCCAGCGCGTGCCGGGGCGATGCCGTTCGGGGGCCAACCTTTGCCTTCGGCGTATTCGAAGCCGCACTAGATGCAAATGAACAATAGTCGGGCAATTTGACTCCTTCCCGCGTCGACTCGTGTGCTGAGGGCGCCAATCACTTTGCGGTTCTAGGCCCTGACGCAGAGTCAACCGATTGGGCACCAGCCTCGTAGCGGGCGAGCACCTTGTCGCGCACCCGCGGGTGGATGTTCACCCGGGTGATGTCGCCGTCGTAGTGCTCGAGCACGCGGTGGTCCATCAGGCGGCGCCACAACGGCGGGAAGTACGTCAGCCCGATCATCGTCGCGTAGCCGCTGGGCAGGTTCGGCGCACCCGTCATGCTGCGCAGCGTTTGGTACCGCCGGGTGGGGTTGGCGTGGTGGTCGCTGTGCCGCTGCAGGTGGTACAGGAACAGGTTGGTCACGATGTGGTCGGAGTTCCAGCTGTGCACCTGGGCGCACCGCTCGTAGCGGCCGCTGTCCAGCTTCTGCCGCAGCAGCCCGTAGTGCTCGAGGTAGTTGACCGTCTCCAGCAGGGTGAAGCCGAACACCGCCGAGATCACGATGAACGGGATGAGCCCAAGGCCGAAGACCGCGATCAGCATGCCGTAGAGCACCACCGACATCGCCCAGGCGTTGAGTACGTCGTTGGACCAGTGCCACGGGCTCTTGCCGGCCCGCTGCAGCCGTTTGGCGTCCAGCTCCCACGCCGAGCGCAAGCTTCCGAAAACGCTGCGCGGCAAGAACTCCCAGAACGTCTCGCCGAAACGCGCCGACGCCGGATCCTCTGGAGTCGCGACCCGGACATGGTGGCCGCGGTTGTGCTCGATGTAGAAATGGCCGTAGCAGGTCTGCGCCAGGGTGATCTTGCTCAGCCACCGCTCCAGCGAGTCCTTCTTGTGCCCCATCTCGTGCGCGGTGTTGATGCCGACGCCGCCGAGAACGCCGACCGAGAGCGCCAGGCCGATCTTGGCCGGCCACCCCAGTCCGCCGTCGAAGCCCAGCCAGCTCAAGTCACTGGCGGTGAACAGGTAAGCGCCGAGGATCACGCTGGCGTACTGGAACGGAATGTAGATGTAGGTGCAGTAGCGGTAGTACTTGTCGTTCTCCAGCCGCTCCATCACCTCGTCGGGCGGGTTCTGCCCGTCCGGCCCGAACTTCAGGTCTAGGGCGGGCAGCAGGATGTAGAGCAGGATGGGGCCGATCCAGAACGGAACCTGTGCCGCGACGTGCCAGCCCCACTGGTTGAACGCCCAGACCAGCGGGAGCATGACGAACAGCGCCGTCGGCGCGATCAAGCCCATCAGCCAGAGGTAGCGCTTCTTGTCGCGCCACTGGGCGACCTCGAGTTCGGACAGCTGCGTGGTCACTGCGTGCCTCCTGATGTGAGTGCCATCACCGATTTCTCTTGACTATAGGAGGCGATCTGTCGTTTGTCTAGACAAATATGGCTTCTTTGTAAAGAGCGCCGGGGCCGCGAGCGCACACCCTTGTACGGTTTTTGGCCTCAAAGTCGTACAAGGCTGAGCGCTCGCGCCCGAGGGAGCGGCTAGCGGACCTCAGCGGCTTGGCGGCGGCCCACGATCGAGTGCCTGCGGCCGTAGAGGAAGTAGAGCGCCACGCCGATCGCCATCCAGATCAGGAACCGGATCCACGTCAGCGCGGTGAGGTTGAGCATCAGCCACACGCAGGCCACGATCGACGCGATCGGCAGCCACGGCACGCCCGGTGCACGGAAGCCCCGCTCGAGATCGGGCCGCATACGGCGCAACACGATCACCCCCGCGGACACCAACACGAACGCGAACAGCGTGCCGATGTTGACCATCTCCTCCAGCTTGTCGATCGGGAACACCGAGGCCGTCACCGCCACCAGCGCGCCGACGATCAGCGTGATCCGCACCGGGGTGCCGTGGCGGCCGGTCTTGGCCAGCGGCCGCGGCAGCAGGCCATCGCGGGACATCGCGAACAACACCCGCGTCTGCCCGAGCACCAGCACGATCACCACGGTCGTCAGGCCGGCGAGCGCACCGATCGAGATGACCTTGGCGGCCCAGTCGACGCCGTTGGCGGCGAACGCCGTGGCGAGGTTCGCGCGCTCCCCCGCGTCGCGCAGTTCCGTGTAGCGGACCATGCCCGTGAGCACCACGGCGACCGCGATATAGAGGACGGTCACGATCGCCAGCGAGGCCAGGATGCCGCGCGAGACGTCGCGTTGCGGGTTCTTGGTCTCCTCGGCGGTGGTGGCGACGATGTCGAAGCCGATGAAGGCGAAGAACACGATCGAGGCGCCCGCCAGCAGGCCGTACCAGCCGTAGTTGCTGCCGTCGGCGCCGGTCAGCAGCGAGAACAGCGACTGCTCGGTGCCGCCGCCGCCGGCCTCCGCGGGTTCGCCCGGCGGGATGAACGGCGAGTAGTTGGCGGCGTTGATGTAGAAGGCCCCGACGATGACCACGAGCAGCACGACCCCAACCTTGACCGCCGTGATCGCCAGGCTGACCCCCGCCGACAGCTTGGTGCCCCAGGCGAGGATCGCCGTGACGAACGCGATGATCAGCAGCGCGCCCCAGTCCAGGGCGAGAGGTCCCAATTGGGCTGTGCCGCCGCCGAATTCGAATACCTCACCGAGATAGCTCGACCAGCCCTTGGCCACCACGGCCGCGGCGACGGCGAACTCGAGGATCAGGTCCCAGCCGATGATCCAGGCCACGAACTCGCCGAACGTCGCGTACGAGAACGTGTAGGCGCTGCCGGCCACCGGGACCGTCGAGGCGAACTCGGCGTAGCACAGCGCCGCCAGCCCGCACGTGATCGCGGCGAGCACGAACGAGATCGAGATGGCCGGCCCGGTCAGGTTGCCCGCTGTCGACGCGGTGATCGTGAAGATACCGGCGCCGATCACGACCGAGACGCCGAACACGGTGAGGTCCCACCACGTCAGGTCCTTGCGTAACCGGGTGTCCGGTTCGTCGGTGTCCGCGATCGACTGCTCCACCGACTTCGTGCGCCGAGCCATGACGCGTCCTCCCGTAGGGGCCGTGGCGGGCCCGAGACAAGAATGTAGCTAGTACTGTGCACCCGATGGGGCGGACTTATAAACACGCGGTAGTGATCGGCGGCAGCCTCGCGGGCTTGTGCGCGGCCCGGGTGCTTTCCGACGTCACCGATCGCGTGACGGTCTACGAGCGCGACGAGCTGCCCGACGGTCCGGCCAACCGGGCCGCGGTTCCGCAGGGACGTCACGTGCACCTGCTGATGGCGCGCGGGGCCGAGGAGTTCGAGAGCCACTTCCCCGGCCTGCTCGACGGCATGGTCGCCGACGGCGTCCCGATCCTGGAAAACCGGCCCGACTGCATCCACTTCGGCGCCGCCGGCCATGTGCTGGGCACCGCGCACCGGCTGCAGGACGAGTTCACCGCCTACGTGCCCAGCCGCCCCCAGCTGGAATGGCAGATCCGGCGCCGCGTACTGGCCATCGACAACGTCGACGTGGTGCAGGCCGGGGTCGACGAACCCGTCTACGACGCGGCGCGGCAGCGCGTGACCGGAGTGCTGCTCGACACCGGCGAGACGGTCACGGGCGACCTGGTCGTGGACGCGACGGGCCGCGGCACCCGACTTCCGGTGTGGCTGGATAAATGGGGCTACGGGCGGCCACGCGAGGACGGCGTCAACGTCGGCATCGGCTACTCGAGCCAGCGCGTGCAGATCCCCGACGGGCTGCTCGCCGAGAAGGTCGTGGTGGCCGGCGCGTCCGACGCACAGCCGCTCGGCCTCGGCATGCTGTTGTACGAGGACGGAATCTGGAACGTCACGACATTCGGCGTCGGCAGGGTCGAGCCGCCGCAGACCTTCGCGCAGATGTGCGACCTTGCCGATGAGATCGTGCCCGCCCATGTGTCGTCGGCCCTGCGGCAGGGCACGCCCCTCGGCGAGATCGCGTTTCACAAATACCCGACCAGCCGGTGGCGGCGGTTCGACAAGATGGACCGCTTCCCGGCGGGCATCCTTCCGTTCGGCGACGCCGTGGTGAGCTTCAACCCCACCTTCGGGCAGGGCATGACAATGACGTCGCTGCAAGCCGGTCACCTCCGGCGGGCGCTGGCGACGCCCGGCGCCGACGTGGTCCGCGAGACCATCCGTGCGACGGCCAAATCGACCTTCCCGGTGTGGATGATGAACGCGATCGGGGACCTGACGCTGCACCGCGCCACCGGCCCGACGCCGTGGTGGTACAAGCCCGTGGGCGGGCTCTTCGACCAGTTCCTCGGCGCCGCCGAAACCGATCCCGTTCTCGCCGAATGGTTCCTGCGCCGGTTCAGCCTGCTCGACAGCCTCTACATGGTGCCCTCGCCGCGGTTGGTCGGCCGCACCGTCCGCCACAACATGCGGTTGTGGCTGGCCGAGAAGCGGGCCGCCAAGCAACCGGTCGCCGTGCCTCAGTCAGCGTGAAACAGCGGCTAGCGGGTAATTTCGGCACCATGACGCCGCGCACGCGAGGAGCGAATTTGACGCGCACGCGAGGAGCGAATTTGACGAGGACGCGATGAGCGCGGGTCTGTTCGGGCTTCTCGACGACGTTGCCGTGCTGGCCCGGATGGCGGCCGCGTCGGTCGACGACATCGGGGCGGCGGCCGGACGCGCGACGGCCAAGGCCGCAGGCGTGGTCGTCGACGACACCGCGGTCACTCCGCAGTACGTGCACGGCATCGCGGCCGAGCGCGAACTGCCGATCATCAAGCGCATCGCGATCGGCTCACTGCGCAACAAGCTGCTGTTTATCCTGCCCGCCGCACTGCTGCTCAGCCAGTTCCTGCCGCAAGCGCTGACCCCGCTGCTGATGCTGGGCGCGACGTACCTGTGCTTCGAGGGCGCCGAGAAGGTGTGGAGCCGCATCAGCAAGCACGGCGGCCACGACGACCATGCCGCGCCGGCCGCCGTCGAGGGCCCGGACGCCGAGAAGTTCATGGTGACGGGGGCGATCCGCACCGACTTCATCCTGTCCGCCGAGATCATGGTGATCGCACTGAACGAGGTCGCCGACGAATCGTTCTGGCCGCGACTGATCATCCTCGCCGTCGTCGCGGTCGTAATCACGATCGCGGTGTACGGCGTCGTCGCCGGCATCGTGAAGATGGACGACATCGGCCTGACCCTGACGCAGCGCTCCTCGGCGTTCGCCCAAAAGGTCGGCCGCGGGCTGGTCAGGGGTATGCCCAAGCTGCTGGCCGCCCTGTCGCTGATCGGCACGGTCGCGATGCTGTGGGTCGGCGGCCACATCCTGCTGATCGGATCCGACGAACTGGGCTGGCACCTGCCTTACGGCGTCGTGCACCACCTCGAGGAAGCCGTGCACCACGCGGTCCCCGGAGTGGGCGGCGTGCTGGCGTGGCTGGTGAACACCGCCGCGTCGGCCGTGATCGGCCTGATCGTCGGCGCCGTCGTCGTCACGATCGTGCACCTGCTGCCGTTCGGCCGCCGCAAGCGCGACGCGCACCACTGAGCCGCCGGCTCAGATTCCCACGGTCGCGCGGAACAGGTTCGTCGGGCACGACGCGGCCAGCCGGATCGGGCCGTCGTCGGCCGCCACCCACGCCGCCGATCCACGCTCGAGGGTGACCGTGCCGCCCTTGGCGTGCACCACGGTCGAACCCTCGGTGCACAGCAGGATTTGCGGGCCGTCGTGCCTGCTCGGCGCGTCGATCTCGTGGCCGATCCGGTCGCCGTCGATGTGCAGCACCGACACCGCGAACTCCGGCGCCGGGGTGTCGTACACCGACTCGATGCCGTCCTCGGCGACCCTCGGACGCACCACGGCATCGGTCGCAGGCGTGAAGTCCAGAACGCGCAGCAGTTCTGGGACGTCGACGTGCTTGGGGGTCAACCCGCCGCGTAACACGTTGTCGGAGTTGGCCATCACCTCGACGCCCACCCCGTTGAGGTAGGCGTGCAGGTTGCCTGCCGGCAGGTAGATGCCCTCGCCGGGGCTCAAGGTGATCCGGTTCAGCAGCAGCGAGGCCAACACCCCCGCGTCGCCGGGATAGCGTTCGCCCAGTTCCAGCACCGTCTTGGCCTCCGCGGCGAATTCGCTTCTGCCCGAACACACATACTGGATGGCGCCCTCGATCACCGCAGGCACCAACACGTCCAGGTCGGGTTGCGGTGCGGTGATCCAGGTGGTGAACAGCGCCCGCAGGCCGTCGGCGTCGGACTGACCGGAGAGCAGGTTGACGAACGGGTCGAGATCGGTGACCGCAAGCGCGCGCATCAACTCGACCGTGCGACCGGCCGGCCGGAATCCCGCCAGCGCCTCGAACTGGCCTAGGGCGACGATCAATTCGGGCTTGTGGCTGCGGTCGCGATAATTGCGCGTCGGCGCCGACACCGGGATACCGAGCTTGTTCTCGCGCTCGAATCCCTCGACCGCCTGGTCCGCGCTCGGGTGCGCCTGCAAGGACAGCGGTTCGTCGGCGGCGAGCACCTTGACCAGAAACGGCAACGTCTCCCCGAAGCGGGCGCACACCGTTGCACCCAACTGCCCCTCGGGATCGTCGCGCAACGCCTCGAGCAGTGACCGCTCGCCATCATCGGTATTCAACATCGCGGGGTCGCCGGGATGCGCACCGAACCATAGCTCGGCTTCGGGATGCGTTGTGGGGCTTGGTCTTCCGGTGAACTCCGCAATGGCGGTCCGCGACCCCCAGGCGTAGGTCCGGACTGCTCCCCTCAGCAGGTACACGTGTCTTAACCTCGGACCAGTCGCAGGTACACTGCCGTCATCTCCAACCGAACGGCCAGCAACGCCAGCTCCTGTTCGGGACGCCCGGTGGCCGGGACGGATGGCGCTGCGGCGTCGGGCATCTCGGGCACGTCGTGGGCGTCTATCACGTCGACGTCGTCCAGTCCGGCCACCCGGGCGACGACGACCGGCCGATCGACGTCGGTGGTCAGCACGAATGTCCGGACCCCTCGCGGCAAGGGCCCGTCGATCTCGTCGTCGTGAAAGATCGACTGCGCGCGGTCGGCGGGCGACGCAGCGCCCATCCCCGTGTGCAGCGCGACCAACGCGTCCGCCAGCCCGGCCGCGGCGACCGCCTGATGGGCGATGCGCAACAGGATGGCCGCGCCGTGGCGGGCGATGGCCAGCGTCGCACCGGTGTCACCGGCCAGTACGACGTCGCGGCCTGCCATGCGGTCGGCCAGCGCCTTGGCCGGGTTGGTGAACAGCTCGCGACCGGCGCTGTTGCGCAGCGCCTCGGCGTCGAGGTCGTCGGCCAGCGTCGCAAGATCGAAGTCCATGCCCGGGTCGACTGCGCTCAGCGTCGCCAGTCCGGCGGCGAGGTAACGCACCAGACCGAAGTCGTCGGGCACCCACATCCGCGGGCCCAGCGTGACGGCCCGGCCCGCGGCGACGTCGCGCAGCGGTCCTTCGTGCGGCGCGATCACGACCACCCGCGCACCGCGCCGCACACCGGTGGCCGCGGCGTTGACCAGCGCCGGATCGCCGGGGTCGTCACCGGCGACGACAACGACGTCCAGCGCGCCGATCCACGGCGGCGCCTCGGCTGCGACGACGATCGGCGCCGCCACCGAGGCGCCCAGCGCCGCGGCCAACAACGCGCCTGCGGTCTCGGCGTTGCCGCGGCCGGCCACCCAGATCAGCGTGCGCGGCGGCTGGTCGGCGCGCAGCGAGTCCAGTTCGCCCTCGTCGAGCGCGGCGGCGGTGGCCCGCACCTGCGCACCGGCCATCGACGCCGCGCGCAGCAAACCCCTGCGGTCGGCGGCGAGCAGCCCCTCCACGTCGTCGAGGTCGATCACCTGTTGGGTGGCATTCACGTGGACGCCTGTGATTCCGAGGCAATCTGAGCCGCAACCTGGCCGACGATCTCGTCGACCTCTTCGGCGGTGCGGGCCTCGACGTTGAGCCGCAGCAACGGTTCGGTGTTCGAAAGGCGCAGGTTGAACCAGACGCCGTCACCCAGGTCGATCGTCACGCCGTCGAGGTGATCGATGGAGTGGATCCGAGTACCGAACCACTTGAGCACGTCGTCGACGCACGCCTCGGCGTCAGTGACGGTGAAGTTGATCTCGCCGGAGGCTTCGTAGCGCTGGTAGTCGGCCATCAACTCCGACAGGGGCCGGTCCTGTTCGCCGAGCGCGGCCAGCACGTGAAGGGCGGCGAGCATGCCGGAGTCGGCGCCCCAGAAGTCACGGAAGTAGTAGTGCGCCGAGTGCTCGCCGCCGAAGATGGCCCCGGTGTCGGCCATCAGCGTCTTGATGTAGGAGTGTCCGACGCGGCTGCGCACGGGCGTGCCACCTCGCTCGGTCACCAGTTCCGGTACCGCTCGCGAGGTGATCAGGTTGTGAATCACCGTTGCGCCGATCTCCCTGCCCAGTTCCCGCGCGGCGACCAGCGCGGTCACCGCCGAAGGCGAAACCGGATGCCCCTTCTCGTCGACGACGAAACACCGGTCGGCATCGCCGTCGAAGGCCAGCCCGATATCAGCGCCGGTTTGGGTCACGTGTGCCTGCAGGTCGACAAGGTTGCCGGGGTCCAGCGGGTTGGCCTCGTGGTGGGGAAAGGAGCCGTCGAGCTCGAAGTACAGCGGTGCCAGCGTGATCGACGGCACGGGCCCGAGCACCGCGGGCGTGGTGTGGCCGGCCATGCCGTTGCCCGCGTCGACGGCGACCTTCAGCGGCCGCAGCCCGGCGAGGCTGACCAGCGACCGCAGGAACTCTCCGTAGTCGGCCAGCACGTCGCGATCGCTGATCGACCCGCGCGCACCGTCGTGGGCGGGCACGCCCGCGATCACCTCGTCGCTGATGGTGGACAGCCCGGTGTCCTTGCCGACGGGCTTGGCCCCCGCGCGGCACAGTTTGATCCCGTTGTAGGCGGCCGGGTTGTGGCTCGCGGTGAACATCGCGCCGGGGCAGTCGAACAACCCGGAGGCGAAGTACAGCTGATCGGTCGACGCCAGGCCGATCCGGACCACGTCGAGCCCCTGGGCCATCACGCCTTCGGCGAAGGCGGCGGCCAGCGTCGGGGAACTCTCCCGCATGTCGTAGCCGATCACGACCTGGGAGGCGGTGTCGCGCATCAGACGGGCGAACGCGCCGCCCACGTCGGCGACGAACTGCTCGTCGATTTCCGTTCCGACCAGGCCGCGAACGTCATAAGCCTTGATGACGCGCTGGACAGCCGCGGCGGGCCGAGACATAGACCTCCTTGTGATGTGGACTACTGCTGGCGCCAGCCTAACCGTCAGTCGGGTCGGCACGGATTCAACCACGACACAGACCAGCACGTGACTCCGACCGTCGATCCACGATCGTGAGAGCCGCCAAGGCGAATTCGGCGGGGAGGTCCGTCGAATTCACCCTCCCGTACCGGGGGGCCGACATGAATCAGCCTGTAGCCTCCTTTTGCCACAAGTCATGGTTTATGATTCCGAAGGGTTGTCATTTCACTTGGTGAGTGGCCGAAGGGATGGAAATTCCCTTTTGGTTTCGGGCGTTGCTGCGCGGCCCTTTGGTCTGGCCCCTCGACCGGAGTGAGTTCTCGTTGCAGAAGGGGACGGCGGTATGGGGTACGCCACGCATGTCGGACGTGTAGGTGCCTTGGCGGTCGCGTTGGGAGTCGGGGTGGCTATCGCGAGTGGTCCTACCGGCGCTCTCGCCGAACCCGGCGATACGAACTCGACTGACGGTGGATCTGCTTCATCGTCCAACTCCACGGGCACCACCGGCACGACTGCAACGACTGGGCCGACGTCAACCGGCGACCCCAGCATCACGGGCTCCGAAACGACGTCCGTAGGTTCAACCGAGCCGACGTCCGCGCCGGGCACTACGCCGACTGAAGACCCGATACCGTCAACGGTCACGGGCGGCTCGATCACCACCCCGAGTCCGTCGTCGGGAGCCAATACTTCGGGCACGGGCACCGACGAAACGGCCGCGAACGAGCCTACGGGCGAGGGTGATGACGACAGCGGTCAGAAATCTGAGCCCTGGGATGACGTAACCTCCTATCCGCCGTCGCAAAGCTCCAGCTACGAGGCCGCCTTGCAGAGCACCGGCGCAGTAACTGCAAATGCGCCCGAGAGCATGCGCGTCACGGCGGAGACTGTGAACAGCGCATCCACTGCCTCAGAACCTGGGTTCACCACCGAGACGCTGATGATGCCTCTGGGAGCGGCGACTTTGTCGGCCGAAACGACAACCGCCCCAGAAACATTCGGCGTCAAGGTCGCCGAAGGGAGCGGGTCCGCCAGCCCCCAGGTGATCGCCGCGACAATGGTGACGAGGGTGCTCGGAATGCTCGGCCTCGGCTATTTCGCCAGCACCCTTCCCGGCGCGCCAGGGGAGTCACCGTTGTTGCTGGCCATGTTGGGTTGGGCGCGCAAGGAAAGCGAAAAGCTCACCGAGGAAGACCAGACCACGGCATTGAGACTGGCGACGACGACCGGTCAGACGGTCGACGAGGATATGGCCGCTCAACTGGCCATGACAAGTTCGGCCGTGGAGAACACCGCGCCGGTGATCGAAGAGGTAGCGGTCGGCGCGCCCGATCCCCAGTCCGGTGTGGTCGCGGGCGCTGTGATCGCAACGGACGGCGAGGGCGACGGGTTGACGTATGCGCTAGCCGGCAATCAGCCTGCCGGTGGGACCGTCGATGTCGACTCCAACGGCGCCTTCACCTTCACTCCTAACCAGGCCGCCCGGTTGGCCGCCGCTCAGACTTCGGGCGCGGACTACGCCGAATTCACTGTCGCAGTCACCGACGGTGAGATGACCACCACGACGACGGTCTCGGCGGCTGTCCTGCCGATGACGTACGCGGTATCGGCAACCGCCGGAACGACCGGAAATTACCCGACCAGCGTGGTAATGGTCGGCAATCGGGCTTATGTGGCCAACGCGAGCGGGTCCTCCGTGTCGGTGATAGACATGAGCACCTCGACGCCGACGCTCGTCAAGACCATTGCGGTCGGTTCGCGTCCGATCGCGGTCGTCGCAAGTCCAGACGGCACGAAGGTGTATGTCAGCAATTCGTGGTCGAATACGGTGTCGGTGATCAGCACCGCCACCAACACGGTGACGGCCACGATTTCGGTGGGCGGGTCAGCCCCGACCGGTATGGCGATCAGCGGGGACGGCTCGCGTCTGTATGTGGCGAATACGAACAGCAACACCGTCTCGGTGATCAATACCGCGACACGCGCGGTGGTCACGAGGGTCACGGTGGGCTCGCAACCCTACGGCATCGCGATCAGCCCGGACGGAACGCGGGTTTACGTCACGAACAGAAACGCCAATTCGGTGTCGGTCATCTCGACCAGCGGAACGCCGACGGTCGTTGAAACAATCAACGTCGGCTCGTATCCCACCTCGGTGACGGCGAGTAACAGTCACGTAGTGGTCGGCAATCAGTACGGCAACTCGGTGTCGGTGATCAATATGACTCAGGCCAACCGGCCGGTGACGACGATCGCGATGGGTTCGGGTTCGGCGCCGACGTCGGTCCTTCTAAGCAAGGACGGCACGCTGGCATATGTGGCCAAGAGCAACGACACCGTGTCGGTTATCGACATGACCGCGGCCACCCCGCTCGTCGTCCGAACCATCCAGGTGGATCCGGCCGCGGAGGCCGGCGCACAGTATCTCGCGTTCGACAGCACTCAATCCAGATTGCTCGTTGCGGACACCACGGATCGGGCGCTGCGGTCGGTATCGCTGGTGCGCGGCAACACGGCTCCAGTCGCGGGCATACCGTCGGTGATCGAGGTGAATCCTGTCACCGGCGCGGTCACAGGCGCGCTGAATTTCACCGATCCGGATGGAGATGCTCTGTCCTACACCGTCACCCAACCAAGTCCCGGCACCGGCACGGTCAGCATCAACGGGCAGGCCGGCACCTACACTTTTGTCCCGACTCAGGCGGCGCGTGACCTGGCCGCCCAAGGCGGTCCCGACAGCGTCACGTTCACCGTCACCGCCACCGACGGCACCGCAACTGCCGGAGTTCCGGTGACCGCGGCCATCACTCCGTCGGGTCCCGTGCCGAATCGACCCCCGGTCGCGGGAACCCCCTCGACCACGTCGCAGGATATCGCGACAGGAACGGTGAGCGGATCGCTGAACTTCAGCGACCCGGACGGTGATGGATTGACCTATGACGTTCCAGACCAGCCAGCCACGGGGACCGTGACGGTCGACTCGAGCGGAGTTTATACGTTCACGCCGACCCAGGCCGCCCGTGATGCCGCGGCTCAATCGCCGGGGACGGACTCGACCAGCATCACTCTGACAGCGACCGACGGTGAGTACACCACCTCGGTCACGTTCAACGTCCCGATCCTGCCCACACCCGGCGCCAACGAGGCTCCAGTCATCGGCGACGTGTCGACAGTGGCTCCGGATCCCGACACTGGTGCGATCACAGGCGTGGTGAACGCGACTGACCCCGACGGTGATTCGCTGACCTACTCACTGGTGGGGCCGCAGCCCGCAAGCGGGAGCGTCTATCTAGGCCCCGACGGTACCTTCACGTTCACGCCCACCACTTCCGCGCGCTTGACCGCTGCCCAGAGTCCTGGCACCGACTACGCCATGTTCACCGTGGCAGTCACTGACGGCGAGGAGACGATCACGACGACGGTGACAGTAGCCGTGCTGCCTGGGAACATCGGGATGTCGAGTTCGTCGGCCACCACGGGTACCACCCCGATGGGACTCGTCGTAGTTGGCGACAAGGCTTACGTGGCCAATCAGGGTTCGGGCACCGTGTCGGTGATCGACACCACCACCGGCACCCTGATCAAAACGATCACGGTGGGTAATCGCCCGACCGGCGTGGTGGCCAGTCCCGACGCGACCAAGGTCTATGTGACCAATGGGTGGTCGAACACCGTGTCGGTCATCGACACGTCCACCAATACGGTGACGGCGACAATCTCAGTGGGTTCCGGACCGGTCGCCGCGGCGATCAGTGCGGACGGGTCCAGACTGTATGTCGTCAACGCCAGCGGCAACAATGTTTCGGTGGTCGACACGGCCACCCGCAAGGTGATCACCACTATCGGGGTGGGCGCGTTCCCCTACGGCGCGGCTTTGGACGGCACCCGACTCTATGTCAACAACAGGAATGCCAACACCGTGTCCGTCATCGATACGACTACGTCGACTGTCATCTCCACCATCCCGGTCGGTGGGTACCCGTCATCCGTGGCCGTCAACGGGACTCGAGCCCTGGTGACCAACCAGAGCAGCAACTCGGTGTCGGTGATCGACACGGCCAGTTCACAGGTTCTCTCAACCGTTCAACTGGGTAACGGCACGGCCCCCACGTCGGTGATTTTCAGCAAGGACGGCACGGTCGCCTACATTGCCAACAGCAACGACACCATCTCCGTGCTCGACATGACTTCGGCCACTCCTGCTGTGGTGCGCACGGTACAGGTGGACTCGGCCCCTGAATCGGGCGCGCACACATTGGCGCTCAGTCCCGACGGCACTCGAGTCTTCGTCACCGACGCCTCCGACAAGACCCTACGATCACTCTCGCTCACAGCCGATGCCGGTGTGACAGTGGGCACGTCGACCCTCGTCATTCCCGGCGGAAACGGATACGCAGTCAGTGCGAAGTGGTACTTCCCGAACAAGTCGGAGCCACCCGTCGGCGTGATTTACCTGCAGCATGGGTCCACGCGCACCAACTCCAACCTGTCCGCGCTGGCCTATGAACTCGCCGACCGAACCAACAGCATCGTTGTCACCCCCAACATTTCGTCGAATTACTACGACCCCTATTACATCTACAACGCGCCCATCGAACAGGCCGTTGCAGATATGTTCCAGGGCGAACGAGCCGAACTGACGGCCAGCGCAAGTGCGGCCGCGGGACAGCAGATAACGCTGCCTCAACAGTTCGTGCTGGCCGGCCACTCGGCGGGCGGCAACCTCGTCGCCGCGGCCGCCGGGTACCTCGCCGACGACGGCGCGACGAGCAACCTCAAGGCCGTCATCCTTTTCGACTCGGTCGACGACGGCGACGGTGTTGCGGGAATGGCGAAACTGGACGGGCTCACCGTTCCGGTCATGCTTATCGCGGCTCCGCCCTGCAACTGCAACAATTGGGGCGGTCACACGACCACTGTGGTCAATGGTGCACCCGATCAGTTCATCGGAGTAATGATCCAGGGTGGAACACATCTCGATGCCGAGGGTGCATCGACCGATGCAACTGGTGTCCAGTTCTGCTCCCCGGCACCGAGCGCGGAGAATGCGGCGGCCGTGCAGACTATTACCGCGGCATGGATCAACGACGCCTTCACAGGTTCTGAAAGTGGGATTTACGGCCCGGAAGGGGCGGTGGTGCCGGTTGACGGCGCTTCCGTACAAGTCATCGCCGTGGGCAACGAGCCTATTGATTAGGACCATTGGCGTCCGCTGACTCGCGACGGGTCTCGCTGGCCTGACCCGCGCGCTACAGCGCCAACACCGATGACAGATCAATCGCTAATCCTCTGCGGCCACCAATCCAGAGCTAGGGGAACCGACTTCCTCTGCTGAGCGGGACGCCGGGCGATGCGCGCCTGATCGACGGTCTACGCCAGCCACCGCAGCTTGCATTGGCTGTTCGGCCGTCGCTTCTGCACCGCAGTGTCGGTCAGCAATGTCGGGCTCGGCAGCAGGACGCACGAGAGTGCCTCCACTTCACGACGCCCAGCCCCACCGGAGGAGCGGCAGCCGGATGCAAGTATTGGAGCGCGACCGAAACTGGCGATGGTAGCAAATTAAGGTACTCCGACGGGGAGCGACACACACCGAGTCAGCCTGCTTGTTCCCGTAGCCGCGCGACGACTCGCTGCAGAACTAGCAATTTATTGCGCCGTAATGAGCGATAGCAATCGTCCGTCAGCCGCTACACCAACAGACATTCGTGACGCAGCAATTAAAGCTGATACCTACCACCCGGTTGCTATGGGGAATATTCCGCTCGGAACAGTTTCGTACTCGGCCGAAACCGATGTGACCCTGGACGAAACGGACCGTTTAAAGCGGCAGGAGCGCCGCCGGGACCACCGTCGCAGTGCTTCTGAGCTGCCTAAAACGACACCGCAGGGCCAACGGGAGTGGACCGGTTCGCTAGTTTTGCTAAGCGGGTTGCAAGAGCCTTGAAAACCGCAGGCAGCTTCTGCCATCGCGTCTATTCGCTGATGGGTTTTCCTTAGCTGCGGAAAGCAACATTTCAAGACCGTAACTTCCGTTATCATCGAGACAGCACAGCAAACGCAGGAGCGGCATTTCTGTGCATCACTCGTGACGTGTTGCCCGGGCCGCCCTACTTTCCGTTGTTTCGCGTAAGAGGGCCAGCGATGAAAGAAGAAATGAGCGCAGTCACCCAACCCGGCCATGTAGAAGGTCCAAGGCACGCCGCCTTTTTCGCGGCACCGAGGCCCGCCATCCGACCGCGATACGCGAAGTACATCGGTCGCACCGGCGCCTTGGCCGTAGCACTCGGAATCGGCACGGCGATGACCGTCCCAGGGGTAGCGCTGGCCACGCCCGCACAAACAGAGACGTCGTCCACCACAGACTCGACCGCAGCCGACGGTGCCGACGACGAGGGCACCGATGTCGCGGAGGAGACGGCGGCAGGAAGTGGGCCTGCTGCCACGCCGTCAACAAGTTCCGACACTTCTGTGACGACGGGATACGGCGCAGGGTCGACGACCCAGACACGGACGGTCGGCGAACAGGACTCGCCACCGGTTGTCGTCAGCAGTTCTGGAGGCGCTCTACTAAGTGACGGCCATGAGGCGACACCGAACATGCCGTTGCCTTCGCCGACGACTGAATCAGTAACGAACCAACCGCAGCCGACCTCCATTCCCGACTCCGACACAAAAGAAGCGACGCCACCGGCCATCGAGCAGCCGGCGAGTGACTCGACGGATCAGCCGTCAACCGAACCGAAAGTGCGGTCGACGCGCAGCGGCACGGAGTCGTCGAACTCGACTCACAACAGGCCCGATACTCCGACAACCGCGACCCGTGTCAATGCACAGACAGTCGTCGGCACAACCACGGAGGCCGACGATCGCACGTTGTCGTCCAACGCCCGTGGACTCGATTTCGATTCGGTATCGCTTGCGCCGCCCGCTTCTGAGCTGACCGCTGTCCGACCCGCGTTCACCGGCCCGCTCGCGCCGCTGAGCGTCGCGACGCAGGTCATTTCGAATGTGCTGACGATGATGGGGTGGGTGGGCACCGCGGTACCTGGTCCAAGCGTGCCCGGTGAGTCGCCACTGTTGCTGGCATTGTTGGGTTGGGCGCGTCGCCAGAGTCAACAGACCAATGCAGAAGGTGAGCAGCTCACGTCGTTGGTCGCCGAGCGCTTGACCAGCGAGAGTCTGGACGACCAGTTTGCAGCGACCGCGCTGGCCACCGCTGTACTGAGCGAACCCGTGATTCAAGGCACGACTGTGGGCGCGGCGGATCAGTCCACAGGCGTCGTGACTGGTGCGGTGACGGCAACCGATGCCGACGGCGACACATTGACTTACACCCTCGTCACCCAGCCGGCGAGTGGTTCGGTGACGGTCAATTCCGATGGGACGTTCAGCTATACACCGACCGTTGCGGCGCGGCTCGCCGCTCAGC